>NZ_OU957226.1:2047500-2647500 GCF_918731615.1 Flavobacterium sp. CECT 9288 | reverse complement strand
GTTTTTCTCATATTTTCTATATTTTATTGGATTGATTTGTTCGGTTTTTGCCACTGTTGGCGCTAGCGTTACCCTCGAGTGGGCTCGTATTTCTATTTCAAATTCTAAAAAAAACATATGTTCCAATTAGACAAAAAACAACAGTAGTTAATATTCCAATTTTAGTTAATTCTTTCAAATTGGTTTTTTTATTTTCGTTCTTTGTTATTCTGTTGATTAAATAATTTATCAATACTAATAAGCTGATACCTATAATTCCTAAAAGGCTAAATGCACCAAATCTATAAAAATAGGATATCGGTAATTGTCTTACTAACTCTTCTTTGTTTTCAATAGAACCCAGGTAAAAGGCCATACTTAAAAATCCAGATATTCCTGAAATCAATAGTATTGCGATGATGTTTAGGACTTTCAATTTTTTATTTATTGTTTTTTTTCATCTGGCGCGAGCATCTCGCTCTTGAACATAATTAATATCTCTTTGTATTTTAAAAAAAATCTAATGACTGTCACAAACTAAAATTTTATTGATCTATAAATAGCTAACACGAGCTAGAATTATTCACAATCTAAGCCAAAATCTAATAAAAATATTTTATCATCACGATATACTTTAAATTTAAAAGTTCCACGGTTTTTAACTATTGAATCGCCAACTTGTAAATTACTCCAAATACCATTCGTATAATATGTATCGATTTTAAGTCTATTTTTAAGTACAATTAGTTTTTGCTTTCTGTTTATTGTATCATCAACTATATCATTTATTACATCTGAAAATTCCATCTCCTTTTTCTTTAAACATTTATTTCGATCCTCATTGAGATCAAAAAAGGTGAAAGAATAATAAAAAAAAAGAAATAGAAAAATAATCGTAAATAGTTTTATTGAAATGTTGACTAGTTTTTTAAAATTCATTATTATTTCTATTGATATGGTAATAAAGTACTAATTTGAAAATCCCCTAAGTTTTTCGCGTTCATCTCGCTCATGAAGGCTGTTAAATGACAAAATCTAATGACTGACACAAACCAAAATCCTATTTATCCATTCATCACGAGCGAGACGCTCGCGCTAGCCTTTAGATTTTAAGTTCAACTTAAAAGAAAACCAACAAAAGTAATAACAAATAGAATCGCCATTACTCCATTCAGAATAAATCCAAATACACTTCTAATTCCAGTTGGCTCCTGAAGGCTTTTGAATGAATATACAATTCCAATTATAGAAATAAGACCGATTAGTAAGCCAATTATAGCAGTAAAATAGTTAGAAATATCAAGCCCAAATACTCCCCAAATTAAGAATAAAAATAAAAGTATCGCTATTATTCCTAAGGTAAATGCTACGTTAGAGTTGGTGCGTTGTGTTATTCTTAGACTCATATTTCATGTGATTTGTTCTATTTGTCTGCAAGCTAGCGCGAGCGTCACGCTCGTGATCCTAGTTTCTTTCTCAATGTTTTAAAAAATCTAATGACTGCTACAAACTAAAATCATAGTAATCCGTTGACATCATAACGAGCGGGAACTGTTACTTACTCGCTCTTAACTGTAATTTTTATATTTATTATTTGTTTCGGAATTTAAAATTTTAAAAAACAAATAGAATGCCGCATAAGTTAATGTTTCTGAAATCGAAATAATTTTATCAACTCTATTTTTTAAAGCGTCAATAGTAGAAAGATTGAAGGTTAGTTCATTATCCGCATATGGTCCGCCATGGACATAAGAAGATAATATGTTATAAAATTCAAGAAGCTCTACGTTTACTATAATCTTTTTCTTTTCTGACTCATTTTCATTTGAGTACTCCATTAGTCTTTTAGCAATTACGTCTAATTTTGAAAAAACATTACCAATAGAATTAACTTTATCAATCTCTGCTTGAGTTATGTTTGGAAACTTGATTTTAAGTAAATCAAGATAATTAAATTTTGTTCCATTTTTTATATTACTTACTTTATTAATATAATTTTCTTGTTTTAAATATTCAGATTGTGTATATATAAAGTAATACGAAATTCCCACAAAGTCATCTTTCTTTTTTTCAAGTTGAGTTACTGCATAAAAAAAAATTAAATAATGTTCTATTTGTGATCGTTGAAGAATTGACATAGAGTAAACATCAGTATTAATTATCCCTATTGATTCATTCATTTTATAAATCTGACATAACTTATTATATAGTAAGATCAGAGTAATTCTATATTTTGATTTTTGAATGTCATTTTCAATTTTTTTAGAATTTAAAGTACAAAAATCATTAATTCTAATTAGTTTTTCTTTCATATAATTCTAGTTAATAGTTACGAGTATGACTTTGTTGATGATTATGAAGATGAGTATTTTCGGCTAAACGATAATATGATTTAAAAAGGATAACCCAGCTAGCGCGAGCGTCCCGCTCGTGAACATAATTAATATTTTCAATATTTTAAAAAAATCTAATGACTTGTACAAACTAAAATCATATTAATCCGTTAACACCCTCACGAGCCCGACGCTAGCGCTAGCGGGGGGGGGGTAGCGATTGTTGCAATCTACGCTATGTTTTTATTTTCCATTCACTTTTAATTGCATTTTATTTTTGCCTGTCAATGAATCATCAATTTTAATTGGTAAAGGATTTTTCAATTTAGTGTCTTTAGAAATAATATTTTTTGGTGTCTGAGATTCTTGTTTAGGTTCTTTAATTGCAATTAATATGGCAAACATTGATAAAAGGAAAGATATAATTGAAATGATAAAGCTCCAAAATGCTCTTGAACGTTCAGTTTTAATTCGTAGATATTTTTCATCTTCGTACGCATATATTCCCGAATTTGTAATTAAGTAGCCAGAGAAATCATATTCGGGATAGAAGTTATGGAATCTGATTTCTTGGTTGGCTGACAAAGAAGCTAATATAACTTTAATGGTGTCGTAATCCAATTTTTGCTTTTTCACAATTTGATCAAGTGTTAAAAGCGCTTCTCTATCATCGTGATATTCGTCAATAAAATTTAGTTTTACATCCAACAACAATTTTAAAACTTTATGTTTGGCTTCATTGTAATTCATCTCGATATGATTATTTCTTTATTAATGTCCTAAAATTCTTTGATTTCCCAAGCGATAACTGCTAACTTTTGGATTGGTCTAACAAAATTAACATAGAACCTTAAAATTAGGCTTGCTTTATCTGGCGTGAGCTAGATCGATTTTCAAATATAAGAATAATTGTATTACAAAACGGTAAAGGCGTTTTATTAGTTGCAAGCTTTTCGTACTTAAAACCCTAGTGCAGCACTTCTCTTTTTCTGAGGTTGAACATGAAAAGGAGGATTTTGCATGAAGGATAGTAGCGGCATCCTTTATTTTCTTTCTTTAAGAAAATAAAGATAAAGCGCATAGCCTGACGCAGCTGTAGCCGTGCGGAAGCTGGGACATGCCCAAAATAAGCATATCTGAATTTAGATTTCTAAAAAAAGTATATCTTTAGCCCACAACTAACCAAAAAACCATTTTATGGAAGACCAAAAACCAGACAATTTTAAGAGAGAATTAGGACTACTTGACGGGACCATGCTTGTGGTGGGCTCTATGATAGGATCGGGGATATTTATTGTAAGCTCGGATATGGTGCGACAACTCGGCTCTGCCGGCTGGCTGATTGCTATGTGGGTGCTTACGGGCGTGATTACCGTGATTGCTGCGGTGAGTTACGGCGAGTTGAGCGCGATGTTCCCTACGGCGGGTGGGCAGTATGTGTATATTAAGGAAGCTTATGGTAAACTCATTGGGTTTTTGTACGGATGGAGCTTTTTTGCGGTGATTCAAACCGGTACTATTGCGGCGGTGGGTGTGGCTTTTGCCAAGTTTGCAGCTTACTTGTATGCGCCTTTGAGTGATAAAAATATTTTGTATGAAATAGGCGACTTTAAACTAAACGCAGCCCAAATTGTTTCTATTGTTACGATTGTGTTGTTGAGTTATGTGAACAGTCGCGGAGTGAAAAACTCGAAGATTTTGCAAACGGTGCTTACGGTGATCAAAGTACTCTCGTTAGCGGGTTTGATTATTTTTGGTTTTATGGCTGCCGATAGTGCGGTGTGGGATGCGAATTGGGCTAACGCATGGCAAGCTCAAAGTTTGAATGTGGAAACAGGCGAGTGGGTGCCTATTGGTGGTATTGCATTGATATCGGGCATTTCGGCGGCCTTTGTGGGATCGCAATTCTCGAGTGTGGCTTGGGAAGGCGTTACTTTTATTGCAGGCGAAATTAAAAACCCAAAACGCAATGTGGGTTTGAGTTTGTTTCTAGGAACATTATTGGTGAGTGTGATTTATATTGTAGCCAATGTGATGTACTTGGCGGTGGTGCCTTTGTTTGATATTGCTACTGCCGAATCAGATCGTGTGGCTGTGGTGGCTTCGCAAACTATTTTTGGGTCGGTAGGAACTTTGATTATTGCCGTGATGATTATGATTTCGACTTTTGCGTGTAACAATGGTTTGATTATGGCGGGTGCTCGCGTGTATTATACGATGGCTCAGGATGGTGTTTTCTTTAAAAAAGCGGCTTCGTTAAACAAAGCTAGTGTACCAGAATGGTCTATTTGGGCGCAATGTATCTGGGCATCGGCCTTGTGTTTGACGGGTAAGTATGGGGATTTACTTGATTTTGTGGTGATTATTGTACTGGTGTTTTACATCTTAACCATATTAGGAATTTTTATTTTACGTAAAAAAATGCCAAATGCAGAGCGTCCGTATAAGGCTTTTGGTTATCCGGTATTGCCTGCTTTGTATATTTTGATTTCTTCGGCGATATGTTTGGCGTTATTGTACACAAAACCAACTACCTGTGGTTGGGGTGTGTTGATTATGCTTATTGGCATCCCGATTTACTATATGACTAAGGCGAAGGAGTAGGGTTTTTTAATTATGAGTTATGAATTATTAATTAGTAAGCTGTGAGATGTATTATATCATTCATGAATTTAAAATAGTTCAACTTATATGAACTTATATTCCTTATATGTTTAAAAATACTTGTAGTAAAGTGTTTTTAAAAAATCAATAAAAAATCTGCTAAATCTGCGATATCTGCGTGCCAATTCGGTACCACGACAAAAATCATAAACAAAAAAATCCGTCTCGTTCTAAAACAAGACGGATTTTAAATTTTATTCAAGTCGGGAAGTGGTTGTCTTAAATTTAAAACTATTGACTAAAACTAAAACTAAAAAAATTTCAACCACCCACCACAACTTGTAAACAGTAGGCTAGTAGTACGTAAAACGTCTTACTTTAGCAATATATTTAGCCAAGCGAATTACTTGGTGGCTGTACCCGTATTCATTATCATACCAAATGTAAAGCACAATATTTTTCCCATCTGCAGACACAATAGTAGCATTACTGTCATAGATAGCAGGCGCCGAAGTACCTACAATATCAGAAGAAACTAATTCGTTATTCAATGAATATTTTATTTGCTCTACAAGCTCCCCTTCAAGAGCATATTTTTTCATAATTCCATTGATGGCCTCTACAGAAGTGGTTTTTGAAACCTCAAGGTTTAACACAACCAGCGAACCATTAGGAACAGGAACTCTAATAGCATTTGAAGTTAATTTTCCAGCTAAGCTAGGCAATGCTTTTGCAACAGCACTTCCTGCACCAGTTTCAGTAATTACCATATTCAACGCTGCTGCTCTACCACGGCGGTATTTCTTGTGCATGTTGTCTACCAAGTTCTGATCATTAGTATACGCATGGATGGTTTCTAAATGTCCTTTTACAACACCTAGGGTATCTTCAACCGCTTTCAAAATCGGAGTAATGGCATTGGTAGTACAAGAAGCTGCAGAGAAAATATTGATTTCATCCGGGTTGTACTCGTTGTGGTTTACACCGTGTACAATATTAGGAACTCCTTTTCCAGGAGCGGTAAGCAATACTTTATCGGCTCCTTTTGAAGTTAAATGGCGGCTCAAAGCTTCTTGAGTTGTAAAAGCACCTGTATTGTCAATTACAAGAGCATTGTTGATGTCAAATTGCGTATAATCAATTTCTTCTGGACTGTTTGCAGTAATGATATGAACGGTTGTTCCATTGATGATTAAAGCATTGTTTGCAGGATCTGCAGTTACTGAACCTTCAAAATCTCCATGAATAGAATCATAGCGCAACAATGAAGCTCTTTTTTCAAGAGAAACAGCATCGTTTTTATCACGGGTTACAATAGCACGTAAGCGCAATTGACTTCCTTTTCCCGTTTTTGACATTAATTCTCTTGCTAGTAAACGACCAATACGTCCAAAACCGTATAAGACAACATCTTTTGGATGAATTTCTTCAGAATCTTTAGCGTTTTTTAGTTTGTCAATTACAAAATATTTAGCATCTGGGTATTTGTCCTCTTCTAATCCGTATTCATAGGTAAGTTTACCAATGTCTAATTTTGCAGGAAGTAAGTTCAACTCTAAAATAGCTTTTGCAATTTTAACCGAATCAAATACTGAAATAGGTTTGCCTACAAACTCAGCAGCATATTCATGTAAATTGATAATCTCACTTACATTTCTGTCTAATAATTGATTGCGGAATAAGACCATCTCAATTGATTTGTCATACCATAAATCACTGATGATTTTAATCAGTTCTACTCCTGCACGTCGCCTGTCGGCTTGCAAAGAGACTTCTTTTTCGTATAAAGTAGTAGTTGCCATGTTGAAAATTTAAGGAAAATAAGGTGTTGTATTTTTTAAAATTTTTGGCAAAAATACCCATTTCAATCGATTTCGTAGCGTGTTTTAAGATTTTTTTGCAAAATAAAAAAGCCACCTTGTTTAGCAAGATGGCTTAGTATTCAATTTTAAAAATAAACTTACATGTAAAAACGTAGCAGTTCACCATTTTTACTGATCAATTCTATGCGTACCTTTTGATCAGCTTCTATTTTTCCAAATCTTTTCGATACCGTTTCTACATCTGTTGCTTTTACGTTATCAATACTTAAAATTATACTTCCCACTAGTTCCTCTTCATACTGTTGCCACTGTTCATCGCTAATACCTTTAATGCGCACACCGTGATCAATTTTATATTTCTTTTTATCAGCAGCTTCAATGTTTTCAAGTGTTATACCTTTGAACTCCGCATTAAAAAACTCGTTTTTACTCAAAGTCACAGGAACGGTTTTAGTTTTTCCGTCTCTAATATAGGTAACTTGAACTTTGTCATTTGGTCTTTTCGTATTGATGTATCCAGAAAGATCTGCAAATGATGTAATATTTTGTTCGTCTAATTTGACAATCACATCTCCGTTGGTTAAGCCAGCTTTGTCAGCACCAGAATTTTTCGTTACCCTTTTTATATAAAATCCTTGGGTTAAACTAATACCGTATTCTTTAGAATTCATACTATTCAATTCGCCACCTTCAACGCCTAGAATTCCGCGTTGTACATTCCCAAATTCCATTAAATCTTCAATAATTTTGCGGGTTATGTTTGAGGGAACCGCAAAAGAGTATCCGGTATAACTTCCTGTTGGCGAAGAGATCATAGTATTGATACCAATCAATTCACCACGAGTGTTTACTAAGGCACCACCACTGTTTCCTGGGTTTACCGCCGCATCCGTTTGAATGAACGATTGAATTCCGCTGGTGTCTAAATTTCTGGCTTTCGCCGAAACGATACCCGCCGTAACAGTCGAATTCAGATTATACGGATTTCCTACTGCCAATACCCATTCACCCACTTTCACCGAATCAGAATTGGCGAAAGCCGTATATTGAAGCTTTTCGCCAGCATCAATTTTTAGCAAAGCAATGTCCATTTTGGAGTCGGTACCAATTAATTTTGCTTTGTATGATTTCTTATTGTTGAGTGTAATTTCAATTTCAGAGGCATCTTTCACCACGTGATTGTTCGTTACAATATAGCCGTCTTCAGAAATAATTACTCCAGATCCCGTTCCTACTTGTTCTTGTGATTGTCCACCTCTATAACCGTAAAAATATTCTAATATTGGGTTAGAAACAGTGGTTCTGGAAACGTTTTTCACGTGTACTACGGTATGAATGGTTTTATCAGCGGCCTCAGTAAAATCAAGTATTTCCGATGATAAACCAACACGCTTACCGTACGAGTTGGAAGCCATGGTAACTACTGAGCCATTATCTTTTGAAAAATAACCATCAGTATCAAATAATAGCTTGTAAGAACCTAAGGTAACTACACCACTTAATAAAGAAACTCCAAATAATGTTGATAAATTTTTCATAGTCAATTTCGTTTTTAAAAAAATATATAGGTAAAATTAAAACTTTTTTGGATTGTTAAAATACCGTTTAACGCTCTTTAACAATGATTAACATTTCATTAATAGTTTGTACTTTTGTGTTTCACAAAATTAAAAAAATGCAATTAGAATTTTATAAATACCAAGGCACAGGCAATGATTTTGTAATGATTGACAACCGTACCGAATTTTTTCCAAAAGAGAACACAAAATTGATTGCTCAACTGTGTGACCGCCGATTTGGAATAGGAGGCGATGGTTTAATTTTGTTAGAAAATGACTTGGATACCGATTTTAAAATGGTGTATTACAACTCAGATGGAAACCAGAGTTCTATGTGTGGTAATGGTGGACGCTGTTTAGTGGCTTTCGCCAAAAAGCTTCAGGTTATTGAAAACAAAACTACATTTATTGCTACAGATGGTTTGCATCATGCTACCATTGACGAGAACGAAATTGTAGCTCTGCAAATGATTGATGTTGCAACCGTAAATGTGACTCCTGATTATGTGTTTTTAAATACAGGTTCACCACATCACGTGCAACTGGTTAAAGATCTAGAAAACTACGATGTAAAAAATATTGGAGCATCAATTAGATACGGAGATTTATACGGACAAGCAGGTAGTAATGTTAATTTTGTAGAGCAAATTAATGAAAATACCTTTTCTCTTCGAACGTATGAAAGAGGCGTTGAAGACGAAACACTTTCTTGCGGAACAGGCGCTACAGCAGTTGCAATAGCCATGAATGTACTCGGAAAAACAACTGCAACTGCTATTAACTTAAATGTTGAAGGCGGAAAATTAACTGTTTCATTTGATAATAATGAGGGTGTGTTTACCAATGTTTTTCTGAAAGGCCCAGCTCAATTTGTTTTTCAAGGTACAATTGAGATTTAATTTTTAGAAACTAGTATTAAAATTAAGCTAGGTTTATCTCTGTGTAACTTTGTGAAAAAAATAAATGAAAACATTAAAAGGCGATAATATTTACATTCGGGCATTAGAACCCAATGATTTAGAATTTATTTACGCAATTGAAAACGACCAAAGCATTTGGGAAGTAAGCAATACAAACACTCCATACAGTAGGTTTCTAGTCAAGCAATATTTAGAAAATGCACATCAAGATATTTACGAAGCTAAGCAGTTGCGTCTTGCTATTTGCCAAGATCAAGATTTTCCTGCGCTAGGATTGATAGATTTATTTGATTTCGATCCAAGGAATAATAGGGCAGGTGTGGGGATTGTAATTCAAAAGAACGAAAACCGAAATCAGAATATTGGCTCCGAAGCTTTGGAATTATTAATCGAATATGCATTCTATAATCTAAACTTACATCAATTATATGCAAATATTGGTGCCGAAAATGTAGCAAGTACCGCACTTTTTACTAAATTTGGATTTGAAATGATTGGTATAAAAAAAGATTGGACTTTGCATCAAGGAAATTACAAAGATGAAGCCATGTACCAGCTTATCAATACTAAATTTTAATTTTTCAAATTAAGATATAAGTATTTTTAAATCAATTATTTATGCTTCCGTAAAAAAAACTAAAAGCTTAAAAAAATAATACCACCCTATGAATACTAAGAAAATTATTAGCATTGTCTCAGTTGTTTTAATATCTGGATTGATGATCTATGGCATGATTTTATTAAAACAAATTTTCTCTGCCAATACTAAGTTTCCTGAGCAAGAAGTGTACGTTTATGTACCTACCGATTCTAAATATGAAGATGTCAAGAAAATTTTAAGCCCTTACGTAGAAAATTTAGAGCGTTTTGAGCTTGTAGCTTCTAAGCGAGGCTATATTGAAAATGTAATTCCAGGACGTTTTGTGATTAAAAAAGGAATGAGCAGCTATGATCTTGTAAAAACCTTACGTTTAAATTCGCCAGTAAAATTAGCATTCAACAATCAAGAACGAATAGAAAATCTTGCAGGTCGTGTAGGATCTCAGATAGAAGCGGATAGTTTGGTTTTGCTCAATACATTTAAAGATTCGGTTTTTTTGCAAGAAAACGGATTCAATGAGGAAAATATTTTAGCCATGTTTATTCCCAATACCTATGAAATTTATTGGAATACTCCAGCCGAAAAATTTCGAGATAAAATGATTAAAGAGTACCGCAACTTCTGGAACAAAGAGCGTACTGCAAAGGCAAAAGCGCAAGGCCTTACTCCAGTTGAAGCTACAATTTTAGCCTCAATTGTTCACAAAGAGTCGGTTAAAAAAGATGAAAGACCAAGAATTGCAGGAGTATATCTTAACCGATTGAAATTAGAAATGCCTTTACAAGCAGATCCTACGGTGATTTTTGCCATGAAAAAGAAAGCCAATGATTTTAACCAAGTAATCAAAAGAGTTTTTTACAATGACTTGACCATGCCTCATCCTTACAATACGTATATGAATGTGGGACTTCCTCCAGGACCTATTGCTATGCCTGATATTACTGCATTAGAGGCTGTTTTAAATCCAGAAAAAAATGATTTCATTTATTTTTGCGCTAGTGTTGACCGTTTTGGGTATCATGAATTTGCCGCTACATTGCCAGAACATAATGTAAACGCAAAAAAATATTCAGATTGGATTAACAATCAAGGTGTAGTAAGATAGTTGTGAACACTATTTTAAGATATATTTTTGTTGCTGTGTTTTTTTCTCAAATTGGCTTTTGCCAAAGCAAATTAAACAAGTTTCTAAAACCCTCGGATACAATACAAGTGCAAAGGCAAAAAACAGTGTTGGTTTCCCAAGCTGTGGTTGCAACAGGTACATTGCTTGCTTTGAATCAATTATGGTATGCTAATTATCCTAAATCTGATTTTCATTTTGTTAATGATAATGCAGAGTGGTTGCAAATGGATAAAGTAGGGCATGTTTTTTCATCCTATCAATTGGGGAGTTTTAGTGCTCAAATGCTCCATTGGAGTGGAGCTTCTAAAAAAAATCAACTACTTTACGGTGCAGGATTGGGTTTTGCATTCTTGACCGCAGTTGAGGTTATGGACGGTCAATCCTCAGAGTGGGGAGCTTCTATAGGTGATGTTGTTGCTAATGCTGCAGGAACGGGCTTGTACGTGTCACAAGAATTACTATGGGATGAACAACGCATACTGCCTAAATTTTCTTTTCATACTTCACCTTATGCACAATACCGTCCAGCAGTGTTAGGGAAATCCGTATCAGAACAAATCATAAAGGATTATAACGGACAAACGTATTGGCTCTCGATTAATTTACATTCCTTTGCTAAAAATTCTAAAATACCAAAATGGTTGAATGTTGCTTTGGGTTATGGAGCCGAAGGAATGGTAGCTGGAAATACTGCTACACTTGCTCCAAATGCGGCTTTTAATCCACAACGATACAGACAGTTTTACTTCAGTTTAGATGTTGACTTGACTAAAATCAAAACCAATTCTCATTTTTTGAAGACGGTTTTCTCGGTTTTTAATACGGTCAAAATTCCTGCACCTACAATAGAGTTCTCGCACTTAAACGGTATTAAATACCACTTCATCTATTTTTAGATAAGTTTAACGTGCTGATTATCAAGCTTGCTATTTTTTTTGTATCTTTGCGCATAGAAATTTCTTAACGGGACAGCGTTTTGAAGAAAAACAATTTATGATAAAGAAGTGGTATTTTTACACTAGTCTAGCTGTGATAACAGTATTTTTGAGCTTAGGTTTTAAACCTTTAAACTTAGAAACCAACCCGTGGTTTTTGATTAATGAACAAGATGGAACTCATTATTTATTCCCATCTGAAGAGCCAAGCGAATACGCTAATTTTAGTATTCCTTTCACTGGAAATTTTTTTATTGGTTTTAAAGAAGCCATAGGAACAAGAGAATCTCAAAGCAAGTACAAAAAAATTAATTCATTAGGATATTTAGGTAAATATCAATTTGGAATTGAAACTTTAAAATCAGTAGGTGTTCATAATAGCACCGCTTTTTTAAACAGCCCTGAACTTCAAGAAAAGGCTTTCATAGCACTTTTATCTAAGAACAAATGGGAATTACGCAATGAAATTGAAAAGTACAATGGCACCGTACTTCATGGTGTTCGAGTTACAGAATCTGGAATTTTAGCAGCAGCTCATCTAGGAGGTGCGGGATCTGTTAAAAAATATTTTAGATACAAAGGCAAACGCAATTTTAAAGATGCTTACGGAACTTCAATTAAGAGTTATATGAAACTTTTTGGAGGTTTTGACACTTCGTTTATTGTGCCAGATAATAATGCAACGGTGCATAATATCTAATTCGTTTTAATTCGATTTTATTTAATTAAGAGCAAAATTATTGTCATTAAATATTTAGGAAGATGTATTCTAAATGTTTTACAAAACAAAAAAATCACCATTTAGGTGATTTTTTTGTGCTTTTACTAAAGTTTTATTCAAAACTTTCGAGCAGTATTTCAAGTATTTTGATTGCTGCATCACTTATTTTTGTTCCAGGTCCAAAAACAGCTACCGCTCCAGCATCAAATAAAAATTGATAATCTTGAGCAGGGATTACTCCGCCTACAACCACCATGATATCTTCTCGTCCGTATTTTTTTAGTTCGTCAATTACTTGTGGCACGAGTGTTTTGTGTCCAGCAGCAAGTGAGGAAACACCTAGAATATGCACGTCATTTTCTACAGCTTGTTTGGCAGCTTCTTCGGGTGTTTGAAAAAGCGGACCAATATCCACATCAAATCCCACATCGGCATAACCAGTTGCTACTACTTTAGCACCTCTGTCGTGTCCGTCTTGCCCCATTTTTGCAATCATGATTCGAGGGCGACGGCCTTCTTTTACTGCAAATTCGTCGGCCAGTTGTTTTGCTTTTTCAAAACTTTTGTCGTCTTTTATTTCTTTACTATACACACCACTAAATGATTTTATTTGCGCTTTATACCTGCCAAAAACGGCTTCTAAGGCGTCACTAATTTCCCCAAGTGTAGTTCTGTTTCTGGCTGCTTCAACTGCAATTTCAAGTAAATTTCCCTCGCCAGTTTGAGCGCAAAGAGTCAGTTTTTTTAGTGAATCTTGTACTTTTTGGGTATCTCTAGACGCTTTAATTCGCTCTAATTGTTCTAGTTGCTGCTTTCGAACCATTTGATTGTCTACGTCAAGAATCTGTAATGGATCTTCCTTTTCTAATCGATATTGATTTACACCTACAATAATATCTTGTCCGCTGTCTATTCGGGCTTGCTTTCTTGCGGCAGCTTCTTCAATACGTAATTTTGGGATGCCAGATTCAATAGCTTTGGTCATTCCGCCAAGTTCTTCAACTTCTTCGATTAATTTCCATGCGTTTTCGGCAATTTCATTCGTCAAACTCTCTACATAATAACTGCCAGCCCATGGATCTACTGTTTTTGTAATTTTAGTTTCTTCTTGTAAATATAGCTGAGTATTTCTTGCAATCCTAGCTGAGAAATCTGTTGGCAATGCAATGGCTTCATCAAGTGCATTGGTATGTAAAGATTGTGTGCCACCAAAAGCGGCAGCAGCAGCTTCTATACAAGTTCTTGCTACATTATTAAATGGATCTTGTTCGGTTAAACTCCATCCCGATGTTTGACAATGCGTTCGTAACGCCAAAGACTTATCATCTTTCGGTTCGAATTGTTTGACTAATTTAGCCCAAATCATTCTGCCAGCTCGCATTTTTGCAATTTCCATAAAATGATTCATTCCTATTGCCCAGAAAAAAGACAAACGCGGAGCAAATTCGTCTATTTTCATTCCTGTGGCTAAACCAGTTCTGATGTATTCTAATCCATCTGCTAATGTGTACGCAAGTTCAATATCGGCTGTTGCTCCGGCTTCTTGCATGTGGTAACCAGAAATTGAAATGGAATTGAATTTAGGCATGTTTTTACTGGTATACTCAAAGATATCAGCAATTATTTTCATAGAAGGTGTAGGCGGATAAATATAGGTATTACGCACCATGAACTCCTTTAGAATATCATTTTGAATGGTTCCAGAAAGTAATTCAGCTTTAACACCTTGCTCTTCTGCAGCTACAATATAAAAAGCCATTATAGGTAAAACAGCACCGTTCATGGTCATGGATACTGACATTTCATCAAGAGGGATTTGGTCAAAAAGCACCTTCATATCCTCAACTGAATCTATAGCCACACCTGCTTTTCCTACATCGCCTACAACACGTTCGTGATCTGAATCATATCCTCTATGGGTAGGTAAGTCAAAAGCTACTGAAAGTCCTTTTTGTCCTGCAGCTAAGTTTCTGCGGTAAAAAGCATTACTTTCTTCGGCTGTAGAAAATCCAGCATATTGTCTTACTGTCCAAGGACGGCGAACATACATGGTAGCATACGGTCCACGTAAATTGGGTGCGAAACCAGCTCCAAAATCTAGATGTGTCAGCTTGTCAATATCTTGCTGTGTGTACGTAGGTTTTAGCTCTATTCCCTCTGCCGTTAGAAATGCATCAGCCACAGCATTTTCATTCTCCACATTTATAGGGTTGCTTTCTAATTTTATATGTTGTAAATCTTTTCTTTTCATTTGTTTGTTACAAAGATTATAGTTTTTGAAATTTTAATTCCTTTCAATCCATATTTCGGCATTTCTTGAAGTATGAAAAATAGCTTTAATGACAATTGTGTGATCATAGCTGTTGAAATGAATTAAGTATGGAAAATTTTCAATTAAAGCTACTCTAGTCTCATCATATCTTATTTGAAAAAGTAGCGGATTTGATTTAATTACTTTTAAACTTTCCTTGAAAGAATTGGTGAACTTAATGCCCAATATTGGTTGGATGCTTTTGTACCATTTCAAAGCTGTTTTGAAATCAAGTTTAGCTTCTTCTATAATTACAATTTTATAACTCACTGTCAATATCTTTTAGAAAATCATCGATATCTTGAGCTGAAGACGGATTTTTAAGATATTTCTCAGTTCTTTCTCTAACTTGGTCCATTTGCCATTGAGGGATTTCTACATTATTCAACTTGGGAAGAATAATCACTTCAACTTCATCAGCATTAAAATCATCTGGCAGTGTAATACTTATTTTGTGATTTTTTACCTTAACAATTTGTCTTATGGCGTCCATTATTTTAAATTTTAAGTAAAGTAAATATAGTCTTTTCCATTGGTATTGAATTAAATAACAATTTCGTCCTGACTATTCAAGCTCTAATCGTTCTTGTTCTATTTTTTCTGCCAAACGTTTTTCAATGATGGGTGTAATCAAGGTTTTTCTTGGCTTGACTTTTACAAAAGGAAATAACTCTAAATCATGTTTCATTTTATCCTGTTTGTTAGGATGTTTGTTAGTTCCTAACAAAATTTCTTTGCCAGAATCAAATAGTTCTTGCGCTGCATCTGCACTTTCTTGAATTTTCCTTTTTATGGTTCCTTCATTTAATTGTTTTAGGAAACCTCCATTTGCCTCAATGTCTTTAAACAAGGCTAAAGCTTTTTCTGCAAGTTGTTGCGTTAGATTTTCAATATAATAACTGCCATCGGCGGGGTTGTTTACTTTGTCAAAATAACTTTCGTTTTTAAGAATTAGCAATTGATTACGGGCTATTCTATCTCCAAATTCATTATCCTTATGGTACAAGGCATCGTAAGGTAAATTGGCAACAGTATCAGCACCGCCAAGTATTGCACTCATACATTCGGTAGTGGTGCGCAACATATTTACGTTATAATCATACAAAGTTTTATTTCTTTTGGTAGGAAAAGCGATAATGTTACACGGTAGCGTATGGTTATATTCTTTAGCAATTAAGTTAAATAGGATACGCAGTGCACGCAATTTTGCAATTTCAAAGAAATAGTTAGTCCCAACGGCTATTTCAAAAACGATAGGTTTTGAAATTGATTCCACACGATTAAAATACTCATTTACATGTCCTAAACTATATGCAATTTGCTGCACAATTGTAGCACCAGCATTTTGATACAATGCGCCGTTTACACTAATAAAAGAAACTGATTTTGTGGATGACGCTATAATATTCAAGCTATCAAAATTACTTTTTTCTTGTGTTGAAAACCAATTCCCATCTTTGGCAAGTTGGCCTATTGGATCTAAATTACAAAAAATAGTAACGTTACTTTTTTTAGCAAAATCCTCTATTTTTTTCACGAAATCGATTGAAAAAAATCTTAGGTTAAAATAGACGGTAATCCCTTGAAGAGCTATTTTTTCTAATAAAAGGGTGATGTCTACAGTTTCGTCTTCAATAGTAAACCTCAAGCTATCAGCGCCTCTATTTAATGCGTCTTGAGCTCTTTCAATTGATTTTGAGACATCAAAAACAAAAATATTTTGACAAATTTTGAACTCAGTAGCTTTTGTTCCACTGTTTAAAGCGGGACTAGTTTCATCTTTGTGGTAAAATGGTTTTACCATGATATCCTCAGGGGAATTCCAAACTAAGGTTTCGTTATAATCCGCTCCTTTGAGTTCGTACTGGATTTTTTGTTTCCATTGTTTGGACGAAACAGGATCAAAATCTTCAAAAAGGTTTGTATTCATCTTTTTTATAGTTTTCATCATCTTTATCCCTAAAAAAAGGACACCGATTTATGTTGTTTTATTGGGCTGTTAGCGTATGTAATAATCCTTATGCAATGCGAAATCAGAAATAGAATTTTACTTTTTTAAAGTATCGTTTTCAAATTCTATAATGTAAATGTCTTCGCTATCTTTTTTCATGTAATATTTTTCCCGAGCATATTTTTCTATTTGTTCGGAATTTTTTAATTGCTTGATATTTTCTTTATCTTTCTTAATTTCCTCTTTATAATAAGTTGCATTTTCCTCTAAATCGTGGATTTGTTCATCTAAAATCCGATGGTTAAAATAAGAGTAATTATCTAAAAAAATCATCCAGATACAAAAAAACAAGGACACCCAAACATACTTATTACTCAAGAATCTAAGCCAAGGATTGTTTTTAAATTTGTTTTTCATGTTCTACTATAATGCTATTAGATACTGGATCAGTATTTTTTATAAAGATACGGTAATTTATGAAATCCTTTGGTTAATTACTGCTCTAACCACATCAATTGCCACGGTGTTGTACTTGTCATTAGGAATAATGATATCAGCAAAAGCTTTTGTAGGTTCTATAAACTGCTCATGCATTGGTTTCAATGTATTTTGATATCGGTTGATTACTTCGTTCATATCGCGACCACGTTCTGCAATGTCGCGTTTCATCCGTCGAATTAGGCGCTCATCACTATCAGCGTGAACGTATATTTTAACATCAAATAATTCTCTTAACTCTGGATTTGCAAGGATAAGAATTCCCTCTACAATCATTACTTTTCTAGGATGTGTAAAAACAGTATCGTCTGTTCTATTATGAGTTACAAAAGAATACACAGGTTGGTGAATGTTATTTCCTGCTTTTAGTTCTTTTAAATGCGAAACTAATAAAGGAAAATCAATGGCTCTAGGATGGTCAAAGTTGATTAAGGCTCTTTCATCAAATGAGAGTCCGTGGTTCTCTTTGTAGTATGAATCTTGGGAAATAATTCCTACCTCAGTTTGCGGCAACTCATTCATTATTTGATGTACAACAGTTGTTTTACCGCTACCTGTTCCTCCTGCAATTCCTATAATTAGCATATGTGTATTATTATGTTTTTAATGTGGCAAAAATAGGAATTTTAATGGGGTAGTTTTTCATTTTTAGAATAAAAATTAGTGCAATAACATGCTTTTTTTTGTCCTTTATGAATGCGGATTTAGTATCTTTATTATTTAAAATCTAAGCCATCGTGTACACACAAATTAATGCTAATATTAGTAGGTATGTCTCTTTTAGTTCAAGCGAGTTAGAAATTTTTAATTCTCTTTTAACGCATAAATTTGTGCCTAAAAAATCCATGTTGCTGCAGGAAGGTGAGAAATGTAACTTCGAAATTTTTGTAATTAAAGGCTGTGTCCGAAAGTATTATATTGATGCCAATGGATTTGAAGTCATTTTACAATTTGCCATAGAAAATGCTTGGGTAAGTGATAGTTCATTTAGTATTTATGAAAGCAATCCCAGTCGGGTTTTTATAGAAACTCTTGAGGATTGTGAGTTTTTTGTTTTTAGTCCAGATACTAAAGAGGAATTATTTGCGACAGCACCACGATTCGAAAGGGCTTTTAGGATTTTAATGCAACGAAGTTTGGCGGTAACTCAAGAGCGTTTGTTTCTTACTATGGCTAAAACCGCTACCGAAAAATACAAAGAATTCACAGCGCAATATCCCACTCTCTCGCAACGTGTGGCACAACATTATATTGCTTCTTATTTGGGCATTTCGGCTGAATTTTTAAGCAAAATAAGAACAAAAATGACTAAGAAATAATGTAGAAAATTGTTTTTCTTGTCCTAGTTCAATGTCCTAGTTTCTTTTTTGTTGCAATTTTGTACTCTAATTTTAAATTACTACATCATGGAAAACACAACGATACCTCAAGAAAATGCTTTAACTCATTATGAACTATACAAAGCAGATACTCGTGGGCATGCTAATCATGGCTGGTTAGAGTCCTATCACACTTTTAGTTTTGCTAATTACCACAACAAAGATCGAATGAATTTTGGAGTACTTCGTGTTTTAAATGATGATAGAGTGAATCAAGGTATGGGTTTTGGGAAACATCCACATGATAACATGGAAATAATATCCATTCCATTAGAAGGAGATCTTGAACATCAAGACAGCATGGGAAATACAACGGTGATCAAAGAAGGAGATATTCAAGTGATGAGTGCTGGTACTGGAATTTTTCATAGCGAGTACAATAAAAATCAAGATCAATTGGTTAAGTTTTTGCAAATTTGGATTTATCCAAATAAAAAAAATGTAACTCCACGTTACGACCAAATCACTCTTGATTTAACGGACCGTCATAATAAATTGCAACAAATTTTATCTCCTAATCCAGAGGATGAGGGCGTGTGGATTCATCAAGACGCTTGGTTTCATATTGGCAAGTTTGATAACATGCATTCAGTTAATTACCAATTGAAGAAATCTGGAAATGGCGTTTATGCTTTTATTTTGAAAGGTGATTTTACAATAGGGGGTATTTCTTTAAATGAACGTGATGGTTTAGGGATTTGGGATACGAATACCTTTGATATTGTTGCAAATAGTGAAGAAGCTCAAATTTTATTGATGGAAGTTCCTATGCAATTGTAATACAGGTAATTGAAAATTTTGTGTTTTATAGAGTTCGTTTTTTCTAAATGATTTGTAGGAGTAATAAATTTAATGGTTAATAAACATTCTTTGTATGAGCATTTCACCCCAAATAAATATTTTATATGTAGGCTTACATAAAGAAATAACTGCAACTGTAGTGCGATTGATTAATGCAAATGAAAACTGGAACGGAATAGGAGTGTGTGATGTTCATCAAGCAAGGCAGTCTTTTGCCGAAATTCCATTTTCACTAGTGTTATTGGGATCTGGTTTAGATGAGGAATGTGAAACCGAATTATGTTCTTTTTTTAGAAAAGAAAATTCAAATATAAAAATAGTACAACATTACGGCGGAGGAAGTGGCTTGCTCAAAAGCGAAATCCTATTAGCCTTGGAAATTTAAAAAAGTAAAAGAGGATAGTAAAACAAACTGAACTGCCCCCAAAAAGTTAGACGCTATTTGGGGGCATTTTTATGGAAAGAAAAGTCAAGTACAATTATGAATTTAAACTTCGCTGTGTGGCAGAAGTTCTAAGAAAACATCGTTCGGTTTATTCGGTAGCCTATGAAAATGGTATATCAAGTTCTAATCTTGATCGCTGGATTAAGTTTTATATTGAATTTGGAAATGAGGGTCTTTTACCAAGACAGAAAAACAAAAACTATAGTATAAACTTTAAACTGAAAGTACTACGAGCTATTGAAAATAAGTCAATATCTTTGAGTAAAGCTTGTTTAACTTTTAATATTCCAAGAGAGTCAACTATAACAAGTTGGCAAAGAAAATACGAAATTGAAGGAGCAGCAGGTTTACAAGATAAACCTAAAGGCAGACCTGTAACTATGAATTTTAAGAGAAAGCAACGAAAAACAGATAAACCATTAACCAGAGAAGAAGAACTTCTAAAAGAACTTGAATATTTACGAGCAGAGAACGAAATTTTAAAAAAGTTCAATGCCTTAGTTCAAGCCGAACAAGCCAAGCAAAACAAAAGGCTCAAACCATAATGGAATTAAGGCATAAATACGATTTAGAGGTTCTACTCAATTGTATGAAAATGGTCAGAAGTAGTTATTATTACTATGAAAAAAGAAGTCAATTAGTTGACAAATACAAGGATATTAAAGAATTGATTAAGCAGATTTACAATCACCATAAAGGCAGATTGGGTTATCGTCGTATTACTTTAGTAATCAGACAAAAGGGAATTATAATTAATCACAAAACAGTATTACGATTGATGAAAAGTTTAGGATTGAAAAGTTTAATACGAGTTAAAAAATACAAATCCTACAAAGGCGAACAAGGAAAAATAACTCCAAATATTTTACAACGCAATTTTAAAGCAGCAAATCCCTATGAAAAATGGGCAACTGATGTAACAGAGTTTAATGTTTCAGGCAACAAATTATATCTATCACCTATTATTGATTTATATAATGGAGAAATAATAAGTTACGAATTATCTGAAAGACCTAATTTTAATCAAATAACCAACATGCTTAAAAAGTCTTTTAAACGAATACCTAATAATACCAATCTAATACTGCACTCAGATCAGGGCTGGCAATATCAAATGAAACAATATCAAACACTATTGAAAGAAAAAGGATTAGTACAAAGTATGTCTAGAAAAGGAAACTGTTTGGATAATGCAATTATTGAAAACTTCTTTGGAATATTAAAATCAGAACTGTTTTATATTATGAAATTTAGAGACATAAACCACTTAAAAACTGAAATTATACAATATATCAAATATTACAATAATGAAAGAATAAAACTCAATTTAAAAGGAATGAGCCCGATACAATATCGAGCTCATTATTATCAAAATTAATTATAAATTTGTCTAAACTTTGGGGTGCAGTATAAACGTTGAACTATCCTCTTTTTATATCTAAAAAAACGTGTAATTATTTATTTTTTTTAGCCTTGATCATCATTTCTAGTTGATCCCAAAGTTCCTCTGGAATAGCTTCCAGTAAATTAAATTGACCAGCTCCTTTAAGCCATTCACCGCCATCAATAGTAATAACATCTCCGTTGATATAGGCTGAAAAATCAGATACTAAATAAGCTGCAAGGTTAGCTAATTCTTGGTGATCACCCACACGTTTTAAAGGCACTTTTTTTGCCATATCAAACTTCTCGGCTAAATCTCCAGGAAGTAATCTATCCCAAGCTCCCTTTGTAGGGAACGGTCCTGGCGCAATAGCATTAGTACGAATGCCATATTTAGCCCATTCTACAGCTAAACTTCTAGTCATGGCTAACACTCCCGCTTTTGCAGTAGCACTTGGCACTACATAAGCTGATCCTGTCCAAGCATAAGTGGTTACAATATTTAAAACAGTTGATGAGGCTTGTTTGGTATCGATCCAATGTTTTCCAAAAGCCAACGTACAGTTTTTAGTTCCTTTAAGTACAATATCAATAACGGTATCAAATGCATTTGACGAAAGTCGCTCAGTAGGTGAAATGAAATTTCCAGCAGCATTGTTAAGCAATACATCTACTTTTTCAAAGGTTTTTAAAACTTCTTGAAGCATATTTTCTACTTCTTCATAATGACGTACATCACATTGAATAGGCAAACAAGTTCCACCAGTTTCCTGCTCCAACTCAGCAGCTGTATTTTTTAACTTTTCAATATCTCTTGAAGAAATAGCAACTTTTGCTCCTAATTCTAAGAAATATTTGGTCATCGCTTTACCTAGTCCGCTGCCACCACCTGTTACAACAATTACTTTTCCTTGTAGCGCATCGTCGCGTAACATTTTATCTGTATAACTCATATCTTGATATTTTTTAATGTAAATATAATAAAATAAAAATAGTATGCATGCATAATAAAAAGAAATACTTTGAAATAATTAAACTGTACACAATCGTAATGCTGCTTCTTTGAGAGTGTAATCGTCCTTAGCAAAACAAAAACGGATGAGTTTTAAATCTCTACCATCAGCATAAAAGGTTGAAATTGGAATTGCAGCAACGCCATAATCGGTAATTAAACGTTTGCAAAAATCCACGTCATTTTCCTGAGATATCTTGGCATAAGAAGCTACCTGAAAGTATGTTCCTTCACAGGGTAGCAGGTCAAATCTGCTAGAAATAAGCAGTTCTTTAAAATAATCGCGCTTTGCTTGGTATTGTTTTTTAATTTCAGAAAGATCAACAATATCAATGTATTCGCTAATGGTCATTTGGCTTATGCTATTCACGCTAAAAACAAGGAACTGATGTACTTTTTTAATTTCAATCATCAATGTTTCGGGAGCCACAACATATCCTATTTTCCAACCTGTGATGTGAAAGGATTTACCAAAAGAGGAGATCATGACACAGCGATCCCGAATTTTTTTTCTAGTGTGCGCTGATATATGTTTGTCTTCAAATGTGATGTATTCATACACTTCATCTGAAAGCAATATAATGTTAGGATGTTTTTCCAGAGTAGTCTCTAGACTTTCAATGTCCTCATTACTCAATATTTTTCCGGTAGGATTATGCGGATTTGTGATAATAATCATTCTGGTTTTTGAGGTACAAGCACTCGCAATTCGCTCCCAATTTGGTGTATAATCATCATGAAGCGGAATCCTAATAGGTGTAGCTTGACTTAGTAAAACTGGAGCCTCATAACAATCATAACTGGGATCCAGAATAATCACTTCGTCACCACTATTTACTAGAGCCATAATGGTTGTAAAAATCCCTTGTGTAGCGCCCGCAGTCACTAGGATTTCAGTTTCAGGATTCAAAATTCTGTCGTAAGAACGTTCTACCAACTTAGAAATTTGATGTAGTAAAGGAGGATATCCTGCCATGGGTGTATATTGATGCACATTTTCTTGGGACAAACGCGCCACAATAGCAGTCAACTTTTCATCAACAGGAAAGTTAGGAAATCCTTGGGATAGATTAATGGCATTGTGTTCTGACGCCATTTTAGACATTATTGTAAAAATACTCGTTTTTACATTCGGAAGTTTACTCATGAAATAGTCAATTAAAACACGTTAAAAATAAGGATTTAATACATACCATCAGTGCTATCAAACAAAAAAGAGATTTCTTTAATAGGCAGAGTTGTTTTCCTTTGGGCGTGACCCTACAAAAAAAGGGGCTTGATCACCGTAACAGTGACAAAGCCCCTTTTTTTGTAGCGTCGGGCTATACGCAGTACTTCGGTACTTGCTGCTATCCCTCACGCAAACAAATCTACATCTTATGAATAATAAAAATAGTAGGTCGTTTATGTAAATCAATAGTCTCTTTTTTCCAAGCTGCTATTTTTTTGGTCTTAATATATTCAGTAGGCAACGTAATATCAGTTGCAATACACAAGTGTGTCTCTGGATGCAATATTTGAATTAAGTCTTCCAGTAACTTATTATTTCGATAAGGAGTTTCAATAAAAATCTGAGACTGATTTTTTTCAAATGAGATTCTCTCTAAGGTTTTTAAACTGGATTTTTTTTCGTCTTTCTCAATGGGTAAATAACCATGAAAAGTAAAACTTTGTCCATTCATTCCAGATGCCATCATTGCTAGTAATATTGAGGATGGTCCTACTAATGGAACTACTTGTATACCTTTTTCATGTGCTAGTTTTACAATCACGGCACCAGGATCGGCCACGCCAGGACAGCCGGCTTCGCTCATAAGCCCCATGCTATGGCCTTCAAGCAAAGGTTTTATAAACTCAAGATGTTCTTTCGTTTCGGTATGTTTGTTTAAAACATAAAGGGTAAGATCAGCTTGCTTTTTTTCGGGACATACTAATTTGATTGATTTTCTGGCTGTTTTGTCATTTTCAACAATATAATAGTCTAGTAATTCTATGTTTCTTTTTATAGTTTGCGGAAAAACATCCATAGGATCACAATCACCCATTGTTGTAGGGATTAAATAAAGTTTGCCTAGAGAAGTTTTACTGTTCATATACTGTAATTTTAAGTCTTGAATGATTACTTTTTAGAAAACTAAATTGCATCAATATAATTAGGGGTGTTGTTTTTTTAGTTTGTCTGCAATGATATCGCAAACTTCGTTTAGCATGTTGAAAACCATTTCAAATCCATTTGATAATCCATAATAAGGATCAGGAACATCAACATTTTCACCTGGAAATAATTCATTCAAGATCATTTTAACTTTTGCTTGATGCTCAGGAGTTGCTGCAAGTTGCATAACATCATCATAATTTGAACTGTCCATTACGTAAATGTAGTCATAAAGGTCAAAATCTTTTGGACTAAAATGTTTGCCTCTTTGATGTGCAATAGAAATGTTATTTTTTTTTGCAACTGCTATAGAACGATCATCAGGTGATTTACCCACGTGCCAAGAACCGGTACCGGCTGAGTCTACAATAAATTTTTCAGGATCAAGTTTAGATGCCAATACTCCCTCAGCCAATGGTGACCGACAGATATTACCCAAACAAACCATGAGAATTTTAGTAGGCATGAGGTATTTACAACGTTAATTTTTTATTGATATCGTCAACAAATTTTTTGAATTGTTTGTCAGTAGCAACAAGGTTATCAACTGTTTTACAAGCATGTAAAACAGTAGCATGATCACGATCACCTATCTGTGAACCAATATTAGCTAGTGACGCTTTGGTAAACTTTTTGGCAAAAAACATAGCAAGTTGACGGGCTTGTACCACATGTCTTTTTCTAGTTTTTGATTGTAGAGTCTCTAAATCTAATTGAAAGTAATCTGAAACTATTTTTTGAATGTAATCAATTGAAATTTCACGTTTTACATTTTTAACGAATTTTTCAACTACACTTTTCGCTAGGTCAAGAGTTACTTCTTTTTTATTGAATGAGGATTGTGCTATCAATGAAATGATGGCACCTTCTAGCTCCCTAACATTTGATTTGATATTGCGAGCTACGTACTCAATAATATCCTCAGGTATTTCAACTCCATCTCTATATAAAATATTTTTTAAGATAGAAATTCTAGTTTCATAATCGGGTTGGTGAATTTCAGCAGACAATCCCCATTTGAATCTTGAAAGCAAACGCTGTTCAATGTCTTGCATGTCAACAGGAGCTTTGTCAGATGTTAGAATTACCTGTTTTCCGTTTTGATGCAAGTAGTTGAATATGTGGAAAAACACATCCTGAGTGCCTGATTTACCAGAAAGGAATTGAACATCATCAATGATTAAAACATCAATCAATTGATAAAAATGGATAAAATCGTTTCGGTTATTTTTCTTAACCGAGTCAATATATTGCTGCGTAAATATCTCAGCAGAAATATACAAAACAGTTTTCTCTGGATATTTATCTTTTATTTCTACACCTATTGCATGTGCAAGGTGCGTTTTACCTAGTCCTACACCTCCAAAGATTAGTAAAGGATTAAATGATGTTCCACCAGGTTTATTGGCCACAGCCATCCCTGCTGAACGAGCCAATCTGTTGGAGTCTCCTTCAAGAAAATTATCAAAACTATAATTGGCGTTAAGCTGTGATTCAATCTTAAGATTTCGAATACCCGGAATTACGAAAGGATTTTTGAGCTCTGGGTTTAAATTTTTAAATGGAGCATCAACTTCTTGAGGTTTCATGGAAACCCTGTTAGCACTTGGCAACTGTTCTGTAAACGGTTGTTTGTTGCCATAGGTGTTTTCCATTCTAATTTTATAAAGTAACTTAGCATTTTTTCCAAGTTCTTTAGTCAAGGCTACTTTTAAAAGTTTTACATAGTGTTCCTCTAACCATTCGTAGAAAAATTTACTAGGTACTTGAATATATAATGCGTTATCGGTAAGTTCAACTGACTTGATAGGTTCGAACCAAGTTTTATAGGCTTGGTCTTGAATGTTGTCTTTTATGAAAGACAAACAGTTTTCCCATACTGATTGAGCAGTTTTGTTCATATATTCTAAATAAATTGTTTTTTATTTGTAATTTTTAGATTACTAAAAAAAAGATGTTTTGTTACTTATTATTGGGGAAACAAATATGTGAACAAATTTCTGTAAAAAAAAATATATAGGGTAATAATTTTATCTAATATTGTTGTAAGGCACTATTTTTAATTAAATTTTTTAATTCATTATTAATGAAAGATCATCAAGTACAAGTTAGAGTTCGATACTCTGAAACAGACCAAATGGGAGTGGTTTATCACGGAAATTACATACCTTATTTTGAAATAGGAAGAGTGGAATGGCTTAGAAATAAAGGGGTTTCGTATAAAGTAATGGAAGAAAGCGGTATTGCACTTCCTATAGTTTCTATGAATATAAATTATAAAAAATCAGCTCGCTATGATGAACTTTTAACAGTTCATACGGTTTTTAAAAGCCAGTCGTCTGTTAAGATAGAATTTGATTGCGCTATATACAATGAACAGGAAGAGTTATTAACAACTGCCCAATTTATTTTGGTTTTTGTGTCCTTAAAAACAGGTCGTCCGGTGGCTCCTCCAGATTATATTTTGGAATTGTTAAAAGCGATGGAATAAAATAAAAAAGACGCAGTTTTTTGTGAATTTAAACACGAATAATTTTGATTTCAAAAATAGAATTAAAAATGTCGAATATCATTTCGGCATTTTTTTTTCGTGTTTTTATTTCTATTATGCCTTCGGGTTGTTGTGTCAAACTATTAATTTCCATGGTTTGTGTCACGATATCTAACTTTTTTTCTTTCACCACGCGCATGATTTTATTCATGAATTGGTAATCAAACATAATTTTAAAATGAATGTCAATTGTTTTTTCGATAATCTCGCATTCTGATAAGGCCATTTGTGCTGCCGTTTTATAGGCAGATATTAATCCGCCAACACCTAATTTTACACCGCCAAAGATGCGCACGACTACAACAAGAATGTTTGTGACATCAAAAGATAGTATTTGCCCGTAAATTGGCATTCCAGCGCTGTTGCTTGGTTCTCCATCATCGTTTGCTCTATAGGTGTAAGTTGAAGTCCCCATTTGATACGCATAGCAAAAATGTCCTGCGTTTGGGTGAAGTTTGCGTAAACTTTCTAGTATGGTTTTTACATTTTCTTCACTGCTTGCGGGGAATGCATAGCCAAAAAACTTGCTGTTTTTTTCTTTGAATAGAATTTCACTAGAAGGCGTGTCAATGGTTTTATAGGTGTCTTTCACAATAAATTTAAAATCTTATGGTATTTTAGAATTTGCTAAAGCGTTACAAATTTATTTTTTCGAATAAATCAACAACGTCTTCCGTACCAACTTGTAAATTCCAAACCTGTAAGCCAGTTTTTAATGCTGCATCTGTGTTTTCTTTTTTGTCATCAACAAAAAGGGTATTGGTTGGAATTAAATGGTTAGAATCTAAAAGGTGCTTGTAAATTTCTAGATCGGGTTTGCGCATGCCTAGATCAAAGGAGAAATATACTTTTTCAAAACATTTATAAAAAGTGCTGCAAAACGCCGCGCCGCTTTGTTTTTCAAATTGCTCAATGTGAATAGCATCTGTATTAGACAATAAAAACAACCGGTATTTTTTGGACAATAAAACTAAAAAATCCAATCGATACTGTGGAAAATCAAGCAGAATGGAATTCCATGCTTTCAAAATCTCAGTTTTGTTAGCTTGCGGAATTTGTTTTTGTAAACCATCTAAAAATTCATGACGGGATATTTTTCCAGTTTCAAATGCCACGTTCAATGCGTCCAGGGTGCTGTTCCATTGTTGTAAGCCTAGTTTTTCGAAGGCTTTTGGAGTGGCTTGTTTGTCTAAATTGATGAAAATATCACCAAAATCAAATATAATAGTATCAATCATGATTTTTTATCAATAATAGTTCGTCTGTTAAAAGGTGTTTTTTTTGCACTATAGTTTTATTTATTTGCGGTGCTTTAATTCCGTTATAAAGAGGTTTGTCTCCAATGAAAACTCTTGCTTCGTCCCAGAGTTGTGCGTCTATAAAAGTTTGCAAAGTTCTTTGTCCACCTTCAATAATAACCGATTGAATGTTCATTTCATAAAGCGTTTGGACAATTTGAGGGGCAATATTTTCTTTGAAATCAATTGTTTTTTCAGCAGTGTTTTCTATATCTTTTGCAAATGGGAGACTTGTAAAAACAACCGTTTGAGCTTGATTGTCAAAAATGGCACTTTCTTTTGAGATCCTATTGTTTTGGTCTAAGATCAGTCTAATAGGGTTTTTTCCGTACCAGTCACGTACATTAAGTGTGGGATTGTCATCAATAACGGTTTGAGTACCCACTAGTATAGCTTGTTCCTCGGTACGCCATTTGTGAACCAGCTGTCTAGAATACGGATTAGTAATCCAAACGGGTTTTTGTTCAAAACGTTCTTTTGGAGCTATAAAACCATCTTGGCTTTCGGCCCATTTCAAGATGATATAAGGTCTTTTTTTTTCGTGAAAAGTAAAAAATCGTTTGTTGAGTTCCAGACAATCTTGTTCTAGTACGCCTACAGTAACGTTAATGCCAGCCTCAAGAAGTCTTTTTATACCATTTCCAGCCACTTTTATATTAGGGTCTACAGTGCCTATAACTACATTCGGTATTTTATGTTTGATAATCAAATCACAGCAAGGCGGTGTTTTGCCAAAGTGGCTACAAGGTTCCAAGCTTACATAAATGGTAGCGTTTTTTAATAAAGACGCATCGTGTACAGATTGTATTGCATTGACTTCGGCATGCGGTTCTCCCGCTTTTTTATGCCAACCTTCGCCTATAATGATGTTGTTATGTACAATTACACTTCCCACAAGCGGGTTAGGATAGGTTGTGCCTAGGCCGTTTTGGGCCAGTTGTATGCAACGGCTGATGTATTTTTCATGTATATTCACGGTGCAAAAGTAATACTTTTTGAGCTTTTCATTTTGTTAAAATGTTTTACGTCTTAATAGTAAAGTATTTCTATTTTTGCATTAGTAACCTGATTTTTGAAATATGGAAAATTACAGCATTAGAAAAATAAATAAAGAAGATAATGCAGCAGTGGCTCAATTGATTCGCTCTGTTTTTGACGAAATGGATATTCCAAAAGTAGGTACAGCTTACGAAGATCCATATCTAGATTTGATGTTTGAGGAGTATAGCAAGCCAAGATCTGTGTATTATGTTGTAGAGCATAATGATAGGATTGTAGGCGCGGCTGGAATTGCGCCACTGGCTAATGAAGCGGTTTCTATATGTGAATTGCAAAAAATGTATTTTTTACCTGAGACTCGTGGAATGGGAATAGGAACTGAGATGATGGAAGTATGTTTGCAAAGTGCTCGAAATTTTGGCTACGAAAAATGCTATCTTGAAACAATGCCATTCATGCATGATGCTCAAAAATTGTATAAAAAAACAGGTTTTGTAAATATTGACGGACCTATGGGTTCTACCGGTCACAGCAGTTGCCCGGTGTGGATGTTGAAGGATTTATAAAATTAATTCAAGCAGTACTTTGCCCTAAAAATGTCCCTCACACATGAAAATAAAAGAATACAGAAAGCAATTTATACAAGATTTAACGGCTCTTTATGGTGAAGATGAAGCCGAAAGTTTCTTTTATTTGATTTTAGAAAACCAACAGCAATTAAAAAGAATCGATTTAGCTTTACAACCGGATTTGATTCTTTCAACTGATGCACTTAAAGTTTGGGATCAATTTTTACAGCAATTAAAAAACGAAATCCCGGTGCAATATGTTTTGGGGAGTACTAGTTTTTTTGGATTGGATTTTGAGGTTAATACTAATGTTTTAATTCCAAGACCCGAGACGGAAGAATTGGTTGAATGGATTCTGAATAGTTTGCAATCTACTGTTACTAATCAAAAAGTAAAAATTATTGATATAGGAACGGGTAGCGGCTGTATTGCAATTTCTTTAGCAAAAAATATTCCGCACGCTCATGTTACGGCTCTTGACGTATCTGTTGATGCCTTGGTAACAGCCCAAAAAAATGCACAAAATAACCAAGTCACTGTTGCTTTTAAAAACCAAAACATTTTAGAAACGTATGATTTACAAGAGCAGTTTGATGTAATTGTTTCTAATCCGCCATACGTTCGCAATCTTGAAAAAGTAGAGATTAAGAAAAACGTTTTGGATTACGAGCCGCATCTGGCGCTTTTTGTAGAAAATGACAATGCGTTGATTTTTTACAAGAAAATAGCCGAATTGGCGCAGAAAAATCTGAAACCAAATGGCTTTCTTTTTTTTGAAATCAATCAGTATTTAGGTAAGGAAACGGTGGATTTACTTGAAAACTTGAATTTTAAAAATATCGAATTAAGAAAAGATATCTACGGGAATGACAGAATGATACGGTGTAATTACAGTAAACTAGACTAGCAAAAAAAACAGTTTCTTGTTACCAAAAACAAACTACTGGGCACTTTGCGTGAGGGGTAGCAGCACGTTACCATGTAACGCGTATGACCCGACGCTATAAAGAAAAGGGGCAACAATCCAGTACGATTTGTTGCCCCTTTTTTTTATAGGGTCACGCCCTAATTTTATTGTGAAATGTCTATTACTCGTATCGCAATGCCTCAATAGGATCTAAAACAGCAGCTTTAATGGCTGGATATAAACCTGATGCAATGGCTACTATAAAACTGGTGATAAAAGCTGCCATTATTGCACCCCACGGAATCACAAAAGCAAAATCCATGGCAGTTGCTATTCCAAAACCAATTAGGATTCCCATTACAATTCCTACTAAGCCACCCATTTGACCTATAAGTAGGGTTTCAATGAAGAATTGAATGGCGATGGTTGTTTTTTTGGCACCAAGAGCTTTTCTTACCCCAATTTCTCGAGTTCTCTCTGTTACCGATACGATCATAATGTTCATCAATGCAATAGAAGAACCTAAAACAGTAATAATTCCAATAAGCCATGAGGCTAGTCCTAGGTATTGTGTAATTCCTAGAATTCGATTAATTAAATCATCACTTCGTACAATTCCAAAATTATTATCTTTTATAGGACTCAGTTTTCTAACCCTACGCATCACGCTCGTTGCGTTGTCGAGCGCTTGCTCTAACACTTCTTTTTTATTAACCATAACACTTACGGTATAATTAATGTTAGGCGCTGTAAAGAGGGAACGTGCTACTTGAATAGGAATTAGAATTCTTAAATCTTGACTGTTCCCAAAAGTAGAACCTTTTTCTTTTAACACCCCAATAACTCTAAATTTTGCCCCACGTATAGAAAGTACCTTATCTATAGGATTGACATCTTTAAAAAGTCCTTTTTCAAAATCAGAACCTACAACGCACACATACGCATTATTGTCAATATCAAAACGAGTAAAATTCCTGCCAGAACTGGTTTCAAGACCAGAGTTTGTCATAAAGTATTCATCAACACCTACAACAGAGTTTTCAGGATCGGTTTTATTAGATTCAAATTTAACCTCGGCTCTAGCTGTAGCAATAAAGGACAGCGAGGTTTCGGTTAGTGGATAGTTGTATTTGTTTTTAAAAGCCACCGCTTCGGGATATGAAATAATAGGATTGATTATTTCACGTTCTTCTCGGCCCTGTCTTCTTACGGTGTTTTCATATTGCTTTATATTAAAGGTGTTGGCACCCATAGAAGCAAAATCAGAGGAAATAGTATTCTCCAGTGCAGATACAACCGTAAGAATACTCACTAAAGCCGTGATTCCTATGGCGATAATCATCACCGTAAGAACCGTTCGCAGCAATTGCGTTCTAATAGAACCAGACGCAATTCGAACATTTTCTTTAAATAATTTTAACATCATACCCATTTGACACGAATTTACATTTTTTGTTACAAAATTTTACAACCAAAAAAATATTTTCATAACAGTTTTCTATTTTAGGAGCTATTTCCGGCTTTTGTTGCAATACCGCACTTTAACTTCTTTGTTTTCTATCTTACTTAAAGGAGCTTCCGCTGGTCGCTCTTTAAGCAAGGAAAACATAACAATTTAAAGTGCTTTATTTTCACGACAATCCGGGCTAAGCAAGTAATAATAAAATGTGGTTTTTTGTAAACAGAATAATTTTAAAAATAAGATATTTGCAACCAGAAAAGGATTGCCTAACAAGGCATAATTATAAGGACAGCAAAAAAAAAGATTCATGGCATCAAAACCTAGCATACCAAAAGGAACCCGAGATTTTTCGCCAGCAGATGTGGCCAAAAGAAATTATATCATTCAAATCATTAAAAGCAATTTCGAGAAATTTGGCTTTCAACCCATAGAAACGCCATCGTTTGAAAACTCTGAAACCTTAATGGGTAAGTACGGAGAAGAAGGCGATCGATTGATTTTTAAAATATTAAATTCTGGAGACTATCTTTCTAAAGCCAACGAAAGTCATCTAGAAAGTAAAGACAGTACAAAATTAACGTCAAGCATTTCAGAGAAAGCCTTGCGTTATGATTTGACGGTACCTTTTGCACGTTACGTGGTGCAACATCAAAACGATATTGAATTTCCGTTTAAGCGCTATCAAATTCAACCCGTTTGGAGAGCTGATCGACCTCAAAAAGGACGTTTTAGAGAGTTTTATCAATGTGATGCCGATGTTGTTGGGTCAAAATCTTTGTGGCAAGAAGTAGAATTGGTTCAATTGTATGACACCGTTTTTACAGCATTAGGTTTACATGGCGTTACCATCAAAATCAATAATAGAAAAATTTTATCTGGAATTGCAGCCGTAATTGGAGCCTCTGACAAGCTTATAGATTTCACAGTAGCTCTTGACAAACTAGACAAAATAGGCGAGGACGGAGTCAAGAAAGAAATGATAGAAAAAGGAATTCCAGAGGAAGCCCTGTCAAAAGTTCAGCCTCTGTTTAATTTCACGGGTACTATCACTGAGAAAATCGAGAAGCTTTCTGTTTTATTACAAGACTCAGAAGAGGGTATGAAAGGTGTGGAAGAGTTGCGTTTTATTTGTGAAACGGTTTCAAAACTAGGGCTGTCAACAGCTGTTTTAGATCTAGATGTTACATTAGCAAGAGGTTTAAATTATTACACAGGCGCTATTTTTGAAGTAGCACCACCAAAAACTGTTGCCATGGGATCCATCGGTGGCGGAGGACGTTATGATGATTTAACGGGTATTTTTGGTTTAAAAAACATGAGTGGTGTGGGAATATCTTTTGGTCTTGACCGCATTTATTTGGTGGTAGAAGAGCTAAAGTTGTTTCCAGAAACAGTAGCAGCAACATCTAAAGCTTTGTTTATCAATTACGGAAATGACGAGGCATTTTATGCCATGCAAGCCATAAAGGAGCTTAGGGAAGCGGGTATAAAAGTAGAGTTGTATCCAGATGCTGTAAAAGTGGCAAAGCAGTTTCAGCATGCTGACAAGCGCGGAATACCATTTGCAATTATTGCAGGAGAACAAGAATTAGAATCTAAAACATTTGCTCTTAAAAATTTACTTTCAGGAGAACAACAGGTTCTCGATTTAGAAGGATTAAAAAACCATTTGTTACTAAACTAAAAAAAAGCTTCGTTGAAAAACGAAGCTTTTTTTATATAACGTAAATGTGAATTAATAATTTGTCATTCTATTTCATTTGAAATGAATAAAACCATTTACAAATATAGTGTAAAAATTGTGTGACACTCTTAAAAAAAACCTAAATTTTTTTTAAATAGTAATTAAGATTAGGGTTTTAAATAGCAATTGTTCATTTCTCATAAAATGATTATAGTGTTTTAAGAAGCCACTTTGTTCTTTTGGCAAGACAATTTAGATGCTTACAACACTTTTTTAACAGTTTACAGAATATAAGTGTGACAATTTGACATTTTAAGAGAATTGGCAGTACTTTTGCAATTCAAAAAAAGATTAAAATGAAGTTTAAGAATATTTTTAAAAATAAGAGCACTATGACCACTGAAAATACAGAAATCGATCAAGAATTACAGGACGCAACATTAGAAAATAATGCAAATGAAGAGCAGGTTATTGTTGAGGAATTAAGTGTCGAGGAACAATTAACACAAGATTTAGCAAAAGAAAAAGATAAATACCTAAGGTTGTTTGCAGAGTTTGAAAATTACAAAAGAAGAACAACTAAGGAACGTATTGAGCTGTTTAAAACAGCAAATCAAGAAGTGTTACTTGCTATGTTACCTGTTTTAGATGATTTTGATAGAGCGATTATTGAAATTAATAAATCAGAGGATGAATTGCTTACTAAAGGTGTTGAACTTATTCATGAAAAACTAAAAAATACACTTGTAGGTAAAGGATTAGAGCAAGTTGAGGTTAAGGCAGGAGACGCATTTGATGCTGATTTCGCCGAAGCTATTACGCAAATTCCAGCTCCATCAGACAGTATGAAAGGTAAAATTGTGGATGTGCTAGAAAAAGGATACAAACTTGGAGATAAGATTATTCGTTTTCCAAAAGTGGTAATCGGTCAATAATACAACTGCGATGCTGGTTGAAAGTGTCATTTTAAGTATAAATGTGGAGTAGTAGCTTTTTTTAGATACTACTAAAAACATTCGCACTAAATAAAAAATACAAATGAAAAAAGATTTTTACGAAATATTAGGCATTACTAAAAGTGCAACTGCTGCAGAAATAAAAAAAGCATACAGAAAAAGTGCCTTGCAACATCACCCGGATAAAAATCCAGGAGATAAAGCAGCCGAAGAGAAATTTAAGTTAGCGGCAGAAGCTTATGAAGTATTGAGTGATCCACAAAAAAAGGCAAAATACGATCAGTACGGTCATCAAGCATTTGATGGTTCAGGCGGTTTTGGCGGAGGTGGTCATGGCGGCATGAACATGGATGATATTTTCAGTCAGTTTGGAGATATTTTTGGAGGTGGTTTTGGTGGTTTTGGTGGCGGCGGTGGCGGCGGAGTTCGTCGTGCTAAAGGAAGCAACCTGCGCATAAAAGTGAAACTTACTCTTGAAGAAATTGCAAACGGTGTTGAAAAGAAGGTTAAAGTAAAAAGGAAAGTTCAAGCCCCAGGCGTTTCGTATAAAACGTGCTCTACTTGTAATGGTCAAGGTCAGGTCATGAGAGTTACGAACACTATTTTGGGTAGAATGCAATCTGCTACAACGTGTTCTTCTTGTAACGGTTCTGGTCAAATATTAGATAAAAAACCATCTGAAGCAGATTCACAAGGAATGATTCTTGAAGACGAAACCGTTTCTATAAAAATACCAGCCGGTGTAGTTGATGGCATGCAGTTAAAAGTTTCTAATAAAGGAAACGATGCGCCAGGAAACAGTATTCCAGGTGACTTGATTGTTGCTATTGAGGAACTAGAGCATGATTTCTTGAAACGTGAAGGTGAAAACTTGCACTATGATTTATACATCAGTTTTGCTGAGGCTGTTCTTGGGATTTCAAAAGATATTGAAGCCGTAAACGGAAAAGTAAGAATCAAATTAGAGGAAGGAATTCAATCTGGTAAAATTTTAAGGTTAAAAGGTAAAGGGATACCAAGTATCAATGGTTACGGGAATGGTGATTTATTGGTTCATGTGAACGTATGGACTCCAAAAACATTGAACAAAGAACAAAAACAGTTTTTTGAGAAGAATTTAACCGATGATAATTTTATTCCAAATCCTGAGAAATCAGATAAGTCATTTTTTGAAAAAGTAAAAGACATGTTCTCTTAATTCAAAAATGTAAATTTTGAATTTAGACTTTCATACAAAACCCATCCTTATGCACAAGGATGGGTTTTTTGTGAAATACAATTTGTTATTTTGGTGTCAGCAAAAAGCATTTTACGCAAGGCTAAAAAATTAAGTTTTAACCAAAATAAAATACTACTTATATCAAACTATTATAAGTATTTCGATACTAATTATTTACTTTTACACCATTAAAATATAAGTATGAGTACTATTCTTGAAATCAATCAAGTTGTAAAACAATACGGCGATTATAAGGCACTTAATGCAGTATCGCTCAATATACCTAAAGGCAGTATTTACGGACTCTTGGGGCCAAATGGAGCTGGTAAAACTTCACTAATTCGAATTATCAATCAAATTACAATGCCTGATAGTGGCACTGTAATTTTTGATGGGGAAAAATTACAACCCAAGCATGTACAACACATAGGATATTTACCAGAGGAAAGAGGCTTGTACAACACTATGAAAGTAGGAGAGCAATGCCTTTATCTAGCACAAATGAAAGGTCTTTCAAAGGCTGAGGCCAAAATACAATTGGAATATTGGTTTGATAGACTAGGTATTCAAGGCTGGTGGAATAAAAAGATTCAAGAACTTTCTAAAGGGATGGCTCAAAAAATTCAATTTGTTGTTTGTGTGTTGCATAAACCCAAATTACTCATTTTTGACGAACCTTTTTCAGGTTTTGACCCTGTGAATGCCATCATTATCAAAGATGAAATTCTAGCTCTGAGAGATCAAGGTGCAACAATAATTTTCTCTACCCACCGTATGGAAAGTGTGGAGGAAATGTGCGATCATATTGCATTGATTCACAAATCAAATAAATTAATTGAAGGGAAGCTAAATGATGTCAAGAGGCAATTTAAAACCAATACTTTTGAAGTAGGCATACTTTCGGATAAGCCCGAAGCTTTAATGCAAGCGCTATCTCAAAACTTTAGCACAAATCCTGCTCAATTTAAATCGTTAAATAATGAGTTTAAATTAGACATTCAATTAGGGAATGCATCACCAAATGAGTTGCTGAACAGCTTAACTCCTTTTGGTCAAATCACACATTTTGTAGAAAAAATCCCGAGTGTGAATGATATTTTCATTCAAACCGTTAGCGGTTCTTAACAAGACATGAGCATTTAAAAAAAAATAAACTAAATAACCATTTTTTGATTCCTCTTTTTTGGGAATTTTGGACAAATCAAAACTAAAAAATGTCAATAATTACATTAATCATCAAGCGAGAGTTTATTACCAAGGTACGCAACAAGTCCTTTATTGTAATGACTTTTTTAAGTCCATTGCTATTTGTGGCCATTGCAGTTTTTGTAGCGTACTTGAGCAGTATGAAACCAGATACAAAGCGTATTGCCATACATGATAAATCGGGATTGTTTGTACAAGAATTTTTAAATAAAAACAGTAAAAAAGCCACGTATGACTATCAAGATTTAACAGCTGTTGATTTAAATTTTTTAAAAGATAGTATCAGTGCTGAGGCATACGAAGGAATTATTTATATCCCAAAAGTTCAGGATACCAAACTGTTAGAAAATAAAATTCAATACATATCAAATGATAGCCCAGGCATTGCATTTATTGAAAACATGCAAGATGTTGTGGCTAATAAGTTGACAAAGGCAAATTTAGTACAAGCTAAACTCGATACACTTGCCATCAAAAAAGCACAGGCAAAAGTTGTTATTAACATTACAAAAGCATCTGGAGAAGAGAGTCTCAAAGGCTTAAACGAAATTAAAATTGGAATAGGAGGAGCATTTGGTTACCTTATCATGATGTTTATTATCATTTATGGCAACATGGTCATGCGTAGCGTAATAGAGGAAAAAACAAGCAGAATTGTAGAAATTATTATCTCCTCTGTCAAACCATTTCAATTAATGATGGGGAAAATTATAGGGACAGCTCTGGCAGGATTGCTACAATTTTTTATTTGGGCGTGTTTAGGGTTTTTATTGCTTTTCTCTGTGTCACTATTTTTTGGAGTTAATATAGGACCTGTTTCTGGTGCTCAAGATGTACTTTCGGCACAGCCAGAAATGAGTAGTTCAGCCGCACTTTATATCAAGGAATTATGGAACTTGCCTATTGCAGGTATACTAGCGGGTTTTGTAGTTTATTTTATAGGAGGATATTTGTTATACAGCTCTTTCTATGCCGCAATAGGAGCCGCAGTAGACAATCAAACCGATTCTCAACAGTTTTTAATGCCCATCATTATGCCGCTTATACTCAGCGTATATGTAGGTTTCTTTACTGTTATCAATGATCCACACGGTACAGTGGCAGTAGTTTTTTCAATGATTCCGCTTACTTCGCCCATAGTTATGCTCATGAGAATTCCCTTTGGCGTACCTTTGTGGCAAATAGCCATATCAGTAACGTTACTTTTTGCTTCTTTTTTATCCGTAGTTTGGTTTGCTGGTAAAATTTACCGAATCGGAATTTTAATGTATGGTAAAAAACCAACATGGAAAGAGTTGTATCGATGGTTGAAATAGTAAAATAATTTATAAAATGCTGTTCAAGAGTATTTTTCAGGAGCTGTTTCCCGCTTTTCATTTCAATCTTTCCTGCTCTGCTAGCGCGCCGCAGTAAAGGATTTCCATTGTAATCGGGGCTAGAGAATCCCGTAAGAAAGTTGAATTTTGCAATAAAAATAATTTGGTGTTCTAAGCCAATCAAAAATAGAAATATGTCAAAAATACTTATCATTGAGGATGAGGCAGCCATTAGAAGAGTGCTCTCAAAAATCCTATCAGAAGAAAATGATAGCTACCAAGTAGAGGAGGCAGAGGATGGTGCAGTGGGTTTGGAAAAAATTAAAACCACCGATTATGACCTGGTTCTATGCGATATAAAAATGCCAAAAATGGATGGTGTTGAAGTGCTAGAAGCAGTCAAAAAAATCAAACCAGAAATCCCAATGGTTATGATATCCGGGCATGGTGACATGGAAACAGCTATCAATACCATGCGTTTAGGAGCTTTTGATTACATTTCTAAACCACCTGATTTAAACCGATTATTGAATACGGTTCGAAATGCTTTGGACAAAAAACAACTCGTAGTTGAGAATAAAATCCTAAAGAAAAAAGTCAGCAAGAATTATGAAATGATTGGTGAGAGTGATCCCATTAATCATATTAAAATCATGATTGATAAAGTAGCTCAAACCGAGGCAAGAGTATTGATTACAGGACCTAACGGTACCGGAAAAGAATTAGTAGCGCATCAATTGCATGAAAAAAGCGAACGTGCAAACTTTCCTTTAATCGAAGTAAATTGTGCTGCAATCCCTTCTGAATTGATAGAAAGTGAATTATTTGGTCATGTAAAAGGAGCTTTTACATCAGCAGTAAAAGACCGTGCAGGAAAATTTGAAGCGGCAGATAAAGGAACTATTTTCTTAGATGAAATTGGTGACATGAGCCTTTCGGCGCAAGCCAAAGTTTTAAGAGCGCTACAAGAAAGTATGATTACTCGTGTAGGAGCAGATAAAGACATAAAAGTTGATGTAAGAGTAGTTGCTGCTACAAATAAGGATTTAAAAGTTGAAATTGCCGAAGGACGTTTTAGAGAGGATTTATACCACAGACTGGCTGTAATCCTTATAAAAATACCAGCTCTTAATGACAGGCGTGATGATATTCCACTGTTGATCAAGCATTTTACTGATAAAATAGCCTCTGAGCAAGGAAATACGGTAAAGAAATTTTCGGCTGCTGCAATTAAACTTTTACAAGAATACGATTGGACGGGGAATATTAGGGAATTACGCAATGTTGTGGAACGCTTGATTATCCTTGGCGGAAGCGAGATTTCAGAGAATGATGTGAAGTTATTTGCATCAAAATAATTAAATAATTTAGAGGTTGAATCATTTAAAAATTAGTGAGCTAATCATTTAATTTTTAAATTTTTGAATCTTTCAATCTAAAAAGAATGAAATTAAAAAAATTAAACGAGACGCTGCAACAAAACTTAATTGACAACGGGTTCTTAGAGGCGAATGATATTCAGAAAGAGACTTTTGGTACTTTAAAAAGTGGTTCCGACGCTATTATTGTAGCACCAGCGGGCAGCGGAAAATCAACTACAATTGTGATCAATGTGATTCAACGCTTGGTTGGCTCTGTTGAGGAGTCGCCACGTGCTTTAATCATTGTATCGGATAAAGAGAAAGTGGTTGAGATGGTAGCGCAGTTTGAAAAATTGGCCAAATACACGGACCTAGAAATATATGGTGTGCATGACAAAGGCGATATGGATTATGATAAAAATTACATTTCAACCGGTATTGATGTTTTGATTGGGACGCCTAATAAATTGAGTGAAATGTTTTCATCGGCGGGCTACAACGTGAACCGATTGAAAATGTTTATTCTAGACGATGCTGATCCTATTTTGAAATTGCGTCATGAAACCAAAATCATGCGAATCTCGAATAGTATTGACAAAACCCAACGCATTATTTTCACCGAGCAGTTCACAGAACGAATTGAAATCATGACCGAGAGAATGTTGATTGAGCCTTTTGAATTTGATTTTTATGAATACGAAGATGAGGATGAAGAGGACGAAGATGAAGAATCTGAAGAAAACGAGGAAGAAAATAATGATGATAATTAAAAAATAGGAATAGCATGGGATTAATGAAAGTCTTTTCAGGAAGTGAAATTTTGGCGCAAGCCTTACAAGAAAGATTAGAAACAGCGGGTGTTGAAACCTTAAAAAAGGACAACATTCAATCTTCACGTTTGGGAGGTTTTGGCGGTAGTGATTTAGCAGTAGAACTTTTTATTCAAGAAACTGATTTTGCTAAAGCCAATCCAGTTATTGAAGATTTTAGAATGAATATCTAAGCTAGTCTGTGACTGATTTTTTAGCTGTAAAATAAAAATTATGAAATACAAAATGCTTGTCCTAGACATGGACGATACCTTGTTGACGGATGATCATACCATTTCTGAAGAGAATAGAAAAATGATTGCTAGGGCGCAAGATTTAGGCGTTGAGGTAGTTTTAGCATCAGGTAGACCTACACCAGCCATGACGCAATTTGCTCATGAGCTGAAAAATAATTTCATGATTTCTTTTAATGGAGCAGTAGTCTCTGATTTGAATACTAGTGAAATTCTTTTTGAAAAATCTTTGACCAAAGAGCAAATTCATATACTCCATGAATACAGTTTAAAAAGTAATACCCACATCATTACCTATATTAATGATGTCATTATTAGCGAGACTCACTCAGAGTTTATTGAGGTAGAACGAAGTATTACAGGCCTTGAACATCATTTAGTACCTGATTTTAAAGCTGCTGTTACTACTAATGCAGTAAAATGTATCTTGCTGGAAGAACCTTCTTACTTAAAAGAAGTGGAAAAAGATCTAAAAAACGCTATGCCAGATTTAAGTGTTTCCATGTCTAAACCATTTTTTCTAGAAGTAGCACCAAACGGAATTGATAAAGCAGCAAGTATTGCTTTTTTAGCCAAAAAATTAGCAATTGATCAAAGCGAAATCATTGCTGTGGGGAATGCAGGAAATGATTTATCAATGATTCAATATGCTGGACTTGGCGTGTGGGTAGATAATGTTACACCAGAGTTACGCATGTACGGAGATGAAATTGTGGCATCAAATAACAATCATGGTGTTGCCGAAGTTATTGAACGTTTTATTTTGAACGGAAACTAATAAAAAAGCGATACATTTTTTTAAATGTATCGCTGAATATAGTTTTATCGTTTTGTAGTTCTCTATAGTTTAGCTACTGATATAAAGTATTTATTGCCGTCTCCCATAGTTAATTTCACACGCTCGTCACAAATATCAATAGCATGAGTTTTACTTACATAACAATTGCATGAAGTATTCTTGTCTTTTGACATTGGGGTGTCACACTTGACATTTTTGAAGGTAGCGAGTTGTGGGTTGTATAATGAAACTAGATCTGTAGATGCTGTTACCAGTGAAATAATGCTGGCGCTATTATCATTTGCAATACGATACACAATTCTGTCTGTGTAATTTACGCCATCAATAACAACTTTGCGAATGTAGGTGTACGCAATAGAGCTTGTTTCGGCTTCTTTTATTTCAAATTTAAAACCTAATGTTCTAATTTCTAAATCAAATTTTTGTTGTGAGTTGTAATTTGCCCAAGAACTCAATGTAGTCACTGATGGGAATGTGTTGGTTTTTGGAGCAGGATTTTGACCATAACAGCCTAGAGCTGCTAAAAGAATGAAGTAGATTGTGGGGAAAAATGTTTTCATTGTAGTTATAAAATGTTGCCTACTCTAGTTGGTTTTCGGCTTACCCAGTTGTTAATCATTTGTTTTTGAGTAGTTTAAAATAAATTAAATTACAATGGAAAGATAGTGTATAAAATATCAATCTCAAAGTGTCATTTGATTATTGTACTATTTTATAACATTTCTTAATTACACTATTACTATAACGGATTTTAGGATCTTTTTAGTATTTCATTTTTAAATAGCATTGCTTTTTATTTTAGGTTCAAATTTAGAGCCATTTTAATTGCGAATGCACTTCTTTCAAAATCATAACAATCAATTAATAATTTCGATATATGGATTGCAATATCCTAACTATTGATTGCTACCTATTTTTATTTTCAAAAAAGTATGCCTGTTTTTTTGTTTTTTTCGAAGGAGGAGGAAGTACATTTTGGCGCAAGCTATTGCGCCATTTTTTTTAAACCATTAAGAAATTAAGGGATTTAAGATTTGTTCTTAAGCTTGATTTTTTAATGGTTTTTATTTTTTAAAAATTTTGTATGTTTTTTTTGTCATTCCCAAGAAGGAGGAATCTTAGAAAGTTATTAGTTTTGTTAGATCAATAATTATAGTAAAATTGATTTTTTAGGTTTCAAGATTTTTGTTTTTTTGTTTATTATGTTGCAAACGCTATTATTTGTTCTATAATTTAAGTTAACACTCGTTTCAAACAAGCCACTGTGATATTAAATCAAGTTATGATGCCGCTATTCTATCGGGTTTAGATTTATATTACTTTTATTTTCGGTAAAAATGGAATTCCAAGTACACAAAAAACTCAAATACAGCAAATTCAAATCTTATAAGCAAACGGTGGTATGTTTTTTTTATTTATTGATAGCTTCTACATAATAATTATTACCCAATTGATTTAATGTTATAATTTGATTTTGAAAAACCTCAAGTAATGTTGGAATACCATTTGTTTTGTATTGTTTTATTATTGAATTGAAGTTATTTTTTTCGAAAACATCAATTCGAGAGTAATTTGGTACAGTGAAATAAATAAAACTATTTTCAACAATTTTTACATCGCCAAAAAAAGCATCCTGATAATATTTATTAGTAGTTACCTCAGTAAAACTCTCATAGTTGACATCAGATTGATAACCATATTTAGTACTTACAAAAAAAGTTTTATCGCCTGATAAAGCAAATAATCTACTATCAGATTTCGATTCATTAAAGAGAAAGTCAGTAGCAACATTATTACCATTTATGTTTAGTCTTCTTATAGCAGATGTACTATCATATTCTAACCCTTCACTCCATACATTAAAAAAATAGTTTTCTTTAGCATAGATCAATTTTGAAGTACCACTCATGTTGGATCCCCCATTTCTATTTAGAACTTTTTTTGTGATGCGGTTATAGACCAGCGGTCCTCCTCCATCTGCATATGGATGCTTCTCTAGAAATAATATATTATCATTAATCGGAATTGCTGATAATATATTATAGTCTGTAATTAAGAATATCGTTTCCTTAATTTTACGTGTTGCTAAATCAATAACAAAAACTTTACCATCTTTACTTGGTACATATAAATCTTCAACTCCTTGATATTTACCTATAGAACAAAAGAAAATTGGAGCAGTTACGACTACTTTTTGTCTAGTTAAAGATTTAATGTTGTAAAATAATACTTCACCTCCATCACTATTTATAATGATTAGTTCGTCTTCATTAAAAGGATTTTTAAGAGTTTGATTTGGCTTAAAATTTAGAATTCTAGGGTTTTGTATGCTTAGATAGTTTTTACTACGTATAACCTTACCATTGACTAGCTTTGAAACCGCGTAGAATATTTGACCTTTTGAGTATGAAGTCGCATCAATAAAACTATTTTCATTTTGCTTGCTACTGACTTTTAAAGTGTTTTTATAGTTAGTAAAATCTTCATTATTTAAATAGTCTTCATTTACAGCGTATACTGTATAATTTTCAAAACTCAGATTTGAATCTTTTTCCCATTCCAATTTTAAATTACCGTTTTCTAATTGCACTAGAGAGTTAAGCGAAAATGATAAATCCTTGTTTTCATAAAAAAGAGAATTCTTACTAGCTAAACCCTCAATCCTATTTTCCTCATTATAGTACTCAGTAACTACTGCATATCCTGAAAAGGAGTCGAATGGAACATTATTGTCTATAAATTCATTTTTCAAATTGTTGGTACTTTCAAATACCAATTCGCCTGACGATACTATTGCTATTGGAAAGAAATAGTTATTCGTGTATGAATTAAGCCTATACACTTTGTAACTTTTAAATTTTTTAATAACCACTGGTTTCCAAATCAACTTTAACTGATCTTTAGTCCCAGTTAAACTAATTAATTCAGTTTGCGGTTCAAAAACAGCGTTATCAGGAATAGGTGTTTCATTATCGCTTGAGCAATTGACAAATAATACTAGTGTGATTAACTTTAAGAATTGTTTTATAACTCTATTTTGTTTCATAATTAGATTTGAAATAAATTATTTATTGTTGAACAGTACTTCAATTCTTCATATTAAAATGTTTCGATAGCACATTTTATATTAAAATCGAAATTGTAACCATATCCGAAACTCCAATAGGATATTGGTTCGTAGCCACCAACGACTTTTAAACCACTACTTGTAACCATTGGAAAAAAGGGGTAAAGTTTAGTTTTAATCTCTTCGATAAGTTCATAATTGGAGTTGAATTTATGAATTACTTTTTCTCCTTGCACTGTTGCATATAAATTATCTTGGTTATCATAGGCAAATTGGAAATAACGTTTTCCAGTAAGCTCATATAAGTTTTTTTCTATTTTAAAGTTATTGATATTAAAAACGCAACCATTAATTGAGGTAATTATTTTAGATTTTGATGTATTCCATGCAAATATATTTGCATCAGTTGAATTTGCCTTAATTAAAGTATTTGAATTATTATATGAGGTATAAAAACAAGCAGGACAAGTTAAAAAAGTAGGGGAGTATTCGAAAATATCAAGCCAACTACTAGAATTATAGCTAATTAAAGAAAATAATTTATTTGAACTATAAAATTCTAAATAATCAGAAAATCCTCCTCCACCCGTATTAACATTTTTACCTGTTGTCATTTCGTAATAACACCAAATATCCTTGTCTATATAATATATCAGATCTCCTAATACTGCAAAAGCATTCAATTTCTCGACAATCTTTGTATTATAAGTAGATATAGTTTTATAATCATTGGCATTTATTCTATAAATAGCGCCTTTTGTGTCTGCAAGAAATATTTCGTTAATATTTACAAATTGAATTTTATTATTTAGCAAACTTCCGTCTTTAAAAACTTTTGTATCGGTTAGTTTGTTTTGTGCACTATTGTATTTTTTTAAAAATCCCGTGCCTTCTTTGTCTAATATGTGGAAAATGTCATTTAGATTTGGATCTTTTAGTACTTGAAATGGAACACGATCAAACAGAACTAATTCTCGAATAAATCTTTGTGGCTCACTCGTCAAATTCCCTATAATTGAAGATTTTTTCCTCTGGTCTTGATAATTAATTTTAATTCTATAAGTTACGTTTTTTTTGTAGGGTACATCAATATCAACGAATACTGTTTCATTTGAAGGTAAGTTTGCTATCAATGTTTCCTGTTCATAATCTGAATCATTGTTTTTGGAAAGTCTATATATTAATAAATCTTCAATAATTAACCCATTAGGTCTAGTAATTTCCCAATTGATTTTTACCCTACTATAAGAAGGTTCAAAATTAGTGATAGCTATTTCTAATGCTGCATTTTCCTTATCTTCATCAGTACTGCATCCTAGGATAATGAATGCAAGCAAAGTGAATATTATGTTGTATTTCATTTTACTATAATCCATTTAAAATTTCCTTCCTTAATTTTTGAGTAAACAATGTGTTTTGATGATACACAGTCCAACTATTTCTAGTAAAATAAATTTCGTTGTTTACTGTAAAAAAACTTGAACCATAAGCTAATACAGAAGTATAGTCTAGTATTTTGTATCCATTTGTGTTGACATTGTATAGTTCATTATTTGAATTTGGACGAAGTCCAAAAATTTTATTCGAATATTCAAATAACAACGCATATGGTATGTTTGCTATTACATCCAAGTTTGGATTAATTTTATAGCTCTTGTAATTACCTGTAAAAATTGTAATATAAATGTCGTTTCCTACAAAAAAATATTTACACTCACCACATCCACTTGTATCACAACTAGGAAATGTTGAAAAAGTGGAAGCTGGTAGTGTTTTCCACGAATTTGTGCTTTCAGAATATTGATGTTTTTGTTTAATTACTGTTGATGTTCCATTATTGTGAACAACACCGCCTATAAAGTAAAAATTGTTTTGGTATGCAAAAAGAATAGGATTATCAATCTTATTTCCAAACGGAAGTGAAATTGGAGTTTCCACCATTGTACTCAAATCAAATTTTGACAATGAATAATTACCTGCGGTAGATTTTTTATACAAATAAACTGTTTTTTTTCCATCAAAAGCAATTTTAGACAGATATCCAGTATAACTAAATGATGATAATTCTGTCCACTTTTCAGTAGTTGGGGAAAATTCTAGCAAAGAATAATTAAAATTAAAATCATATGATGCTTTGTTTTTAAATTTAAATTGATATGCTTTGTTGTTATATACAATAACTGAATGTTGAATATTTATATCTTTCAAATAATCTACCATAATGACATCATTTAATATAGGAACATCACAATCAAAAGTAGTAGTCAGACCTGCAGTTTTATATTTAACATTAGTAATTTTAAAATCCTTGTGCGGACCAGGAGGAACATCAATACTTAATTTATTATTTGAAGCTATAAAATAGCAGGGAATATCATTTATAAAGACTTCTCCAAAATCTAAATTAGGATTAAAATTTTCTCCAAAAACTATAAGCTGCCCTCCAAGCCAAGTGGAACTATTATTGATCCCTGAAATCATTGGTGAATCTAAAAGCAATGGTAGGGTTGAAGCTACTTCTTGAAGTTGTGCTGTTACTTTGATTTCTAGATTCGCAGTTTTTATTTTATTAGGGATTTCAATTTCAATTTTATTATAATCAACATTTTTAATTATAGCCTTTTCATTGTTAACAGATACAGTTATAAAATCTTTCAATAAGTCAAAGTTTTCACCATAAATTGTAAAAGTTTCATTAAAGGTAATCTTGTCACTACTATATTTACTAATTGTAGGTTTTTTTAAAGAAAATGTTTGATTAAGAATTGTTTTGTTTTCATTTAAATCAATTACTTTGAGAATTGGAGTATTGGTTTTGATTGTTCTAGGAACAATAACCATAATTTCTTTGTCCGATACATAATTCACTTGAGCTTCTTCTAAATCAAAAAAGACTTGTAATTTTCCAATTTCAAAATTCTTTATTTCAATCACTATTGGCTGTCCTAATAATCCAGATTCAGGAAAGTTTACTAGTGTTGGAGGTATATATTTTGTTTCTTCGGAACTGCAGGAAATTAAAATAGTAGAGATAAGAATGAAGATAATTGAGAAGGTTCTAGCCAGTGTAGTCATAAATTATTAAATTATTTTGTAAAAATAAAGTTTTTTTATTGAAAGAGTATTCTTTAATGTTTCAGTTTACTATAATTTTCTTTCAGAGCGTTTTCATAATAGAGGTTTTACAATTTTTTTATTTTACATATTGGGTTATCCATTTTAAAAAAAATAATGCAAATCGAAGTTAATATCACAAATCAAATAAAAAGCTAAAATCTTAAAATACAAACTTTTGTTATTTCAAAATCCTGCAGTACTTATTGTAAATCTGTGCAATCCTTAAGAAAAAAAATTAGATATACGAGCGATCGGTTTGTTTATCTAGTTTGCAATCTTGCCAAACGACTGTCGGGGAATGTATTTATTTTTTCGTCCATTTTATAAATTCATTCATAACTTCCGTCCAGTGTTCTTTTTCGTAATTTGCTCTTCCATCTTCTTGAACTTCAAAAAAGTTATGCTCTAAGTTTAAGTATCTTTTATAAGTTAAATTTTCTTTTGCGTTTTGGATATAAAACAAAGGAACTAAATCGCATAAATCAGCGGCAATATCATTTGTTCCATAAGCTAAATATGTAGGGATTTTGATTTTTAACCAATCATTTATTAATGGTCTTGAAAATGATTTCCAAGCCAATAAATCTGGATTTTTACTTAAAGTTTCTTTATCATAAGATTCTCTATACATCTGATATTTGTTTTCGATATATTCATTAGCTTGTTCCCAAGTTATCTCTTTTCTTTCGGCTTTTTTTCTGTAATCTCTGATGCTTTGATCAATTCTTCCAAATGGATTTGCTCCAAATAACCCTAAATGTGTAACTTTTTTGTTATTTAAAGCAATGAGTGTTGCCACTTTTGAACCTTGAGAATGTCCAGCAACTATTAATTTTGAATTATCCACCCATTTTTGTTTTCGTAAAAAATTTAAAACTTTTTCTGCTCTACTTTCATAGTTTTCTAAAAAATCTGCTTTCACATATTCTTTATCAAATTCTTCGGGTTCTTCTTCTTTTGGAATATAGCAATAAGATTTATTTAAGTGTTTTTCCTCAACAATTACTGGAGTTTTAGGCATTGAAATGACAATTAAATGGTAATTCTTTTTTATTTCGTCAATATCGAAATTTGTAATCCCACCACCAATCATCCACATGTTTTCTGTTGCTGGCTGTACGAATAACGGCATTGGCAAGGAACCTTGGCAAAATAAAAAAACAGGTTTTATTTCCTCTAAATTAGTGTCGATCAATACAAAATTGATAGTATCTTTTTCTTTTTTGATACTGAATTGGATTGCTTGATTATTTATTATATCGAGTTTTTGTCCAAAACTGATTTGGATAAAAACAAACAGTAGTAATGTCGTTTTTAATTTTTTCATAGTATATTTTCAATTCCATGCTTTTCAGCGTGTTCTAATCTAAGGGACTTAACTCTTCAACCATTTTATTGATTTTTGGTTGTATGATCCAAATGCCAATAGGATAAAACCACATGATAAAAAATTCTCCAGCAAAGTCGCCAAATTTCACAGCGCGTTGTAATTCAACAGTCTTAAATGTTTTTGCTACAAAATACATGGAATATAAAATACAAAAGATAGAGAAGAAATGTAGCGGGAATATGATAACAAAGTAACTGGCAATAATAGCAATATTTGGTTCAGGGTTTGCGGTGTCAAATCCATCTATTGCAATGTTTATAAAAAGCATCAACAGTAATAGATAAACTAGCGGAATAAAAAAGAAAATTTTAAACTTTTTCACTTTCATGCTTATGTCTTGAGGTACTTTTTTTTGCAACCCAATTGCTATGGACCAAAACCAACCAAATAATAGTGCCATAAATAATAGCATAAGCAGTGGAAAGTATTTCATGTAACTAAAAATTATGGTTGGGTCAGGAGTGGTTTGCGTTGTTATTGTTGCAAATAGGGTACTCATCAATATTATTTGAAAAATTAACGGAATTCCGAAAGTCAAAATAAAAAGTTGCCAATGTTTTGCTTTTAAAAATCGTTCAGTCATTTTGAGGTTTGGTTTGGAGTTAGTTATTTTTTCGATTTTATTTTATACTTCTTTAATTATAATTATCAATATTATAAGTCCAGTAAAAGTCAAAATGTAATCTAGAGGATTTAAATTTCTATTGTCCTTTGGAGAAAACCATGCCGCCATCATAAATTCTTGCTTCGTAGTAAGAAGGCTTAAAAATCTAAAAACTGTAAATATTATAATCATAGCCAATAGATTCAAGTCATAGTCGGCGAATGTACCTATTGCTGAATCGAAATCAGGGTTGCTTTTCAGTAGGTCTACAAGATACCATTGGGATATTCCAATTACAAACCAAATTAATGATACTGTCGGTATACGGAGTCTTTTATAATACATTAAAAACAAAGAGAATGGTCCTCCAAAAGTCAACGCAAGCAAGATCATATTTATATTCTCTTGCCTTAGAATGGAGAATTTATATGAAACCCCTATGAATGCACCAAAAAGCAAATATAATGAGACTACAACATAATCTATTTTATCAATTCTCGTTTCGTTCATTTTTAAAATTTACTCATAACGTTATGGAATTAAAGCTTGAAGCTCGCACTAGCCCATTGTTGACTCATGCACGGACTAGCGGGAGGTTATAAATTATGTTAAACTATTTATCACGCTTTATTAAATTTTTAGGTACTAATGATTTTTGGATTCCTGCTTTTGGCGGAGTTTCGGGGTCTGCTTTATATCTTTGGTTTACTTCTTGAGTTATTATAGTAGATATTATACCTAGAACACCACCAAGAAGGTATTTATAAAAATCCATTTTCATTTCTTTGGATTGAATGTCGTATTTTTTTAACATCCATTTAAGTATAGTCTTTTGAATCAAATTTAATTTTACATAAAAAAGCAAACTATCTTTTATTCGAATTGTGGCTGCAAAATTTTTGTGATAATCATTAATTTCGTTTAAAAAAAGTATAGTATATGTATTTGGCTTTATAGGGAAATACTGTTCTCCGTATTTAATCTTTAAAAAATTAATATTTTCAACATTTTCTATAAATTCCAAAAGTATATCGCCTTTTAAAACTATAGTTCCATATTCAAGATTCCAGTTATTATTTAATGGAGAGTAAGCTTTAAGTTTTAACTTCATAAAATTAATTTTAAAAATTAATGTAGGATTATTATAGTTAATCAGATAATTTCATTTTCGTAGATAATCAGTAACTCATACTATGTTTAAGTCTTTATGCAACAAATCTTGAATCAGGATTAGTTTGTATTTTTCAAATATAGAAATAATAATTTCATTACAAAAGTAAAAGCGTTTTTCTTGTTTAGGTCGTTTTGGTATGCAATAAGCGAGTTCGCGTGAGGGACAAATTGTTTTAGTTCCTTCAAGAATTGTAATAAAAAGTATCTTTGTAAACCTATAACCAAGTATTGGAGTTAGTGGTGGTTTTTCTTAGGTTCAAAGATTGTTTTAAATTTAAATTTATGAAATATATTATTTTATTGTGTTTTTTTCTGTCTTCTTGTGGACCATTTTATGATTGTGATTCTTCAGCTGAAGATTTAAAAGATGATGAATGTCTTATAATTGTTGAGAAGATACCAAGTAATACAGACGGAAGATTTGATTATAGAGGAATTAATCCATTTACTAATAAAAAATGTAAGTGTGATTCAGATAGAAGCGATAGATGGTGGGCTAAATTTAAGGAGCAAATAGAAATAGGAGATACAATCATAAAACGTAAAGGCGAATTATTATTTAATATTCATAAAAAAGATACTATTTTGAGTTTTAATTTTGAATGTAAGGGTAAAATATACAAATAAAAGCCAGTTCCCTATGGTGCTCGTTTGAAACGTGGATTACCTAGACAGCTTACCAGAAAGGTTCAACTCCGCCAGTACGAGCTTCAACTCAAATCAATTGAAAATATTTAGTATGTATTACATTTAGTTTGCATTTACCAAATATAGAAATAATAAATTTATTACAAAAGCAATAGTGTTTCTTTTTGCCGTAGTTTTGGGATGCAATGAGTTGGTTTGCGTGAGGGATAGCAGCGGGATCCTTTATTTTTTTTCTTTAAAAAAATAAAGATAAAGCGCATAGCCCGACCCGCAGTTTACGGAGGGGCACGCCCTATTTAATAAAAATTCAATTCGTTGTCGTTTTCTCGTATTTGTTCGTAAATTTGCGCACGCTATTTTTTTGACAACGATTTCATTAGATAGCGCTTACTTATGGAAAAACGCAAAAAAGTAGCCTTTTATACTTTAGGCTGTAAACTCAATTTCTCAGAAACATCAACTATTGCGCGCAATCTTCAAGACGAGGGGTTTGATCGCGTTGATTTTGAAGAAGTGGCTGATATGTATGTGATTAATACGTGTTCAGTTACTGAAAATGCCGATAAACAGTTCAAACAAGTGGTGCGTAAGGCCATGAAGCTCAACGATAAAGCTTTTGTGGCTGCGGTGGGTTGTTATGCGCAACTTAAACCGGAGGAATTGGCGGCGGTGGATGGCGTAGATTTGGTTCTTGGTGCTACCGAAAAATTCAAACTAGCCGATTATATCAATGATTTGTCTAAAAATGATATGGGCGAGGTGCATTCCTGCGAGATTGCCGAAGCTGATTTTTATGTAGGCAGTTATTCTATAGGCGATAGAACGCGCGCGTTTTTGAAAGTTCAGGATGGTTGCGATTATAAATGTACGTATTGCACGATTCCGCTGGCGAGAGGAATTTCTAGAAGTGACGAGTTAGAAAATGTATTGAAAAATGCAGCCGAAATTTCGAAACAAGGCATTAAAGAAATCGTACTTACTGGTGTAAATATTGGTGATTACGGTAAAGGGGAATTTGGAAATAAGAAACATGAACATACTTTTTTGGAATTGGTTCAGGCTTTGGATGAAGTAGACGGTATTGAGCGCTTGCGAATATCCTCTATTGAACCGAATTTATTGAAAAACGAAACGATAGAATTTGTGTCGAAAAGTAGAACTTTTGTACCGCATTTTCATATTCCGTTGCAATCAGGAAGTAATGATATTTTGAAATTAATGAAGCGTCGTTACTTACGCGAAATATATACAGAGCGAGTGAATAAGATTCGTGAGGTGATGCCACATGCATGTATAGGTGTGGATGTCATTGTAGGTTTTCCGGGTGAAACGGATGAGCATTTTCTGGAAACGTACCATTTTTTGAATGATTTGGATATTTCGTACTTGCACGTTTTTACGTATTCAGAGCGTGATAATACTGAGGCTGCTGCTATGAGTGGTGTAGTTCCGGCAAATGTGCGTGCAAAACGTAGTAAAATGTTACGTGGATTATCTGTGAAAAAACGTCGTGCTTTTTATGAAAGCCAATTGGGAACGCAACGCAAAGTGTTGTTTGAAAGTGAAAATAAAGAAGGCTACATTCACGGATTTACTGAGAATTACGTAAAAGTAAAAACGCCTTGGAATCCAGAATTGGTGAATACGCTACACGATATCAACTTGACTCGAATTGATGAAGATGGCAGTGTGCGCATGGATTTTGTATCTGTGTTGGTTTAGGTTTTAAACATATAAGTCATTTAAGTAAAATATTTTAAACCATTAAGTGAGTTAAGTTTATTAAGTTTTAGGCTTAATTTTCTTAATGGTTTTTTTGTTTTATGATTTAAAGATATAAGTCAATTATGTAAAACATTTTTAAACCATTAAGTGAGTTAAGTTCATTAAGTTTTAGGCTTAATTTTCTTCATTTTCTTAATGGTTTTTTTGTTTTAGGTTTTAAACATATAAGTCAAGTCATTTAAGTAAATCATTTTTATAAACCATTAAGTAAGTTAAGGTCATTAAGTTTTAGGCTTAATTTTCTTCATTTTCTTAATGGTTTTTTTGTTTTAGTTTTTAAACATATAAGTCATTTAAGTAAATCATTTTTAAACCATTAAGCGAGTTAAGTTCATTAAGTGTTTGGCTTCATTTTCTTCATTCTCTTAGTGGTTTTTATGTTTTAGGTTTAAACATATAAGTCAAGTCATTTAAGTAAATCATTTTTATAAACCATTAAGTAAGTTAAGTTAATTAAGTTTTAGGCTTAATTTTCTTCATTTTCTTAATGGTTTTTTTGTTTTAGTTTTTAAACATATAAGTCATTTAAGTAAATCATTTTTAAACCATTAAGTAAGTTAAGGTCATTAAGTTTTAGGCTTAATTTTCTTCATTCTTTTAATGGTTTTTATGTTTTAGGTTTAAACATATAAGTATAACATTTTTAAACCATTAAGTAAGTTAAGTTAATTAAGTTTTACTCTTAATTTTCTTCATTTTTTTAATAGTTTTTATTTTAGATGACGTTAACTGCAGTGTCAATTTAAACCATTAAGTAAGTTAAGTTCATTAAGATTTACGCTTAATTTTCTTCATTTTCTTAATGGTTTTATGTTTTAAACATATAAGTCATTTAAGTAAAATAACTTTAAACCATTAAGTACGTTAAGTTTATTAAGTTTTAGTCTTCATTTTCTTGATTTTTTTAATAGTTAATATGAAGGTTAATTGTGTAACAACTAATACTAATTGTGTAACAGACTGGGCGGTTGATTGAGGTACTTTTAAATTAATTAAAATTTAACCTTATGAAGCCAATAGTTTATATCCTTAGTGCATTAGTTTGCTCTGTTTTGTTTTCTTGTAAAGAGAGCGCGGCAAGTTCTAAAAACAAAAATCAAACAGAAAAAATTCCAACTAAAATAGAACGAAAAAAACCAGGTACCATCACTTATAATTTTGAAAACACGAAAGAATGGCTGAAGAAAGCTACAAACGATAGCACTCAATTGCAACTTGCGTATGCGATTAATAGAACAGACGCTGAGAATTTCAAAAAAATAGATTCGGTTTTAGTTCCCAATGATTTTACGGGCGATATTGCTTATTATTTGCCTTTTCCTTTGAAGGTTTCGGCTTTAAAGGAAGTTGAAAAGATTATCTATTTTTCGTATCCAACTCAAACTTTTGCTGCTTATGAAAACGGCGAATTGATTTATACCGGCCCAACCAATATGGGAAGGGAAAAGGATAAAACTCCAACAGGTTTGTTTTTTACTAACTGGAAAGCCGAAAAAACGACCAGTACTTTTAACGACGAGTGGGATTTAAAATGGAATTTTAACATCGAAAATAAATTGGGTGTTGGTTTTCATCAATATGCTTTGCCGGGTTATCCAGCTTCGCATTCTTGTTTGAGACTTCAAGAAGCAGATGCCAAAAAACTGTACAATTGGGCGGACGAATGGATACTTCAAGATGATCAAAATGTGAAAGTAAAAGGAACTCCTGTCATTGTTTTTGGAGCCTATCCGTTTGGTAAAACCAAACCTTGGTATGTCTTGGTTGATGATGCCAAAGGTTTACAGCTAAGTGAAAGTGATATTGAAAGAGAAACAAAACCACACTTGAATTCCATTTTAAAAGAACAGAAAAATAGAGCTACGCAACAAAATAAGGAATAGAGACAACTTATAAAAAAATAAAAAACCATTGAGAAAGCGATTTTAATTTGCTTCTCAATGGTTTTTAGTTTTTATACTGTAAGCTTTTAAATTTTACGGATTAGTAGACCAAAGACTACTGTTTTTTACAAACACGCGACGGTTTAGTTTCAGTTGCGCGATTACGAGCTCTGCCATATCTTCGGCTTGCATCACTTTATCCGGATTTCCGTCCGTAAGTTTTAGTTCTTTGGCCATGTCAGTAGCCACGGTGCTTGGCGTAAGTGCGGTAACACGAATGTTGTGTTTGCGCATTTCTTGCATCAATGAATCGGTTAGTCCTAACAAAGCAAATTTAGAGGCACTATAAGCGCTCGTCATGGCATTTCCGGCCAATCCAGCGGTTGATGAGATGTTGATAATATCTCCAGTTTGTCTTTCAATCATGTTTGGAACAACGGCTCTGGTTACGTAATACGGTCCCATTAAATTCACTTGAATAATGCGTTCCCAATCGGTTGGTTCTAATTCTAAGAATTTTCCAAACGATGCAATACCAGCGTTATTGATCAAAATATCAATAGCGCCAAATTCGCTTAGTGCTTTTTCTACCGCAGCGTTTACAGAGTTGATATCAGCAACATCTGCAGTAACAGCCAAGGCTTTTACACGTAAAGAACGTACTTTTGCAGCTACACTGTCAATTTCTTCTTGAGTGCGCGCTACTAAAATTACGTTTACGCCTTCTTTGGCTAATGCCAATGCAATTGCTTTACCTATTCCTTTTCCAGCACCAGTAACAAGTGCCGTTTTATTTTTTAAATCAGTCATTTGATGTGTTGTTTTAGTTCCAAAACAAAGTTAAGGCATTTGCTTAGGGTAGAGGTTGTCTTTAACTTAAAATTAAAGCCAAAATATTTTAGAACTATTTCTCAACTTTTGGAGTTAAAAGAATGAAGTTTTCAATTGAAAAATGAAATAAAAAAAGAGCTAACAGGTTTTCAAAACCTATTAGCTCTAAAACTTAATAAATTATTTCACAGTTTCTACCAAACGGACAAACTCTGCTTTATAACCGTCTTCGTCATTGGACAATCCTTCTTTTGCCAGTTTTTTGATTTCTTCAGAGGATTTATTAGATATTAGTTTTGAATCTCTCAATTTCAACCCAAACCAAGCTACAGCGGAACTAAATTTAAAATCATCGGACGAGTTTTTTAATGGAATGGATTTGTTTTCAATAGCCTTTACCATTTCGATACTTTTGTCACCATCAGGTTTTTTATATCGGAATTTTATAGTTGCCAATTCATCAGAATAATCACTTCGATTTGAGCTTGTTTTGGTGTATTTTAAATCCGGTTGATTGTTGATAAATTCATTTCCCACACCAGTTGGAATCACTTCGTACAGAGCAGTTACTGTATGGCCGCTGCCTAATTCTCCTGCATCAATGGTATCGTTTGTAAAATCTTCAGGACGCAATTTTCTGTTTTCGTAGCCAATTAATCGGTACGCCTGAACATGTTTTGGATTGAATTCGATTTGGATTTTCACGTCTTTGGCGATAGCAAACATTGAACCTTTGAATTCTTTACCTAAGAAACGATTGGCTTCTTGAATATTGTCGATATAAGCATAATTTCCATTGCCTTTGTCGGCTAAAGTTTCCATTTTGCTGTCTTTGTAATTACCCATTCCATAACCCAAACAAGTTAAGAAAACTCCCGATTTTCTTTTTTCTTCAATCAACGTTTGCATATCAGTATTGGATGAAGTACCTACGTTAAAATCACCATCAGTAGCCAGAATTACTCGGTTGTTTCCTCCTTTGATAAAATTTTCTTCTGCCAATTTATAAGCCAATTCTATTCCTGCACCACCAGCCGTGCTTCCGCCAGCATTGAGTTTTTCCAACGCATCGATGATAGTTTGTTTTTCGTCTCCAGTTGTTGGAGGCAAAACCATTCCCGCTGCTCCGGCATAAACCACAATGGCTACTTTGTCTTTTTTTCGGAGTTCGTTTACCAAAATTTTCAGTGATTGTTTCAGCAATGGCAATTTGTTGGGATCACTCATCGAACCTGAAACATCAATCAAGAAAACCAAGTTGGAAGCTGGCAGATTATCCGTTGGAATATTTTTGCCTTGCAAACCAATTTTTAGCAATTGGTGTTTTGGATTCCAAGGACAATCGCTGTATTCCGTATTAATCGAAAACGGATTTTGGTCTTGTGGTTGTGGATATTTGTACTTGAAAAAGTTCATCATTTCTTCAACTCTCACGGCATCTTTCGGCACGGTTTGTCCGTTGTTGATGAAACGTCTTATGTTGGTATAAGAAGCGTTGTCAACATCGATGGAGAAAGTGGAAAGTGGTGCTGTTTTTGGACTTTCGAATTGATTTTCTACAAAATTTTCATAGTCCTCTTGTGAAACTTCGATAGATTTTGGTGGAACTACTATTTGTTCTTACTTTTTATTTTTGCTCAGTTTTTTGAGTCTTTTTTCTAGTTCTTTTTTAGAAAGATTTTGATAAGTTCCGTTTTTTGTTGTTAGTAAAATGACACCATTTGATGCTCTACTTCCGTATAAAGAAGTTGCTGCGATGTCCTTTAGGACGTTTACAGTTTTAATATTTTCGGGTTTTAATTGTTTGAACTCCTCAGGATTCACAGGAACACCATCAATAATGTATAAAGGTTCGTTTGATTGTGTAATGGATGCTTTCCCGCGGATTCTAATTGTTGGAGATGGTTTAGGCGAGTCTTGGCTTAAATATCCAGGATTGTTTGTAATTTGAACTCCTGCAATTTTACCTTGAAGGGCTTGACTAACATTTGCTGATTTTTGTTTCATCAAATCAGTACCAGAAATCATAGCAACAGAACTCATCAAAACTGATTTTTTTGGCTTAGATGCATAACCAGTAACTACAACTTCATTCAAAGCCATGGAATTATTAACCAGTTTCATATTTATTTTATCATTTTCACCAACAGTAGCATAACTGTTTTCATATCCTATATATGAAAAAACAAGTTCATCTCCTTTTTCAGCTTTGATGCTAAATTTTCCATCAAAGTTAGTTGCGACACCTTTTGTTATTCCTTTAATATATACATTTACCCCAGGGAGTGGTAAGTCCTGTTCGTCTGTAACTATGCCTGAAATCATTCTTGTTGTGGCATCGTAAGTAGATGTGATTTTAGCTTTTGCCTTATTTTCTTCTAATGCAAGTGCTTCGACTATATAGGCGTTAACATTCGCTTCTTTGTCCTTGCTCAATTCGATGTCTTTTGAATTACTAGAAGTTATTTGATTGATGTTACTATTTATTTGAGTTGTTGTTTTTACTACGACTACAGGTTTTTCAATTTGTTTTTTTAGAATAACTTCAGCATCTGGTTTTATGGTTTTTGAAAGTCTCTCGGTTTGTTTAGGCTCTGTTTTTTCTTGTGTAACTATGCTGTTTTCTTTCGTTCCGCTTGGCTTGACTACTTTTGAATCGGTTTTAATAAACTGATATCCCAATGAGAAAAACAATAGGAGTGAAGCGGCAATGGTTAATTTTTTCCAAAGTGCAATAGCTTTTTTGTCTTCTTTTTCGTCTAGTTTTTCTTCTACTCGCATCCAAATTTTTTCCATTGCAGGAAAGTCTTTTTCTTCTGCTTTATGGGATGCATTCTTTATTTTTTCGAATATTTTATCTTGATTGTCCATGACTATTTCGCTTTTTGGTAATACAAATTGTTTACTAATTCCTTCAGTTTGGTTTTCGAAGCATTCAATTGTGATTTGGATGTGCCTTCGGAAATGTTCAGCATAACTGCAATTTCTTTGTGGCCATAGCCCTCGATAACGAAAAGATTAAAAATCGTCTTGCAACCTTCAGGAATGTGATTGAGCAAATTCAGCAAATCTTCCTCTTCGAGGTCCGTTATTTCATCAGTAAAAGGTTGCGAAAGGGTTTTGACATCATCGAGATGCAAATTGAAATTGGTGTTTTTCTTGATGGTAGCCAAACAATGATTGACTGTAATTTTTCGGGACCAAGCTTCAAAAGCTCCAAATTCTTTGAGCTGGTCGAGTTTGGTAAAAATAGTATAGAAAGCGTCGGCCAATGCCTCTTCTATTTCTTCCTCTTTCTTTAGGTAGCGCTTGCAAGTGCGGTACAATTTTGGAGCCATAAGCTCATACACTTGACGCTGGGCATCTCGTTGCATTTTTTTGCAGTCAGAAATTAAATTTTCGTTTATCACAATTTATGTCTTTCTACTAAAGAGATTAAAAAAATGAAAAAGGTTGGGATGGAGATAAAATATTTTTTGATTTATTGCTTTGAAAAGGATAATTTATAAATATACGTTTCTAAAACTTCAGTGTCTTTGTCTTCACAAAGCAGGAACTCAATTTTTTCTTTTGAATTGGTGTATAAAGTCAATCCTTCGAATTTATGGGTATCGCTAATTTTTTGAGTGAAATTGATTTTCATGGTTTTCAAGTCGATGCTCCCAATTAAGCTTCCTAAAACTTCGCCATCATCATACGTTGATTGTGTATCTTCGGCAGAGGCCAAAAAATAAAGCGTATCGTCTACAAGAATTGCATCGGTAAAGCTGCTGCGTACTCCTTTTATTTTAGGTAATTTGTAAGCATTGGACAGAATTTGAAAATCGTTTGTTAGGTTTTTTCCGGCTATGGTAAAAAGTACATTTTTATTCGAAATTCCGTTTCCGCGGTTCAATAAATACCAATTTTGACCATTATACGTGGCGCCTTCAATATTGAAATCTTCGGGATTAATCTCGCCAAAGTTTTGCATGACAGCATACAAATCGGTTAGATCGTGAGTTGCAATTATTTTTTTATCGGCATCGTTTAGCTGAATCATTTTGTTTCTATTGGCGGTTGACCCAGATCCAAAAACATAAAGACTATCTCCAAAGTATGCGATAGCTTCAAAATCGGCTTTATCTTTTTTAGGGGTGTTTTCAATAGGATTTTCGAGCAATGGATGGCGTTGTAATTCTTTAGAATCCAATTGATATTCATAAAGGAATCCGCTGTTATCACCTATTATTAGGAGGGAATTATTTTTATAGATAAGTCCTGAAGCTGAACCAATACCGATGATGTGAAAGAGAATTTCGAGTTTGAATTTTTCCATGATTTGTGTTTTTTACAGCAAGTCCCTAGCCCTGATGGAAGCGTTATCCTTTTACGAACGCCTTTTTTTGGCGGAGGAAAAGATTCAAGCGTACAGCGGGAAAAAGCTCCTTGTAATTTCTTATATTTGAGAAGTAAAGATAAATTATTTCCTATGAAGTCTATAAATCCGGATGATTTTAAAGTTGTTGATAAAATTAACTTGTCAAAATTGCCAACCAATTTAGAAATTGGTGCCAGTGATGAAAAAAAAGAAGACAAATTAAAGAATGTCACTGAAAAATTAAGTGCCCTTCAAGATGTCATGTACGCGCATAATAAGTATGGTGTTTTGATTTGTTTGCAAGGAATGGACACTTCTGGAAAGGACAGTTTGATTCGGGAAGTTTTTAAGGAATTTAATTCGAGAGGAGTGGTGGTACATAGTTTTAAAACGCCCAATTCTACCGAGTTAGAGCATGATTATTTGTGGAGGCATTATTTAGTTTTACCTGAAAAGGGAAAGTTTGCAGTGTTTAATAGATCGCATTATGAAAATGTTTTGGTGACGAGAGTGCATCCCGAGTATATTTTGAACGAAAATCTACCAGGAATTGAAGACGTGGCAGACATTACGCCGGAGTTTTGGGAAAATAGAATGGAGCAGATCAATAATTTTGAAAAGCATATTACGCAAAATGGAACCATTATGCTAAAGTTCTTTTTGCATTTGAGTAAAGAGGAGCAAAGGCAGCGCTTGCTACGCCGATTAGAAGAGAGGGAACACAACTGGAAATTTTCGGTAGGAGATTTAAAAGAGCGTGATCAATGGGATAATTATATGCATTTTTATGAAGAAGCCATAAACAAGACAAGTTCTGAGCATGCGCCATGGTATGTTGTTCCAGCCGATGATAAAGAAATGGCACGTTATATTGTGGCTAAGATTATTTGGGAAGAAATGCAAAAACACACTGATATTAAGGAGCCAGAGATGGATGATAAGGTCAAGGCTAATATGGAATTGTATAAAGAAATGTTAGAAAAGGAATAGACAAAAAAAATGCGCTGAATTTCAGCGCATTTTTTTATAACTAATTTTATGAGGTCTTATAGTTTAAAACCGTAAGCCAAACGTACACCAACTTGTCCAACTCCTCTACCAAGAGTTCCATTGTTGTTTAAACGATCTAAATGATTGTAATGTGTATAGTTCAACGATACATCAATATATTTAGTAGCGTATCCAATACTTGGAGACAATAATAATGATGTTTTATCTCTGGTATTGTCTACATTACTTACTGCAAATGCTGCACCTGCTTCACCCATTACATAAAACTGATCGTCCCAAATAAATGCTTTGAAACCTGCTTTTGCCGGGATTAAACCTAAGTCTTTTCCGTCAGCTTTACTAACAAACAAATTAGTGTATCCTGTAGTTAAGGTCAAAGAGTATCTTTTTGATAAATCATATTGACCTCTTACGTCAGCACCAAGTGCTAATTTGTATGGGTCATTAGTTGAGTAACCTGCATTTAATCCTACACCTAAACGGAAACCTTGATCATAATTCTCTGCTGTGTTTGTTTCTTGTGCTTGAGTTGTTGAAGCAAACATCATTGCTACTGCTACTAAAAATCCTGTTTTAATTTTTCCTGCGATTGTCATAATTGTAAAATTTAATATTAATATTTTGTGTCATTTTGCTTTTGTTATTCGTGCAATACAACGGTACAAATATAGACTTGGAGTTTTGTAGGCATGTTATACAATTTAACGGGTTTGTTACAGAATTTCTTGTTTTGGGGAGTAACAATGAAAAAAGCTAGTTTAATAATGGACTAGCAATGCTAGAATTGAAAGCTTCTAATTATCTTTGCCTTCAAAAAATAACAAAGTGAATTTATCTCAGTACGTCAAAGAGTTTTCTTATAACATCAAATTAGCCTATCCTGTCATTCTAGGAATGTTGGGGCATACATTAATAGGTATTGTAGATAATTTTATGGTAGGGAAATTAGGCTCTACTGAATTAGCAGCAGTTTCACTTGGAAATAGTTTTATTTTTATTGCAATGTCTATAGGCATTGGGTTTTCTACGGCAATAACACCGCTTATTGCAGAGGCCGATGCTGAAAAAGACAATCAAAAAATCCGAACTACTTTTCATCACGGATTATTGCTATGTACCATTTTGGGACTTGTGTTGTTTGTGGTTACGGTACTTTCTAAACAAGTAATGTATATCATGCATCAGCCCAAAGAAGTAGCTGATCTTGCTGCTCCTTATATTGATTGGGTTGCTTTTTCTATGATTCCGGTAATCATGTACCAAGGATACAAGCAGTTTGCAGATGGTTTATCAAAAACGAAATATTCTATGTATGCTATTTTGCTGGCAAATGTGGTGCATGTTTTTTTTAACTATGTATTGATTTATGGAATTTGGATTTTTCCAAAATTAGGAATTCTAGGGGCAGCATTAGGAACGGTTTTATCCCGAATCATGATGGTGGTTTTTATGCATTATTTATTGAAAAGAAACGCCGATTTGAAAAAATACTTTAAGAATTTTAGTTTCAAAGAAATAAAAAAATCGATTCTTAAAAAAATCATTAATTTAGGAATGCCCTCAGCCATGCAAATGCTTTTTGAGGTGACTTTGTTTACGGCGGCAATTTGGCTTTCTGGATCATTAGGAAAAAATAGCCAAGCAGCTAATCAAATAGCGTTAATCCTGGCATCATCTACCTTTATGGTAGCCATGGGACTTAGTGTAACAGCCATGATACGAGTAAGTAATACCAAGGGATTGAATGATTTTAAGCAACTTATTGTAGTAGCACGCTCTATTTTTATTTTAGCTATTTTACTAGAAATATTTTTTGCAATTTTATTTGTTATCTTTCATCAAGTGTTACCACATTTTTTCTTAAACATGTCCGATGCGAGTCAACTAGTTGATAATAATGAAATTATAGCGATCACTTCAAAACTATTGTTGATTGCGGCTATATTTCAAATTTCAGATGGGATTCAAGTAGTTGTTTTGGGTGCACTTAGAGGTCTTCAAGATGTAAAAATCCCTATGTACATTACCTTTGTAGCCTATTGGGTTGTTGGTTTTCCTATATCGTATTATTTAGGAAAGTACACAGAGCTCAAAGCTGTGGGTATCTGGATAGGACTTTTAGCAGGTTTAACAATTGCTGCATTATTTTTGTATATTCGCTTTGCAAGATTGACAAAACGTTTGGTACAACAAAACGAGAACTAAACTTAAATATTTAACATTACATTCATGGAATTACCAAAATTTTTACTGGGCGACAATACTGATTTTCCCGAAGATATATTTATCATTCACCTAGATTACCCACGTTTTATAATTAATTTGAAAGACGATGAGGTAGAGTTTATGGAAGAAGCGGAGGATTTAGATGAAGCCGAATTAAATACAGAAATGGAAGGATTAATTGTTCTTGCTAATGAGTTTTATGACCGAGAAATGGAACGCTACGAGAAAGAGTAAGTTTTACTTTTTTTTGAAATAGGTTTCTAATAATTTTTGAGCGGCTGCAAAGGGTGAAATTTCATCATTTTGCACCGCTTTTTTCGTAGAGGTTAATGATTTTTGAATTTCTGGATTGCTGAAAAAATTGGTTTTCAATTGCTCGTTGATCGTCTCAAGCATCCAATATTGATTTTGTTCTTTTCTTTTTTCAAAAAAATAGGCATTGCTTTTGGTTAGGCTTAAGAATTTCTCGATGGTAGTCCAAACTTCGCTGATTCCTTCTTGTGTTATGGCGCTACAAGCTGCCGTGGTTGGTGTCCAGCCTGATTTTTTGGCCGGAAAAAGATGCAAAGCTCTGTTGAATTCTAATTTGGCAAGATTGGCTCTTTTGATATTATCGCCATCGGCTTTGTTGATCACAATAGCATCGGCCATTTCCATAATCCCGCGTTTAATGCCTTGTAATTCATCGCCTGCACCAGATATTTTTAATAACAGAAAAAAATCAACCATACTGTGAACAGCCGTTTCGCTTTGGCCCACGCCAACAGTTTCTATAATAATAATATCAAAACCTGCAGCTTCACAAAGTGTAATGGTTTCACGAGTTTTACGGGCTACACCTCCTAATGTTTCTCCTGAGGCTGATGGACGGATAAACGCATTTTTATCTTTGACTAGTTCTTCCATACGAGTTTTATCACCCAGAATACTTCCGTGTGAAATAGTACTACTAGGATCAACGGCCAGTACGGCTACTTTTTTTCCTAAGCTCGTTAAGTATTTTCCAAAAGCTTCAATAAAAGTACTTTTTCCAACGCCGGGAACGCCTGTAATTCCAATTCGCACCGATTTATTGGCGTGCGGTAAGCAAGCTGTGATTACTTCATTGGCTTTAGCCAAATGAGTACTGCTGGTACTTTCTACAAGAGTAATGGCTCGGCTCAAGGCAGTAATATTTTCGGCTAAAATACCTTCAACAAGTTCTTTTGAGGACGGTTGTATTTTTCTAAAACGCTGAATAACTCCAACAGATGTTGTGCTGATCATTTCGGGAGGAGTAATTCCGGGTTTTTCGTGAAGTGCGCTTGGGTTTTTGTCTTTTTGTTCCAAAATATGGTGGCGTTGAACTGTAAAAGTACTAAAAACAAAAACAGTTTCAAATAAGCTTTTACTTTTTGAAACTGTTTTTTTAGATGCTAGTTGTGTACTAATATGCCGCTGTAAATCGTACTTGATGATGCTTTGGTTCTTCGGCTTCATCGGCAATAACAACTGCAAGATCCTCTACAGATAGGATGCTTCTATTGTCTTCGTTAAAGACAGGATTTTCTAAACCCAAACGGTATTTTCCAGTTCTTCCTGTAGTGATTCCTTGATGCATCTCTAAAGCTGGACTAAAGAATGTCCAATTCAATTCTTTTTCCTCTTTGATATGATTCAAATAATCCCTTGCAGCGGTAGCGCCCATATAATATTCTTTTGGGAAATCAGGTGTGTCTACTGCTTGAACATTCGGAGCAACATACAAACTACCGCCTCCTCCAATAGTGAGGAATCGTTTTACATCTGATTTTTTTACAGCTTCCTGAATTGTTTTTGAGGCTTCAAGAAAATCGTTGTAAAAGTTTGGATTGGTCCAACCTGCACTATAGGCGTTAATCACAAGATCATTCCCTGCAATGGCCTCAAGTAATTCCGTTTCAACATGGGCATTGGCCTTAATCCATTTTACGTGTTCTTTGTTTTCGTCTTTTGGGTTTCTCGCAATTGCAGTAATTTCATGATTACGCGCGTTTAATTCGTTTAGAATAGCGGTGCCTACAAATCCAGTGGCTCCAATGATAGCAATTTTCATAATGTTGGGTTTTAATACGTAATAAAAAATGTTACAGTTTTAGTTAAAAAAAAGTTTAAAATTGATTCGAAAATTTTTCGAGTGTTATATTGCTCAATTCAGAGCTGATTTTAGTGTTGATCTCATCATACAAATCGGTTAGTTTTTCATTCATTTTTCTTCCGATAGGGCATTTTGGATTGGGCGTGTTTTTTGCATAGCCTAAGTTAACGGTTTCAAAAGTCATTTTAAATATGGTATCTAAAGTAAGGGACGCTGCCGATACGGATAATTTACTACCTCCATTTTTACCTTCTTTACTAACTACAATATTATTTTTTTTAAGGTTTGCTATCTCTTTCCGAACCAAAACGGGGTGTACATTCATACTCGACGCCAAGAACTCTGAGGATAAAAATTCCTCAGGAAATTGATGCAGCAATGTGAGAATGTGAATGGTTATAGCAAACTTACCTGAAATCATACTGTAATAAAATATGTTACAAATATACAATGTATTTTTAATTTACCAATTTTAAAATGTTTTTTTCTTGGTGATGCGCCTATTTGTAAATTCATTTGATTCAATTCATAAAATAGGGGTACTTTTGTAGTAAATTAAGCTATGACCAATTTTATATTAATTTTTGTTTTTTTAGTACTCGGTATTGTTTTGCAACATTGCAAAGGATTTCCAGTAAACATTTATAAATTACTGAATAAAATTGTAATTTATATTTGTCTTCCTGCGCTTGCATTATTTTACATCCCCAAAATAAAATGGAGTACGGAGTTGCTTTTTCCTATTGGCGTTGCTTGGATAGGCTTTGTAGGCGCGTATCTCTTTTTTACTTTGCTTGGAAGAAAATTTGGTTGGTCTAATAAACTCATTGGATGTTTGATTCTAACGGCAGGACTAGGAAACACTTCCTTTCTAGGATTTCCCATAATTGAAGCTTTGTATGGTGAAGAAGGATTGAAAACAGCGATCTTGGTTGATCAACCTGGATCTTTTGTGGTACTTTCTACACTAGGTATTCTTGTCGCTACTATGTATTCTAGTAGTCAATCTAATGGATTTGATATTTTAAAAAAAATCCTTTTTTTTCCTCCTTTTATTACATTCATTATTGCCTGCGTCATGAATAATTTAGGATATGATTTCATTGATACGCTTCAATTTGGATTACAAAAAGTAGGAAGTGGCGTAACACCAATAGCATTGTTATCAGTAGGATTGCAATTAAAATTTGAACGTAAAAGTCAACATTGGCGTTTTTTAGGACTCGGACTTCTATATAAATTAATCCTAACGCCTGCACTTATTTATTTGTTATATGTAGTGCTTTTGCAACAGCATTCTAAAATTATTCAAGTAGCAATGATGGAAGCTGCCATGGCTCCAATGATTACAGCTTGTATTTTAGCTGCTTCCCATGGTTTAAAACCTCGTTTAAGCAGTATGATGATTGGTTTTGGAATCCCATTATCGTTTGTCACTTTGTTGTTTTGGTATTTTTTAGTACAGTTTATTTAAACTGATTTATCACAACTAAATCTTATATACGCTTATCTATTTTTTGAATATGAATACATCTACTAATTCGGTGTCCAAAAGTGATACAAATCCTATTGCACAGCAAACCGTTTATTCCATCTTGTTCTCTATTGCGTTTGCACATTTATTAAACGATTTGCTGCAAGCTGTTATTCCGGCATCATATCCCATTTTAAAGCAAAATTTTAATTTGACTTTTTCACAAATAGGTCTAATTACGTTAGCTTATCAACTGGCCGCTTCTATTTTGCAGCCATTAGTTGGTTTGTATACAGACAAGAGGCCAAAGCCTTTCTCACAAATCTTCGGGATGTTATTTTCTATGTCAGGAATTATATGTTTGTCTTACGCTTCTAGTTTTGAAATGATTATTATTGCTGTTGTTTTGGTAGGAATAGGATCTTCTATTTTTCATCCCGAAGCTTCTAGAATATCGTTTCTAGCCTCTGGTGGCAAACGAGGATTGGCACAATCCATTTTTCAGCTAGGAGGTAATGCAGGTACTGCTATTGGGCCTTTATTAATTGCTTTAATTGTAGTTCCTAATTCACAGTTTTATATCATTTGGTTTGTTGCAGCGGCTTTAATTGGCCTAATGGTTTTGAGTAGAATTGCCTTATGGTACCAGCATCATTTGAGTTTGCGAAGCACCAAGAAAACAGTAATTGCTCTACCGGATTTATCCCAAAATACCATTGTTTTAGCTGTGGTAGTTTTGTTGGTTTTGATTTTTTCAAAGTTCTTTTATATGGCTAGTATGTCTAGTTATATCACTTTCTATCTTATTGAAAAATTTGGATTACCCGTTCAAGATGCACAGTTTTATTTGGTTTTATTTTTAGTTTCTTGTGCCATAGGGACACTTTTAGGCGGGCCAATTGGCGATAAGTTTGGAAGAAAATATGTAATCTGGTTCTCTGTTTTAGGGGCTGCACCTTTCACCTTATTGTTGCCGTATGCTGATTTATTTTGGACAGGAGTTTTATCAGTGCTTATTGGAATCATCATGTCATCTGCTTTTCCAGCAATTTTAGTCTATGCGCAAGAGCTATTGCCTAAAAAACTCGGAATGGTTTCAGGATTGTTTTATGGTTTTGCTTTTGGAATGGGAGGTTTAGGTTCTGCTTTACTAGGCCGTCTTGCTGATCAAACTAGTATAACCCATGTTTATTTTATATGTGCTTATCTTCCGTTGATTGGTATAATAGCGCTCTTTTTGCCGAATTTAAAGAAGAAATAGAACGTCTTAAAATTTTATAATAGTTACCAATTCTATTTCTTATTCGTAATTAACAAACCTGTAATAATGATTCCCATGCTGATCATTTGCGAAAGTGAAATTTCTTGATTCAGAAATAAATAGGCTAACAGGCCACTAAATACGGGGATTAAGTAGTAAATTAAAGCTGTTTTTGAGGTGCCTATCAAACGAATAGCTTCGTTCCATACATAAAATGAAATTAAGGAGGCGCAAACGCCAACATAACCCGTAATTAAGATGGTTTTTGAATCCAGAGTTACTTTTTTAAAGTAAATGTGTTCTATAATGTAAACTGGAATCAGAAAAATAGTTCCAATGACAAACACACTGAATAGAAATACTTTTGGAGCCAAGGCATCTGGTTTCTTGCGAACTAAAATGGTGTAACTGGCAAAGAAAAAGCAAGCTAAAAGCATTAAAACATCTCCAATGGCAAATTGTATATGCAGTAATGCCTGAAATGATCCTTTGGAAATAAGAACCAAAACGCCAGTTATAATGATTACAATTCCAATAGTTTGATTAGTTGAAACTTTTTCTTTGAAAATAACACGGGACAATAATACTATAAATAATGGAATTGAAATCGCAATTAATGACAAGTTTACCGCACTAGTTGTTTTGCCCGCAAAGTAAATAAGTGTGTTAAAAATGGTGATGCCTAACAAAGCTGTAAGTGCTAAGTATTTAATGTGCTTTTTAACTGTTGAAATTGTGTCAATTGTTGCTTTTAAAGCAAATGGTGCCAAAACAATACAAGCCACCGCCCAGCGCCAAAATGCTAAGCCAATAGGAGGAATGTGACCTTTGATCCCGCTTGCAATAACCATATTTCCTGACCAAAGTAAAGTAGCTAGTAAAGCAAATAAAACTCCCTTTATAGTGTTATTCATTACAAGAGGCTATTTATTTTGGCATACTGCAAGAGCATAATTGTTTTAGCATCTTTTAGTTCGCCACTTTCAATCATAGCGTATGCAACTTCAAATGGCATTTCAATTACCTCGATATTTTCCTCCTCATGTTCAACTCCACCACCTTCGCTTACTTTCATGCTAGCATCATATTCACCGGTAAATAAATAGAGAATTTCTGTAACAGCACCAGGTGACATATACGTTTCCATGATTCTTTTTACTTTTGAAATTCGGTATCCCGTTTCTTCTTCAGTTTCTCTTATAATGCATTGTTCAGGATTGTCTTGATCAAGAAGTCCTGCGCAAACTTCAATCATCATCCCGCTTTCATTGCCGTTTAAATAGGTGGGAAGTCTAAACTGTTTTGTAAGTATAACTGTTTTAAAATGTGTGTTGTATAACAATATGGCAGCTCCATTACCTCTATCATAGACCTCCCTTTTTTGAGTAATCCATGAGTTGTCTTTTTTTTGATAATCAAATGTTACTTTGTTTAGTTGATACCAGTTGTCAGAGAGGATTTCAGTGCTTTGGATTTTAATATTTGGATTTTTCATTTAATTTATTTTTTTTTGAACAAAAAAAACGTCCCGTTGAATCGGGACGTTTAGGATGTTTATTTTAAGATCGTTTGTTTTCTATCTGGACCTACAGATACTATTTTGATAGGCACTTCAACTTCTTTTTCAATAAAAGCAATGTACTCTTTTAATTCAATAGGCAACTCGTCATAAGTGGTCATGCCCGTTAAATCTTGTTTCCATCCTTTAAATTCTTGGTAAACTGGAGTTACATTTTCTGGCTCAATGTTATACGGGAAATGCGAAATTTTTTCACCTTTATAATTGTAATCCGTACAAACTTTTAGAGTTTCAAATCCAGATAGCACGTCACCTTTCATCATCATCAATTGGGTTACACCATTTACTTGTACAGCATATTTTAATGCTACAAGATCAAGCCATCCACATCTTCTTTGTCTTCCGGTTACTGATCCAAATTCGTTTCCTACGCGTGCCATAGTTGCTCCATCTTCGTCAAAAAGTTCTGTTGGGAACGGTCCACTTCCCACACGAGTAACATAGGCTTTAAAAATTCCGTAAACTTCTTTAATTTTATTTGGAGCAATACCTAAACCAGTACAAGCACCCGCAGCTGTAGTATTTGATGATGTTACAAAAGGATACGTTCCAAAATCTACATCTAGTAAAGAACCTTGAGCACCTTCGCACAGGATTGATTTACCAGCCTTTTGAGCTTGGTGTAAATATTCTTCACTGTCAATAAAATCTAATTTTTTTAATTCTTCAATTGCTGCAAAGAATTCAGTTTCCATTTCAGCTAAATTGTATTGAATTGAAACATCGTAAAACTTGATCATTTCTTCATGCTTGTCAGCCAATGCTCTGTAACGATCTGCAAAATCTTCGAGTTCAATATCACCTACACGAATTCCGTTTCTACCTGTTTTGTCCATATAGGTTGGTCCAATACCTTTTAAGGTTGAACCAATTTTGGCTTTCCCTTTTGATGCTTCAGAAGCAGCATCTAGCAAGCGGTGAGTAGGTAAGATTAAGTGTGCTTTTCTTGAAATGATTAATTTACTTTTGATATCTAAATTAAATTTCTCTAGGCCTTCAATTTCTTTTTGAAAAACTACAGGGTCAATAACAACTCCATTTCCTATTATGTTTACAGCAGTTTTATGAAAAATACCAGATGGGATAGTTCTTAAAACATGTTTTATCCCATCAAATTCAAGTGTATGGCCTGCATTTGGACCTCCTTGAAAACGGGCAATAATGTCATATTTTGAAGTAAGAACATCAACAATTTTTCCTTTTCCCTCATCTCCCCATTGTAATCCTAGTAATAAATCTACCGTCATTCTAAGTGTTATTTGTAGTTAATTTTATATTTGTAAGAACTAGTGTTCTTTATTGTTTTTGTTTTTTATTGCCGTAAAGATAAAGCGAGTGATTGGTAATTTCAATATCAAAAATCTCTTCAATAGTTTTCTTGATGGTTTGAATTCTTGGATCACAAAACTCTATAACTTCACCGGTATCAGTCATGATAATGTGGTCGTGTTGCTTGTCAAAATAGGATTTTTCATAGTGGGCTTGATTTTGACCAAATTGATGCTTTCTTACCAAGGCACAATCTAGCAGTAACTCAATAGTGTTGTAAAGTGTAGCCCTACTCACACGGTAGTTTTTGTTTTTCATTTTGATGTATAAATTTTCTACATCAAAATGTTCTTCGCTATCATAGATTTCTTGCAGGATAGCATATCGCTCAGGTGTTTTGCGATGCCCTTTTTTTTCAAGATAAATCGTAAATACATTTCGTACGATTTCTTGGTTTTTTGAGTTGTCTGTGGCAATAAGTGTCATATGCTGGCAAAGATAATTTTTTTAGTTTAAAATGTAAAGTTTTCTTTTTTTGAATAGCAATTAGTTATCTCAGGATTTCCAAAATAAATACGTTGACAACTAATGATTTCGTGCTCTCATTAGGTTTTGTATTCCCTTGTAACTTTGTCAATTCCGTCAATTTTTTTAATATTATTAATCATTTTTTTCAAAATAGTGTTGTTTTGAACAATGACAGTTACTTGTCCGTGAAAAATACCTGCATCTGTACTCAGTGAAATACTTTGAATGTTGACATTCATATTGCTTGAAATTACCTTTGTAAGCTCATTTGCAAGTCCTAGTACATCCATTCCAGTAATATTGATAATGGCTTTAAATTCTTCTTGAGAAGAGTCAATCCATTTTGCTAACATGATTCTATATGCATAATTTGATTGCATTCCTATGGCGTTAGGGCAATCTTTTTTATGAACCTTAATGCCTTCATTGATGGTAACAAATCCAAAAACATCATCACCAGGAATAGGATTGCAACAAGGAGATAATTTATAATCTAGCTTATCATGTTCTTTACCAAAAACCAGCATGTCATAATTACTACTGATAATGGGTTTGTGAATGTCCTCATCAGATGTATGACTAGGAGAACGTTTTATTTTATTCTTGAAAAAATTAATGAATGTATTGCTTTTTTGAGCAGCATAGTCTTTAAGTTGCTGGTTTTCTATGGCACCTATTCCTACTCTGTAAAATAAATCAAGACTTGTTTTAAGTTTAAAGAAATTTACGAGCTCATTAATTACCTGTTCACTCAAGGTTATTTTTAAATGTTTTAATTTACGAGTAAGAAGTTCTTTTCCTTCTTCGCCAATTTTTTTGGTGTTTTCGTTTAAAACATTTTTAATTTTTGTTTTGGCTCTAGAGGTTGTAACATAATCCAGCCAGTTTATAGTAGGTTTTTGATGCTGAGATGTGATCACTTCTATTTGATCCCCGCTTTTTAATTCAAAGTTTAAGGGAACTAATTTGCCATTTACACGTGTTCCTCTGGTTCTGATTCCTATTTCTGAGTGTATGCTAAATGCAAAGTCTAGTGAGGTAGCGCCTTTTGGCAATGATTTTATTTCTCCTTTTGGCGTAAAGACAAAAATTTCTTTTGAATATAAATTCATTTTAAAATCCTCTACAAAGTCAACGGCATTTGTTTCAGAGTTTTCTAACGCTTCTTTCAAGAGGTTAAGCCATACATCCAGACCACTTTCTTCGGTAGCTCCGTTTTTGTATTTGTAGTGTGCAGCATATCCTTTTTCTGCAATTTCATCCATACGTTCACTACGAACTTGCACTTCTACCCAGCGTCCTTTAGGCCCCATAACAGTTATGTGTAAGGCTTCATAACCGGTTGATTTAGGCGATGATATCCAGTCTCTCAATCGACTAGGACTAGGTCTATAATGATCTGTTACAATAGAATATATTTTCCAGGCAATGAATTTTTCTTCATGAGCATTTGATTTGTACACTATTCGTAAAGCAAATTTGTCATACACTTCATCAAAACTCACATTTTGAGCTTTCATTTTTCTACGAATAGAGTAAATGGATTTAGGCCTGCCTTTAATAGCATACTCAACACCCTCAAGGTCTAAAGCTGCTTTAATCACATCTGAAATATCAGCAATGTAGGTGTCTTGTTCCTCTTTTGTCTCTTTTATTTTGCTAACAATTTCATGGTAAATTGCAGGTTCTGTATATTTTAAGCCTAAATCTTCTAGTTTGGTTTTAATATTATACAACCCCAATCGGTGAGCAAGCGGTGCGTAGATATACAGTGTTTCTGATGCAATTTTAGTTTGCTTATCCTCCCGCATAGAATCCATGGTTTGCATGTTGTGCAATCTATCTGCGAGTTTTATCAATATTACACGTACATCATCATTGAGCGTTAAGATCATTTTGCGGAAATTTTCCGCTTGTAAAGAGGCGTTCAAGTCTTTTTGTACCAATGAGATTTTAGTCAATCCCTCTACAATTTGCGCTACTTTGGGGTTGAATAAACGTTCAATATCTTGCACAGTTGTTGGGGTGTCCTCAACCACATCATGCAGTAAGGCTGCAGCAATTGAAGTTGCTCCAAGACCAATCTCTGACGCTACAATTTTGGCCACAGCTATAGGATGAAAAATATAGGCCTCGCCAGATTTTCTTCTTTGGTCTTTATGGGCTTCAACAGATACATCAAATGCTTTACGAATGAGTTTTTTATCCTCTTCGGTTAGGGTTTGGTAACTAATCCTAAGTAATTCTTTATATTCGTGTGCAATTGCTTTATTTTCTTTCTCGATATCAATTTCTATCATAACAGCTTTGTATAATCACTAAATTTAGCAATTTATTGTAATATTTGCAAATCAAAAAGGTGTTTTATCATTTTTCTTAGCACTTAAAAAGAGGGCATAAGTAAGTTTAAATTTTAAAAACCTCTTTGTCTTTTGGCTTCAAAAATAAGTATTGCAGCTGCTACCGACACATTCATAGAATCAATTTCACCTTGCATTGGTATAATTATGTTTTGTGTTGCTGCATTTCGCCAATCCTCTGTAAGTCCTGTTGCTTCTGTTCCTACAACTAGTGCCGTTGGGGCAGTGTAGTCTTCTAAATGATAGGAGTTTGAGTTTTGTAAGGTGGCACAGTAAAAGTTGATTTTTTTATCTTTTAAAAAAGCAATAATTTCTGCCGTGGTTCCAGTTGCAATTTGGTTGGTAAACAAGCATCCTACACTGGAGCGAACTATATTAGGATTATACAAATCACTTTTTGGGTTTGCAATGATTACGGCATCTAGATTAGCGGCATCGGCAGTACGCAGCAATGCACCTATATTTCCTGGTTTTTCTGGAGCTTCAGCAATAAGGATTAGAGGGTTTTCAGAGAGTTTAAGATCAGTTAATTGCATAGATTTTGTTTTGGCTACAGCCAAAACTCCTTCGGTAGTATCTCTATAAGCTAGTTTTTGATACACTTCTTTGTTTATAGAAATTAACTCAGCAGTTGCTGATAATTGCAATGCTTCGGTTTCTGAAATAATCTCTGGAAGAAATAAAATTTGATCCAGAACATATCCACCTTTAACTGCAATTTCAATTTCTCTTTTCCCTTCTATTAAAAAAGTTCCAGATTGTTTTCGTGCTTTAGCCTTTTCCTGTAGTAGCACTAAGGATTTTATATATGGATTTTGAACTGAAGTAATTTGTTTCAAGATTTTGATCTATTTGATTTATAGCTACAAAGATACATAGAGAAATGACAGTTTTAAAGCCCTTTTATTTAATATTTAATACAAAGCAAGAGCGCTAGAATTTAGGGATACTAGAGGTGAATTGACGCAGATTTTATCTATTTTTGGCAAAAAACTAGTTTTAAATGTTTCATTTTCTAGATCTTATTGGTACCATGGCTTTTGCACTTTCGGGTGCATTAACAGCTATGAGTAAAAAAATGGACCCTTTTGGTGTTTTTATTATAGCATTTGTAACGGCTGTGGGCGGTGGAACATTGCGTGACATTTTGATTGGGCGCACTCCTGTAGGATGGATGCTTGACTTGGATTATGTTTATGTTATTGCAGTGGGTTTTGTATTGGCAATTATTTTCAGAAAAAAATTTGACAAACTTAGGACTTCCTTATTTTTGTTTGATACCATAGGATTGGGTGTTTTTACACTCATTGGTTTTGAAAAAGGAATTCACATTGGTTTACATCCTATAATATGTGTAGCGCTGGGTACTATGACGGCTTGTTTTGGAGGCGTAATTCGGGATATATTATGTACTGAAATTCCAGTTATTTTTAGGCGGGAGATTTACGCTACCCTTTGTATCTTGGGCGGAATTGTCTTCTTTATACTTCGGGATTTAAACCTAGAAAATGATGTGCTGTATTTAACAACTTCGTCTATAATTATTTCGCTCAGATTGATGGCAGTCAAGTTTAAATGGTATTTACCTACCTTAGAAAAGAAATAAAAAAATGATTACTTTAATGCTGTCTAAAATTTAAAAGTGAAGCAATTTTACATAAAAAAATACGAACCTACTGATTATAAACTGTGGAATGATTTTATTGGTCAAGCCAAAAATGCTACTTTTTTATTTCATAGGGATTTTATGGAGTACCATAAAGATCGTTTTGTTGATTTTTCACTTTTGATTTATTTCAACTCACAATTAATTGGAATAATGCCAGCGAACAGAGTTGAGGATACTGTTTTTTCTCATCAAGGTCTTACTTATGGTGGTCTTGTTACAACGGATAAATCTAAGCTCAAAACTATTCTCATGGCCTTTAAGGAGGTTTTATATTTCCTAAATCAAAATACGGTTCAAAAATTGTATCTAAAAGCAATTCCATCCATATATTGTAACAAACCATCTGATGAATTGCTCTATGCCTTATTTTTGGCCGATGCCAAATTAGTTAGAAGAGATTCTCTTGCCGTAATTGATTTGTCCCAAAAAGTAGTTTTTGATAGATCTAGAAAAAACGGAATTATAAGAGGCGTTAAAAATAACCTAGAAGTAAGAGAAGAAAATAGCTGTAATGCATTTTGGAACCAAGTGTTGATTCCCAATTTAAAAGCACAACATCAAATAGAGCCTGTGCATACAGTTCAAGAAATGGAGTTTTTAAAAGCAAATTTTCCTGGACAAATTAGGCAGTTTAATGTATACAACAAAGATGTTATTGTTGCAGGTGCAACCATATTTGAAACCGACACAGTGGCCCATTGTCAATACCTATCTAAATTTGAAAATGGAAAAAAATTAGGAAGCCTTGACATTTTATTCCAACATTTAATTTATCAAGTTTTTGCTCATAAGCGATATTTTGATTTTGGGATTTCAAATGAACAAAATGGGAAGTTGCTCAACGATGGTTTGTCATACTGGAAAGAAAGTTTTGGAGCTAGAACAATAATTCAAGATTTTTATGAAGTACAAACGGCTGATTATGAAAAGTTAACTGCTATTTTTGTAATTAAAAATTAAGTCTTGATAGATGATTAAATTCCTAGATTTAAAGAAAATAAATGCACCTTATGAAAGTGCTTTTCAAGATAAATTGAAAAAAGTACTGGATAATGGTTGGTATATACTAGGGAGTGAGTTGCAAGATTTTGAACGGGATTTTGCTTTATACTGCGGTACTAAGTTTTGTATAGGTGTAGGCAATGGTTTTGATGCACTTTTATTGCTTTTTAAAGGATACATTCAATTAGGTAAATTAAAAAAAGGAGATGCTGTCATTGTTCCTGCCAATACGTATATTGCCAGTATACTAGCTATTTTACAAGCTGATCTTGTACCTGTACTAGTAGAGCCAAAGCTTAGTACGTTCAATATTGATACCAATGCTATTCTAAAACATATTACTTCAAATACCAAGGCTATTTTAGTTGTTCATTTATACGGACAATTGGCAGATATGGATGCTATATTTGCCCTTGCAAATGCTCATGATTTAATAGTACTAGAAGATGCAGCTCAAGCTCATGGTGCTCAAATTACGAGTGGTAAAGCCAGTCGAGAATTACAAGAGGAGCCACTATCCCGCAATCAAGCCTATAGTTTTTATCCAAGTAAAAATCTGGGAGCATTAGGAGATGGTGGTGCTATTACTACCAATGATGCTGCGCTTGCTGAAGTTTTAAGGTACTTACGAAATTATGGTTCTAAGGTTAAATACAAAAACGATTTTATTGGAGTAAACTCTAGATTAGATGAGGTTCAAGCAGCATTTTTAAATGTAAAATTACCTTTTCTAGACGCGGCTAATGCTCATCGAATAGCAGTTGCACAGCGATATTTAAATGAAATAAAAAATGAAAAGATAATATTACCTAGTATTTCAAATTCTATTGGTCATGAAACTAGTCATGTATTTCACTTGTTTGTGATTAGAACACTTGATCGAGATGATCTGCAAAGATATTTAAGCGAAAATGATATTGAAACGGTAGTGCATTATCCTATACCGCCACACAAGCAAAAAGCTTTTGAATTTTTAAACCAATATTCATTTCCCATAACCGAGAAAATACACAACGAGGTTTTGAGTATACCCATGAGTCCTGTTATGACTGAGGACGAAGTTAGTTATGTGATAACGATTTTAAATAAATATTAGTTTTGAACATATTAAGTAAAATTATTCAAAATAAGTTGTTTAAAATCGCTACTTGGAATAGCTTGAGTGTTGCCATAAAAATAGTCTCAGGATTACTCACATCAAAGATTTTAGCTGTTTTTGTAGGACCTAGCGGAATGGCATTGGTGGGTAATTTACGTGTTTTTTTTACTTCACTGGAGAATATTTCAACTTTAGGTTTTCAAAATGGCATTGTAAAATATGTTGCTGAAGCCGAAAATAACGATTTGGAACTCAAGAAAGTTTTAGCCACAGTAACTATGAGTTTGCTTGCCGTTGCAGTAGTTTTGAGTTCTGTCTTGTACTTTTTGGCATCCTATTGGAATTTTTTGCTATTTGGAGAAAATTTCGACTTTGCTTTTGTTATAAAAGTCTTGGCATTTTCTTTACCATGGTATACCATTTCTGTGTTTTTTACCGCTGTTATCAATGGACTTGGTAAATACAAAAAAGTTATTTGGATCAATACAATAGGGAATGTATTGGGTTTTTTATTGTCTATAATATTAATTATTAATTACAAAACAACGGGTGCGTTACTTGCGCTTGTTTTAATGCCAGCAACACTTTTTTTTGCAGCCGTTTTTTTTGCCAATAAAGAAATTGCATTTATATCCTTATTTTCTTGGAAAGAATTTGATTTTGCTATTCTAAAAAAATTAGGATCTTATACCGTAATGACTTTGGCTACAGCTGTTGTGGGTCCATTGATTTATCTCGCCATCCGGAAAAATATCATCTTAAATTTAGGACTTGAACAAGCTGGATATTGGGAAACGATGCAGCGAATTTCAATGTATTACATGATGTTTGTGACCACTATAATAAGCGTATATTTTTTACCGCAATTGGCTACAGCCAAAAACAATTTGGCAACAAAAAAAATGTTTTTGGAATTTTATAAATTAGTTTTGCCACTTTTTATAGTTGCCATGGTGGTATTGTATTGCCTACGATTTTACATCATCGATCTTCTTTTTACTCCTGCTTTCCGTCCAGTTGCGGCCCTGTTTTTTTGGCAATTATTTGGAGATGTATTCAAGGTTGCTGCTTTAATTTTAGGGTGTCAATTTTTTGCCAAAAAGCTTACCGTAGCATTCTTAGTGACAGAGTTTTTTTCCTTATTTATGATGTTTTTTTTATGTACTTTTTTGTTGGAAAAATATGGTATAGAAGGTATAGTATTGGCGCAAGCAATTGATAATGTGATCTATTTTTGTATGTTACTTTTTTACTTCCGTACAATTTTTAAAAGTAATACTTAGTTGTTGGGTGAAAATTTCTGTCGATAAAAATCACTTAAATACAATAGATTGTTAGTTATTAGAGTATTAGTTTGTCTGTATTTTATATTCAAATGGTTATTTTTACATAGATATTTTGAAATTCAAAGGCCCCCAGATCTTTATAATTTCATTACTAATTAAATAACTAACTTTAACTAATTCATTATGAAATTTGTATTACAACCTACACTTTTTTTTATTTTGTTTCTTTGGAATCCAATGATCAGCCTAGGACAAACTCAGCCTTTTCCAGCTAATAAAGTCTATTCTCATGGTTTAATGGCTACGAACAGAAGCGGTCAAGATGCAGTGAGCAATTATGCTATTTGGAAAACAAATTTTTTAGAATCCTGTTCAAACAACAGATACAGAGTAAAATTTGATTCACCTTCCCAAACAGTTTCTGAAGGTGTTGCTTATGGAATGTTATTAACTGCTTACGCTACAGATAAAGCTATTTTTGATGGATTATGGAATTATTATAAAGACAATCGTAATGCGAATGGAGTTATGAATTGGAAAATCAATGGATGCTCTGGTGTGATAGGCAATAATGGCGCAACTGATGCTGAGTTAGATGCGGCTATGGCACTAATTGTTGCTGATTATCAATGGGGAAGTTCAGGAACTAATAATTATAGAGCCGATGCTACAGCCTTAATTAGCACTATAAAAAATAAAGAAATTGAATTGAATACTTTTGTTATCAAGCCTGGTGATGCTTTTGGGGGCTCTTCCCTCACAAATCCTTCTTATTTGTCACCTGCATATTGTAGAGCTTTTGGTGTTTTTACAAATGATGTTGTTTATTGGGATACTGTGGCGGCAAAATGTTATACCATTTTAGAAAATAACTTGGTACAAAATAATGCCACTGGTGCTTTGGTTTCCGATTGGTGTCAGGCTAATGGGAATTACTCAAATGAAGCCTCTGGATATGTAAATCAAGGTAGAACATACAACTATGATGCGGCAAGAACACCTTGGAGAATTGCTACTGATTATGTGTGGTATGGGAATACTGCAGGAAAAACTTTAAGTAAGAAAGCTTCAGATTTTGTTCGTGTAAACCTAGGAGGAACACAGAATATAAAAGACGGTTACAATCAAAACGGAACGCTTATAGGACAATGGCATAACGCTACCTTTGTAGGCGCGTTTGCTACTGCTGCGATGGGCGGAGAAAATCAATCTCATCTTGATAATTCCTATGCCGATTTAAAAAATTTAAATGAGCCTAATAGCTACTTTAATCATACCCTAAAAACACTGTATTTATTTTTGCTAAGTGGTAATTTTTATTTACCGCCTCCAGTTTTACTGTCTACTGATGCAGTGCAGCTTGATAAAACTCAAATTAATTTATTTCCTAATCCAAATCTTGGGGAGTTTACAATTCAAGCTCCAATATTTTCAAAAATAAAGATAACCAGTTTGTTAGGTAAAGTAATATTAGAAAAAGAGACATTGACAGAAACAAGTCTTATCAACTTAAGTAACAACACTCCAGGGGTTTATTTGGTTCAAATTGAGAGTGATGGTAAAAAGGAAATAAAAAAAATAATTATCAATTGATTTTGAGCTTTAGAAAAAAATGTTCTCTTAATCTTCTAAAATAAATCTATTTTTGTTCTAAATTTATAAAGCTTATTTTGAAAAACATACTTATAATTGACGATGAAGAGAAACTTCGAGGATTGCTTGCTCGAATAGTAAAATCAGAAGGTTTTCATGTCATTGAAGCTCCCGATTTGAAATCAGGGTTTAAAAAATTAGAACACAACGATATTGATGTGGTACTCTGTGATGTTAAACTTCCAGATGGAAATGGTGTAGATTTTGTAACCAAGATTAAAGAATCCTTTCCCGTTGTTGAGGTTGTTTTATTAACCGCTTTTGGAAATATTTCAGATGGTGTTCAGGCCATGAAAAATGGGGCTTTTGATTATATTGTTAAAGGCGATGATAATGACAGAATACTACCTCTGCTATATAAAGCTCTTGAAAAATCAGAATTACAACGCAAAGTTGTGATACTCGAAAAACGAATTTCAGATAAATTTTCATTCCAAACTATAGTTGGAAAATCAAAAGCTTTGCAGCAAATAATAGAACTTGCAAAAAAAGTAGCCGTTACAGATTCAACAGTCTTATTAACAGGAGAAACAGGAACCGGAAAGGAAGTTTTTGCACAAGCCATTCACGAAAACAGCAATCGAGTAGGGAAGTCCTTTGTGGCTTTGAACTGTAGTACTTTTGGTAAGGAAATTTTAGAAAGTGAATTGTTTGGACACAAGCAAGGTGCTTTTACGGGAGCACTAAAAGATAAAAAAGGGTTTATTGAAGAAGCGCATGGCGGGACTTTGTTTTTGGATGAAATAGGAGAAATGCCTATTGATTTGCAAGCTAAATTGCTTCGCGTGTTAGAAACGAATGAATATATTCCTGTTGGAGGAACTACTGTAAAAAAATCTAACTTTCGTTTGATTGCAGCTACAAATCGGGATTTGAAGGCAGAAAGTGAAGCACATCGATTTCGTTCTGATCTTTATTTTAGGCTTAATATTTTCGAGATTAAAATTCCACCTTTGCGCGAAAGAATAAAGGATATAGCTCCATTAGCCCAAAGTTTTGCAATTCAATTCTCGGCTAAAACCAATAAAAAAACAGTTCAAATTGACGCCGATTTTCTTCATAAACTAGAGACGTACCACTGGCCAGGAAATGTAAGGGAACTTAAAAACGTGATTGAACGTTCTGTTATTTTGGTTACTAACGAGATTTTAACTCAAGATTTGCTGCCTTACGAAATACAACATCAAACTGCCAAAGACAATAAGATAGTCTCTGCTTTTTCTATAGGTAGCGTCGAAAAATTGCACATTCAAAAAGTTTTGAATTATACAAAAGGCAATAAAGCCGAAACGGCACGGTTACTCGAAATTGGTATTGCCACACTTTACAGAAAATTAGACGAATACAATATTCATTAAAATCGTATTATTTTGAGAAAAGCCTATCATTTTGATAGGCTTTTTTTATGCTTTTTTTTGGCATAAAAACTTCAAAACCTTAATTGATAAAGCTTTAAAGTGTGCTGTAGTTTTATGGAATGCATTTTGGCATAAGCGATGAAGAACATAATAAATCATTCTTATGAAATCGCCATGATTCGAATTAGAAATAAAATCGAAGAATGGCGATACCATATTCCTTAAAAAAACAAATATTAAATACATATGAAAAATCAAGTCACCACGATTTACAAACAAGCAGAACGCTTTGCCGAAATCACCAAGACTGCCATTATTACGGGAAATATTTCCAGAGCAAAAAAATGTTTAGCACTCGCTGAACGCTTATTGGCAACAGGAAGCAATGAAACAAAAATTGCTATTTCCAATGTCTATCTTTTTTCGGTTTCCTCTTTTATGGAAATGCGTCATTGCAATATTTCAAACCTTTTCCCAAAATCCTTGAAGGCGGAATACATCAAGCAAATAAATGCTTCGGGAGTATAACAAGTGTAGTCGATTGAATTATTTGATCGATTGTCTAAAAGTCTAATAATCCAATAATCTAAAATTATGATCATCACAATCCTTTTACTCGCACTAGCCGTTTTGTTGTTTGCGATTTGTTTTAAATCTGTCGAATTCTTTGAAAAAATCTAAATTATGACTGCACTATTTATTGTCGCACTGGCCGTTTTCGCCTATTTGGTTTACGTATTAATCAAGCCCGAAAAATTTTAAGCATGTGAAATGTAATCAGTGAGAAGTAAAAAGTTGAAAAAATCGCTTTGCAGTACAACCTACATCTCACGGATCACAACTTACATTTCACAACTCATGTTTCACCATTAACAAATTACATCTTATGAATACAGAATTATTTGGTGTCATCAGTATTTTTATCGTCTCTATAGTTTTGGCTATTCCTATTGGAAGGTATATCGCTAAAGTTTTTAAGGGAGATCAAACAGTACTGGACCCGATTTTTAATCCAATTGAGAAATTTATTTTCAAAATAAGTGGTATCAATTCCACCGAAGAAATGAACTGGAAACAACATTTGAAAGCGTTGTTAAGCGTGAATATGGTTTGGTTCTTTCTTTGCTTTTTTGTGTTGTTATTTCAAGGTTCAATGCCTTTGAATCCAGATAACAATCCAAACATGACTCCCGATTTGGCATTCAATACCGCTATTTCGTTTATGGTAAATTGTAATTTGCAGCATTACTCTGGCGAAACAGGCGTTTCTTATTTGTCACAAATGGTATTGATGTTCCTGCAATTTGTTTCTGCAGGTGTCGGGATGGCTGCCGCAGCAATGGTTTTTACTGCAATGAAAGATAGAACCACAGATAAATTGGGCAACTTCTATAATTTTTTTATCAAAAGCTGTACTCGAATTTTACTGCCTCTTTCTGCTCTTGTAGCCATCGCTTTGTTATTTAGCGGAACTCCAATGACTTTTGAAGGAAAAGATACAATTACCACTTTACAAGGGGATTCGGTAGCAGTTTCCCGTGGACCAGCTGCAGCATTTATCGGTATCAAACATATCGGTACCAATGGTGGAGGATTTTTTGGAGCCAATTCGGCGCATCCATTAGAGAATCCTACTTATTTTACCAATGCAGTTGAACTTTGGGCACAATTAATAATTCCGTTTGCTATGATTTTTGCTTTGGGTTTTTATCTAAAGAAAAGAAGGCTGTCCTACGTAGTTTTTGGCGTTATGACGGTTGGATTTTTACTTTTAGTTATTCCAACAGTTATAAGTGAACTCAACGGAAACCCAGCTATCGATAAAATGGGAATTGCCCAAACAACAGGAGCCATGGAAGGCAAAGAAGTTCGTTTTGGACCCGCCATTTCAGGATTTTGGAGCATTGCCACCACCGTGATTTCTACAGGCTCGGTGAATAGTATGCATGACAGCTCGATGCCGGTTTCTGGTTCGATGCAATTACTAGCGATGATGGTGAATGCCTTTTATGGTGGTTGCGGGGTAGGATTTTTGAACTTCTATATTTTTATCATTCTAGCGGTCTTTATTTCGGGATTAATGGTGGGACGAACACCAGAATTTTTAGGGAAGAAAATTGAAGCCCGAGAAGTCAAAATTGCTGCTTTCATTGCCATTCTTCACCCTTTATTGATATTGTCAGGCACCGCATTGGCATCTTATTTTGCTGCAAATGATACTGCAATGGGCTACTGGTTTAGCGGTAATGCCACTGGCTGGTTGAACAATCCTGGACATCACGGATTTTCGGAAATGTTATACGAATATACTTCGAGCGCTGCCAACAACGGTTCTGGATTTGAAGGTTTGGGCGACAATAATCCTTTTTGGAATATCACCACAGGAATCGTGTTGTTATTGAGTCGTTTCCTTCCTATCATTGGGCCATTGGCTATCGCAGGATTGTTGGCAAATAAAAAATATATTCCTGAAAGTGCTGGAACTTTAAAAACAGACACGACCATTTTTGGAGTTATGGTTTTTGCCGTAATCGCCATTATTGCAGCCTTATCTTTCTTCCCAGCATTGGCTTTAGGACCATTGGCAGAATATTTTACATTAAAATAATAATAAAAATGAATAACAATAAATCCAATTCATTATTCGAAAGTAAGCAAGTAAAAGATGCCTTAGTGCAGTCTTTTGTAAAGCTAAACCCGAAAATAATGTTCAAGAATCCGGTCATGTTCACCGTTGAAATTGGAACTGCCATTATGCTTGCTGTGTGTATTGCCATTTTATTTGGCGCACAAGACCAAGGCAGTTTTACTTACAATTTCATAGTATTTTTAATTTTGTTAGCAACGCTTTTGTTTGCCAATTTTGCCGAGGCTATTGCCGAAGCAAGGGGAAAAGCACAAGCGGATAGTTTGCGAAAAACTCGCGAAGAAACCCCGGCAAGACAAGTCTTAGCCAACGGCGAAATTAAGAATATCAGTTCTTCTGAATTAAAGAAAGGCGATATTTTTGTTTGTGAAGCTGGTGATTTAATTGCCACTGATGGTGAAATTATCGAAGGATTGGCCACTATAGATGAAAGTGCCATTACAGGAGAGAGCGCTCCTGTAATTCGGGAAGCGGGTGGAGATAAATCATCAGTTACCGGTGGAACTAAAGTATTGTCAGACAAAATCAAAGTCATTGTGACAAACGAACCTGGAGAGAGCTTTCTGGACAAAATGATAGCTTTAGTAGAAGGAGCAAGCCGCCAGAAAACACCTAATGAAATTGCCTTAACAATCTTGTTGGCAGCATTTACGCTAATCTTCGTGATCGTTTGTGTGACTTTAAAACCTTTTGCCGATTATGCCAATGCACCGATAACCATTGCTGCCTTCATCTCTCTATTTGTATGTTTGATTCCAACAACGATTGGCGGTTTGTTATCAGCGATTGGAATTGCAGGAATGGACAGAGCATTGCGGGCCAATGTGATTACTAAATCAGGAAAAGCGGTAGAAACTGCCGGAGATATTGATGTATTGCTTTTGGATAAAACCGGAACCATCACCATTGGAAATAGAAAAGCGACTCGTTTTTATGCTGCCAAAGGAATTTCACAAGACGATTTTATCAAATATGCAGTTTTGAGTTCGCTGGCTGATGACACGCCCGAAGGCAAAAGTATTGTGGAACTGGCAGGAATTGAAGTGGCAAACAAACTATCTATTGAAGGTGCTACTTTAATCAAATTTACTGCTGAAACCAGAACCAGTGGTGTTGTTTTAAAAGATGGAACCGATATTAGAAAAGGTGCTCAGGATGCAGCAAAAAATATTGCACTGAAAGCGGGAACTATTTTCCCCGAGGATATTGCACAAGCAGTGATTGCTATCTCATCACAAGGTGGAACGCCATTGGTGGTTGTAAAAAATGCTCAAGTTCAAGGGGTTATTGAATTGCAGGACATTATCAAAACGGGGATGAAAGAACGTTTTGAACGTTTGAGAAAAATGGGTGTAAAAACGGTGATGGTAACCGGAGATAATCCGTTGACAGCCAGGTTTATTGCCGAAGCGGCTGGTGTAGATGATTTTATTGCCGAAGCCAAACCTGAGGATAAGATGAATTACATCAAAAATGAACAAGAACAAGGCAAGCTCGTAGCGATGATGGGCGATGGAACTAATGATGCACCTGCTTTGGCACAAGCCAATGTTGGTGTGGCCATGAATAGCGGAACTCAAGCAGCTAAAGAAGCTGGAAACATGGTCGATCTGGACAATGATCCCACCAAGTTAATTGAAATCATTGAAATTGGAAAACAATTATTGATGACCAGAGGAACGCTTACTACTTTCTCTATTGCGAATGATGTGGCCAAATATTTTGCCATTGTTCCTGCGCTTTTCATTACGGCAATTCCTGCTCTTGAAGGATTAAATATTATGGGATTACACAGTCCAGAAAGTGCGATTTTATCTGCGGTTATTTTCAATGCGATTATCATTCCGATATTGATTCCGCTTGCGCTAAAAGGAGTTGATTATAAACCGATCGGGGCGAGTGCTATTTTAAAGAGAAATCTTTTGATTTATGGTCTTGGTGGCTTGATCATCCCATTTATTGGAATTAAAATAATTGACTTGGTTGTAGCATTATTTATGTAATTAGTGAAAAGTGATTTGTGAAAAGTGATTAGTAAGAAGTGATTAGTAAAAAGTAATCAGTAAAAAGTAATCAGTAAAAAGTAATCAGTAAAAAGTGATTAGTAAAAAGTAATCAGTAAAAATTGATTTGTGAAATGTAAAAAGTGAAATATTAAAAACAAAAAACACAGAAAACATTTTACATCTAACATTTTCACATCCAACTTTTCACATCCAACTTTTCACATCTAACATCTAACATTTCACATTTCACATCCAACTTTTCACATCTAACATCTAACATTTCACATTTCACATCCAACCTTTCACATCTAACATTTCACATCTAACATTTTACACAAAGAAAAATGAAAAATATATTTTCAATATTAAAATTCACCTTATTTATGGTGATATTGTTAGCGGTTATTTACCCAATGGCAATTTTTGGAATAGCACAATTGGCTCCCAATAAAGGAAAAGGAGAAACAATTACCGTAAACGGAAAAGTGGTGGGGTATCAAAAAATTGGGCAAAAATTCGATAAATCCAACTACTTTTGGGGAAGACCTTCAGCTGTGGATTATAACGCTGCAGGAAGTGGGGGAAGCAATAAAGGACCGAGTAATCCTGATTATTTAGCATTGGTGCAAAAAAGAATCGACACTTTTTTAATCGTGCATCCTTATCTTAAAAAATCAGATATTCCTGCGGATATGGTGACGGCTTCGGGAAGTGGGTTAGATCCTAATATTTCTCCGCAAGCAGCGCTGATTCAGGTAAAAAGGGTGGCGAAAGAGAGAAAATTATCAGAAAATAAAGTAAAAGCTTTGGTAAAAACTAAAATCAATACACCAGCAGTAATAGGAACTGCAACCGTAAATGTTCTAGAGTTGAATGTAGCCTTGGACGAATTGAAATAGGAATGATTTCAATAGAAAAGAGAATGACAAATAAAAAAAATAACGTCTTTAAAAACGAGATGCCCTAGCCCCGATAGAAGGGAAAATCCTTTTGTCTCGTTTTTTTACAAGACAAAAGATTGGAATGATAGCGGGATTAGCTTCTAAAAATAATAGAAATGAAAAAAATAATAAGTAGCGCTTTAATAGCTTTTGGGATAACAACAGTTAGTGCACAAGAAACTGAAAAAACACAAAGTCCTTTCACGTTTTCGGGTTATGTAGAAACGTATTACAGTTATGATTTTGGAGAGCCAGACAACCATGTAAGACCCGGATTTATTTACAGTCATAACAAACACAATGAGGTCAATTTAAATTTAGGATTGGCGAAGGTAAATTATGCTAAAGAGAATGTTCGCGGGAATTTTGCCTTAATGGCTGGAACGTATGCCCAGTACAATTTAGCAACAGAACAGGATTTACTAAAAAATGTGTATGAAGCGAATGTGGGTGTGAAAATTTCGTCGAAACACAATCTGTGGGTTGATGCGGGAATTATGCCGTCACATATTGGTTTTGAAAGCGCAATTGGTAAGGACTGCGCCACTTTGACTAGAAGTATTTTGGCTGATAATTCTCCGTATTATGAAGCGGGTGTGAAGATTGGATATACGTCAAAAAATGAAAAATGGTATTTGGCTGCGATGTATTTAAACGGTTGGCAACGCATCCAGAAAATTGATGGCAACCAAACACCGGCTTTTGGTACACAGGTAACCTATAAACCTACTGCCAAAACCACATTAAACTGGAGTACCTATGTGGGGAATGAACAACCAGATAATGTGAAAAAATGGCGTTATTTCAATAATTTTTACGGACAATTTAAAGTGTCTGAAAAAACAAGTTTAATTGCTGGTTTTGATATTGGAGCGCAACAAAAAGCAACAGAAAGTGACCAATATGATATTTGGTTTGCACCGATTTTAATAGCGCAATACAAACCGACAACTAAAATCCAATTGGCAGCAAGAGCGGAGTATTACGCCGATGAAAAAGGAGTAATAATAGCAACCGCATCACCAAACGGATTTAAAACATACGGATTCTCCACAAATTTTGATTATTTAGTTGCCGATAATGTGATGTTTAGAATAGAAGCAAGAACTTTGAATAGTAAAGACGATATCTTTTTGAAAAACACTGATCCTAGCAATCAAAATGTATTTTTAACTACAGCATTGGCTATTTCTTTTTAATTTTTTTTCTAAAATTTAAAATCCTAAAACCAAATTGGACAACGAAAAAGAAAATAATGTCAAACACTTTCTTGATTTAATTCAGAAATCACGCAAAGGAAAGTTTAAAGTCTACATCGGTATGAGTGCCGGTGTGGGCAAAACTTTCAGGATGTTACAGGAAGCACATACCTTGTTGAAAAACGGGATAGATGTAAAGATTGGGTTTATAGAAACGCACAATCGGAAAGAAACACACGAACTACTAGAGGGTTTACCAGTCATTCCAAGGCGAACCCTTTTTTATAAAGGGAAATTGCTTGAAGAAATGGATTTACAAGCAATTATCAATTTGCGTCCAGAAGTGGTTATTGTAGATGAATTAGCGCATACGAATATAGAAGGAAGCAAAAACGAAAAAAGGTGGCAGGATGTTTTGGAGATTTTAGAAGCAGGCATAAATGTGATTTCTGCAGTGAATATTCAGCACTTAGAAAGTTTAAATGCAGATGTAAAAAACATTACAAATATTGACGTTCAGGAACGCATTCCAGACAGTGTTTTGAAATTGGCGGATGAGGTGGTCAATATTGATTTGACTTCAGATGAGTTGATTACCCGTTTGAAAGAAGGTAAAATCTATACTTCAGATAAAATTCCTACGGCGCTGAATAATTTTTTTAAATCCGATCAAATTTTACAATTGCGGGAACTGGCCTTGAAGGAAGTAGCGAGTCAAGTCAATCGGAAAGTGGAAAGTGAAGTACCCAAAAACATTGCAGTAAAACATGAAAGATTGCTGGCTTGTATCAGTAGTAACGACAAAATCGCTAAGACAATCATAAGAAAAACGGCCCGATTAGCGAGTTATTACAACAGCAAATGGTGTGTTTTGTATGTAGAAACGCCCAAAGAAAGCAGCGACAAAATTGCACTTGACAAACAGCGGCATCTTATTAATAATTTCAAGTTGGCTACACAACTTGGTGCCGAAGTAATTAAAGTTCAGAATACTCATATAACAGATGCTATTTTAAATATGGTCGCGCAAAAACAAATCACCACCGTTTGCATCGGGAAACCGCATTTGAGTTTATTTAAAGTAATTTTATCGACAACTGTTTTCAATAAATTGTTGAACAACCTAACCTCATCCAATATTGATCTTATAATTCTATCTTAAAAATGAAAATTAAAACCAAATTAAACCTGGGTGTTGGATTGCTTTTTATAATGATAATCATACTTTCATTAGTAGCGGCATTTTATATTTTTTCGATAAAAAAAGACACCGAAAATATTCTGAAAGCCAATTACAACACGCTAGAATATTCGCGAAACATGCTTCTTTCGTTAGATGAAATTAATGGGAATGAAGAAAAGGCAGTTATTATTTTTGAAACCAATATTACCAAACAAATTGCCAATATTACAGAGGCTGGCGAAGACAAAGCGACCTATAACTTGCAGAAAAATTTCGATTTATTGAAAGATAGCAGAACTGATGAAACCTTGAAAAGCCAAATTCGTCAAGACATTTTCAAGATTATGAAATTGAATATGAATGCGATAAAAGAAAAAAGTGATATTGCAAAACACACAGCAGAGACTGCTAATTTTTGGATTGCAGTAACAGGAACACTTTGCTTTTTGATTGCGTTCAATTTATTAGTGAATTTGCCCAACAATATTGCCAATCCAATAAAAGAACTCACGGACAGTATCAAACAAATAGCCAATAAAAACTATTCGCAACGAGTGCATTTTATGAACCACAATGAATTTGGAGATTTGGCCAAATCATTCAACACCATGGCCGAAAAACTGCAGGAATACAACAATAGTAATTTGTATAAACTGTCATTTGAAAAGAAAAGACTAGAAACTTTAATCAACAACATGCATGACCCAATTATCGGGTTAGACAATCAGGGTTTGATTTTATTTGCAAATGATGAGGCTTTGAAAATAATTGGTTTAAAATCAGAGGACGTTATGGGTAAACTCGTAACAACTCTTGCTCTGACCAATGATTTGATGAAATCGTTAGTAATTAAAGATCTGTCAAACGAAAAACAAAAATCGCTTCCCATGAAAATTTTTGCTGATGGCAAAGAAAGTTACTTCGAAAAAGAAACCATAAACATTACCATTAAACCCACAGGAGAAGATCAAATTATTGACATTGGTAATGTTATTATTTTAAGAAATATTACTGTTTTTAAAGAACTGGATTTTGCTAAAACCAATTTTATTGCTACCGTTTCACATGAATTGAAAACCCCGATTTCATCCATAAAATTAAGTTTACAATTACTTGAAAAAGCAGAAACAGGCAACATTAATGAAGATCAAAAGCAATTAATAGAAAGCATTAAAGACGATAGTCAGCGGTTATTAAAAATTACTGGGGAACTATTGGAATTGTCGCAGTTAGAAACCGGGAATATAAAGCTGAATATGGAGAATAGTAATCCCTATGAAATTATGAACTACGCTGCCGAAGCCGTAAAAGTGCAAGCAGAACAAAAACAAATTGAACTAGTTGTCGAGACTGATCAAAATTTACCGGATATAAAAGCGGATAGTGAAAAAACTGCTTGGGTTTTGATTAATTTTTTAACCAATGCAATTACGTATTCAACAGAAAACAGTACGATAATTGTAAAGGTTATAAATGAAAACCATCAAGTTGTTTTTCAAGTGATTGATACTGGAAAAGGAATTGATACCCGTTATAAAACTAAAATTTTTGATAAATATTTCCAAGTTCCAGGTAGCCAAAAATCTGGAACGGGCCTTGGTTTAGCCATTAGCAAAGAATTTATTGAAGCACAAAACGGAATTATTGGAGTAGAAAGTGAATTAGGACTTGGTAGTACTTTTTATTTTAAGCTTCCTAGTAATGTTCATTAATGAGAATATCTCAAAGATCAAAGACGTTGAAAACATTGGTTATCGGATAATTATGAAAATGAAAGAGCTTGAGGAGATTTTCTTAAAAGGAACAAGGGTACAAACCATGTAAGATTAGATACTTAAAAATATTTTTATTTGTAATGTTTTAATTATAGATTAGCAAAAGCAAAATGATAACTTTAGTCAGACAAGCCAACCCGGTTTTGGTGTGATGTGTTTGATTTTGTGAGGCCTATTTACAAGCTAGGTGCAATTCACCCGCAGACGTTGAAAAAAAAATACTTTTTATATAAATCAAACTTAACATTTAAAACAGTATGTTAACAAACAAAGAAATCAAAGAACAATTAAAAATTGAACTTGAAAGAGTTATTTCAGAATTTAAAAAAACAAATAGAAACGAAAATTTAGCTTTATGTTTTGATAACCTTTTAAATTTCAACTTTGATTCATATAAAGAAAGTTTAAAAAAAGAAATTAAAACTAATCTAAAAAGCTATTGGACTAATATCGAGAATGGAATAAATTCTGAAGAAAAATTAGACGCAATATTATTAGAACATTATGTTCCAGATTCAATTAATTTAGAAGCATATGCTTATGGGATAATTGATTGGGAAGAAAAAAACTTTGAAAATATTAATATAAATATGGGTTTTGAATACGATTTTGCTGAAAATTTTGAACAAATAGACGGAATTACTCTTAATTTTTTCAATTCTTATGTTGACAATTGTGAAATTGATTTAACCTGTGAATTAGCTGATTGTTACAGAGTTAAAGGTGTAATTGCAATTCATGAAACTTTTTATGAATTACATCAAGAAAATGAGTTTGAATGCATAAATAAAAAGGATGAGTTTTACTTTATGGTAGGAGAACACGACTCTTTTTGTTACCCTGTTTTATCAATATAATGACCATAGAACTGCACACAATAGGCGTTTGGCAAGATTGCGAATCTTGTAGTAAATTCACGTTTACATTTCACAAGAAATTTTATCTTTAATAGAAAATAATCGGTTCCAAAGTTCGCAACCTCGTCAAGCGCCAGAAAGTTGTGCGACAGTTAATGAAAAACGAACATAATAGCATGAAAATTAAAACATTAGTATTGTTGGTTCTATTTATCCAATCAGCATTTTCCCAATCAAAAAACGAATATTTAAAAAATAATCGTTTCGACTTAATGAAATCAGATTTTGAATTTCCTCAAAAAAATTTTAAAATAATGGGTTTTGGTGCTTATCATGGAAGCCAGAAAATAGAAAATATAGAAAATATTTTACTTAAAAATCTCATCAAAAATAAAAAAATAAAATATTACTTGCCTGAAACCGATTTTGGAATTGCTCATTATTTTAACCAGTATTTAAAATCTGGTGACACAATTTTATTGAAAGACTTGGTAAAGCATTATGGAAATAGAGTTCCACAAGAAAAAACTATAGAAACTTATAATAAATGGAAAAATATCAAAAAAATTAATGATAATCAATTAGCAAAAGATAAAATTGAAGTTGTTGGAATTGACTTTATTGTAACATATAAATATACATCAAAACTTCTAATCGAGTTATTTCAAACAGAAAAAGGCAAATATGAATCGTATGATAATTTAGTCGCAATGGTGAAAATTGACACAACCGATTATTCGCCAAACTATGACAGCTATTCTAAAACTATTTTAAAAAACTTTTTGGCTGATTATGAAAATAACAAACCATATTTTCAATCTATTTCAAAAAATCAAAAAATCATCGATAACTTAATTGAAAACATAAATCTAACATTTAAAAAACGAGATAGAGAAAAAACAATTTATGATAATTATTTATTTTTAAATACTTTGTATGATTTTAAATCTAATCCTCATTTTGTAAGAATGGGATTTTTCCACATTGAAAAAGACAGAGAAAATAATTATCCATCATTGTTTACAAGGTTGATAGAAAACAGCATTTACAAAAAGGAAGAAATTATTTCAATTGCGGGATTTTTAACTAAAAGTAGAGTGCTTTGGGATTTAAAATATGACGAAAACAAGAAATATATTGGCTACACAACTGAAGGTGGTTTTGGCATTGGTGATTATTGGAAAGAATATTTCAAAGGAATAAATAAACTTAAAATCAACAGATTATCAAATTTAACACTTTATCGTTTGAATAATGAAAATTCACCTTACAAAAAAAATCAAACTGATTTAATGGAAATAAAATTATTTCTTAAAAAGTCAAACAAAAACGATTTGAAAGGTAAAACAACGACTGATTATTTTGATTATGCAATATTAATAAGTAATTCAAAAGCGAATAAACCAATAGAAGAATTAGACAAATAAATAACCGATCTCACAACAGCAGTTTGCAAAAATGGCAGGTTTTGGGCTTAATTTAAAGTTGGTTTTGTATTTGCAAAGTCAGTGAAAAACCGAAAATAATTTCTTTATTTACCCCGACCATCGCGTACTAGCAAGGTGTTGGATTTCAATATATTTATAGACCTAAAAGACAGTCGTTAACAAAATAAAGTAACTATTTAAAAAGTATAAAAATGAAATTTATAAGTTTAAAAGAGAGTAAATATGTTTGGCTAATTATTATTGCATTGACAATAATTGCAATCTTATTTAAATCTATTTATAGACAATATATAACAGAGAACCATATACAAGATTTTGGAATATCAGACACATCACCAAACTTTTTTGCGGGACTACTAATTATGTTTTTTTATTTCACTCAAAATTTCTATAACAAAAATAAATTCATAAAAAATGCTTTTTTTGCCTTAGTAGGTCTAATTGGTTACGAACTTGTACAAGGAAACGTTTTAACATACAGAACTTTTGATTTTAGTGATATTGTTGCGTCAATAATCGGAGTAATTTTCGGTTACTTTATATGTATAGAATTAAATAATAGATCAATATTGCTCCCGAAAGAAAAAAGCCTGAACCGCTAACCGCAGTATGGCAAAATAGCGGGTTTAGTGCTAAATTGAACATTAGGAATTCTAATAAACATTAGTGTTTAGTTGAAAGTAAGTGATTATAAATCTGCCACTTCGCCAAGCTGAAAAACATTAAAAAATGACTAACTAACTTAATCACAGCATTTTTGAAGTTTATAAAAATTGTTTATACCTCCAAATGTTTAAATGTTTAAAATTTTTAAAACCTTAGTTAAGATGATAGTCTCGAATAAAGTAAATCACTCATTAAATTCCATAAAAATACAATTACTACTTTTTAATGTAACAAATTGCTAAAAAAGCAACTAACTATTAAGAAAGTAAGAAAATATATTAAACCAACTAATAAAACTTCAACAATGAAAAACCTAAAAATTTCTTTGGTTGCTGCAGTCGTTCTTATGGCTTCGTGCAATAAAAAAGAAGAATTAATTTCGGGTGTTACCAAAAAAAATATGGACACGCTTGTGAATCCTGGTGACAACTTTGATGCCTATGTAAATGGAACCTGGGTAAAAAACAATAAAATTCCAGCAGATAAAACGTCTTACGGTGCTTTTGATATTTTGTATGATCAATCTCAAAAGGATGTAAAAGCAATTATCGAAGAAGCATCAAAAGGTACTTTTGCCGAAGGTTCAGACGAACAGAAAATTGGCGATTACTACAGCTCTTTCATGAACAGAAAAGACCGTGATGCCAAAGGAATTGCGCCAATTCAACCAGAATTGAAAAATATTGATGCTATTGCAAATTATACTGACTTGGCAGCTTATTTTGGAAAATCAAACAGAACAGGTGTCTCAATGCCGTTCTCTGTAGTGGTTACCGAAGATTTTAAAAACCCAAAACAATATACGTTAATGACTTGGCAAGGCGGATTAGGTCTTCCTGAAAGAGAATACTATTTGCAAGCCGATGCCAAAATGGTGGAAACACGTGCGAAATATGTAGCACATATCGAAAAAATGTTGCAGTTGGTGGGGCTTCCAAATGCAGCCGAAAGCGCTTCTAAAATCATGGCTTTGGAAACCGTATTGGCTACCAGCCACATGAAAAAAGAAGAAACCAGAAACACTGCAAAACTGTATAACAAATACAAGGTAGCCGATTTAAAAAAATTAATGGCTGATTTCGATTGGAATGCAATGCTTAAAAATGCAGGTATCGATAAAGAAAAAACAATTGTAATTTCTCAGGTGGAATATACCAAAAGCTTAAATACTATTATCAAAAACACGCCAATTGATACTTGGAAAACGTACCTTAAATGGAGTTTGATTAATAATACTGCCAATTATTTAACAACAGCTTTAGACAAACAAAATTTTGACTTTTACGGAAAAACACTTTACGGTACAGAAGCTCAGGAAGAAGATTGGAAAAGAGGTGTAAGCAGTGTTAACGGTGGTTTGGGAGAGATTGTGGGTAAAGTATATGTGAAAAAGCATTTCTCGCCAGAAGCTAAAGAACGCATGACCGGAATGGTTAAAAATCTTTTGAAAGCGTATGCCGAAAGTATCAAGAAGCTAGATTGGATGAGTGCAAACACCAAGAAAGAGGCGCTTGCCAAAGTAGATAAATTCATGATTAAAATTGGTTATCCAGACCAATGGAGAGATTATTCCGCTTTAAAAGTGGCTAAAAACGATTTGTATGGAAATGCAGAAAGAGCTAGAGTATTTGAATACAACAGAATGTTAAACAAGTTAGGAAAACCTGTTGATAGAACAGAGTGGGGAATGACACCGCAAACAGTAAACGCTTATTACAATCCTACCTTGAACGAGATTGTATTTCCTGCAGCTATTTTGCAACCGCCTTTCTTTAATTTAAAAGCAGAAGACGCCGTGAATTATGGCGGAATTGGAGCGGTAATTGGTCATGAAATAGGTCATGGTTTTGACGATCAAGGAAGTACTTTTGATGGTGAAGGTGTTATGAGAAACTGGTGGACACCACAAGATTTAACAGCTTTTAAAGCCAAAACAAAATCATTAGTAGATCAATACAGTGCTTTCAAAGTATTTCCAGATTTAAATCTTAACGGAGAGTTTACCCTTGGAGAAAATATTGGAGATTTGGGAGGATTAAGTATTGCAATTAAAGCTTACAAACTAAGCCTTAACGGAAAAGAAGCACCAGTAATGGATGGTTTCACAGGGATTCAGAGAGTGTTTTTAGGTTGGGGACAAGTATGGCTAGACAAAAGCCGTGAAAAAGCAATACGCAATCAAATTGCTTCGGATCCACATTCGCCAGCTAAATTCAGAATTAATGCTGTTGTACGCAACGTTCCAGAATTTTACGAAGCATTTAATATTAAGCCAACAGATTCACTTTATTTAGCAACCGATAAACGTGTTAAAATTTGGTAGTCTATTTGATATCAAACGAAAGCCCAGCAGAAATGCTGGGCTTTTTTGTTTTAAAAAACATTTTGGCAAGTTCTATTTCAATTCAATTACAGTAGAATCTAAACTTTTAATTTATGTTGATTTTTAATCGGAATAGAAAGGTTCCCTCATTATGGTCCAGCAGAGTTTTTTATTTTTTCTACATACAATGGGGAACCATAGATATCTCCTATGTGCGTTCGAATGGTAATTTTGCTAATTTTACCATCATCGGTACAGTCTTTGGTTTTAGTATACATTCCTGTAGTAGCTGAGTCAGAATTATCGACTACAAATTTTAAGAATTAAATTTCAAAGTCCTAAAAATTTAATGTACTACCTAGCGTGTAGAACGTTACTTTTTTTTCCATAAAGTAACTCAATTAATGAAATCGTTATCAAAAAATGGAGTGTTAAAATGTACAAATAAAACAACTCAAAACAAACAAAAAAGCTACAACAAATACGAGTATCGTTGCAGCTTTTAAAAATAAAATAATGTTTTTTATTCTTTTCCTCCGTCTAATTTATCTTGCCAATCTTTTAATTCTTGCCATTTGCCTTGGTATGCTAATGCAGCTTGTCTTGCCCAAGTTCCGGGAGTGTGAACAGAAAATCTTTCGCCACCTGAATCCAAAACAGCTTGGAGTTTTTCAACAGAGGATTCAGACATAGCTTGCCAAGTTTTGATGTCTGCTGCGTGAAATAATTCCTCGATTTTTGGACCAATTCCTTCTACAATTTTCAAATCATTTTCTTTGATTTTTTTTCCAAAAACCGAAGCCGCTAATTCGGAATCGAATAAAAATTTAGGAGCATCGGGTACACTTGCAAAAGATTGAAAAGTTGCTTTTTTGGCATTTGCCAATTCAGCCTCTAAGTCGGCAATAGTTTTAGAATATTGATTTGATTTTTGCAAACAAGCATCCAAATCATTTTTTAAAGAACTTGAATCGGAATTGTTTTTGGACAATAACTTTCCTAACAAATAGCCTAATAAGGCACAAATTAACCCTACTATTAAGGGTATTAAGATACATGGTATATTCATAATTAAATGTGTTTTTGATTATTTTATAGTAACAACTGTTCTTCTGTTTTTTGATTTTCCTTCTTCACTTGTGTTGTCCGCAATAGGATTGTCTGGACCTTGCGAACTTGTTTCAATTTGTTTTGAATCAATTCCTTTTTTTATTAAAAATGCTTTAGCAAATTCAGCACGTGATTGTCCTAAAACAATGTTTGCTTCTCTCGCACCAACACTGTCGGAATGTCCTACAATACTTACTTTTGCGTTAGGAACATTTTTTAAATAAGTTGCTATTTCAGCAATTTTAGTTTGCTCCTCGGTACTCAAGTTCTCTCGAGATTCATTCGTGTTGAAATACAATATGAGAGGATTTGCATTAATTTTTGCTTTTAACACCTCCCATTGATTATTGCTTGCGGGTTCGTTTTCAATGATGTTAAAAGATGCAGGACCAATAAGCGTGTCTGAAATCATTTCCCATTTATCTTTAATTTCTCCTTCTAAAACAAAAGAATTGGCATCAAAACCTGTTGAAATTAAATACTTTTTTAGATCATTAGCTCGAGCTAAGGCTAAATTCGGAAAAGTAGTGGTGTTTTTTTCGTCGGAAGTGGCATAACCTGTAATCTTAATTTTTTTATTAGGATTAGATTGTAATGCTGTTTTCAGATTTTTAAATCCAATTGCTACAGAATCAGAAAAGGGCACAAGAGCCGCCGTTTCGTTTTTGACAAATTTTATATTGTCATTACAGTGGTAGTCGAAATCGCTACCTTTAATAGTAAAAGGAACTAGACCAGTTCTCTTAATATTGACAACAGTAGTTGAGTCGTCTAATTTCGGAGGCTTCATACAGCAATTGCAACAATAGTTTTGGTACAAAAACATACCTAAAATAATGGTAAGTGCAATTCCTAAAAGATAAAGAATTTTTTTTGACATAATTTTTGGGATTAAGATTCTTATCAAATTTAGTTAAAATTCATAAATAACTAACAGTCAGCCGTTTGTTTTTTTAAAAAATCCTTATTTTGAAAAAATCACAAAAAAACCGCAAAAGCTTAGCAATTGCTGTTGAGGATTAATTAATAGTAGGTGGATACGAGTTGTAAATACAAGTTTTTGCTGATTTGTCAATATATTTAAATGAAATTGCTTTGGTGTTTTATATCCAAATTTTTTTCTAGGTTTATAGTTTAGTTGATGCTCTAAATCTTGAACCCGTTCTTTTGTAATATATCTAGTTGTAGCATCAATAATTTCAACGGCGATTAAAATTCCTTTAGCTTATGCCATAAATTCTTCTACTTTAATGGTGTTCACATGACAATTATCGCAACAAATTATACATTAAAAAGAGGTGATGAATTGCTTTAATACCGCTTAAAATGTAAACTTTTTGATTTTTAAAACTTGTAGAAAAATCGAGATTTGAACATGGTACCTCAGAAGAATTTTAGTAGTGAATCATTCAATTTATAATAATTAATAAGATAAAAACTGTTTTAAGAAACTTTATGTTGATCAAGTATTAATCTTTTGTCAGCATTTTTGGCATTTCTGTTCGTAAATAAGAGCTTAATTTCACAATTCTAAAAATGAATTAACAAAAACGATAAAAATGGAATTAACTAAAGACCAAAAAATTCTAGATGCAATTATTAAAAAGGCATGGCAGGATCCAACTTTTAAAAGCAATTTAATAGCTAGCCCCATCACAACTATAGAAAATTTTTTAGGGCAGCCTTTTCATTTGCCTGAGGGTAAGAATATTGCGTTTGTTGATCAAACAGATTTTTCAACAATTTTTATCAATATTCCAGCTGAGGTAAATATGGACGATGTAGAATTAAATGAAGAGCAATTAGACATTGTATCTGGTGGGGATGGAGATATAATACCCCCAGTTATAATTAAGCCTAACAATTATACAGGGGATATCTTTAAATAAATTTAACTTATTTGCAATTTTAAATATTAAAAACGTACCTATTCTAAACTTGAATATGTACGTTTTCATATTTTATCATAACCAATATACTCATGAAAAGAGTCATACATATTGTTTTCTCTATTTTTCTATTATTTAATGGAATATCTTTTTTTGGGCAATCAAGAATTAAACAAAAAATTATTCTGACAAAAAAGGAAAACATTAAAATGGCTGATTCAATTCTAAACCTTGGTATGAAACATCAAGATGCAGGAGAGTATTCTAAATCATTACTCTTGTTTGACAAGAGTTTAAGGATTTATAATCATTTGGGTAAAAGCAAAAATGTGGGTGACTGTTTTAGTTATAAAGCAGTAACCTTTTATTATAAAGGAGATTATTCAAATGCTTTACTCTTTTTTAAGAAAAGTATTGAAGTTTATAAAAAAACAAAGTACAAAAAAGGAATTTCTTCTATTTTAAATAATATCGGAGGGGTTTATTATTATTTAGGAAACTATCTAGAAGCCTTAAATTATTATAAACAAGCAATTGTTGTTCAAGAAGAGCTCAAAGATATGAAAATGACTGCAGGAACCTCTCAAAATATTGGTGCAATATATTCACAAGTAGAAGATTATCCAAATGCACTTAAATACTTTCGTAAATCTTATTTGATTTATAAAAATAGTACTGATTTAAAAGCAATCTCTCAAAACTTAAATGCGTCTGGGATTGTTTATATAAAATTATCCAATTACCCAAAAGCACTAAAAAATTTAAACCAAGCATTAGACAATGCAAACCAAATAAATGATAAACAATTAAAAATTGAAATTTTATCGAGTTTAGGCGAATTGTTTTTTAAACAATCAAATTTTGAACGTGCATTATTTAACTACAATCTTTCTTTAAAATATGCTTCCGAAATTAATAGTCTACAATATATAAGCATAGCAGAAGTTGCCCTTGGAAAAATACTAAATAATTTAGGTAAAAATAAGCAAGCAATTACAAAATGTTTAAAAGGTTATAGTACCGCCCAAAAAATAGGAGCTATATCTGTAAAAAAAGAGGCATGTGATTGTCTTTATAAAGCTTATAAGTCTAGTCAAAATGATAAACTGGCTCTTCATTTTTATGAAAAATCAATAAATTTTAAGGACAGTTTAAAATCTGGCGAAACTTCAAATAAAATGATGAATATGGAGTTTCAACGGCAACAGTTATTAGATAGTATCTCTCATGTAAATAAGGAACATGCTGTTGAAATCAGACATAAAGAAGAAGTTCAAAAAAAGGAAACGCAACGCAATATTATCATTATCTCATTAGGCTTTATTGTTCTTGTAGCTCTTGGATTATGGAATAGATTAAACTATACACGAAAATCTAAAATTGCTTTAAAAATAGAAAAAGACCTCTCTGAAGAGCTATTGCTAAATATTTTACCTGAAGAAATTGCACAAGAATTAAAAGAAAAGGGTTTTGTAAATGCCCGAGACTTTAATTTAGTTTCGATCCTTTTTTCAGATTTTAAATCCTTTACTCAAACTGCCGAGAAAATGTCTCCTCAGAATTTAGTTGAAGAAATAAATACCTGTTTCAAAGCTTTTGATTTAATCACTGAAAAATACAAAATTGAAAAAATTAAAACAATAGGTGATTCTTATATGGCAGCTGGTGGTATCCCCAAACCTGATAAAGAATCTTTAACAAATATTGTACTAGCAGGATTAGAAATGCAGGATTTTATGTCTAAAAGGAAAATTAATAACGAAGCAAATAATAATCCAGCCTTTGAGATGCGACTAGGAATTCATGCAGGACCCATTGTAGCTGGTATCGTAGGAATAAAAAAGTTTCAATATGATGTGTGGGGCGATACGGTGAATACGGCAAGCAGAATTGAAAGCAATGGAATTGTAGGTAAAGTAAATATAAGCGAATCACTATATGATTTAATCAAGGATGATGAATCTTTTGTTTTTCAGTACCGCGGCAACATCCACGCAAAAGGGAAGGGAGAAATCAAAATGTATTTTGTTGAAAAGAATCCTATTATTTCCAACTAAATAACCACTAGTAATAAAACTAATTTTCAAATTCAATTTTGTCAGTCTAATTGTCAGTTTTACAGGAATTAGATACTTTAAATTTACATTAATGAAAAAGCAAATAAAAGATCAGTAACAAATGATCTTTTTGATTAAGCTTTTTTAAATGATAAACTGTTCTTGAATTTATTGTGCTTAATGTCGGGTCTAAATTATTGAAAATGATTTAATTGTTGATTTTGATATGCTGTGGTTTATCAGCTTATTTGGCAATTTCATCAGAATTTAACTCACTAATTTTACATTAATAAAATAGAACGGATTATGAAGTTAAAGCAAAATGAAGTTCACATTTTATAGTTGTAAAGAGTACAATTAAGATGTTTTTTTGTCGGTTTATTTGGCAATTTTATCAGAAATAGACTCACTAATTTTACATTAATAACGAGAATGATTTTAAGAGTAAAAACAAAATCAGGTTTGTAATTTATGATTTAACAGGTTGCAACCAGGATGTTTTTTTGTCGGTTTATTTGGCAATTTTGTCGCAAACAGATCAGCTAATTTTACATTAATTAAGAAATTGAGTCATGGGGCAAAATAAAAATAAAGAAGAAGTTTTACGATTAATAATCTCAAAAGCATGGGAAGATATTGATTTTAGAAAAAACTTAATAAGTGATCCAATAATAACAATTGAGAATCTTACAGGAGCAAAAATCATATTGCCAGAAGGTAAAACACTAGTGGTAAATGATCAAACGGATAAATCAAAGGTTTACATGAATATTCCAGTTGAACCTAGTATAGAAGATATAGAACTTAATGAAGAGCAATTAGAAATTATTGCAGGAGGTGGACAAACGGTATGGGCTGATTTATTGAACAGCTTATTCCCTGCTTTTAGGGATTATATAAAAGTATAAACTTTCCTAGATATTCTAGAGAAGATTAACATATACGATAGAGATACATAGGTCTTTAATAAATTTGATTAACACTAAACATTTTAATATTATGGAATTAACAAAAAATCAAGAAGGATTACAAAAGGCAGTTATGACTGCGTGGGAAGATGCGGAATTCAAAAAAGAATTATTAGCTAATCCCGTTAAAGCAATTGAGTCGCTTACAGGAGAGAAGTTTGAAATTCCTTCTGGAAAAGAATTTATAGTGATAGATTCTACAGATAACTCTAAAATATATTTTCATTTACCTACTAAAGAATCTATCATGGAGATAGAGCTTACAGACGAGCAGTTAGAAATGGTAGCTGGTGGTGGAATGACTATACCTACAATTACAACAATTATAGACTCCTGTTTTTGTAGTGGGGATATGTTGGTATAAGTAACAATTATAAATAAATAATAAATTAACCTTTAAAACATTAACATTATGAACATTTCAGAGAAACAAGCAAAATTTAACGAGTATCAAAACAAAATAATTAATCTTTGCTGGACAGATGAAACATTTAAACAAGAATTAATTGCAAACCCAGCCGAGACATTATCAAAATTAGGAGCAACGATAGATTCTAATACTAAAATTGTTGTTAATGACCAATCAGATGCTTCAGTATTGAATATTAATATCCCTCCTAAGCCAGATATGGCTGATATTGAGTTAACAGAAGAAGAGTTAGAGATTGTAGCTGGTGGGCAGGAAGCCTCAATAAGATCATATTTTTGCGATTGGACAATTAACATTCCAATAACTATATACTAATTGTAAGTTATTCATTTTTTAGGCATAGTAACTATGATTACTATGCCTTTTTTAATTAAATTCAAATTCTTTAGAAATAATGACTAATTCAAAATTCTTAAAAAAACTATACATAAAGTCTTTACTTCCGCACGAAATATTAGAGTTAAATAAAAAGGAAAGTTTCACTTTTGATTCAAAAAAAGAGCGATTACATGTAAAGTTATTAAAATCAAGTACGGGTTTAAATGTCTCCGAAGAATCTTTTGAAAATTATTGTAATCTTTGTAATTTGAATAATAGAGATATTTCCTTAATGTTTTCATCTATTACTAATTATAACGCAGAAATAGAGTCCCCTTTTTGGATAACTGCTTTAGAAAATATATTAAGTAGGGTAGGAAACGGAGTTGAAATAAATGATGAGAAAGCAAAAAAAATACCGTTTTACCATTTACTTTTCCCTTTTGTAGATTTTTTTGAATACTCATTGACATTAACTCTAAAACCGTTTAATAAAACCGTTATAAATCAATTGAATTCGGCCTTGTATAAGGAGTTATTTAAAGTTTCCCATTTGGTTTTATTAGAAGAATTTTCAGAATTTTTGAAAGAAAACAGGAGCGATGATTCTGAAAGGGACAAAACAGAAGATGATTTCTACTATAAAGAATACACACAAAGGATATTGATGAATAAATATCATACTTTATTTCTTAAGTATCCCATGCTTGCTAGAAAACTAGCGACTATAACATATCAGTATATTAATTTTATAACAATACTATTTAAAAGGCTGAAAGAAGACAAAAATGAAATAGAATATTATTTCAAAACTAGTATAGGAAAAATTACACAAATATTTTTAAATGCAGGAGATCAACACAGCGGGGAATCAACTGTGATAATTGAATTTGAAAATTCGTATAAGATAGTATACAAACCTACAAGTGTAGATGTAACCAATGCTTATAATAACTTTTTGGGTTGGGTAAATGAAAGCTTAGGGGAAAAATTAATAAAATTTGAGGTTATTGATAAAGGAGATTATGGATGGTTAGAATATGTAGCAGATTTAGAATGTAATAATGGTAATGATGTCAAAATATATTATGAAAGGGCAGGAATATTGACAGGGATAGCTTATTTTTTTAGTACAAGAGATTATCATTTTGAAAATGTCATAGCTTCCGGCAATTCACCTGTCTTAATTGATCATGAAACAGTTATTGGGCCGAAGACTAAATACAGAATTAAAAATGATATCAAAAATTATGAGCATTCTGTACTTGAAAGCTTATTAATCCCCACTGATAAAACAAAGGATAGAGAAATTTGTGGTTTTGGTTCAGTAATACAAAAAAACAAACAAACATTTATTTCACCAAAACTTATAAATATTAATACAGATTTGATGATGAAAGTTCCTCAATTAATTGTTCAAAATAATGATTTAAAACATATTCCACATTTAAATAAAATACCTCATTATATTGAAGATTATAAAGACGAATTTAAATTAGGATTTAGTAAATTGTACAACTTTATTTTGGAAAACAAAACGTTTCTATTGTCTGATAAATCGCCAATTTATAATTTTGAAAATAAAAAAATACGGTTTTTAATAAGAAATACGGATGTCTATGCGAAACTATTGATGATTTTATCTAAACCAGAATATTTGAAAAATAATCTTTTGTATGGTATTAAGCAAGAAGCATTAGCGAGAGCTTACATTGTTGCTGAAAATTTAAATATTGCACTTTTCAAATCAGAAAGAGAACAAATGACTTTGGGAGATATTCCAGCTTTTTATACTAATACTTTATCGGATGATTTAACATTAGAAAATGGAGAAAAAGTTGATTTGTTTGAAATGAATGCTATTGATAGTTTGAAAAATAAAATAAAATTTGCAAGTATTGAAAATCATAATGAGCAGCTTTATTTAATAGAAGAGTCATTATCTTTGCATGTAATATCTACATAATTTATACAATGGAAAATAAGAAATGCTTAAATTGTAATAGCACTGTAAATAAAAACTTTTGTCCAAATTGTGGGCAAAAAACCTCCACTCATCGCTTTACCTTTCAACACTTTTTACATGATTTTTTGCATGGTGTTTTTCATTTAGACAAAGGTTTCTTTTTTACTTTGAAAAAATTATTTACCAGGCCAGGTCATTCAATAAGAGAATACCTACATGGTAGTAGGGTGAACTATTTCAATGCATTTACACTAATAATCATTCTTGCTACTATCTCACATCTAATTACAGAGTATTTTAAAATGGATCAGACAGTACTTTATGAAAAAAAAAATCAAATTAATGGATATATAAAGATAGCAAGAGATCATGACAAAATAATAAGATTATTCCGAATTCCATTTTATGCATTTGCCAGCTATTTGCTTTTTAAAAAAAGCAAGCAAAACTATATAGAACACCTCATTCTCAATCTGTATGTAGCAAGCGGAGTAATAATTATAACTATTTTTGGTAATGTGTTTATGGAATGTAGCAACAATATTATTACTCTGAAGATTATAAACTACCTGATAGTTTTGTTGATTCTAATTTATTTTTATTGTTTTTTTTACCAATACTTCTCGGTTTTTGGATATAAAAAATATGCCCTCATTATTAAGTGTACGCTTATTTCGTTCCTTATTCTTTTTATTATGTCTTTTTTAAATAATTTTATAAATAATGTTGGTTTAATGCATTTCAAGTAAATGGGATTATTACTTACAACCCATTTTATAACCTTTTGAACCGTTATGACAAGGCCCATTTTCTGCATAAAATTTTAAATTAATACAAAATTGTTTTTAATTTAAAAAATTCCAATCTTTTTTAAGTATGTTGTAATTTAATTCACTAAATCTTTAACTATAATTACTTCAAACTAATTGTAAAGTTTACCCAATAATTTTAGGCTTTGTAGAATTTAAGATTTTTAATTTTAATAACTTGATTACCGAAAATTCGTGGCTAGATATTTTGTATATTCTAAATTTTAACATTTCATGATTTTACTGTTTAAGAAAAAGAAAATTGCGTCATCCAAAAAAAACTACCTTTTTTTTTAAAAACATATTCTAAAAAACTCTCCCTTTGCCCAAAATCTCCCGATTTTGATTATTTTTTCAAAGTTATAAATAAAAAGGTATCCCAACTTTTTTAGAAATATCTCTCAAGTTCAACACATTTTCTTAAATTACGAAATGCAACCTTTTAAAAAAGCACAAAAAGTAAAGCTATATTAAGTTGGAGTTTTTTATCAGTTTTGAAAAAAGTATGTACTTCTAAAAGCATTTACGAAAAAAAATAGAAAAGTTCAATCCTGTTTAATATCATTAAAGAACTTTAAACATGCCTAAATTATTTAGATAGAGCGTTAACTCGAACGCCAATTGTATTTGTTTTTGATGCAGTTTTCTAAGATCATTTTTCTCATCGATATTAATTAAAACGTGTTAATTTTTATTATCATAATTACACTCCTTTATAGTATTTTGTAAAAAAAAAATCGAGTCACAAGTACTGGATTAGATGACTTTAAAATATTTTATTATTTATTTCATTGGCAAAGTGAACCCTTTTTTGATGTCAAAGTCACATATATTACTTAACAGTATATAGTTTACATAGACAGTTAGACTACTTTCAAAGACGACCATCCTTAAAAGTACGAATTTTAACATTTTTTACACTTTTAGTCTAAAGCCATACTTTAGAATCGACATAGCTTTGTAGTGTAATATTACAAGTACAAGGAATTGTTTATTAGCAATTTCCATAGCGTAATAGCCTTGAAAAAGCTGTTATTCCAAAAAAAACATTTATTAAACATAAACCAAAAGACCATGAAACATTTATTTTATAGTATCACCATTTTCGCCCTAGTTGTTAGTTTGAATTCTTGTACTGCTGACGAAATTGAAACAGAAAAACCTAAAGTTCAAGTACAAGCTCAAGATGATGTTGATCCAAAAAATACAAGTGGTGGTATAATACCACCAAAGAAATAATATAGCTATAATAAAACGTTATTAAGAGGTTATTATCTGAATTGATATTCCTTTTTTCGTATAAAAAAGTATAAAAAATGTACTTTTACAATTATTTAATTCTTCTGTATTGAAACTATTTCACATAGCATTGATTTTTAGTCTATTTTTTTTGGGGTGCCAACGTAAAGATGAAAAATTTTACGCTCCGACCACTAGTAATGTAGATTCCTTAATTTCAAATTCCAGAGACAAAACTAAAACTAAAAAGGAAAGACTAGAAAAGGCATTATTAGCTTTTAAAATTATTGAAAACAATAAAGCTTTAATAGTTTCCTCCGACTATTATTTTGAATTGGCAGATTCGTTTTCACAGCTTGGAGAAAGCCATACTAGTCTTTGCTTATTGCAAAAATTGTATCGCAAATCAATTTTATTAAAAGATAATGAAGGCATTCAAAATGCAAGCTACAGTATTGCAGGTGTGTACAATAATGAAACAAAATATGATTCCGCCTATTATTATTACACAAAATCTGAAAAAGTCATTTTAAAAGAAAAAAATGACAATTTGCTAGGAAACGTTAAAATCCAAAAAGCAGAAATTTTATCATTTAGGAATGATTATATTGGAACCGAAAAACTAGCCATTGAGGCATTAAAAATTGGCATTGCTAAAGAAAACAATTTATTGATTTATAATTGTTATCTTACTTTAGGTACTGCACTCATGGGTTTAAAGAATTATGACAAATCATTAGACTATAACAATAAAGCTATTGAAGCCTCTGAATATCTAAAATCAGAAGCAATGTATTTGTCATATAAATGCCAACCCTATAATCAAATTGCAAATATTTATGTAAAAACCCAAAATTATAGTAAAGCTATTGAATTTGCAAAACAGGGATTAGCTTTAGCTGATTTTAAAAAAATAGATCCTCCAATTTATTGTTATCTTATCAATAAATTGGCTTACTCTAAATTTAAACTGGGTGATAAATCATCATTTAAACAATTTGAAGAAACTTTAAGAATTGGCGACAGCATTGGAAGTACACCTATTCAAATAACTTCTAAAATTTATTTAGGCGAATATTACTTCAATCAAAAAAACGATTCAAAAGCGAATTACTATTTAAAAGAAGCGCAATTACAAGCTCATAAAAATAACCTTTTTGAAGACGAGCTCACAATTCTTAAATTATTAGCTCTTGTTAATCCTCAAGAGGAATCCTTTTTTTCAAATAAATATATTCAGCTTACTGATAGTCTTCAAGATGTAGAGCGTACCTCTCGAGATAAATATGCCCGAATTGAGTTTGAGACTGACCAAATAGCTCAAGAAAAAAAAGTAGTTGAGGATAAAAAAAATGAAATTTCTAAACAGTTTTATTTATATGCTGCTTTAAGTGGATTTATATTACTAGTATTACTATTTGTGTTATCTATCAAAAACAAAAACATTAAACTTGAAAAATTGTTCCGTAAACAGGAGCAAGCTCTTAATGATTCACAGATATATAATTTGATACTTTCAAATCAACAAAAAATTGAAGAGGGTAAGCTTATTGAAAAGCAACGAATTTCCAGGGATCTCCATGATGGAATAATTGGAAAATTGTCAGCAATACGAATGAATTTATATGAAATTAAATACGATCAATCTCCAGAATCCATAAAAAAGCATATAGATCATATTGCGGGTATGAAAGATATTGAAGAGGAAATTAGAAACCTTACACACGATTTAAATACTACTGTTTTTTCAGGCTCTGATGATTTTGAAGCTATGATTAAAGCATTATTTACAGAATTAAATCTAAATTCAGCAGCTAAAATAAACATAGAAGTTGATCCAAGAATAGTATGGTCTGTTATTGATAAAAATGTAAAAATGAATCTTTACAGAATTTTTCAAGAGGCATTACAAAACATTAATAAATATGCAGACGCTAATTTAATAACGATTGCAATTACTAAAAATGAAACAAGTATAGGAGTTCAAATTGCTGATAATGGGAAGGGTTTTGAAATACAGCAAATAAAAAAAGGAATTGGTTTAAAAAATATGGAATATCGCACCATGGAGCTTAATGGACAATTCTCAATAGAATCTAAACAAAATATAGGAACAAAAATAAATTTGTCAATCCCGATAGAATTCAATAGATTTGAGTTTTAAATATTATGACAAAAAAAATATTAATTGTTGAAGATCATCCTTCAATGATTACTGCTTATCAGACTATTCTTTCGCACAATAGATTGGGCCATGATTTAGAGTTTTATTCAGCTAATAATTGTGAATCAGCATACGAATGCATTTCAAATGAAATTAATACAATTTCTTTTGATTTGGTTATGCTCGATTATAGTCTACCTGCTTTTCCTGATAAAAATATATTTAATGGAGGTGATTTAGCAGTTTTAGTTCATAAATATATTCCTTCAGCAAAAACACTGATTATTACTTCGCATTTTGAAAGTGTTATTTTGTACAATATATATCAAAAAACAAAAGTCAATGGAATTTTGGTAAAAACAGATTTTGACGATGAGGAATTGTTAATGGCCTACGATAAAATCATGGCTGGTGAAAACTATTTCAGTAAGACTGCTAATAAAGCAAAAACAGATCGTTTACTAGCTGAAGGACATTTTGACACTATTGATCGTCAAATTATAACGTTAATATCTAATGGATGTCAAATAAAAACTATTGCCACAACAATTAAAGTATCAGAAGATACCGTTAAAAAGCGTAAAAGTAAAATAAAGGATATTTTAGGTATTGATAAAGGCAATGACGAAGACATTTTACGGGAGTGTAGGATATTAAGAATGATCTAAATTTTGATGTAAAAATCTCAAAAAAATAGAAGAAACTTTAAAAGAATAAGTTTTGTAAATAACCTGGTTACATAATACGGTATTTCTTGTGTTTTTTCAATTTATTATCCAACCTCATGCTAAATTAACAAAGCTGTATTTCAAATAGATTGGAATAATGTAGATTTTATTTTTTATTGTTTCATTTATCATTTCCCCTCGAATTTAAACTTCAATTATTGTTAAGGTTTCTATTCTTTTAATAATATCCTCTCCATATTTTTATCTAAAATTCCATTTTATTACCATTTAATGTTGATCAGATTTTATATATCATTTATTTTGGCAACTATAAATATTAAAAGTATTCGGATTTCGTATTACGTTGTTTCTTAATGTAAAATCTAAATAACACTAAGTTGCTATTGAACATTCATTTATAGATCTAATATTAGAATATTATATTAAATGAATTCATGAAAGTATTTGACCAGCTCTAAACAAATGGTGTGTCTTATTTAAATAGCATATCAATTAAAAGGAGTTGCATTTTTTCATTCAAAATAGATACAGTTTGTTTTATAACTTTTAACAAACTAAAATAATATCATAATCTCCTTGCAAATTTTGTCGTATTGTTACGATGAATATTTATCTTTTTTTTTAAGTAATCCAAAAGTCTTTAGTTATAATTTCTAATATGTTTAATGTTAGATTTTACAGCAATTAATGCAATTAATTCTGTGTAAAATATTTGTTTTCAGGATTTTTTGATATTTAACTTTATTTACACTTTAAGTGTAAAACTTCACTAAACTTCAGTTGTAGTTTTGGCATATAGAATTTCTTAAGAATCATTTTCAGCTAACATTTTGAAGGGCACAATACCAACAAAATAGAATGTTTACATAGCAATATAGGTATCTCATTTTACTAATAGTTTTATGTAATTGAAAATAATGAAAGTCAATAGACTTTGAGTTTGCTTACGAAAATGTTAGTATCTGAATTTTGAAATTTAGTAATCAATAGAATTAATTACCGCTATAAGTCATGAATGCAACAGTAAAAAAAACTACAATAGATTGGTCTTCGCCAGATATTTTAAATCATTTATTCTTACATATAAAGAACCCATTAGATACTATTATGACTGCTAGCACCCCTAGTTCAGTTGAGAATAAGATAACAAATGAAATAATTTTTTCTAGTAGTAAGCAAATTAATGACCTTATTGAGGAAATATTAAATGAAATTAAATCTAAATCAGTAAGCTTAACCATTCAAAGGCGTCCTGATATTTTTGATATTTATGAGTCAAATAAGAATGTTCAGCATCTATGTTCTAATAAGATTACTCCAGAAAAAGTGACAAAAAATGATCAAAATTGGTTAATCAATTTAGAAAAAGAAATTTATAATTCTATTTCTAAAAGTGACCTTGACTTATATGAATTATCATGTAAAATGGCTGTTAGTGAAAGGCAACTTCATAGAAAAATTTCGAATTTAGTTTTTTTAACTCCTAATAAATATATACGTGTTTTAAGGTTGCATAAAGCTAAGCAATTGATTGAGAACTATATTCAAGATTCGATCTCTCAAGTTTCATATTCTGTTGGTTATAATGATTCTCATTATTTTTCAAAGTTGTTTAGCAATCAATATAATATATCTCCCAAAGAATTAATAAACTCATTGTCTTGAAAACGAAACTGTTGATAAAGTGCTATCAAAACTTGTAGTTAAAATAAAAATTATTTTAAAAAAGAACAACTAAATAACCATAACCTTAAAAATACATACTATGAAACGAGTACTTTTTTTCTTAGGCCAATTAAACGACAGAGATGTGGAATGGATGATCCAAAACGGCCAAAAAATAGAACTGAAAACAGGAGATAAATTAATCCAAAAAGGAAACTATGTGGATAATTTATACATTTTATTATCAGGTCAGCTGTCAATTTTTTCAGATGAGACTGAGAATGAGGAAATAGCCACCTTAGGAGCAGGTGAAATTGTGGGTGAAATGTCTTTTTTAGAATCTAGACCTCCATCAGTTTCTGTTATTTCAAAAAAATCAGCTGTAGTTTATAAAATATCTCGAAATGTAATAGAAGCACGTCTTTCATCAAACCCAGATTTCAAAGCTAATTTTTATTACTCATTAGCCTTATTTCTTTCTAATAGGTTAAGAAAAACTACAGATCAGTTGGGATATGGAGTACCAGAGGAAGAGGATTTAATTGACACAAAAGTATTAGATGTGGTTTCACAAGCAGGTGCGCGTTTTGGTCAAATATTAAATAGATTTTCAGAAGTAAAGTTAAGTGTTAATTATTAAGTTCAATATGAGGAATTATTTTTTGTTTTATATTTTATTTAGTAGTTATACTCTTTTGTACAGTCAGGCTAAAATCAAGTGTGATTTAATTGAGGTTTCAAGTATTGCATTTAATAAAAATCCAACCATTAGAATTTCTAATTACTCCATTCAAAATGCCGAAGCTGATTTACAAGTTCAAAGAAGTATTTTTGATTTTAATTTAAACTCTGATGTTGCATTTCAAAATAGAAAATACAATCTTTTTGATGCAGATCCTAGAAATGATTTCGTCGATAAAACGCTTAGAAATAATTCATTTGATTTTTCAATTGGTTCACAAAAAAGACTACGAACTGGACAATCAATTGATATAGGTTTAAAATATAATTATAATAATTCAAATTTTCCCTACAATACTTTCAATGAACTTGTTGGCAGTTTTTATGGGAATCATTCTAGTACGTTTAACCTTGTTTTCACTCAACCACTTTTAAGAGGAAGAGGAGCTAAGATAGTTACAGCTTCAGAAAAAGCATCTGTTTTTTACATCAATAAAAGTAAATATGATTATGAGTTTGCAAATTCTCTTGAAATAGAGCAAATAGGCATTGCTTATTGGGATTATTATACGGCATATAAAAGTCTATCAATTTATACTCAAAATGAGAATAGAGTGAGAGAGGTGTTAAATATGACTACAGAACTTGTAAAAGCGGATAAAAAACCGCTAAGTGATTTAGATCAAGTCAATGCAGATTTAAGAAATCAAGAAAGGCTAACTGCAGTTGCAAGACAAAATTTGTATAATTCAAGAATTAATTTAGGAAGAGTTATTGGTTTAATTGATGAAGAAAGTCAAAGACTAGATATTCCTGTTAATGATTTTCCCACTGTTTTAGAATCTGGCTACAATGAATTTATTGATAAAAATGCACTAATTAAAATTGCTAAGAGTAAAAGAGGTGATGTTAAGGCAATCGGAGAGGAGTATAAAGCATTAGAACTTCAATATTTAGTAGCAACTAATAATCTAAGGCCTCAATTAAACTTATCAGCTTTTGGTTTTTATGGGAGTGCAAGCGTAGGAAACGGAGTTGATAAATCATGGTCTTCTCTTGTTAATAATCAAGGTCAAGAACTAGGAGGTGGAGCCAAACTTTCATTTTCTTTTCCGTTGAATAACAATTTGGCCAAAGGGAATTATTCGATACGTAAAATTGCTTTGCAAAATCAAACCGTAATAAATGAAAACATTCATAGAAATATTGAATTGAATATTGACATAGCAGTTAATAATCTTATGAATAGTATTTTAATTCTTCAAAAATCAAAAGAGTCTTTTGATTTTTATCAAAATGCATTTAAAAATGAACAGATTAAGTTTCAATCCGGTTTAACTACTCTTTTAAATTTAATCTTATTTCAAGAAAGACTTACTGCTTCAGAATTAGAGAATCTAAACGCACAGCAACAATTCTCAAATGCAATTTTAATACTTAGGCACGAAACAGGTACGCTTATTTCTAAAGAAGATCTTGGGTTTAAAATTACTCAAAATGCATTTTATACTATTCCTAACACAGAAAATTAAAAACATATAAATTATGTCAGCACCTTTTTTTAGAAAATCGGCATTAGAAAAACTTTCAACTCCAGAAAAATTAGATCAATTAATTAAAGTTACTGGTACAAAAGCTTGGATAGCTTTAATTACAATTATAGTAGCAATTTTCACAGCGATAATTTGGTCTTTTATGGGCACCGTAAAAACAAAATTAGATGTAATCGGTGTTGTACTAGGTGGTGACGTTCATGAAGTTGTTGCTACAGCACAAGGGCAATTAGTGGAGTTAAGAGTAGTAATAGGGAGTACTGTTAAAGAGGGTGATATAATTGCTACAATACGACAACCAGAACTATTTCAACAAATTGAAGATGCAAAAGCGGTTCTATCTGATAGAAAATTTGAAATGGAAAAGCTAATGTCATACGGGAATCAAGGCACTCAACTACAAGGTGAAATAATTAGTCAATCCCGTGTAAGTATTAAAGGGGAGATCGAATCAGAAAAAAAGAAAATCATTTTTCTTAATAATCAATTGGAATCAGAGAATGTTTTACTGGATAAAAGTTTAATAACTAAATCGCAAGTTGCAAATACAAAACAACAAATTGAAGTAGCAAAAAATACTATTGAAAGATTAAAAGGACAAATCGTAGAAACCTCTAGTCAACAAAATAATTTAGGATTTGACATACAACAAAAAGTTATATTACAAAAGCAAAGAATTGCGGAAGCTGAAAGAAATCTTCAGTTTTTAAATGAAAAGTATGACAATCAAAGGAATATAAAAAGTCCATATAGTGGAGAAGTAGTTGAGGTTTTAACCGATGCTGGAATTGTTGTTTCTGTAGGGTCTCCATTATTTAAACTTAAGAATACCATTAAAACAAAACAATCTCAATTAAGAGGTATTCTTTATATTCCTTCAAAAGATGGAAAAAAAATCAAAAAAGGAATGGAAGCTTTAATTGTACCTTCGACTGTACAGCCTGAAGAATATGGATTTATAAAGGGAAAAGTTACTTATGTATCAGATTTTCCAATAACCCAACAAGGAATGCTCACATCTGTTAAAAATGATCAACTTACAAAGCAACTTTTAGTAGGTGGTCCTTTATTTGAAGTATACGTAGATTTTGAGAAAGACCCAGTATCGTATAGTGGTTATAAATGGACTTCTGCAAAAGGACCAGATATTTTTCTAAAAGAAGGTACATCATGTTTAGGTAAAATCACAATAAAACGAGAGCCACCTGTAACATTAGTTGTTCCAGCGTTCAAGAAATTTTTTGACTTATATTGATCCATCAAAATGAAAAATATCATAAACTTACTTTTAAAAAAACAAAATAGACCTGTCAAAGTACCTACTGTTCTGCAGATGGAAAGCGTTGAATGTGGTGCTGCTGCTTTAAGTATTATTTTAGGACATTTTGGAAAATTTGTACCATTAGAAAAATTGAGAATAGCTTGTGGGGTATCACGAGATGGATTAAAGGCTACAAATATTCTAAAAGCGGCTAAAGAGTTTGGGTTAGAGGCAAAAGGATACGCTAAGTCTATTGAAAAGTTAATGCAAATAGAAGCTCCAGCCATTATTTTTTGGAATTTCAATCACTTTTTGGTACTTGAGGGTTTTACAAAAAAAAGAGTTTATCTTAGTGATCCAGCTCAAGGTAGGTATTTTGTAACTCACAAAGAATTTGATGATTCTTACACAGGAGTTGTTTTAACCTTTAGTCCATCAAAAGATTTTGAAAAAGGAAATGAGAAAAAAGGATTATTTGCATCGTTAATTTCAAGAATTACAAATTCTAAATTGAGTATAACCTACATTATTATTGCAAGCTTGTTTTTAGTAATTCCTGGTTTAGTAATTCCATCATTCCTTAAAATATTTATAGATAAATATCTAGTGAATAATTTTTCAGGTTTTGTAATGCCGCTTTTATTAATTATGGGTGGTCTTCTTATTGTTAATGCATCTCTAGTCTATCTGCAGCAATATTTTTTACTTAAATTAGAAACAAAACTTGCATTAGTAACATCTAGTAAATTTCTTTGGCATGTTTTTCATTTACCTATTGCTTTTTTTACTCAGAGATATAGTGGTGAAATAGGTAATAGAGTTTCATTGAATGACAAAGTAGCAAAACTTTTAAGTGGTGATTTAGCAAATGCGGCTTTAAATGTTATTGTTGTTATTTTTTATGCAATTTTAATGTTTTCCTATGATGTTACCCTGACATTAATAGGTGTTTTTATGGCACTGTTAAATGTGTTTGCCTTAAAATATGTTTCGACTGCTAGAAAAGACGGAAGCCGAAGATTGAGCAATGAAACTGGAAAGTTATTAGGAACTACTACTTCTGGAATTAGCATGATTGAAACATTAAAATCTTCTGGTAGAGAAAATGATTTTTTCACGAATTGGATTGGTTATTTGGCTAAAGTTATGAATGCTCAACAAGAATTTGGGTGGTTGACTATAAGACTTAATATACTACCAAACCTAATTTCATCTTTAACAAATACTTTAATTTTAGGTTTAGGGGCTTTGAGGATAATGGAAGGCGAGATGACATTAGGAGCTCTAGTAGCCTTTACCTATTTAATGAACAATTTTATTACACCAGTAAATCAATTAGTATCAGTAGGAGCTATGTTGCACGAAACAGAAAGCGATATGGCGCGTATTGATGATGTAATGAACTATGAAATTGACAAACAATTTATAAAAAACGAAGATAAAAATATCCAGCAGCCCAATAAGGAATCCATTAATAACAAATTAATTGGATATTTTGAAATGAAGAATGTGACTTTTGGATATAGTCCTACAATGCCAGCGCTAATTGAGAATTTTAATTTAAAGTTAAGACCCGGAAGTAGAGTAGCACTAGTAGGAGGTTCTGGAAGCGGAAAGTCTACTGTGGCAAGAATAGCATCAGGGCTTTATGATCCATGGGATGGTGACGTATTGTTAGACAATAAAAATAGAAAAGATATTCCTAGACATGTCATTACAGAATCATTAGCAGTAATTGATCAGGAAGTTTTAGTGTTTAATGGCACAATTAAAGAGAATATTTCTTTTTGGGACGTGATGATCCCAGAAAAAAACATTATAAATTCCGCAAAAGATGCTGATATTCATGATGTTATTGCGGCTAGAAATGAGGGTTACGATAGCTCTGTTTTAGAGGGTGGATCAAATTTTAGTGGTGGACAACGTCAACGAATTGAAATTGCTAGAGCTCTAGTTTGCAATCCTTCAATTTTAATTATGGATGAAGCTACCAGCGCCTTAGATTCAACCACAGAGAAAATTGTGATGGATAATATTAAGAAAAGAGGATGTACTTGTTTAATTGTTGCCCATAGATTAAGCACTATAATGGACTGTGATGAGATAATTGTAATGGAGTTTGGTAAAATCGTAGAACGAGGCTCTCATAAAGAATTATTAAAATTAAATGGTGTTTATGCAAAATTGATTGAAACAAAATAAAAATTAAGATATGTCAACGAAAGAAAAAATATATATAGGAGTTGAAGAACCATTGATACTAAATAACACAGATAAACTCTGGATGGTAGTTTCTGGTGAGGTAAATGTGTTTTATGTAAGAGTTGATGAAAAAGGAGATTATTTATGTGCGTTAAAATATTTATACTCCGCTAAAAAAGGAGACTTATTATTTAGTTTACTTTCAACTGACTGTAAAAATGATACTCGTTTAATTGTTTTTTCAAACGATGCAACTTTGTTATCAATAGATAAACATAAACTTATTGCTATTGATCATTTTTTTCTAGCCAGTATGATTGATAAATGGATACTAAAAACTTCATTTAAAATCAATTCAAGTAATACTCCAAAAACTTACAAAACGATTGATAGTTATAATTACTTTGTTTTAAATCAAAATACAATTGCATACCCTTCTCATGGAATAAACTGGATAAGTTTAATTGATGGAGAGCTTTCCATTTTTTCAGATCATGAGACCATTAATTATAATGATGGACTTAAATTTCCTATTCCTGTTTGTAATAAGTTATGGGTTAAGTCCTTGTCTGAAAGTTCTGAGTTAAAATCTATGAGTACTAGAGAAGTTTTAGAGGATGAAATTAATTTTTTAATTTCTTTAGAAAAACTACAAGGTCATTTTTACAATCAACTTTGCAAGAATATAGAGATCAGTAGTTTATCAGAAAGTGATATTCTTAATGATAAATTAATTTATCAAGAAGAGGAATTAAAAAGCACTTTAGAGAAAATAAAATCGATAGTTACTGGTTCTAAAAAAGAGTTACATCACTCCAAGAAAGATAAAGCAAAAAAGCAAAATATACTTTTTTTGACATGCCAATTAATTGGAGAACAAACAGGTTTTAAATTTGAAGAGCCCAAATATTTTGAGGCAGATAATTACAATACAAATAATTATTTGTATGCAATTGCTCAGAGTTCTAAAGTAAGAATACGAAAAATTATTTTACGAGATGTGTGGTGGAAAGATGAAAATGGACATTTGTTAGCATTTGTAAAAGAAACAAATGAACCTGTAGCTCTCATTCAGAAAAATTCTACCACTTATTTAATTAAAAACTTTTCTAAGGGTACCGAAACTATAGTTAATAATGAAATAGCCGACACTTTAGAACCTATTGGGTATATGTTTTTTTCTGGATTTGATGTAAAAATGGATTCCATAAAAAAAGTATTAAATTTCGCTATGAATGGCGTAAAAAAAGATGCCAGACTATTACTAGTTGCTTCTTTACTTGTAAGTTTAATAGGTTTATTAATTCCTATTTTATCAGGAATGATATATGATGATGTAATACCCACTGCAGATAAATCTATACATTTAGAAATTTTCATGATCATGATAATTATCGGTTTTGTATCAGCTGGACTGCAACTTGCGCAAGGAGTTTTGCAAATGAGGTTAGAGTCAAAATCAAGTATTAACCTTCAAGTAGGAGTGATGGATTATATCCTTCGCTTACCAGTAACTTTTTATAAAAAATATACAGCTGGTGATCTTACAAATAGAGTTTTAAGCATTAATTCAATTAAACAAATTTTATCTAATACATTGATGACTGTTGTACTTAGCGGGGCATTCTCATGTGTTAATTTATTACTTCTTTTTTATTATGATTCAAGTTTAGCATTGGTAGGAGTTGCGCTTGCTTTAATTGCTATTTCTTTTATGGTTTTGATGGGCTGGTTTAAACTCAAGTACGATAGAGAGGTGTCAAAATACCAAGGAGATATTCAAGGTTTTCTTTTCGAATTTCTATCTGGAATTAGTAAAATAAGGATAACAGGAGGTGAAAAAAGAATTTTTTCTCTTTGGGGTGAAAAGTTTTCAAAATTAAGAAAATTAGGCTTTAGTTCAGGTAGTTACCAAAATTTTGTGGAGGTTTTTAATAGTTCTTACCCTCTTTTTACAAGTATATTATTTTTTTCATTCATATATTATACGGTTTTAAATTCTAAAGATACGGCAATGATGTCTGTTGGCTCATTTATGGCTTTTATCATTTCCTTTAACAAATTTTTAAATGATAGTTTAAAATTATCTATGGCATTTATTTCTTCACTTAGTGTTATCCCTCTTTACGAAAGGGTTAAGCCTATTCTAGAGGAAAAACCAGAATCGATAGAGGAAAGTATTGATCCAGGTGAATTAATGGGTGAAATTGAATTGAATTCTATATCTTTTAGGTATTATGAAGATCAGCCTTTAATTTTAAAAAATATTACATTTAAAATAAAACCTGGCGAAATGGTTGCTTTTGTAGGGGCTTCAGGCTCTGGAAAATCTACTATTATGAGACTCCTTTTAGGATTTGAACATCCAGAGTTAGGCTCAATATTCTATGATGGTAATACATTTGACGCAATGAATAAAGAGCTGACAAGACGACAAATAGGGGTAGTATTACAAAACGGAGCGCTTATGTCAGGTAGTATTTATCAAAATATTGTTGGAAATTCAGAATTAACATTAGATGATGCTTGGGCTGCTGCCCGTATGGCTGGTATGGAGGATGACATAAAAAATATGCCAATGGAAATGCATACGTTTATTAGTGAAGGAGCAGGAACCTTTTCAGGAGGTCAAAGACAAAGATTAATGATTGCAAGAGCAATTGCGCATAAGCCAAGATTACTATTTATGGATGAGGCTACAAGTGCTCTTGATAATAAAACTCAAAATATTGTTGCAGAAAGTTTAGATAAACTTCAAGCTACTCGTATAGTCATAGCACACAGGTTGAGTACTATAAAAAATGCTGATCGTATTTTTGTATTAGATAAAGGGGAAATTAAAGAGTCAGGAACTTATGAAGAATTAATTCAAAAGGACGGATTGTTTACGGAACTTGCTAAACGTCAAATTGCTTAATGCTGTTCCATAAAATTAAGATATGTTAAAAGAAGTTGACCATAATAGCAGTCTTTGTATTTCTGAAAGACTTAAAAACTACTTGGAGAATAAATTTTTAGTAAAAAAAAACGTAACATCACCTTTTTTTGATGAGATTGATCTTGAATATTGGAGAGGGATTTCAACACGAGTTTCACAAGGGAAAATGGTGTTTAATGAATTAAAAAAATGCTATCCTCAATTGAATTTCCCAATACAATTAGGCATAGAAAAAACAGAATTTTATAAAGATATAGTGTTAAGAGGAAAAACAGTCGATATGAATTTTCCTTTTTTACTACATTTAAACGATTTTGAAAATATCACATTTAAAGTTCATAAAAGTATTGCTGGTTCAATACCCATAGTAACGGTTTCAAATAGTGAAGACTTCACTACGATTATAAAGTCACTTTTATATAAAAACAACCCTAGATATGTTCCCCAATCTATGGGTGCCGTGTTAATAAACGGCATCAATAATTGGGAGAGATTGACCATTTTAAAAAACAAATGGTTAGCGACCAATACTTTTGGAAATTGGACAGAAGAGTTTACTTGTAATGTATTGCCTAGTAAGAAATTATATAAGGATAATTTAATTATTTTGAGTACAAAACCCTATAGTAATGTAGCAGCAAAACAATTGGGTTTGGCGGAAGATATATGGTTATCCTATTCCATTTCGATAAGAGAAGAACATGAATGTACACATTTATATACCCTTCAAAAATATGGGATAGCATCAAATAATTTACACGATGAGTTAATTGCAGATTATATAGGAATTGTAAAAACAATTGGATATTACAATAAGTCATGGATGTTGCACTTTATGGGGCTTGAGGAGTATCCTAAATACAGAAAAGGAGCTAGATTAGAAAATTATATTTTAGAGAATGAATTTTCCCAAGATGATTTTAAACAACTAATTAAAATGATTAAAAGCGCAATTGAAAACATTTTTATTTTTGATAAAACCTCTGGAAAATTACTCTCTACAATAGATCAAATGTTTAGGATAGATGCTCTTTGTGAAACAAGTTTAGAAGAATTGTCATCTGCAAATGGAGCCAGTATACTTATTAATAATTACAAAGTAATTTCAAAAAGGAGCAAAATTTGATTTCAAGTAAAAAACTTTTTTTTCAAAATTTGAACAATTTTATTTTATAAATGTGGATAGAAAAAACTAACGTATGATTTAAGTTATATTTTGATAAATAATCCACAGTTAATTTTTTCAATAGTTGCATAATTCAAAGCAATTTGACTAAAGTTCAAAAGGTGTAAATAAAAACTACAATTCATTTATACCTTTTCTGTTTAAAATCGATTGACATTTGAATTTCAATATGTAAAATTCCTCAGTTCCTTGCCTCGCTTTAGCATTTTAAAGTCTGCATTATGGAATGCATTTTTAATAAAAAAAACTTTAAACAATTGATTTTTAAGGGTTTGTCTTGGTAGCGAGACCGAGATTTGAACTCGGGACCTCAGGGTTATGAAAATTGGAATTTAACTGTTTTTGTTTTCTAAAAAATTGATTTTAAGTGATTTAATTTTTTGCAAAAATTTATTTATATCGTTTTTTACCGTTTTCTTAATGCTTTTTCCTCACTCATAATATGGAAGATGTTTTTGATCTCTCACTTGTTTAATTACTGTAATGATTCAGTTTGTTTATTTCAGCTTTAATCCAAAAAGTACTTAAATATCATTGCTTCAGAGTTTTTTTTATGCTTTTTCTCATTTACAGCAGCGAAAAAATAGCGGTTTCATTGGTTTTCTCAGGCATTCTGACTTTGGATTTAAGCATCAAAGGACAGGTCCTTTTTTGTTTTATCAAAGAAAAAATAGTTTTTCAAACTGCCATAATTAAGTCGAAATGATTTATTGAATTTTTGTGATAAAGAATGGGTATAGTATTTCTAATTTCATCTTTTAATGATGATGGAGGTATTTAGTGTAATTCATTATTTGATAACAGTAAACAGCAACGGAATGTAATCCCGAGGAAACAGAATTTGGTGTTTAGTTTAAACCTAAACACTTTATATGTAATTTTTTTTAAAAAGAACTTTTTTTGTACGGAAAGAAGATCCATGCGGTAGGATTTAAAAGTTTATTTACAACAAAATTTAATCAAAAAGCCCTGAAATAACTTCCACAATATTTTCGCTTGATATTGGTTTTACCAAATAACCTGACAATGCACTAATATTTTTAGCTCTTAAAACATCTTTTTCATCTACAGATGAAGTCACCATATAAATTACTATTGTTTTAGGCATCATGGGCTTAATTAATAGGTATTCTTCCAAAAACTCCCACCCATCCATAACAGGCATGTTTACATCTAAAAATAGAATGTCAGGAATGTTTTCTGAATTTTCCATCTCTTCCTTTAGAAAATTAATAGCTTTCAGTCCATTTGAAAACACGATAACCTTATTAACTAGGTCAGTTTTTTTAAGGAAAAGTGATGTAGTGAACTGATAGATATCATCATCATCTACAATACAAAAGGTATTAATCTTTTTCATGATTTTTTTTTTAAGAATTGAACTGTTTCGTTCAACATTTTTTTCAATTACTATATTTTATTAAAATTTAAGAATTATTGATATTGAAATATATAATAAATTTGGATCCTTTGTCTACTTCACTCTCAGCATAAATTGCACCTCCCATTGTTTCGATTTGATTCTTGGTGATGAACAAGCCTGCACCTTTCGCATCAGGATGCTCGTGAAATGTTTTATTTAGCCCAAAAAGCTTTGCGCCATGTTTTTCTAGATTAATGCCCATGCCGTTGTCTTCGCACGTTAAGCTAATCATTCCATCTTTGTCAATACACGATTTAAAAATAATTTGCGGTGCTCTTTTTGGTGAGCTGTATTTAATCGCGTTAGTTAATAAGTTTAAAAAAATACTTTCAAGGTATACTTTTGGATAATCAATTTTCTCACATGCATTGAAATCGTAAGTAATTGTGGTAGCCGTTTCGTTAATCTGTGTTTCCAGATTGATTAGATGATTTGATAAAATATCTTGAAAGAAAAGTTCTTCTTTCGGTATTTCAGCATCTTGTCGTATTCGCACAACATTTGTCAAATCGTTTACCGTCGTAGAAAGACTTTGAAAGGCAATGTCGATTTTTTCAATGAACACGTTTCGCATATCATCATCTGTTTCGTCTTTTAGCAAATTTAACAAAGCGGCTAAATTGGCAACAGGTGATCTTAAATTATGTGAAACAATATAAGTAAAATCTTCTAATATCTTTCTCTTTTTCTCTATTCCATCAGCTAATAGTTCGAAATGATTAATATTACGCTTAAGTTCCTGTTCATATAGTTTTTGATGTGTAATATTTCGGGTTATTGTTAAGACATCTTCAGGTAATTCTCCCACTTGATTTTCAAGTGGTATGATTGATAATTGAAAATAGTTATGTTGATTTTCATTGGTGTTCATTTCAAATTCAAACGTTTCGGTTTTATTTGTTTTGAAAACAGATTCTACATGGCCAATGAATGATTCATTTATCTGGTTATCGGCCTCCCCACGCACTTCTCGAATATTCTTACCAATAATATTTTCAGCATCCATGTTTTGTATTTTGCGAATCGAATTATTGATGAATTGATAGGTTAAATTTTTGTCAATCCGAGTAATGATATCCGGATTACTATTAACTAGAGTCTTAAATTGATTCTCACTGATTGATAATTTTTGATAAGCAATGGCCAAGTCTCTCGTTTGTTCCTCAATAATTAGTTGCAAATCTGCAGGAGATCGATATTGTGATGCTATCGGAAGGAAACGATAAAGCACCAAAACAGTAATCCAAGATATCAATGCTGTCATGCTTAAGACTACTGCATTTAGTCGGTATAACGGAAACCAAAATATAATAGCGTCCACAAAATGCGTAGTGCCGCAAAAAAAGATAAAGAGCATAAAGCATATGAACACTCTATTAAATATTTTTTCTTTTCTTTTTTTGACAAATTTGTATAAGAAGATCGGTATAGATAGGTAAGCTAATCCAATAGCTATATTTGAAATAATGTAGAGCCAACCGAGTGTTTCTGACCATTGCCCGCATATCCATCGAGGCATAAAGCCACCAGAACTGAAAATATTTTCTACGATTTCAAAAATTTCATCCATATTTCATTTTTTTTTTTTTTCTGTAGGCAGTCTAATTTTACAGCATGTAGTGCATAAAGAACCATTTTTCAAAAAATGAATACATGGCTTGTAGCTAACAACAATTTGTCTAAAAATCTCTAAACAAATATTATGTGGTAAATTACAAAATAATTATAAGTGATTTCACTTACAATAAAAAAAAATTTATGAAATTCGCTTTGAGATAATAAAAGTATAACTAAGCTTTAAAAACAGCTGTTAAAGTTCCAAAATATAAAGCCAATACTTTTAAATATTGTTTTAGTGCGTCTGTTTGGATTCATTTATTAGTAACGATATACTTTCTTAGTATATTGATATCATTGTACAAAACGATTTCCTAATTTTTTATGGTAAAGGACATGGAGCTTTTTTCCAGTTTCATTTTTTAATAATTGTAGAGTTATTTTTATTACTTCTTCATTTGTAAGTTTTAAAACGCACGGAAAGTAATACGAGCGAATGGGTAAGAGAATTTATGTGTAAAAGGAATAATAAACGATAGCAAACCAAAAATTATTTCTCAAAAAAGAGGAAAGTAAAACCTTTTGAGACACTACCCATTTTGAAATTCTCTATTAAATCTTTACGATAACTCCATAAATGTTTACGACATCTAATCAGTTCTCCCGAAAAAACGGGACAGGCTATTTAACACACACTTTACAGAGTTTTCGCTGATGAATAGGTTTATGTATGGGATTGTAAAGTGTTAGAATTGCTGTAATTTTATAGTGGTTTCCCCAAATATTTTTTCATTATCTAACTTGTTTGGAGCAATTTTTAGTTTGGGTCAAAGTAGCATACTAAAAATTATCGATGATTCCATTTTAAAAGGACTAATCCCGAGCCCATAAGTAGTTTAGAAACTTACAGGTTTTTGTCTTTGGTTTCAATTTTACCTCACTAATTAGGTTTCTAATTCTATGAGTATGGTATTATAGCTTTTGTTAACAAGCCATTAAAATCTTTCTGATTGTATAGTATTAAAATTAAAGTTCAATATTTCTACAATATCAACACTGCTTAATGGTTTGCAGTAAAATTTTTTAACAATTAAATGTTGGCTGGACCTCTCAATATCTACTTTGTCTGTAGATGATGATAAAATATATAATGGTATATTGTGGTACTCACTAAACTGTTCTGATTGTATTTGGTCTAGAAACCCCCACCCATCTAGTACAGGCATATTTATGTCCAAAAGAACAATACACTCTGATAAGTCGCCTTGATGCCCAAATATTTTTTCTAAACCTATTTTACCGTCTTTACATAAAATAATTGTCAAAGTGCTGTCCACTTTTATCATCATTTTTTCTACAATAAAGCTAAATACGGGATCGTCATCAATAATAAATATTGTCTTACTCATTGATTTTATTTAATTGAATTTCTTGAGCTTCTTCTGTGATTTTCCTTATAATAGCATCCATTTCATCGGATGAAACTCGTAGTTGCACTAAGCAAAACATCAAATCATCGAGATTGTCTTGCTGCATTTCTATTAAGTTGATGATACCTAATATTCTGGATAGGGGTGCTCTCACAAGGTGAGATTGCGTCCATGCAATATTTCTAAGTTTTTCATTTTGTGCTTCCATCTGCATAACGTATTGGCTTCGGCTTAATGCAAATTGTTCAAGTTGCTCATTAGAACGTTGTAATTCTTTGGTTTGGATATTTAACTTTTGATTTATGTCCAACAGTTTTACTTCGCTTTGCTTTCGCTCCGTAATATCCAAAATTACTGCCAGAAATCTTTTATTGTTGCCTTCTACGATGAATTGTAAATGGATTTCCACAGGGTAAAGGTTCCCGTTTTTTCGTCTGTGATTTGTAAAAAAGATAATTTTTTCTTTTTCTTTTGTAATTAATTGATTTATAAGTTGGTTATAAGTTGTTCCGGTAAATTCTGGGTTTAGATCAAGCGGAGTAAGTTCCTTTATTTCTTGTTCTGAATAGCCGATGTTATTAAGAGCACATTGGTTGACGTAAGTGAATTTTAATGTTTTTGCATCAAAGACATAAATTTCATTCAAACTTTTTTCCAGCGTTGCGAGCAAACTGTTTTTTTCTTGCTCTGCTTTTTTGCGTTCCGTGATATCTACATTAGATCCGAGATAACCAATATGTTCATTCTTATCATTAAATAGTTTTTTAGCACTTCCATTGACCCAAATGATGTTTTTATTGCTACTTAAAAAGCGATATTCATAATTCCATTCATCATTAGATTCAATTAATTTGTACCAATTGTCAGTTACATAGTCCATGTCCTCAGGATGAAGAGCGTTAATCCATCCTCTACCTAAGGCGTCTTCCAATTGCATTTCGGCCATTTTAAGCCACGTTTCATTGGCATATATACAATCTCCATTTATATCAGTTGTATAAATAGCAATTGGTGACTGTTGCGTATATGATTTAAATCTAGCGTCGCTTTCCTGTGCTTTTTTTATAGCAGCCAATAATTCTAATTGAGACTCTTTACGCTGATGAATATCCTGATAGCTACCATATATGCGGATACATTTTCCATTTACCATTTCTCTTTTACCAATGCATCGATTCCATCGCTCATTTCCTTTTGGTGAACGAAGGAGTACTTCCTCATCAAACTCGATACCATCAGAAATTAAAAGGTCCAGTGCTTTCTGGATGCGTTCTTTACTTTCTCCAACATGAAATTCTATACCACCTGTTAATGTAGGATTGTAGTTATCATCCACCTCCACTATTTCCCTCAGAATTGGAGACCAATAAATGCTTTCTCCGTCTTGGTTGATTAAGTCCAGCTCCCAACTTCCGACTCTCGCCATGTTTGTCACCTCCTCTAGCAATTCTTCATTTTTAGCTTCCTGTGTAATGTCTAGTACCATTACATGGAATAGAATGGTTCCATCTGCCAAAAAAATGGGAGTTCCACTGCCAAAATGAGTCCTAATTTCGCCTGTATGATTAACAATTTTAAAGCGACAAGTCCACTTTGATTTTGTTTCGATAGATTTGGCTACACTCGATTTAACCTCTTCTATATCACCACCTTGCTTTATTTGATCCCATAATAAATCAATATTCTGCATTACTTCGTTGGTTGTATAACCCCACATCTTCTCAACCATTCCAGAAATAAACTGCATTGAGTCAGTACCGTCCGGATGAATGATATAGGTGTAAACTACCCCTGGTAAATTATCTGATAAGGATTGCAAGCGAATCTCGGCTTCTTTACGTTTATGGATATCCTGAAAGCTGCCATAAATTCTGACGCATTCCCCATTTATAAATTCAGCGTTACCAATGGCTCTTACCCACAATTCGTTTTTGTTTGCGGTTACAATTACCGCCTCAAAGTCAAAAGAAGTACCTAACTGAATGCATTGATTGACCGCTTCGGTAATCATGGGTTTGAAATCTTCACGGTAAAAATTGATGCTCTGGGCAAGGTCCGGTTTAAAACTCTGGGGATTGGTTTCGTGCAATTGATGCACCATTTCAGTCCACAATATTTTGTTTTTTTTCAGATCTACTTCCCAGCTACCTATCCTTGCTAGATTAGAGGCTTGTTCAAGTAGCTCTTCGTTTTTAGCTTCTTCAGTGATGTCTAGCACCACTGAATTATATTGCACAGTACCATTAGATAAAAATTCCGGTGTTCCCAATCCTTGGAGCATGCGTTTTTCGCCATCCGCTTTAACGATGCTAAACCGCATATACCACTGCGATTTATTTTCTATTGAGTCGCTAATGCTTTGCTTCATTGCTTCAAAATCACCTCCGGCTTTTACTTGATTCCAAACCAGATCAGAATTGTCTTTTACCTCTTCCGGGCTATACCCCCAAATTTTTTCAGATCCCTTACTCACATATTTAAATTCATCTGAACCGTCTGGATGAATTAGGTATGTAAAGAAGACTCCTGGGATGTTGTCAGACAAACTTTGCAGACGGCTTTCAGCTTCTCTGAGGTCGGTAGTGTCTTGGAAGCTTCCAATGAACTTGACACATTTACCTTCAATGAATTCGGGGCTACCAATCACTCTTACCCATTTTTCTTTATTACTTCTAGTTATAATAACAGCCTCATAATCTAAATAAACTCCTAGAGTTAGACTTTTAGTGATTTCATCTGTAACATATGATTTATGTTCATCCTTATAAAAGTCTATTGCAGTTTCAACATTTGGCACAAATGTACCAGGGTCTACATCGTGCAAATAGTATACCTCATCTGACCAAAAGAGTTTGTTTTCAATCAGGTCGTATTCCCAGGTTCCAATTTTGCCTAAATCATTGGTTTGTTTATTGAGTTTCTGTAATTTTTTCTCTTCGGTGATATCTCTCGAGTTGGCCACAATACCATTCACAGCAAGGTTGTCCAGCATATTAGTCAATACTGTTTCTATCCATCGCCATTCATTTTTACCATCCCTCAATCTAAAAGGCTCAACAATCACTTTGTTTTCGGTACTTATTCGCTGTATGTATGCGGCTGATTTTTCGATATCATCGGGATGGATAAAGTCGAATATGGAATTGCCGTCAAACTCCTCTGGGGTAATCCCTAAGATTGCCGTTGTGTTAGGACTGGTGTAGATATAATTTCCAGCCACATCGATAATACTGATCATATCAGACCCCTCTTGCACTAGTGCCTTAAAGCGGTTTTCACTCTCAATCAATAATTCTTCTTTTTGGATTTTTTCCCTTGCATCACGCGCTACGCAAAACATAATTTTGCTTTTTGGATCATATCGTACTGACCATAAATTGAAAGCAATACAGCCATCTTTTCTTTTATACCTATTTTCAAAAGTTGTTACGTTTTTGCCTGAATGAATTTCTGCAGCGGCTGCATTAGTTTTTTCTACATCTTCATCAATAACAAAATCAATGTATGCTCTACCAACCAATTCATGCTTTTCATATCCCCATAATTCTTTACAAGCTGCATTCACCTTCTTGAAGAATCCCTGCTCATCAATAGAACAAATCACATCCAAAGAAGCATCCATAATTATTTCTGCTTCAGTATTTGATTTTATAATCGAAGTAATATCTCTTGATTGACATGCTACACTAGCAACAACTCGGTTTTCATCGATTATTGGATGAAACGATATTTGACTGTATTCAACTTGATTCGTAGTAGGGTTGTAAAACTGATCCTCAATTTCGAAATGTTCGCCATTCAGCCCACGCACAAAATAGGATTTCCATTTTTCTATAGAACCATCACCAAAACCTTCTGTAAAGATCGGTTCGTCCAATTTTTTTTCTTTGCCATTCACTTGTGTCATGGCGTTTTGATACGCTTTATTGGCGTATATTAAATTAAAATGAGAATCGATGATCCAAATAAGGTCCTTCGACTGTTCAACAAAAAGATTGGCAAATTGTTTATCAGTCATTTATATTTGTTTTTTTAAAGTCAAATATAAATATATTTTATTTTAGACTTGAGTTTAATACATTAATAAATTTTGTGATAGTTTCATTTTTTATAACTATTTAACATTATATATTGAAATAATGTAATAAAATATTGGATTTTGACCCGGTATGGATTGAAGTGTAATTTTTCGTCCGTGTAATTCTTCTATTTTTTTGCACACTTAAGGCCTTACACCATTGTTGACAGCATTTTAGTCAAACGTTTTGATATTTTTTGATATATTTTCATGTTGATCAGCAGGAATACCAATACCATTGTCTTTAATATGGAAGTTTATGATTTCATTTTCCTGAAAACAGAAACTTTTTTTATAATTATTATTTTTTGGATGATTTTTTTGAATACTCAGGTATGATGATATTATTGAGTCTGATGGATTAGGATTTGTTTAAATTTTGATTCTTGTCTAAAAATCAAAACACTCAAAAAACAACAGCAACCTTTGACATTTTGGTCAAAGGTTGCTGTTGATACTATTTGGCTCTGGTTAAGCCAGTATTCAAACTTATGTAAGAAGGCTTGTACTGCATTTCTAATACAAGGTTTAAAATAATTTCTGCGCAATATATTAAAAGGGTCTGTTTTTTTCTTTTTTGCTAAGACATCTATTTAGGTTTTGTTATAAAATTGTTTGTCATGTCAGTTTGAATTGCTTGTTGCTTGATATAAATAAGAAAACAAAAAAAGGACTGGTGTGATTGAACCTGAGGTCTGGTTACTTATTGTTCATATTATCAGAGTTATATATAGGTATCTTTTTAAAATTCCTCACTCCATTTCCTCACTAAGTGAGGAATTGATTTAAATAAAAAACCCTTAAACAGTTGTTGTTTAAGGGTTTGTCTGTAGCGAGACCGAGATTTGAACTCGGGACCTCAGGGTTATGAATTGCGCAGACCCTAAAATTTAAAAGTATTTACTGGGCTTGCGAGCCATAAAACCATATGTTTTTTATAAAATCGTGTTCAATTTCGTGTTCAGTATCAAAACAAAAATTAGTAATAATTTCAACTTGTTTTTCTGTCCACAAAGATAATCAGATTTAGTGTTTGAATGCATTATTTTATAAAAGTAAAGCCTTAAATTATTTTGATGGTTCAATAATTTAGATGCCACGAAGCGCGTTGTTATTTACAGAACGTTTTTAAGAAGTGTTATGAATTTTGTCATCTTTAAATCTGTTTTACTTCAAATTTAGAATTTCAAATGTTTTAGAAAAAAGTAAAATTTAATCTATTCTCAGATCAATTCTTCTTTTGATTAATCAAAAAACTGAATTTCATATTGTTATGGTTTTGTTTTAGTTTTTTTGAAAGAAAAAGAGATGGCTCAATATCACTAAAAGTGGGTATAGTTTACGAGTGTAAAAATTCGTTTATTTACATTCATACATTTGAATTTTTTGAGAGAGACTGTAAGCTCTTTTCATTAAAGGAGTATTTAAATACCTAGGCTTAGTTTCATTTTGATTCACTTTTAAATTACACATTACAATTAATATGTTTTCATGGCAGTAGATTTATCAGAAATATTAGTAGTTGGAGTATCGACTAGAGCCTTATTTGACTTAGAGAGAGAGAATGAAGTCTTTGAAATGGACGGTATAGAAGCATTTAGAGAATACCAACTTAAAAATGAAGAGGAATTACTCAAACCAGGTACTGCTTTTTATTTGGTACAAAGTTTACTACAATTGAACAAAATTGCTGATAAAAAAATCGTAGAGGTTGTCGTAATGTCTAGGAATAGTCCTGAAACAGGCGTAAGGATTTTGAATTCTATTCAACAACATGGTTTAGATATTACACGAGTTGCTCTAACTGGAGGAGAACCTTTAGCTCCTTATATTGATGCCTTTTATGTAGATCTATTTCTTTCTAAAGATTCTAAAGATGTTCAAACCGTAATCGATAGTAAAGAATGCGCAGCTGCATTATTATATGCTCCGCCGACTGTTTTCAATCCAAAAGATGCAAGAGTTAAAATTGCTTTTGATGCTGATGCAGTTCTGTTTTCTGATGAATCAGAATACCGATATAAAACAGAAGGAATGGGATCATTTCATCAATATGAAAAAGAACATGAAAATGATGCGCTTGCTGAAGGTCCTTTTGCTAAACTTTTGATTAAATTATCAAAAATTCAAGAACATTTACCTACCAGAATTGAATATTCTCCTTTACGATTAGCAATTGTGACAGCGAGAAATGCGCCTTCCCATATGCGAGTGATAAAAACATTACGTAAATGGAATGTATACGTTGATGAAGTGTACTTTCTTGGAGGACTTTCAAAAGATAAAATATTAGAAGCCTTTGGGGCTCACATTTTCTTTGATGATCAAGAAACTCATTTAGACGGAGCTTCGAAAGTAGTTCCCTCTGGAAAAGTGCCATATTTAACCTCATCGCCACTAAACGAAATAAAGACTAATTAAGCTTTTTATTTCTATGCACTATATTCGCACAGGATAAAATTAATATTGCACAAAAAAAGTTTGATATAAATACTAAATGGAAAAAATAACAATACAGAATTTCAGAAAAATAAAAGAAACATGGGAACTTAATTTAGCTCCGATTACCTTTCTGACTGGAACCAATAACTCTGGAAAGTCTAGTGTAATGAAAGCGTTAATGCTTTTAGATAGCTTTGGAAATTCTAAAAATCATTTTGAATTAAATTTCAATCAAAAACATTCCAGAAACCACAAAATTGATTGTTTTTCAAATGCTATTAATCGTCAGAACTTAAAAGAAAAATTATGGGACATTAATTTTTCTATTGAAAATAAAGATTATTATATTGATTATCATTTTTACCCTCAAGAAAATAATGATAATAGATCTGAAAAAGGAAAACTCAAAGCAATAAAATTTAAAAGTAAATACGACAATTCACTTTTTAGCATCACAAACTTGGCTGATGATGAATATCAATTAACAATTGATAATAGTTTTATACATTTCAGAAATAATGATCCTGATATTTTTGATGAAAAAGAAAATAAAAATGAATTGGATAGTATCAAGATCGTTATTGAAAAGGATTTAAAGGAGAGCGAGTCTATTTTAAAAATTTTAGAGAAAACCAGTCTTGAAAGAGTACAATTTTTAGACAAAGTAAAATCGTTAAAAGCAAAACTTAAAGAGGTAAACAAAAAAATAAAAGACCTTGAAAACAATAAAATTGAGGACGATTTACAGTTCAATCCAACTTTCAAATTAAGAGATTTTGGGGGCTCAGAATCTATAGATAAAATTATACGTAGAGTACTAAGTAGCTATTTTAGGGATAATGAAAAAGGGATTGGATTAAGTAATAGCAATCGAGATTTGTTTAGATTAACAATTATTGCTGACATAGTCGTTGATGCCTTGAACCTAAACATAACGCACCTAACTCCAAACCGCAATACTCAAACCCGCTTGTACGTAAATGACAACGGTAATAATGACATCTACGATATTATCAAAAGGCTATCAGAAAACCCAATTAAAAAAAAGAGCACAGCTGATGCCTTCCTCAAAAAGTGGATGTCAAATAAGTTCTTTGATATAGGGGAAGACTACAATATTAAACCCATTGAAGGCTTAGCATCTAAAATAGAAATAAAAGAAAATGGAGACTGGATAAATCTTGTGGATAAAGGTTTTGGTGCAGGACAAATTTTTACCATTTTACTTCGTATCGCTAATGTGATTAATGAAGAGAATGACATTAAAGATCACGGAAGCGCCAGAAGATTCAGAAAATCAACTCCTATAATTCTTATCGAAGAGCCGGAAGCCAATTTACATCCAGCTTTTCAATCCCTACTTGCAGAATTATTTTTAGAAACATGGAAAGAATTCGGTATTCAGTTTATTGTAGAAACTCATTCCGAATATATCATAAGAAATTCACAGTTGCTATTCGTTGATTATTCAAAATCGGATGGAAGTCTGTTCCCAGCCATGCGTATACAACACAACCCATTTGTAGTCTATTATTTCGATAAAGATGGCCCTTATGAAATGAAATATTTAGCAAACGGCAAATTTGATAAAAACTTTGGTGAAGGTTTTTATGATGAAGCATCTAAACATTCTATGAAACTTATTCTAAATCAAAGAAAAAAAGACTAACTATGTTTACAATTTACTCTGACAAAGATATTTTTGAAAACATGATATCTTCACCTGCTATTTATCCCAATTGGAATAAAATAATAAATAATCATTCTGACATTTGCCTAGACATTAATGAAGTAGATTTAATTTCAGAATTAAATAATACGGAGTCTATTTTATTTTTATTTTTACAATCAAATGCAAGAGCGATTGATTTAATTCCTTTAGATAATTATTTTAGAACAATATATGCAAATCCTGAAGCAGAAGTATTAGAAAAACCACGTAGTGTCTTTTTTTTAAACATTGATACCGATGTTGCAAATTCAATACAACAACAAACTGGTATAATTGTGAATTCCAATGATGGCATTAATGACACAATTCTTTTAGGTTCATATTTTAAAGATTTACCTAAAAATACTGTTTGTAATGATCATGGTGTTTTAGGATGGAAATCTTTAATTACTTTCGATTTACCTCCTTCTAATTCTTTAATTATATCAGATAATTATTTATTCAAAAATGAAGAGAGAAATTTACCAATTGGAGAGCCTAATGTCATTAATTTAATAGATGCAATTCTTCCAGCTTCATTAGGCGTAGACTATCATATTTTAATAATTGCAGAGGACAATAGAAAAACACAACAATGGTGTGAAAATTTAAAAACACGTATTTCAACGGTAATCAAAGCCTTGAGGCCATATACAATAATTATTGAATTTTTATTTTCTGCTACAATACACAAAAGAGTTATACTTTCAAATTATTTGAATGGTTCCTGCGACAAAGGATTTTCTGTTTTCAACCCACGCGATAATAGCACTGTTCGTGAAGACAATGACTTTAGATTGGATCGGGTTTTTAATAATTTAAACTCGCTTGGTGGTGATGTTGAATTTACTATAAAGGAAAATGCTTTAAAAGGAATAAATAAAAAATCTACCGATGTTTTTCAATGGCTTCAAGGAAATCAACCAATTGAAAATAGAAGGGTTGTAGGTGATTGTAATGATGATTTTTCAATTATCAATAGGTTATTGAATGATATTTGAATTCCTCTGCACCAAACCCGCACACCAACACCCTATATTTGCAGCATAAAATTAAAACAACAGTAATGAGCAACAATAATAACACTAAAGTAGAAGTAGGTTTCATTTGGCAAATCACCGATGATGTATTGCGTGATGCGTTTAAGAAAAATGAAATTGGTGATGTCGTACTACCTTTTGTCGTTATCCGACGTTTAGATTGTATTCTTGATGGACTAAACGAAACCGTTCGATCTACCTATCATAATTTCAAAGACAAAGTAGCTGAGGACAAACTTGATCCTATTTTACGCAAAGCTGCAGGAGGGTTAAAGTTCTATAACGTCTCTAATCATACCTTACATTCTTTAAAAGATGATGCTCGTAATATTGAAATCAATTTCAATAATTACCTCAATGGTTTCAACAAAGAGGTACGCGATATTTTAGAAAATTTTCAGTTCGATAAAATCATTGCCCGATTAATCAAAAACAAGTTGTTGTATGAAATGATTGATGCCATATGCAAAATCGATATGCACAGCGACAAAATTGACAATCACGACATGGGTTATGTTTTTGAAGAGCTCATTCGTATCTCAAACGAACAATCAAATGAAACCGCGGGAGAGCATTTTACGCCTCGTGATGTGGTTGCTTTGATGAACAGCATCATGTTTTCGACAGAGAAAGACGAGTTGTCTCAAACAGGTATCATTCGTACGATTTTTGATCCGGCTTGTGGTACCGGTGGTATGGTTAACCTTGGTAAAAACTACATTTTAGATACTTTGCTAAAAGACAGCAAAAACAAACCGACTATTCAAACGTACGGACAAGAATTGAATGAGCAATCCTATGCGATTGCGAAATCCGAAGCATTGATTACAGGTGAAGAAGCGAACAATGTAAAACACGGTAATTCTTTCTCTGAAGATCAATTTCAAGGTAAGTATTTTCATTACATGATGGCCAATCCTCCTTATGGGGTAACTTGGAAAAAAGACCACCGTTTTATTGAAAACGAAGCCTTAAATCCAGCAGGTCGTTTTTATGCAGGTACACCACGTTCGTCTGATGGGCAACTACTGTTTTTACAGCACATGATTTCTAAAATGGAGCGTGAAGGAAGCCGCATTGGGGTAGTTACAAATGGTTCCCCTTTATTTACAGGTGATGCGGGTTCTGGCGAAAGCGATATCCGCAAATGGATTATCGAAAACGATTGGTTAGAATGTATCGTGGCCTTGCCGAAGGATATGTTCTACAACACCGGAATCAACACCTATATTTGGTTTTTGACCAATAAAAAACAAAAACACCGCAAAGGCAAAGTGCAATTGATTAATGCTGCAGACTACTGCCGTTCTAACAAAAAAAGCTTGGGTAACAAGCGTAACGAAATTACCGAAGACCACATTGCTGATATTTTAAAATTGTATACCAATTTTGAAACCACAAAGGATTGTAAAATCTATAACAACGATGACTTTGGTTTTTACCAACTCACGGTAGAGCAACCGTTGTACGACGAAAAAGGAAAAAAAGTTTTGGATAAAAGCAAAAAACCTAAGCCGGACAGTAAAAAACGCGACAAAGAAAACGTGCCTTTAACAGCCGATATCGAAAAGTATTTTGAAAACGAAGTACTGCCTCATGTGCCCGATGCTTGGATTGATTTTGACAAAACACGCATTGGCTATGAAATCAACTTTACCAAGTATTTTTATGAATACAAAGGCTTACGTGCTGCCAGTGAAGTGAAACAAGAAATTGTAACACTCGAGAACGACATTGCCACTTTGTTAAATGAATTATTGAACTAATGAAAGGATACGAGAGTTATAAAGATAGCGGTAATAAGTTTATTGGTGAAATACCACATCAATGGAAATCTTCTAAATTAAAATATTTTGTTAATGTTGTAACTGGAAATACTCCATCTACAATTGTAGAAGACTTTTTTTCAGATGAAAAGGGTGTTCCTTGGGTTAAACCAAGTGATTTAAATGGGTTTAATAAAATAACAACTTCCAAACAATTTTTAACTGAAAGAGGATTGTCTCAATCCCGATTAGTTAGAAGAGGGTCGGTGCTTATTGGTGGTATTGGGGATATTGGGAAATTAGGAGTTGCAGGTTGTGATATTACTACAAATCAACAAATTCATTCAGTTGAAGGAGATCTCAAAAAAATTGATGATGAATTCTTAAAATACTTACTTTATTTTTCAATCGAAGAGTTACAAAAAAACTCTTCAAGTGTAGTTCTTTCAATTCTTACCAAAACAAAGCTTTTAGATTTAGATATTGTTTTGCCTTCTCTCAAAGAACAAACCCAAATCGCTGCATTCCTTGATTACAAAACGAATCTTATTGATGCTACCATCGAAAAGAAAAAGCGTTTAATTGCCTTGCTCAAAGAAAAACGCCAAGCCGCTATCAACGAAGCGGTAACTAAAGGACTAAACACAAATGCCCCTATGAAAGATAGCGGTGTAGAATGGTTGGGGGAAATTCCGGAGCATTGGGCAGCAATTAAGTTAAAACATATCGCATCTACATCTTTCAGTAGCGTGGACAGACATGAATATACAGAAGAAATCAAAGTTTCAATCTGTCATTATCCAGATGCATATAAAAATGATAAAATAAATAATCTAACTTCCTTAAGCACTGGTACTTGTACGGAAGCTGAATTCGAAAAATTTCAGTTAAAAAAAGGGCAAGTTATAATAACTAAAGATTCTGAATCTGCAAACGATATTGGGGTACCAACTTACATTGATGAAACATTAGAAAATGCTGTCTGTGGTTATCATTTAGCTATTTTAGAACCTCAAGAAGGTAAATTAAACGGTGAATTTTTATTCAGGTTTATTCAAACATCAAATGTTTCAATTTATTTTGAAAATAACTCAAATGGAGTAACAAGATTTGGACTAGGTAAACCGAAAATTGAAAATTTATTTGTCATATTGCCTTCATTAGAAGAACAATCAATAATAGTTGATCACATCAATTATCAGTCAGAACTCATTGATAAATCAATATCTAAAATTAAAATGGTGATTGAAAAACTCCAAGCCTACCGTCAATCGTTAATTTCAGAGGCGGTAACGGGTAAAATAGATGTTCGTGATTGGGAATCGACTACTAAAAAAGCATAATTATGGCGCAAGGCACGAGAGAAATTCATCTAGAAGAAGATATAGTAAAATACTTGGTAGAGCAAGGAGGATTTCATGAAATCTCTCCTTTGGTTTATGATAAAGAATTGTGTCTCATTCCATCTGAGGTCATTTCGTTTATACAGGAAACCCAAGTAGAACCTTATAATAGCCTCAAAAACAAACAACTTGGTGACAAAACAGATGCAACTATTCTACATGATATCTCGTACCAATATAAAAAAAGTACCCATAAAACCCTTGATTTACTTAGGAACAAATTAAAAATTAGAGGAGAACGATTCGATATGGTTTATTGGCAACCTGCCAATAACAAAACGCCGGAGCATGAAGTAAATTATCAAAAAAACCGTTTGGCCGTGGTACGCCAATTGAAATATTCCAAAAAGAATAATAATTCAATTGACCTTGTTTTGTTTGTCAACGGAATTCCTGTTGTTACTCTTGAACTAAAAAACGAATTGACAGGGCAAAATCACCATAACGCGATCAAACAATACATACAGGATCGTGATCCTAAGGGAGAACCGTTTTTGGAATTCAAGCGATGTTTGGTGCACTTTGCTGTAGGTACTCAGAAAGTTTTTATGACCACAGAACTGAAAGGAAAGAGCACCTTCTTTTTGCCTTTTAACCAGAGTTTAGAAAACTATAACGACAACGGCTTTGCAACTTCTTACTTATGGGAAGATGTATTAAAAAAAGATTCTTTATTGGATTTATTGCAAAACTACATCAATATTCAAACTGATGTAGAAAAGGAATACGACCCGCTAGCTAAGGGATTAAAAGAAAAGAAATCAACTAAATTATTATTTCCACGTTTTCACCAACGCAGAGCGGTGCAACGCTTGCTAACAACCTTAACAGATGAAGGAGCTGGAAAAAATTATTTAATTCAGCACTCAGCAGGTTCTGGAAAATCAAATACAATTACTTGGCTAGCCTATCGCTTAGCGGGTTTTTACCAATTCGAATCTGATAATAAAGCCTTATTCGATTCGGTGATAATTGTGAATGACCGTAGGGCTTTAGACAAGCAAATTCAAAATAACATTCGTCAGCTAGACAATACACCAGGATTAGTAGCTTATATTGACGAGAACAAAACAGCGCAAGATCTTAAAGCAGCGATTGAAGAGGGTAAGCGAATTATAATCACAACCATTCAAAAGTTTCCGGTGATATCCCAGACGATTGCCAATATGCCCGAGCGCAAGTACGCGGTTTTGATAGACGAGGCACATAGTTCACAATCTGGTGAAACAGCACGTCATTTAAAAAAATCATTATCCCTTGAAGAAGCGGAGAACCAAGATGTATCAGAAGATCTGGACGATATTATTGCCGATGAAATCAAACGAAAAGGGAAACAACCTAATATTTCGTTTTTTGCATTTACAGCAACCCCAAAACCAAAAACTGAGGAATTGTTTGGCCGTAAAATAAATGGTGATCTAAAAGCTTTTGATTACTATACCATGGAGCAGGCTATCAAAGAGGGTTTTATTCGAGATGTCTTAAAAAATTACATGTCTTTCAAACGGTATTACAAAATCATTAAGCGATCTGATATTGATGATAAAGAATACGAAAAAAAGAAAACGGTTCGCCTCTTAGGTTCGTATGCTGACTTGCAAGATCATGCTATAGAAAGAAAAGCACGTATTATGATAGAGCATTTTGTGAGTAAAACGCAAAATGAAATTCAAGGAAAGGCCAGAGCAATGGTGGTAACTAAATCGCGATTGCACGCTGTGCGTTTCAAGCGAAAGTTTGATGAAATCATGCAAGAAATGAAGCTGCCTTATAGCGCATTGGTAGCTTTTTCGGGTACAGTAAAAGATCATGAAGCCAATGAGGAATATACAGAAACAAGTATGAACCAGCTAGCAGGAAAAACATCGATTCCTGAGGCTTTAAAGCTACCTCAATTCCGTTTTTTAATTGTTGCCAATAAGTATCAAACAGGTTTTGATGAACCCTTGTTGCACACCATGTTTGTGGATAAAAAATTAGGTGGTGCCTCTTCAGTACAAACGTTAAGCCGACTGAATAGAACTATGCGTGGTAAAGAAAGTACTATGGTGCTTGATTTTGTTAATGATCCCGAATTGATACAGCAAGATTTTCAACATTTTTATGGAGAAAATTTTATGGCAGAAGACAATCAAACAGATCCCAACAGCTTGTATACAGTACAAACCAAAGTGGATAGTTTTAATGTGTTTTACCAAAACGAAGTAGAAGCTTTTGCTAATATCTTTTTTAGAAAAGGAAATAACTATGAAAAGCTCAATCCGATTTTAGTAACCGTAAGCAAACGTTTTCAAGAATCTTTAGACGAGGTAGAGCAAACAAGTTTCAAAGCAGAAGCGCAAACCTTTTTAAAATTATATCGATTTTTAAGTCAAATCATCACTTTTACAGATGTAGAGCTAGAGAAATATTATGTTTTCTTGACAGCATTGGTAAAAATGTTACCCTACATAAAAGCAAATCTTCCATTAGACGTTTTAGGCGAAGTTGAATTGGATAGTTATAAAATTCAACATCAATATACTACTGACTTAGCATTAGTTTCCGAAAATGGAGAAATGTATGGTATGACTCCTGGAGGAGCAGCAGGAAAAGATGACGATGAACTAGATTTGTTAACGAATATCATAAAAGTGCTCAACGATACTTTTGGTATTGATTTATCAGAGGAAGACAAAGTAGAATTTAAAAAGATGAAGGATAAAATTTACTCCAATCAAGAGTTGATGGGATTTTTCAATAAAAATAATTCAAGAGACAATATTCAGGATAAATTCAGCGAAGAAATCGATAATGAATTACTGAATTTCATTAACACTAAGCTAGAACTCTACAATAAACTATCGGAAGATCGCGTGAATCTTATGTTCAAAAAAATGTGGTTCAATGATTTGTATAATAGTAAGGTAAGGGGGATTTAAAAAGTACTTAATTACTAAAATAAAACTATTGCCGTTCTTAGAAAAAAAATAAAAGTCAACTATGAGAATTAGTGAAATACTTATTGAATTAAATATTAAACTGGAAATATTAAAGCTATACTTTAAACATGTAAACTACACTTTTTTTAATATAGATCAGCAAGTTCCGGAAGAAACGTACAATAAAATAGTAGCAATCCATAGTAACGATATCGTAAAAAAAAGGATATTACGTAAGCAACAAGAAGACTCGATACTTGCCTATGTGGATAATGAAAACTATCGCTTTATTGCAACAGTAAAGTGGTATTATAATCAACAGACTAAAGGAGAATATGGATTTTTAGAATTGAAAGGTATGCCCGACATACATTTTTCTGGCAAGTCCTACCTGTATAATAATCCTGAATATTTAAAGCCTGGTGATGAAGTAGTAGTAACCTTGAACAAAAAAGAAGTTGATACAAAAAAATCAAATATTAGAGCTATTGCGGTAAATGACATTGCTCATGAAAAAGACATAAACTATCTGGTTTTTTACCTTTTGAATTATTTTCAAAGTTTGTTGAGTAAAAAAATTGATATTGTAATTGACCAAATCTCAAAATTGTCGGTGAAGTTGACTGATGATGATAGAACAGCAATTAAGGTTTTTTTAGAGGATAAAATACGATTACAAGACATCAGAATAGATAAGCTACAACACATTCCTTCATTCATAAAAGCTTGTCGAATTGACTTGACTTATTTTAATAGCTTTTTATTGGAATTAAAGCCAGATCAATTATTCGAGTTATGGAAAGATAATAACGATATTGAAATCGAATTTAATCAGCTTAAAGAAAATCTTACTAGTTACGTAAAACAAAATTTAAATAAAGAAAATATAACTCATCAAACATTAGCGCTGGTTAAAAACTTCACACATATTTCGATAATTGAGAATACAATTAGATTCCTTTCTCGTCTTAGTAATGAACAAAAAAAAGAAGTTTTAGATTTAGTTTTAGAAGATGCTATTGACAAATATGAAGACTATAAGGTCCATTATTTAAGTTCACTTTTGGTTATATACCAAACATTTAATATACCTGTTAATTTTAAGTATATAAGCCAAAAATTAAACCCAACAATAATCTTTAATCTTTGGGTAAAAGTAGAAAAACTAGAGATTGCTTATGAATTAATTGAGAAAGAACTTCGTGAGTATTTAAAACGGGATTTACATAATGCAACCAAATTGTTAGTTCGATTTAGTATTGAACAAAAGAAAGAAATTTTAGACCAACTCTTTTTGGAAATTTGCGCTTTAAATGAGAATAGCAAATATGATTTTTTAGTTTCAGTTATTAAAATCTATAAAGAATTTAATTTACCAATAGATTATAAATTTATCCCCCAAGAACAACATTTAAGGCTTTGGGAAGACAATTTCATTTTTGAATTTCCATTCGATCAAGTTTTCAACAAACTGATGATCCTAAAAAGGAAGTATTTCGAAAGAAAAACTCAAGCATACTTTCATGTCACTGAAAAAGAAAAACATAGCGAATATGAAGAATATATCAACCGAATAAAAGAAGATGATTTAATAAACATATTAGCAAAGACATACTATAAAAATGGTTTAATTAATAAAGAAGACGATTTTAAAACGGTAGTATTTTTTATTGAAAATATTCCTCAAAAATATAAATCAGAGTACATTAATTCAGCCTTTAATAAAGCATCCGATTTTTATAAGTTACAGCTATTTGTTTTAAACTATGTAGATGATATAGATTATAGTACGGTTGTTATTTATACCGGTTTATTGTCAGCTAAAAGTCAAAAACTTTTTTTCAAAAAAATTATTAAACTAATAGCTGAAAATAAAATTAATATTGGTTTGGATGATTTGAATAAAATCACAACCATAGATTTCCAAACAAGTGAATACGCCAAAGAAATTGATGGCGTAGGATTGGATTTTACATTGAGCGTGATTTTAAAGGTAGCAAATGATCTAAAAAATAAGATTTCTACAAGTAGGACTACTATATTTGATTTAGTAGCAAATCAAATTAGAAATCCAAAAGATTTATTGGTGATTGATGGTTTCTTTGAGAAATGTTCTGGCAAAACTGTAATTGAGGAAAATGGTATATATCAATTAGCGGATGGTACTTCAAAAATGCATTATCAAAAAACGAAGAAGGAACATTTCAAACCAAGGTTTTCAACATTTTGTGATGGTAGAAAAGCTTTAAAAACAGAAACACTCGAGCCGATATTGTGTAAAAAATCAGGCTTTGAATTTTGGTGGTGTGAGAATACTCAATGCTATGAGGTATGCAGAAAAGCTCATACGCCAACAGATTGGCAAAATTATACTTTAGAAGACATTTTGAATGTTTTAAAAATTCCGTACGAAGAAGTTCAATACGAAATTTTATTAAATGTAATCAATCGTGTCAATCGATTTTTAGAACATTTATCTTGCAGAAAATGTAATTCTATTTTAAAACCTAAAGGTAAATCTAAATATGCTTTTTACGGTGTTAGTATGTTTTCTTGTGAGAACAAAGATTGCCAAGAATACGCAAATGACATTTACCTATCCCATTGCTTAAATGGTCAATGTGAAGATATTATAGATAGCAGAGATAGTGTTAAATGCAAAACGCATGGTTTTGATGATGAATGCGGTTGGTACATTTGCAAAAACTGTAATGCTTGTTGTAGCTCTCAAAAATTAAAAGCTCGTGCTGGTTATTTGGAAAATTTCGGACAAGAATATAAATGTCATTTAGAAGGCCATCGTGACAGAGGGATTGTTTGCTGTAGTGATTGTGGAAATGAAATGATAGAGTCCATAGCTACTAATGAATTATACAAAGAGCAATTAGATTGGTTTATTAATCAAAAAGACAACCATCCAAATATTATAAAATACGGTGAAAGAAAAAACGATGGTAAATGGTGGTTTATATGGGCTAGAGGCAACATAACTTATGAAGTGTATCGTAAGCAAATACAGGGTCTATTTTCCAGTGGTTTTTCAATTCCTGATTTTAACAATAAAGAAAAAGATAATCAACTCATAGCGGAACCATTTGAGAAAAAGGCATTAGGAACTGATAAGGTATTTGTATGCTTAAATTGTGACAAACATTTTGATTTAAATAATAATGATGATTTTAATTTTGTTAGAAAAAGAGCAGTTCAGATATTTCACAATAAAGTTTTTCCTAAAATTGATCTATAATAACAGCTGACCCAATCCTCTTTAAATAAGCAACAGGATTAGTCGGGAACTTTTTTTCAGAAAAAATAACATTAGGCTCAAATTCAAAAATGATTTGTATCAATGCAGATATAGCTTAATATTGATTCATCCCATTCAAAAGTCTATTTTTTATCCGTTCCTTCAATTGTTGAGGTTCTACAACCCTAACACTATCACCATAACTTAGAATTAAGCGTTCTAATTCGTAATTGAGTATGACATTAATTTTAAGTTCCAAAGTGTCAGTATTAATCCATTTATGCTTTTGTGTTTCGTGAATAGATTTGTTCTCCATATATTTTCCGGTCAATTGATTGAAATGCAAAACAACGTTTTCTAAAACGGCACCTTCTGCTTTGCTAACTCCTATCATATCCGAAAAATACTCTTGCCAATCAATAGTATCATTGTGAATAAAGGGAACGTTAAATGGTGCAATTGCTACAATCCTGTCAATAGCAACATTCCAGTCTGATTTCCAACTTTCTACATGCAGCCCAAACAAAAACCATCGATGATTGTATTCTTTTAGATAATAAGGATGAAAAATATAGGTATAGGGATCTTCAGTTTTAAAATCCTTATAAGTGATCTGTAGAGGTGTTTTATTTTGTACTGCATTATATAGTGAACTGAAGTGCTCGATACCTTTTAAATCTTGCGAGCTATCAAAACCGATGAAGGGTTTTTCGTGGTTAGTTATTTTTAAATCTGTTTTTAATTTGGCTATTATAGCTTGAATGCCTTCAAATTGTGGCATACCTTCAAATTGTGCTAAAACTTGTATTGCCGATTGGAACTGGTCCATCTCAACATCATTTAATGGCGCATTGTTAATCGAAAAGTTCAAATCTTCATATCGATAAATTTTCTTTTTTCCTTCAAATAGTTCCGCTAATTCGATGTTCCATCCCTCAGGACTTCTCATGAAAGCAATATCATCCCTCAGCTGACGTGTCTTTATATGTTCTTCAACACCAGTAATTTCAAAAAGAGCTTCGTTTACTGTTTCTAATAATGTGTCGAAATAATAATTTTTATATGGATTTCGAAAACACTTATCTAAAATTTTGTAACGAATTAAAGGGTTTTTAGTGATGGCCATTGTGGGTTTTTATTTATATTTACCAAGTTAAGAATACGCAAGGTATAAAATAAATTTATGTGTGCAGCAAAAACGCACTCTTGAATTATACGTTTGCAGAGTCAAACAAAAGTTCTTTGAAAAACCGTAGTGAAATATTGAAATGTCTATCGCAAGATAGGCTTGCCTGCTGGAAATATTATTTTTAATATTTTAAATTGGCTGGTAGTTTCAGAGTAATCTGGAACTGAATGTTAGTGATGTGATTTTAGGAACATTGATACAATGTTGTTTCAAAACCCTCACCTTTTTTGATAAATTATTTCTTTAATTATTTTAGATTTTAATTTATGATCTTTGGATACATAGAGAAAGAATAACAACTACGGTTTTGAAAAGACTTACAAAAAAATCAAATGAAAATTACTCTAGAGCAAAGTAAGACTATTCAAGAAGCTTTTAAAAAAATGGATAGTAAGAATGATTTTCTCGCTTTATTGAATGAAGCGAAGAAATTAATGTATGGAGATAAAACGATTCCTTTTGAAGAAAAGCAGTTGAATTACTACATAAGTAAGGATTCAATAAAGAACAAATCTGTAAAGTCAGAAAAAAATATATCAACTGTTTTGCTTAAAGAAGAAACGAGTTTTAAAGCTAGTGTGAGAAAACCATCTTATACTTCTTTTACCATAAAAAAGAAGTCTGGGAGTGATAGAACTATCTATGCACCAGTGAAAGGATTGAAAGAGTTGCAAAAAGCTCTGAATATAATATTGCAAGCAATACATGAGCCTCACATTGCTGCTACAGGCTTTGTCTTGGGTAAATCAATAGTTGATAACGCGAAGGTGCATGTTGGTCAGATTTATGTTTATAATTTAGACCTAAAAGACTTTTTCCCAAGTGTTGATAAAGCACGTGTTTGGGGTAGATTATTGGTAGCTCCTTTTAATTTAAATACTTCAGATGAAAGGAAAAAGATTGCAAATATGATTGCAGGATTATCCTGTACCCCAATGGAGGTTGAACGTTTTATAGATAACAATTGGGTTAAAATAACAACTGCTGTTTTACCACAGGGAGCGCCTACATCACCGACTTTGACAAACACAATTTGTGAAAGAATGGATAAACAATTATCAGGTGTGGCCAAACGTTTTGGTTTGAATTATACAAGATATGCAGATGATATAACATTTAGCAGTAAACACAACAGCTATGAGGTATCTCCTAACAAATTTGAAAAGATATTTGTTTCCGGAAGTACGTTTGACAAAGAAGTAAGAAAGATTATTGCCAACCAAAATTTTCATGTAAAGGAAAGTAAAGTACGTTTACAACAAGAAGGATTTCGCCAGGAAGTAACTGGTCTAGTGGTAAATGAAAAAGTAAATGTGACCCGCCGTTACATCAAACAATTGCGTCTATGGTTATACTATTGGGAAACGTATGGCTATGATAAATCTTATTCTTTCTTCCTTCAGAAATATTGCAGGGAAAAAGGGAATGTTAAAAAAGGGCAACCTAATATGGCCATGGTTCTTGATGGAAAGCTATTGTATTTAAAGATGGTGAAGGGAGAAAAGGATGAAACGTACCTGAAGATGAAAAATCGATTTGACGTTTTAGTTCTAAACACAACTCCTTCAAAATCATTAGTACCTAATAAATTATTAGAAGTTAAGGACACAAAAGAGAACATAGGTAAAAACATAGTTGATTTAATTTTAGAAATTGGATTAGAAGGAGCTATGAAAAATTATAAATCGTAACTATGCCAAAATACAGCAAAGAAAGTTTAGAAAAGCTTCTCGTTCTCATTGATGAAATATGCAAAGAGGAGGAGAATTTGTGGTTTAAGGATGAAATCCAAAAAAAATATTCAATAGTTTCATTAAATAAGCATAACCCTGATGAATCTCTCAATAGAATTTATGAATATTGCATAAAGGAAATCATTGAAAAACAGGCTATTAAATTTTATGAAGATTTTAAACTTGATGAAATTAAGCCAAAATTAATTGAAGATTTTATAAGAATGGAACATTTTCGAAGGGATGATAATTTTGAAGATTTTTGTTTAGCGATGTTCCAACAGATTGAAAATATTGTTATCTATACTTTTAATTCGTATCGGATTTTAGAAAAAATTAAAGATAATAACAATCAATATTTAATTTCAACATACAATAAAGATTTAAAAAAGTTTACTCGGTCTACATATGGAATAACATTAGGTAGATTTATTTTTCAAAAGTACAAGCTAGATGAACCATTTAACATTCATTCTCAAACTTGGTACTTTTTGAATAAACTGAGATCAATCCTCTATTACTTTTATTTTAATAGTCAAATAGAATTTAACACTACTAAATTTGAACATATTTATCAAATTGCTAATGAGCTATATCAAGTTAGAAATTTGAATCATAGAGGGGGTGAAAAATCTGAATTTCAACAGAAAATATTCGATGAAATTATTCCTAAACACAATAAATATTATTTTAAATTTCTTGGTTTTTTAGAGGACTTTGTTTCGGCAACTAATAAAAATTTAATTTCTATGGATTAAGTTTGCACACTTCCTTATTTCCTTTGTGGTGTTGAAATACTAATTCCAACATGCGATAAAAAAATTCTTGAAATAGAAAATCTGTTAAAACTTTTTGTTAACCTAGTAGATTAAAAGTTTAGGAGAGTAAGTGAAAAATATCGGTGATATCACCATTTTTACTAAAATCAAGGTTTTTAATAAAACGTATTATTCAGAAGATTTTATTGGTTATCTGATAGAAAATTTTAGAATCATTAAAAACGAAGGGTTAAATCTTTGTAAGTTAATAAAAAATTTAGAAAACGAGATTAAAAGCCTAAATGATTTTTTAAAACAAGTAACATTCTATTATGTGAATTGTCTAGTTTATTATTTTGGTATAAAAATCAAAGAAAACTTGTAGCCAATATCAAATATTCTCAACTCAAATCAACAATTTAACTTGATATAGCGATCTTAAATCAGATATAAGACAAAAAACCTCTAATAAAATATTTTAATGTTTAGGAAATCTACTTTAAGTTTCGACCACTATTCAAAACAACATAAACTAACTTTAAGACTTTTATAAAATGGAAGATATAAATAATAAATATCTGGTAAGCTTAGTAAATGGTAATTTCATTCCGACAGGAAACTTCCTCGCTACAAATAACGGAGGTGTAACTTATTTTGCAAACGAGCATTTTGTAAATCAAAACAATATTCATTTTGCTGATTTACAACAAAATATTTCAAAATTTGCAGTTATAGTAGATGAAGATGGCGTTGGAAATTGGCTTGGGACAACTTTTCGTAATATAAATTTCATTTCAAATTCAGAAGATAAATGTATTAAGTACATTGAATTAAAATCTTTAGAAGAAAAAATGAATTATGATAAAATGGATTTGGTAGAAAAACTTCTTGAACTAATTCAAAAGTCGTCAAATACTCAAGAAGTAAACTCTAAAATTATAGAAATAGAAAGAATTTTAATTGAAGTTAATAATCAATTGATTCAATTACAAGATGAATAAGGATAAAACATTTTGCATAATCAATTAAAAGAATAAAAAAATTAGCCCTGCACTAAACCTGCACACTTCCTCATTTCCTTTGTGGTGTTGAAATACTAAAGCCAACATACTATGGAAAATGCACTTACAATTTTAGACCATTTACAATTTGATTGCCCAACAGCACAACAAAGATCTGCTTTACTAGGAATGAGTAATTTTATTGCAGAAAGTAATAAGAATGATTTTTACATATTATGTGGTGCAGCTGGAACAGGAAAAACATCTATTACTACGGCACTAATCGGGTATTTGAACTCCAAAGCTATTAATTACAAAATTGCAGCTCCAACGGGCAGAGCAGCTCGAATTCTGGGTCGTAAATCTAAAACTGTAAACAGCACCATTCATTCTTTAATTTACAGTACTAAGCCAAATCCTGAAACGGGTGAAGTAATATTTGAATTAAAAGAAAATACCATTAAAGAGACCACAATATACATCATTGATGAAGCTTCGATGGTGTCATCAACTGTAAACAGAACAGAAGGAAGTATGTTCACATCTAAAAACTCATTGCTAAGTGATTTAATAATTTTTATTAAAAATGGAAATCCTGAAAACAAGATTGTTTTCCTTGGCGATAAAAACCAATTGCCTCCAGTTAATGAAACAGACTCAAAAGCCCTTTGTTTGGAGTACCTTAAAGCAAAATTTCAATTAAATGGAACTGCCCATTTGCTTACAGAAGAAAAACGTCAAGAAGACGGAAGCTATATTCTCAAAAATGCAGTTTCTATTAGAGAAGGGATTGATGCTAACATTAAGAAGGTTAAGCTACAAGGAGTAGAACAACAAACTATTTCACAAGCATCATCAGCGTATGTAAAAGAATATCTAAATAATGGTTTTGAAAGCATAGTTTCAATTGGAGCAACCCATAAAATGAATAAAATGTTCAATAATGTGGTCCGTGAAAAATTGTTTGGCAGTAGAATCAATACCTTAGAAACAAGTGATCTTTTAATAGTAACTAGCACCTGGAGAAGAAATGACTTTCAATTATACAGTGGTGATCATGTTACAGTCGTAGAAGTAAAAACAAATGATACAGAACAAGTGGCTGGTTTGCATTTCGTTCCAGTAAAACTGCTATCAAAGTCCATTCAGGGAATAGACGAAATTATTGAAGACTATATATTATTGGAAAGTATTCTAAATCCCGAAGGATTAAAATTAGAACAAGAAAACAGATTACGACACGAACGATTTACAAAAAACAAAGTATATCGCGAAAGTGGAAATGCTGCTGATGATCGTTATATTGGTGCCATTCGAGCAACCTATGGCCATTCCATTACCTGTAACAAAGCACAAGGTGGCGAATGGGATAAGGTATTTTTGAACTCATTTTTTATTCCTTCATTAAAATACCAATATACCGCTGTCACTAGAGCAAAATCGAGTCTAATACTATATTGATTCATGAATGTTGAATAAAAAGAAAATCATTTTAACTACAATCACTGCAAAATAAAAATTATGATCATAACAGCAAAACTTATCCAATTACTTCCAATACAAACTGGATTAGGAAAAAACGGGCAATGGAAAAAACAAGACGTCATTGTTGAAACTGACAGTCAATATTCCAAAAAAATATGCGTAAGTATTTGGGGAGATAAGATAATTGAAAACCAACTTCAAATTGGTAATTCTCTAACCATATCATACGAGTTAGAAAGCAGAGAGTACAATGGTAAATGGTATACCGATGTAAAAGCTTTTAAAATAGAAGTTGTAAATAATCCATTGACAATTACACCCAATAGCAGCTTTGAAAACACAGTGGATCTAATAGAAGACGATGAGGATTTGCCTTTTTAAGGAATGTGAGTCTAAATTAGTTATTAAATTCCTAAATAAAAATACAACATGGATTCAAACACAAAAGACATCATTCAAAATCATCTTTATTGGATAGAAAATGGATTAACCAAAGAAGATATAAGTAAAATACATAGTTTAGTTACTAATGAAGATCCTTTCCAGAATGTGACGATGAAAAAATTGCAGAAAGAAATGGGTGGCCAAATTAAATACAAAGACAATTTGCTTTCTTCTCATTTTGAGAAAATAACATTTCTATATTTGAATTACTCAGAGCATATCCTAGATCTGTCTTTCTTGAAATATTGTGTAAACTTGGAAGAAATTAAATTTGGCAATCAAAAACTTAAAAACCTTAGCGCTTTAGCAAATCTTGAAAATCTCAGAATTATTGACGCAAGTTGCAATGAAATTGAAAATATTGATATGCTTTATGCATTCAAAAATTTGGAAAAACTCAATCTGGAATACAGTCCAATATTATCATTGAAATCTATAGCACATCTTAATAGATTTAAAGAAATTAGAATTGATGAAATTAGCGATGAAAAGTTGGTCTATCAAATACTTAAAAGCAATAAAATTTGTTCAATTGACTATATTATCAAAGGGGATGTTTTAGATTATGGAAATTTTATATTCCCTAAATATCATATTGGATTTTCTATGAAAGAAGATTCTATTTCAATATTTTTAACAGGAATGAATGATAATTACAAATATTGTTATTCAGCAGAAGATCCAATCGATTTCCCTGAAAAATTAGTATCTCAGCCCGATTTCTATGAAAGGCACCTCAATAAAATTAAACAGGATATAACGCAAAGATTAGAAATTATTTTGGAAGAAAAAATTCAGATAAATGATGCTCAATTGTATTTTAGTACAGAAAAATATTCGTTTGAATACACACATTTTTTTGGATAGTACATACTGCGTTTTCAACTAAATGGTTATCGAAAATGATTACATTAATTTGTATTTATTACAATTTTTCCAAATCTTAATATACAATGGGCAACTATGCAAAATACATAATATTAAGACATCTAAATTGGAGATAAAAAGGGATGACAGAGGAAAATATTTGTAATTCCTAGCGAAAGTTAAAGGTTAAAGATATTTTTTCTAGTGTGAACATACATCTAATCCAAGATAGTAAAGTATATCAAATAAATTACAAAACAAATAAATAAAAAAATTCCAGATCGTTTAGAAGTAAAAGTGGAATAGCCAATAATATTTAATTATAATGATTGCTATACTTTTGGTTATTCTTATCATTTAAGTTGTGTTCATAAACTATGATTTTACCTTTAGTTTTTGGGTAAATAGCTTAAATTTCACTTCGATTAGAGCTAAATAATGTATCCGAATGATAACTGATTAAATCTGTAGAATATTAGCCTATCTACTGATTTAGGGGCTGAATATTAGAACAAAATAACAACTAATGTATAATTTCAAATATTAAAATCAAATGGGAAATATAATAAAATCAAAATGCCAGTCATGTGGTTTTTCTAATGAGTTTAGATTTGGGGGTGGCAGATTTAATTATCTAACCAATTGTCCAGTTCCAGCAATTAATAAGGAAACCTTAGCGTTTGAAAATGTAAATTATTTAGCAAGCAAAAATTCAGAAAAATATCTATTTTATACAGATGATGTTTTAAAAGGAGATAATCTCGATTACAATACTATCAATAACTTTGATTTAAAATTAAACATGGCCAATAATTATTGTCCTAATTGCAAGGAAAAAGCGCTAGACTTTCGGGTAACTATGTTTGTTGATTAAAACAAGTAATAACAATAACTCAAGACTAAGGAATTCTAAATTTTGAACATCAATGAAACCCGAACAACTAAGATTAATTCAAAAGCTTGCAGAAGTAAGCGAAGATGCCATGGTAAATAATGCTCCAGCAAGTCTTATTGATGCTATTTCAGAAATGAATTGCAAAGCCATAGAGTTAATTTTAGAGGACAAGATTACTTATCAAGATACTACCAAAACTATTTTCCTTCAAAAATTACAAGAAGTCTTCAAGGAATTCCAAAAGAAGGATAATAAGCTAATTGCTTATGAGGGTAAATATAATTCTGATGAATGTATCAATATAAATAAAAAAGGGATTGCATTTGTTGGCAATAAATCAGGTCGTTATATCACATTTATAATAGAAGAAAACGAGGATGGATCTTTAAAAGACATATACAACTGTTCTGATTTTTACACAGATAAAAGAGTTATAGATGAAAATAAGAGACAATTAAGTTTTACTATTTATGATGATGAAAAAGTAACTTTTGTCCCATCAGCTTCATATGACGATTTAAAAAACAAATCGATTACAGCTCTAAATGAAATACAATTATTTAATGATTGTGAAATTTCAAAAGATGAAATATTCACTTGGATTAAGCGATATGAAGAATTATATATTTCTATGAACAGGATAAATAATTTTTACAAATATCATTATTCATTTTATTGGCTTTATGAGCATATCAATCAAATTTATAAATTCTTAATGATTGAAAATGAAGCTAAAATAGCGATTGATGAATTTAAATCTATTTCTCTTATTGACGAAATAGATCTATTAAAATGGTTAGTAAAACAGGAACATTTATATAATCTTTTGATATTGTTGTTTGGTAACGTTGTATCTGAGGAAAGTTTGAAAACCGGCAAATGTGTTTTACATCAAGACTATACTGTTTACTTCAAAATAGATATATTAAAAAACTGTATCAATTTACAAGAATTACTTGAAAAGTATTATTACGAAAAATTGAATAAATACAATACACTATCTCCAGAAGAACAAGAAAATCAAATACCTTTTGATGATGGTTACGAAGAAACTTCATCCTTAAAGTATCATTTACAATTACGAGGGATTATCTAAGTTTATCTCATTTAGCTGCATACAGTTCTCTTATGTTCGAAAGATAGAAAACTTACGACTTTGTTTACTTAATTTCACAATGCAAATATTTACAAAATATAGAAATCAACAAAACTAAAATAATTAATTGAAATTATGTCTAGAATAAAAGCCGCCTTACTCGACGATAATAAAGAACAATTACAACTAAACCAGCAAATGCTTGAAAGTATTGGTAGGGTAGAGGTGGTGTCTTCTTGTGTTTCTGCAAAAACATTTCTAGAGAATGTAAAAACTTCACAACCAGAAATATTGTTTTTGGACCTAAACTTGGGAGATTCCTACATGACTGGAATGGAAGTAGCCTTTCAATTGAAATTACCAGTGATGTTTGTGAGCAGTAATACTTCGCAATACATTAAAGAGATAGAAAGATTGAAAAGAGATTACGATATCTGTGTGGATCATATCACCAAACCATTTACAGAACAAGAATTTATAAAAACTACACAACGCTTTTTGAAGGAGATTGAACTTTTTAAAAAAGAAGCATTCATCCATTTGGATTTTGGAGCAACGAAGCGCAATAAAATAGCCATTAATAGCATCGTATACCTGTCCACAGATAAAAACAACGGCTCTGAGTCCAACAACAAACTAATTCACTTTACAAATCGTAAACCCGAGAATCTAATCAATTTTTCATTTTCTAAAATGGAAGAAAAAGGATTGCTAAGTGCTAATTTTATTACCATTCACAAATCGTTTCGTGTAAACTCAAAACACATTAAAGCCTACCACAAAAGTACCGAATCAATAGAGATAGAAGTTTTTACAAGTCAAGGAAAATTAGAAACAAAGCAACTTCAAGTTTCTGAAAATTACCAGCCATTGATTAAGAAATTAAAAAAATAAACTGCTCTTACTGCCCTAAAAACCGATTTTGTTCCTCAATATGGGCTGATATGATTCTATATTATATCAGCCTTTTTTTATTCCTGAATTTTGAATCATAATAAAAGCGGAAGCCGAAAAGCTAGATAGAGTAGGTAAATTTTAAAATTAAAAATTATGAAAAATGCAAATCAAAATTCAGGAACAAACACTGGGAACAGTTCAAAATCATCAGGAGTGGCAAGGAGTAATTCCAATCCCAATTATCCTAGTACAACGGGGAAACCATCTGGTTTAGGTAGAGGAAACACACCAAAAAAGTAATTCGTAATCAATTAAAAAAAACTAAACAAAATGGCTAAAAAAATCAACCCTGCAAACAATGCAGCTAATATGCAAAATACGAATAAAGGTACTGCTGGCCAAAATAAACAGTCTGCCCAAAATCAAGGTAATACGGGTAAGCAATTGAATCCTAATCAATCGGCTAGTAAGATAAAAAAGTAGATTAGTTTTTCTAAAAGTACCTATTTAAATACCTCCATAATCTGAATACAGGTTTTGGAGGTTTCTATTTTTTACATTGTCAATGTTTAGTTGCTACATTAAAAAAACAAAATTCTAAAAAGTGAATTCATTTGTGCGATATATCAATAGCATGCAGAATTATATTATAGGCAAAGAATTTAAAGAAATAACAAACCTATACAAATCCCTAAAACAATAGCAGTAAAAAATGAAATGAAACTCCGTAAAATTTATCCAGCATCTAGCAGAAAGCAAGTCAAAGAGTATTAAACAAGATCGAATTTTTTACGCCCCTTTTTTTAGCAAATTCATTCGAGCTACTAATTGTAAATGAGTTCATAAATGAGTTGGGACATTTTTTTCAAATGTTATACGTCATCTTGTAATAGTTTCCCACATTATTATATCTTTAGCATTATATATTATGGATACAACTTTAGAAATTTTTGGTGCCGTTTTCGGTTTTTTGGCAGTTTATTTTACAATCAAGCAAAATATTATCTGCTGGTATTTTGGTTTAATTCAGGTGATTCTGTATTGCTTTGTCTTCTACACAGCAAAATTATATTCAGATATGATATTGCATGTTATTTATATATTTCTGCAAGGATTTGGTTGGTACAATTGGAAATATGGAGGTTCTAATCAGAGTGAATTACGCTTAACATTGCTGACAAACGCAATTTTTTGGATTGGCTTAACAATTCTAGCTTCCGTGCTTTTAGGCTACACTATGCAAACAAAAACCGACGCATCCTATCCTTATGAGGATGCTTTTATAATGGTTGCAAGCTTGGTTGCTCAATATTTGATGATAAAAAAAGTAGTAGCGTCTTGGATCTTTTGGATAGTAGTCGATGTGGTTGGCATCACCATATATAGTTATAAAGGTTTGTACTTTACAGCAGTGCTGTATGTACTTTTTTTGATTATGGCCATCATGGGTTACTGGGAATGGAAAAAAGCTTATAATGAAGAGTTTGCACATGAGAAATGAATATAAAATTGGACTGACATTGGGTAAGTATGCTCCTTTTCATAAAGGGCATCAATTTGTAATTGAAACCGCGATAAAAGAGGTGGATGAATTAATCGTGCTTATTTATGATGATCCCATATTAAATATCCCTTTAACAACTAGAGCTTCTTGGATACGTAAAATATATCCAAATATAACGGTTATTGAAGGTGTAAATTCGCCTAATGATAGTGGGTACACGCCTGAAATCATGAAAATTCAAGAAGACTATGTTTCAACTATTCTAGGCAATCGCAACATCTCTCATTTTTACTCCAGTGAGCCTTATGGGGAGCACATAAGTAAATCCTTGAAGGCAATTAATAGGCAGGTGGATGTAAGTCGAATTAGTGTTCCTATATCTGCAACGGAAATCAGAAAAGATCCATTTAAAAACAAAGAATTTTTGGATCCCATTGTCTATAAAGATTTGATTACAAAAGTGGTACTACTTGGTGCTCCGTCAACAGGAAAAACAACTTTGGCCGAAAAATTAGCATCCCATTTTAATACTCAGTGGATGCCAGAATACGGAAGAGAATACTGGGAGAATCATCAAGTAAATAAAAGACTAACCTTAGAAGATCTGTTGAAAATTGCAGAAATTCATTTGGAAAGAGAAGATGCTTTGGTGTTACAATCAAATCGCTTTTTGTTTTCTGATACCAATGCTATTACTACCTACTTATTTTCGTTAGATTACCATGGGTGTGCCCTTGAAAAATTAGAAAATTTGGCAAAACTAGCCGAAAGCAGACACGATATTATATTTGTGTGTGATACTGATATTCCTTATGATGATACTTGGGATAGATCTGGTGATGTAAAAAGAAAAACATTTCAACAAAAAATTATCAAGGATTTGAACACTAGAAATCTTAAGTATTACATGCTTAATGGGACTGTTGAGGAAAGAATAGAACAAGTATCAAGTGTATTGTCTGCTAAAGAATATAGTAAATTTTAAGTAACTTAGAACAAAATAGAACTATGTCTGATTTATTAAATAGAACGATGGGATTTTTTAAGAAAGTTCCAGAATCACCAACGAATCCGCAAGAGGAAAAGGATATACATAAATTCCAAATAGAAGATTTGTATTCAAGCGATACTCCGCAAAATGAATCTGATAATTCAATAGCCCTAGATGAGAAACTCCGTCAAGCGTATTTTTGGATCACGAACACCGCCATCATCAGTCCGTATTATGATATCGAATTCAATGAGGGTGATCCTAAAAAGTTTTTATTTGGAGACAGTAAAGTTCCAGTTTATTTACCGACTGACCAAAGCTACTCTAGTTTTGTATTAATGCCTTTACTGAACTTAGCAGCAAGAGGAAAATGTCTCATTGTGGGCGGTCCTGGTCGTGGAAAAACAGCTACTTCGGTTTTGATGGGATTGTTAGCCGGTTACGATAATAAAGATGTATTGCGTGCCATACAGCATGGGCAACCTCAAATGACAATTTCAGATCTATTAGGACATCCATTACCTTCAGATATGGTGAAGGCCGAAAAGACGTCCGACATTAGAATTGCTTGGCGCAAATGGTTGGGCATGCGGGTAAAAATTATTGATGAATACAATCGAATTCCAACTAGAACGCAATCGGCCTTATTAACCGTATTGGCAGATAATTATGCTGAAATATTCGATCAAATTTATGAATGTCCAGATGGGGCTTGGTATCTCACCGCCAATGATGACGCAGGTGGAGGAACGTACCAAGTTATTGAAGCTTTAAAAGACAGGATTGATATCGTGATTAGAGCGATGCATTTCAATACGCGGTTCATTGATGATTTATTACAGCGAATTGAACTCAATTTCAAACCAGAAGCTATAATTCCTGAAGAAATTATTTTTACCGAAGAGGAGCTGAATATCATAAACAAGCAGATTAGAGGTGTAAAAATAGATCCTCAATTACGAAAACGAATCGAGTTTTTTTGTCGCCAGTTTGAATTTTTTGAACCTGCTTCCAATCGATTGGAATACATGACCAAAGACACCGCAAAATTATCCGGCATGGATATGCGTTCTCTTTTTAGAAAAGAAACAGGAAAAGATCCAATTAAAGATTTAGGCTCACAGGCGAAAAACGGTTTGTCGGTTAGAAAAATCATGACTTTATTGATGTTTTCTAAAGCATTGGCGTATTTCAGAGGGAATAAAAAAGTAGAATTAGAAGACATCAGACAGGTCCTTCCTTTTGTTTTACACGATACTTTAACGCCACATCTAGAATCACCATTTTTTGACCAAGTTGGGAATGAAGTATATAGAGTGGATCGAATAGTATGGTTGAGAAACTTATTTGATTTATCGTGCGATGAGTATGTGAGTCAAGATTTAGATCGTAATGATCCTGTAGATACTTTTGAAGCGGAATTTAAGAAAGGACTTGAAAATATATCATCTAAAGAAATTGATAACCGACTATTGAGTATTGAGAAGCAACTTCAGAAATGGTCTGAGGAGAAAAAGTTATACGGCTACAGAGCAGATGATATTTTAAAATTAAAGTACCTACACCAACGGTATACCAATTACAAAAGATGGCTGCAATGGAAAAAATAAGTCTTCCTCAACTTATTGCAGAATTAAGTGATAATAGTGCGTTATACAATCAATGGTACAAGGAGAGCGAAATGAAATACGGGACTATCCCTTCTCAAACGTTAGCCAATTGGATCGTTGAAGTTGTAGAACCTATTGTGGAAGCAACAGTGACTCTAAATTCGGTCTCAGAAAAAGTACATGAAATAGTAAAAGCGCTGTATCTGGAAACATTGAAATTAATTGGAAGTGGTTTAGCAATCCGTTATGAAGATGAATATAAAGCGGCTTGGTTACTAATGGCAAAAATACCGAACTTAGTAGTTAAATTTCCAATAAAAACCATTTTATTGTTGAATGATGTACTTTTAAATTTGCATAGTTATGCTCCAGAAAAGACAAGCGACTGGTGCAAACTTATTGAATCCAGTGCTATTGAAATCAAAACCATAGAAGATTTTAAAATTGTGGGACGTATTTATGCGTGGAAATGTGGTTTGGCACATATGAGAACTCGTTTAAAAGCAGATTATGCGGCCCTTTCTGAAAACCTTCAACATACCATTTTACAAAACTTAAGTTCAGATATAACCGCCTATGATTTATTTGAAAATCCATGGTCGAATAGAAATACCAATTTTGAAGGAGTAGAGGGTGGTTTTGTGGGTACCACGGGTTATTTTGAACATCCACCAAGGTTGGCACAAATAGGAGAGCATATATTTGTTTCCGATTCAAAAAGTAGTTATGCCCTTTTTGCAGATCAATTTGGCAAGGTCTTACTTCCTGCCAATGCTGTTGATGCAGCCTATATTGTTTCAAAGGCCAAGCAATTGGATACCTCTGAAAAATGGATTGAAAAAGTCAATGCAGAAATGGATACAAGTACTATTTCATCTGTCGTAGCAACAAAAGATACTCTGTTTTTTACGTTGCAAAACTCCTATTTTTTATACGTATACAGTCTTGGAAATGCTTAATCTAACCGAAATAGAACAAACAGTAGCCTTGTGGAAATCACATTGGCAACAAGCAAAGTTGGAGTGGAATCCTTTGTTGCGTTTGCAAGAACCGATTTGGTGTTTATCCCATCAAGAGGCCAAAAGAGAGGGGCTTACAGGCAGTTTTGCAATGATTCGATTAACAGATCATCGCATTGTGATTAATATAGAAGAAATTGTAGAGCGGGGTATTACAGATTATGCGATTGAAGTATTGGCGCATGAAATAGGGCATCATATTTTTACTCCTGCAAATTTATACGATAATGCTATTTTATTGAATAGGATTCGTTTTGCATTGCCAGGTATTGAGGATAGAGCCCCGATGGTATCTAATTTATATGCAGATTTTTTAATCAATGATAAATTACAACGCATCAATAAATTAAGAATGCCAAAAGTGTATCAAGCGATTAATTCAGAGGATAATTTTTCTGAGTTTTGGACACTGATGATGCGAACTTATGAATATTTATGGCGTTTAAATCGGGGCGAATTAGCAACTAATTTATCATTTCATAGTAAAAAAATAGATGCAGATGCTTCATTATTAGCCTCTCTGATCAGAAGTTATGCAAAGAATTGGATTCACGGTGGTGGTCGCTTTGCCGTGATGGTATACCCTTATTTGATGGATGACAAAACCTTTCAAGAGGCTCGAAAAAAGATTTTAATACTGTTGGACGCTGAAGATGCAGGTGCGGGTGCTATGGATATTTCTGGTATGACCGAACTGGATCTAGAAGGCTACGATGAGGTAATTGATATGCGAAAAGAAGCTTTGGGGCTACAAGAAGGCGAAGGTATTAAAAGTGACAGTTTAGGTTCAGAAAAAAATGAATTGGGTGGTCAAGGACCAAGGAACGGATATATGGGTCCGGGGAATTATATTGATTTGATGAAACAAGTCAACCCAAAAGCGGATGAACAGCGTTTAATCAACGCCTATTATAAAGAAATTGCTTTGCCTCATTTAATAGATTTTCCTGTAGAAATTTCTGAAAATGTGTCCCTGGATTTACCCGAGGGATTGGAAACTTGGGACATTGGCGACGCCATTGAAGAAGTAGATTGGTTGCAATCTGCCATTTTATCGCCCGCTCTTATTCCAGGATTAACTACTCAAAAGAGAACCTACGGCTCAGATGCTGACAACGCCATTGCAGAAAGTCCTTTAAACGTTTACATTGGAATAGATTGTTCGGGGTCGATGATGAATCCAAAGCAAAATTTTTCATGGCCTGTCTTGGCAGCCACCATCATTGGATTATCTGCTTTGCGTGCTGGAGCATCCGTTATGGGATGTCTTTCTGGTGAGCCCGGCGACTATTTGGAAACAGATGGTTTTATTACAGACGAAACAGATCTACTAACAACCTTAACCTCTTATTTAGGTACAGGCTATGCCTACGGAATAGAACGTTTGCGAAAACCATTTGAACAAGAAGCCACTAAAAAATCGCATATTGTAATCGTTACGGACAACGATATATTTAGTATGTTGGATTCTGATACGCAAACCAAACAAACACATTGGGAATTAGCCGAATTGGCATTAAAAAATGCAGGTGGCCATGGCACTATGGTCTTACATTCTCATCCAGATTACAACAAAGATTTTGTAATTCGATTAGAAAAAATGGGCTGGAAAGTATACTACGTTACAAATGAAACGGAACTTTTAGAGTTTGCATTTGAATTTTCACAACAAAATTATGCCTATGTCTAAATACGATGTTTTTGAGTTGGTAACTCATTTAAGGAAATGTCCAGATATCTTTTTAAAACCTTCTTCAAGTCTTGAAAATGAGGGTCTAAATTCGGTAGCTTTAATTAGTGATACGTATAGATTGGTTTGTAACGATTTTTTAAAAAAAGAATTTAAGATACCAAGTAATTTTGATTTAGCGTACATAGAGGATAACCATTGGCGCGCAATTCATATTTCGATTTGGTTACTGAGTCATCCTAATTTTATAAAGAGTGCTTTAATAGAAGATAAATTATATGATTTTTGGTTTGAAGAATTAAGTGAAGCCTCGTTATATGTGAAATTTAAGGAATGGATTAGTGATGAGGAACGTGCAGAGGAAATGGTTCGCTTATTATTACATTGTTGTGAAATTACTCCAGAAGGCGAAAATCAGGATGAAGCTGCAGATAAATTATCCTCTTTGAGCAGTGCAGATCGGCAGAAAGTTTTAAAACAATCCTACGAGGCACATGAAAGAATTATGAAAATCAAAAAAGAGATGGCTGAAAAAAAAGCTAGAGAAGCAGCAAATACCTATGGACGAGAGTAGTGATCCGCAAATAGCATTAACAGACGCGGAACGTTTTCCGCTGCTTGAGGATTTAAGTTTTTTAAATACACTTAAGCAAGATGCGCTTGCGCCAAAATTTAATTTTAAAAGTGGTGATCGTTTAGATGCAGTGCAACTTTCAAAAGTGAAGTCTTACAAAAAGAAATACTGTGATGAAAAGATATTTTGGAACGAAGGGCAAACTCCAGTTTGGCTAAATGACTATTTAAAATGGTGCCATACAACAGTACCGTTTTACCAAAATAGAGATGAGGAATTAAATGCTTCCCCAACCATTTCTAGAGAAGATATCAGAAAATATCCTCATTTATTTGTATCGAATGAAGCTAATTTAGAGGAATTATTAGTGTACTATACTTCAGGTTCTACGGGCCCGAAGTTAGATGTTCTCTTTGATGCCGTTACTCAAGCCAGTTGGTTGCCCCAAATAGAATCCGTGCTAAAAGATTTTAATGTTTCTATAAGCGAGGGCAAAAATACAACAGCCATCGCCTTGATCTGTGCCCAAGAAAAAACATTGACGTATGCCTCTTTATCAACTTATTTAGAGGGAGCTGGTATCTTAAAAATAAACCTCAATCCATCAGAGTGGAACCATCCTGATGATGCTAAAAAATATCTGGAAAAATACAATCCGCAAATTCTTACTGGGGATCCAATAGCATTTATGGCATTGTTGGATTTTAAGCCGCAATTGAGTCCAAAGGCGCTAGTATCTTCCGCAATGAAGTTAACAAAAGGCACAAAAAATAAATTAGAAAATTATTTTAAATGCCCTGTGATTGATCTGTATTCGATGACGGAATGCAGAAATATAGCATACGCTACAGAAATGGGGCATAAAGCAATCCGACCCGATTTATATTTAGAAATTTTTGAGGAACATGAAGATGTTAAACTTTCTAATGGTGAAAGAGGTGAATTAGTGATTACAGGAGGAAACAATCCTTTTTTACCATTAATACGCTATAGAACGGGCGATTTTTGCCGATTAAAAATAGAAAATGGCGTTCCCCATCTAATTGACTTAGAAGCAAGAAATCCAGTAGTTTTTTATACAAAATCAAACGTGAAAATAAACAATATCGATATTTCTAATGGTTTGTCTCGGTTGTCTTTGGCTGGTTTCAAAATGCATCAAACAAAAGATAAGCTAATTCAGTTTAAAGGATATTCTAACGATTGTACTTCGGAAGAAATTCTTGAATTATTGAAAGTGATTTTTAAAAATGACATTGACATTCAAATAGACATCCAAAAAATATCCCAAAATAATATGGTAGAAAAATCACTATACTCGTCAGAATTAATAACTGATTAAAAAATATATCCGCTACCTACATAGGTATGAACTCCTTTATTTCCTTTATTTCCTTTAATTAGAATAGCTTTCAGTCACAACTACTGCTTATTTTTCAAATCACTAATATCTCTTTTCAACTCTAAAAACAGGTCCTTTATACTGGCAGATTCCGTTAATTCTTGTTTTTCATCTGTGAGTCCAATGTTACACACGTATTCCCATATCTCAAGGATAGAAGAAACCTTGACTTCATAAGGAGGATAAAAGCTGTTGTCTGATGAAACAACAAGTGCATTCTTTTTGTTTTTATTCAATCGCTTGTAAACCATGCCCTCATTTTTGGTGATCAGTATATAGGTTTTACCATCATTAACATCTCCTAAATTTTCTACATAACGCCCAACGATGATAGAACCATCTGCATGGGGTGGCATCGAATCGCCTTCTACCGGAAAACCCCTGTGCTTCCCAGTTCCCAAAAATGGCAAGGATATTTGCTGCAGACTTTCAATATATTCTGGATCAGCATATCCATTCAAATACCCTGCTTTTACTTTTTGTGTAACAACTTCTATAAAGTTTTCTCCCTTTTTATCTACCGTAATGGGCAACACCAATCGGTTATTTTCCAATTGCAACAAATCATCTACGGGAATTTTCCGAACATCTACAGAGAGCAACAGGTCAATACTGATGTGGTAATAATACGCGATTTTCTTCAATATTTCATACGGAGCTTCAGAGGTTCCATCTTCATACTTCACGTATCGGCCCCTGGTGATCCCTAACGATTGCGACAGCTTTTCTTGCGAAATTTTATGTTGTACCCTAAGGTTTCTAATATTATCAGAAAATAAAGACATAGCTATTTTGTTATAATTTGTAACAACAAATATACTAAATTTTGTTAGTATCTATACTAATTTTGTAATGTATAAAAATAGAAATGATGATGAATAGAGCAATCGTACATATGGACTTAGATACCTTCTTTGTTTCCTGCGAAAGATTAGTAAATCCACAATTAATAGGATTGCCACTAATTGTTGGTGGTAGTTCTGATCGTGGCGTGGTGGCTTCGTGCTCCTACGAGGCTAGAAAATTTGGAGTCCGTTCTGCAATGCCAATAAAATATGCCTTACGCCTTTGTCCACAAGCTTCGGTTATCAAAGGCGATATGGAATACTACTCAAATAAATCACACGAAGTAACCTCTATTTTAAAAGAAGTAGCGCCAATTGTTGAAAAAGCAAGCATTGATGAGTTTTATTTAGACCTAACCGGAATGGATAAGTTTTTTGGTTGCTACAAATGGACCACAGAACTATCCAGTAAAATTCTAAAAGAAAGTGGTTTACCAATCAGTTTCGCCCTTTCGGTAAACAAAACAGTTTCTAAAATTGGCACTGGCGAAGCGAAACCTTTAGGCAAAATAGAAATTATTGGTGCTAATGTAAAACCTTTTTTAAATCCATTGCCTATTCAAAAAATTCCAATGTTGGGCGACGTTACTTTTCAATTACTATCCAGAATTGGCATTAGAAACATTCAAACACTATCCGAAATGCCCGTCGAAGTTTTACAACAAATGATTGGTAAAAATGGAGTGGAAATCTGGAAAAAAGCAAACGGAATAGACAATAATCCGGTAGAACCGTACACCGAAAGAAAATCCATTTCAACCGAACATACTTTTGAAACCGATACCATTGACGTTTACAATATTAAATCTCTAATCACAGGAATGGTCGAAAAACTATCCTATCAATTGCGTTCAGAAGGGTTTTTAGCATCAACAGTAGTACTTAAAATACGGTACAATAATTTTGATACAGAGACCAAACAAATTAAAATCCCATACACTTCTTTTGATCATATTTTAACTAAAACAGCAATAGACCTTTTTGAGAAAGTGTACACCAGAAGAATGCGCTTGCGGTTGGTGGGAATACGGTTCACAGGATTGGTTCGTGGTACCTATCAAATCAATATGTTTGAAGACACAACAGAATTGTTATCGCTCTACCAAGCCATTGACAAAATTAAAAATAGGTTTGGTTTTGATGCGGTTTCACGATGTTCAGGCACCATTATAAAACAAAAAACAAAGTAAAAAAAATTTACTTCGTCAGGTTGCACGTTCAGGGTTAGTTGGGCGTTTCCCGCCGAAAAAGGCGGGTCGGGCTGTACGCTATATCTTTTGTTCCGCTAGCGCTGCACAAAAGGATGCCGCTTCCATCCCTAACGCACAATGTTATTAAGTCAAGGAATTACTCTTTTAGTTTTCACGTAGATTTCGCAGATTTATGCAAAAAAATCAGTTAAAATCTGTTGAATCTGCGTGCTATTTTTTTTCCTTCTTAACCTAATGACATTTCCCTAATGCAAAAAACTATAAATCAAAAATTGTTAATTTTCAATCACAATGTATCTCAATTGCCATTCTTATCATAGCTTGCGTTACGGAACAATTCCGTTGAACGAACTTGTTCAACAAGCTAAAATTTCAGGCCTTACCTCAGTTGCATTGACCGATATTAATACGGTAACTGGTATTTATGATTTTACAAAACAATGCAAAGAAGTTGGCATAAAACCCATTGTGGGTGTTGAGTTCAGACAAAACAACAGATTGCTTTTTATTGGCTTAGCCAAAAACCAAAAAGGCATTGGCGAAATGTGTCGTTTTCTAACCCAGCATAATCTATCCAAAACACATTTGCCAGAGGTTGCGCCAGTATTTGAAAATGTATTTGTGATCTATCCAACAACTAATATGCCTAACGAGTTACGAAATTTTGAATACATTGGCATTCGACCAGAAGAAGTTATAAAATTATTCAAAACCGAATGGAAACCGATCATTCAAAAAGCGGTAATCCTGCAACCCGTTACTTTTAGATCCAAAAAGGAATTTAACTTACATAGAATTCTGCGTGCCATAGACAACAACACCTTATTGTCAAAATTAACCGAAGAGGACATTTGCAAAACTTCTGAAATACTGATAAGCCCAGAGGAGTTGCTTAAAAAGTACAGTGAGTATCCAGAAATTATAAAAAATACCGAATTACTTATTGAAGAATGCAATTTTGAATTTGAATTTAAAACGCCTCGAAACAAAAAATTCTACACCAAAAGCAAAGAAGGCGACCGCTTATTATTAGAAAACTTAGCAAAAAGTGGTTTAGTAAAACGCTATGGAAACTCGAACAAAGAAGCGCAAGCTCGCGTAATAAAAGAACTAAAAGTAATCAACGATTTAAACTTTAGTGGTTATTTTCTAATCACTTGGGACATTATACAATACAGTAAAAGTCAAGGTTTTATGCATGTAGGACGTGGTAGTGGTGCCAACAGTATCGTGAGTTATTGTCTTGGTATTACAGACATCTGTCCTATCGAACTCGATTTATATTTTGAACGATTCCTAAATGAAAACCGAAAATCGCCACCAGATTTTGATATCGATTGGTCTTGGCGTGAACGTGATTTTATTTTAGAATATATTTTTAAGCGTTTTGATCCAAATCACGTAGCCTTTTGTGGTACAAATGTAGAATTCAAATACCGATCTATTTTTAGAGAAGTGGGTAAAGTTTTTGGACTGTCTAAAGACGAATTGGATGGATTATCTAAAGCCAAAGGACGACAAAGAGAGAGTAATTCGGTGGTAAAATATGTCGAAGAATACGGAATGATGCTAGAGAAATATCCAAATCAAAGAAGCATGCACTCCTGCGGCATCATCATTTCGGAAGAACCAATTACCAATTTTACTGCACTAGAAATGCCACCAAAAGGCTTTCCAATTGTGCAATTTGATATGCATGTGGCCGAAGATATAGGCTTTGAAAAATTCGATATTCTAAGTCAGCGTGGTTTGGGCACCATTGATGAAGCCGTTAAAATTATTGAAAAAAACAGAGGAATTAAAGTGGATATCACGGATACTTCATTGTCTAAAAACGAAGCCAAATGCAATGAGTTGCTCAGTATTGGTAAAACTTTAGGGTGCTTTTATATAGAAAGTCCCGCCATGCGTGGTTTGTTACGACGTTTAAAATGCGACAATTACAAGACACTAGTTGCCGCGTCAAGCATCATTCGTCCTGGAGTGGCTCAAAGTGGAATGATGCGAGAATATATTTTTAGGCACAATAATCCTGATAAATTTGAATATTTTCATGAGGTTTTCAAAGAGCAGTTGGGCGAAACCTATGGTGTCATGGTTTATCAAGAAGATGTAATTAAAATTGCGTTGCATTATGGCGGGTTGACTGCTGCGTATGGCGATATTCTCAGAAGAGCCATCAGTGGAAAAGGACGTTCGTTAGCAGAATTGCAATCCGTAAAAAACCAATTTTTTGTTTCTTGCAAAGCCAAAGGGCATCCAGAAAAACTGAGTGAAGAGGTTTACAGACAAATAGAAAGCTTTGCAGGATATTCTTTTTGTAAAGCGCATTCGGCAAGTTATGCCGTAGAAAGTTACCAAAGCTTATATTTAAAAACCTACTACGGTATTGAGTTTATGGTAGCGGCTATCAATAATGGTGGTGGTTTCTACAGACCCGAAATTTACATTCACGAAGCCAAAATGAGTGGCGCAACGATACACAATCCGTGTATCAACAAAAGCGTTTATCAAACTACCGTTGATGGAACAGATGTGTATTTGGGTTTTATGCTTTTAAAGAATCTAAACAGCGAGTATATTTTCAATATTGTTGCTGAACGAGAAAAAAATGGTGCATTCAAATCGATTGAAAATTTCATCACCAGAGTTCCATCAGGATTAGAAAGTATCCAAACATTAATATTTATTGGAGCCTTCAGGTGTATTGGCAAAACAAAAAGTCAATTAATTATCGAGGCACGAATGCTTTTGATACATCATAAACTGGAGGTAAATACTCCTTTACTAATTGAAGAACCCACTAAGGAATACAAGTTTCCAATTATAGAACGTTCCATTTTAGAAGATGCTTTTGATGAAATTGAATTATTGAGTTTTCCTGTTTCGTGTTCACCATTTGATTTATTAGAAACTAAATTCAAGAGTGGTATTTTAGCCAATAACCTCATTAATTACCTAAAGAAAGAAGTAAAATTGATTGCTTACTTAGTATCTATAAAACAAGTCCCTACAAAAATGGGAATGATGTTTTTTGGCACTTGGATTGATGCAAATGGCGATTATTTTGACACAGCACATTTTCCTAAAAGCCTTATCAACTATTCGTTCAAAGGCGGTGGATGCTATTTACTTTTGGGTACGGTTGAGGTAGATTATCATTTTCCAACCATTACTGTTTCAAAAATGGCCAAAATGCCTTTTAAGCCTGATCCACGATATGCCAATTCAAAAACACTTCAATTTAAGGCAACAGAACAACTGCGAGGCGATATTAGCACCACCGAACGAGCTCCATATCCGCAAGAACACGAAATCAATTTACCAAGAATAAAGATGGTCAAGGAGTAATAAAACCGCAAAGAAGTATAGTGACCGTTTTAACAGTCAAGTTTAAAGGATGCACTAACGAAGTACTATACATCGATAAAATATGTAATTCAAGCCACCAAATAAATTCCTGATGTTAAGGTTTTTTGCTTTTCACCGTATACAACTTACCTGGGATCCTGAACCCAATTGACTCAATTGAGTTCAAAGAATATTTAAAAATTCGGACCTTATTTTTCATGTTCATACGATGCATTTTTAGGCTTTTGCCGCTCTGTTATTCGCGTAAAACAAGAAGTTAGTTTTTATAGAAAGATATTTTTTTGTAGTTTAAATACACTTTGTTTACACTGAAATTATAGCAAAACGGAGCTTTTATGATAAATTGAAGTTGGTAGATAGTTAATTAATAATCCCAGTAAAAAATTTTATAATAATCTCATTTTAAGATAATTTAAAATGTCAAGAAGAAGAAAAGATTATAACAAATTAAATAATGCTGAAAAAAGAAGAAAACGCAAGAAATTCTTTTTCGTATTAATTGCTTTTTTACAATTATATATGTATTCTTTGGAAATATAAATTGCCAATATGTAACTCATTGTTAGAAAATTATTGTGTTTGACTAATTCAAAGATAATAAGTAAAGAAAACATCATTAGGATAGGATTAATTTTCTAAATGTTAAGTAATTCTTATGAATTTTGGATTATCGATAGACGTTACCGCGAAAATTCTATAGACAGTGAGTATGAAATTGGAAACAAATTGTAACACGAATATTTGGACCACTCCCGGAAGTGAATTCAAAGTATTAATCTTGAAGAATAAATTAAGCCTAACTAATAATCGGATAGACAGTTCTGTCACAAATCGATAGCGTGCGTTTCGCACACCATCGTATTACTGTTTACCGTATTTTTAAACTAAAGTGGTTCGCAAAGTGATGGGTTATTCGATATTTACATTAATTGTCAATATATAATACTACCATCGCACGCCCCCTTCATGTTGTTTATTACCGATTAAAGAAAATTTAATTCTATGCTTATTTTTAGGGGCAATTGTTGAGTTTCTCTAAATCCCGAAACTACTACTTGAAAAGTTATATCAATGATTACCGAGAAGAAGAGCAAAAAAGGAAAAAAAAAATTAAAGAAAACCAACCGTGTCTAATAAATATTATGTTTTTTGATTTTCTTTATTATCAATTGGTTTTTTATCAAAAGTAGAAATTATTTTATTAAATAATTTTGACAACAAACTCCTTTTTTCAGTAATAATTTCTGCAGAACCTACCATATTTTTTGAAAATGATAAATTCTGATTAGTGTCACTTTTTAAACCATTTGGTAAATCAACTACAATTAAATAGTAATTTTGAGTAGGTATAAGTGAAATAGATTTAACTTTACCAACAAGTTTACCAAATTCTTGGTAAGGATAAGTTGCTAATTTAATTATCACATCTTGACCAATTTTTATTTTGCCAGCTCCTTGTGGAGGAACAATTAGATGGGCTACAACTTTATTATCATTAGGCAAAATACTAAAAATAGGATCGCCTTGTTTTATAAATTGATAAGATGTAACAAACTGCATCATATCGACCTCACCATCTTGCGGTACTTTAAAAACATACTTGGATTCCCAAAAGTTTATGGCTTGAAAAAGTTGTTGAAATGAGCTGATCAACTTCATTTCTGAATGGGTTATATTTTCGTTTTTTTCGAGGTCTAGAATGCTAATATTTTGTTTGTTATCGTTTATACTAAACTTGTTTTCAATGTCTTTTGACTCATAAGCTTTTAAATTTTCTTTTTCCCTATAATAATTTCTGCTTGTTTGTTCATATTCGCCTTTTAGAATTAATCCTTTTGAAAAAAGGATGGAATCTTCAACTAGCTTGTTTTTTACCAATTGAATATCTGATTTTTTGATTTCTTTAATGGCTTCTCGCTGGTTTAACATTTCATAATATTTGCCAATTTGTTTACTCAGCAGCATTTTTTTCGCATCGTTTTCAGGATGTTCTCTCGCATCTTCACAGCTATGTAATACATTAATTAAATTAAGGTAATATTCCTGGATTTCGCCAAGTTGACTGCTTAAAGCAAAACTTATATCTTTTGTTTTTAATTCTAAAATGTTACTTTGAAATTTCTTCAAAACATTTTTTAATTCCTTTACATCTTCTTCATTTGCTGGGTTTTCAATCACAGCAAGAAAATCATCTTTTTTCATTACTTTATGAGAAGCAAATTCTTTAAGAATTATTTTTCCTGAGTTTTGCGCAACCAATTCAATAGGCGGTTTTACTGCTGTTACTTGGGCTTCGCCCAATATAATTTCAGGCGATTTAATAATGGCTAAAAGTGTAAAAGAAACAATTATAATGACTAAAAGTGAATACAGTAATATTGCATTGAATTTTGGAAATTTATTTACAGTATCTGCAAATTCTTCCGAGTATTTAATTTTGGAGCTCATCTTTTTCTAAAATCATTTGGTTTTTAAATAATCTGGAATAATATCCGTTTCTTGATAGTAACATTTTCTCAGTTCCCATTTCGACAATATACCCTTTGTCAAGTACAATTATGTTGTCGGCATTTTTAATGGTTGCCAGTCGGTGGGCTACTAGAATAACTGTTTTGTCTTTAAAGACTTCATTCAAGTTGTTCACAAGGATATTTTCATTGATTGAATCTAATGAATTGGTCGCTTCGTCTAGAAATAAATAATCAGGATTTTTGTATAAAGCTCTTGCAATCATGATTCTTTGCTTTTGACCTTCGCTCAATCCTCTGCCATTTTCTCCCATCAAAGTATTGAAACCTAAAGGCAATCCTTCAATTTCTTGCGATAAGTTTGCATTTCTGGTCGTTTCGGAAAATTTATCAATATCATATTCCTTACTTAAAATAATATTGTCTTTTAGTGTTTCTTTAAAAACTTCTGAGTTTTGATTTACGACGCCTGTTTTATCTCTCCAAGCACTTAAATCGACGGTTAACATATTGATATCGCCAATTAAAAACTCACCCGATGTTGGCAGGTATAGTCGTGACAATATTTTGAGTAATGTGCTTTTGCCGCTGCCACTTGCACCAACTATTGCCGTTATTTTTCCTTCTGGAATTTTTAAACTAATGTTGTTTAAAATATAGTTAGCCGAGTTGTTGTATTTAAAATAAACGCTTTTTAATTCTAAGGATTTGTTTTTTGGTAACTCTCGATAGGCTATTTTTTCTTCAATTTGTTCGTCTGGTGTGTTGCTGGATTCATTTATTCTTAAAAAACTGATATACGCTGATTGATAAGATGAAATAAATTGAATTATTTCTGAAAGAGGCCCTTTTAGTTGTCCTAAAATATATTGTACGGCAATCATCATCCCCAGTGTCATTTCGCCTTCTATTACAAAATATACAGTAAGAAAAGTCAGTGCCACATCTGTTAATGTATTAATTAAATTGCTTCCTACAGAATCCACTTGGTTTACTTTTAATATTCTAAGATTAATATTATACAATTTAACTTGTATTTTTTCCCACGACCACCGTTTGCCTTGCTCGTAATTGTTATTTTTAATTTCTTGAATATGTGTTAGAAGTTCTATCCAATGGCTGTTGTTTTTTGATTTTAAAGAGAAATATTCCATGTCCATTTTTTTTCGAACGTTCCAAAAAAACAATGTCCAAGAAATATATAAAAATGCTCCGACAAAAAAAACAGCGAGTAATATAGGTTGATAAATAAAAAGAATAATACCAAATACAAAAAGATTGAAAAATGCTAGAATAATATTGAAAGCAGAATTCATAATGAAACTTTCCATTCTATCATAATCTAATGCTCTCTGGAAAATATCACCTACTAATTTGTTTTCAAAATAGGTGAGGGGCAACTTTAACAGTTTTATAATGTAATTGGAAAGTATCGAAATTTTAATTCGTGAGGATATGTGAATATTGATAGATTGCCTAATCCAGTTACCTAAACTTACGCTGATGACTAAAACGATATTGGCAATAAGAAGCAAGATAATGAAACTAAAATCTTTGGTAGTAATTCCAGTATCAACAATAGATTGAGTGATAAATGGCAGCACTGCTTGAAGCAATGTTAATGCGAACATAGTTAAGAGCAATTGCATTGCTTGGGTTTTATAAGGTTTTAAATGACTTATAAAATAATTGAAAGCATATATTTTTGAAGGATTTGCAGATGGTTTAATATCGTTGAACTTGTCTGTGGGTTCAAGCAATAGTAAGACTCCTTTTTCTGATTCCTTTTCTGTTGGCTTAATCCAGTCTTTTAAAAATTCATCATGATTATATTTTAAATAGCCCAATTGCGGATCAGAAACATAAATGTAACTTTTTGTTACTTTGTAAATAACTATGTAGTGTTCATTTTTCCAGTGAGCAATACAAGGCAAGGGAATTTCTTCTAATAAATTTGATAAAGTGGCTTTGATTGCTAACGATTTTAACCCCAATCTTTCAGCGGTTAAACCCAACTCATGAAGTGATAATCCTTCTTTAGAAACTGCCGAATATTCGTTTATATCTTGCAAGGATAAAAACTTACCATACTGTTTTGCTATTATTTGTATACAAGTTGGTCCACAATCTTTGCTGTCTAGTTGTATATAATTGGGGAATTTATGCATGTGAAGATTTTTTGTAACAATTGATATAAAATAATTTTTCAAAATCATTTTTTAGAAGAGTACTTATTAATCGGTCAATCACTTGAAAATGAATCCATATAGGTGCATTTTCAATCACTGTAAAATCTATTGCTTTAATTTCTTTTTGAATAGTTGTAAATATTGAGATTAATTTTTTTTCAGCTTCTTTATTCGCTCCAAAAAAATGAGCTTCCGTTTCTTTTATTTTGTTATTGAAATAGTTTGAAGAACGACTTTTAGTATTTAATTTACCCAGATAAAAATTATAAACATCATCTATTTTAGTATTTGTTTTTGAAGTATAACTTTTTAGAAAACTGGCTAAAAATAGTTCTTTTGATAAGGATTTCTTTTGAATAAAACTGATCCATTCAATCAATAATTGATTGACTATTTTTTCATTTTGTTTTCCCATAAATTTTATTTCAGGGAAGCAAAACATATTGTTGTATGGAAAAGTATATTGGTATTTCTCAAAATTACTTTTTATAAAATCAACCCATCTTTGTTTGTTTTTTTCGACAATTGTGTCAGTATTTTCAAAAACAATATAACATCCCACTTTTTCTTGATTGTCTTCGTCTACTTGATAAATATGGAATACTATTTTATTGTTTTCGGTTTTAATCTTGGCAATAATTTCTTTTATATCTTCAAAAGAGAATAGATTTTCTATGAATAAAACCAATTGCGGTTGTGAATAATCGTCAAGTATTAAATCGTTTGAATATTTACCATCAATAGGAATATTGTAATCATTTACTAAAACAAGTAACTCAGAGTAAAATTTATTTTGATTATTCTTTTGTGAATAATTAATTAAATTTTGAATTCTGTCGTTTTCAATAGGCATATTTGTGTTTACAAACCTACTTTTTAATTTGAGAGACTTATTAGGATATATAGCTTTTGTTACCAAAAAATAATCTAACAATCCTGATATAGCATCTGCCGCTACCATATAAAACTCAATAGGTGGCAATTCTTTTTTAAGAAAAGTGGTGTTTTCTGTCAGTGTTAATAAAACATCATTTAAGGCTAATGCCAAATCATTTTGCCTCGTTTTAGGATGCGAATTTGAAATGTACTTTTTAATAAAATCGATATCTTTATTTTTATCGACAAAAGCTATACCTTCTTGAAAAACAATTCTATAAAATTCACCTTGCTTATAGTTTATTGAAAACACATCAAAAATTTGTGAAGGATTAATTTTAATTGGGTTAAACTTTACATTCTCAAAAATATATGACTCTTCGCTTGATGAGACAAATTTATTGCTAATAAGCAATAAATCGACATCGTTTGCTTTTTCAGGATTGATAACATAACTACCAAATAGAAGTACGCCTTCTATGTTGGGGAAATATTGGTTTAGAAAATTATGGATTAGTTTTGGATTCATTATTTAATTATCGTTTATCTTTTGACGGTTTTGTCAAGAGGGCAATCAAAAAGTCTAAATTCGTTTTCGAAATATTAATCATATTCTTAATTTTATTTAAACTTTTTTTACTGTCAGATTTCTCTTTTTTAAATATTTCGATACTATTGTATTCATATTTATTTTTAGCAAACTACCATATTTATAAAATAGTTAGATAAATTCATGTAGATTTTACAGTTTTGAAATTTTTTATTGGTTAAAAGTTCTAATAAATTCTGTATAAAGTATATTTAAAGTATTAGGAATAATAACCCCCGTTAATAAGTATTTATTTTTGGTTTATCCTATTTTTGTTTTAGATGAAATAAGTCTTAAACTTAAAATCTATATCATATACTTTATTTTAGAAATGTTTTATTGGATTGAGTTTGTTTTTAATTAACTCATTAATATCTTGATTCAGGGTTTGTTTTTAAATAATTTTGATTTATCTAATAATAAGGAATATTTACGACCAACATTCAAAAAAACTATCCTTTTTTTGAATTAATTTTTTTTTATCATTACTATCAAGCTCCGTGTGATACACATGTAATACTTTTGCGTTTTCAAAAATAATTTATTTGTTTTTTTATATGTTCAACTTTTTGAATTATTATATCTTTTATATAGAATCCATATTGATTCGTATACATCATTTACTTTTATTCTTCAGTTAAAAAGTATACACAGTTGCCTGCAAGCAGACAACTGTGCATATTGGTCTAACGTAATCCTGTTACTTCAAACCCTCCAAAACTATAGTTAATTTCCGAGTTAGCAACATATATGTAACTGCCAGTAGTGCTATCAGCACATGTGAATAATCCTGATGAATGATTATACTCTACAATAACAACTGAATGCGAAAGACCTTGTATTGTTTGTCCTTGACTGTCACGAACATAAAGGCTTGCAAATACTCCATGATTAGTGTTGTTAACTGCATTAGCTATTTCATTAGCAGATGATAATGCAGTAAGTTGGAAATATGATGACATTGATGTTACAACTTGATCAAAACTTAAATCACTATTCAAAGCTTCTTGGACAGTTATATTCAAAAATTGAGCATTACGAATAGCCATATCTGCACCAGTAATTGGATGTCCTAAATAGCTTGACATAAAGGCCATTGCAAAATTAACAGATGCTCCTATTGAACCTGAACCTAATTGTTGTTCAACAGTTGCTGGTAAATAAGTCAAACCGTATGGATCTATATTATCATGTACCCCATCTCCATTAAAATCAAGCCAGTCGGTCATGTCCGATGAGCCCCCAGATCCGCCCCCCGAATTGCCCCCTGAATTGCCCCCCGAATAGTATGAACCAGACATATTCCAGTCGGAATGATATCCTCCATTTAAAATGTAATTTGTATTGGAAAACATATTACTAGAACTCCCCCCACCAATAAAAGCACTTAATGATTGACCGCCCCATTGCATACCGTCCATTGGACCGCAGTCACAATATGAAGTATTCACACAACCTCCAAAAAGGCTCTTACTCTCCACAGGGTTTACTATCTCAATATCTAGAGATAAATTTGACATTTTTTTTCTGCTTTTTTGCATTGTTTTAATCATAGTTTTATATATTAAAGTGTTAATGTAATTTCGTCTATTTTGAGTTTTAATAAGTATAGGTTGTTTATGGCTTTTTGATGTTCTATGGTAATATTATAGGTTTCTACCAGTTGTGCTTTATACTCTGTTATTGTTTTTCGTCCTAATTTTAAAAGCTCAAATAACATTTCGGTAACACTATTTGATAATTTTGATTGCATAGACAACGAACTTACTTGCGATTTAAGCGATGTGTGATAGTTTACTAAATCGTCAATTTGTTCTACCAGTTTCTTTTCTTCTTCTTGCAATTTGTATTCCATGTTTTGTTTTTCAATTTTTGCTATGGCATAATTACTTTTGGCTTTGCCCCAATCTAAAATAGGGATTTTTGCACCTAAGGTTACAAACTGACTTTGGGCTGGTGTGTCATATAAATTTTCTAAACTGTTTGCTGCAGAATTAAGTCCCATGCCCACTTGTAAATTCAAGCCAATAGCACCTTCTTTTTTGATTTTATCAATGTTAGATTCTAATTCAATTAGTTTTATTGTCTTTGTCAACTCAAAGTTGTTTTTTAGTATCGCTTCTTTTAAAGCCTCTTTATCAATTTCATAATTTTGTTCTTCGATTGCTTTAAGCACATACAAATCGTCATTGGAAATGTTTAAAATATTTTTTAGCGATTTTATTCCTGCTGCATGTTCTCGAGTATTAATATCTAATTGCCTTTTGAGTTGTTCCAAAGTAATTTTGGCTTGGTCTACATCTAATTTTAATACTCTCCCAAATTTCAATTTTTCTTCTATTTCAGTAAGAAACTTTTCAGTTTTAGCTATGTTTAGGTTGGTCAGGTCTATTTTTAGCTGTATGGCATGTACTTCTGAGTACATTTTAGAGACTTCATGTTTCAGTTTTATTTTTTCTTTTATAAAACTTGATGTTTCTAGTTTTTGATTCAATGGTATTATTTTTTTGTTCCATTTATAACTATTGAATCCGTTTATAGTTTGCTGGTAGGATATATTTGCCCAATTACTGGAATAATTTGATGTTTTATTGTTAAAGTCTCTATTGTTATTTAGCGAACTTGTAATGCTAAAATTTCCTCCTGTAAATGGCACCACTTGTGAAATATTCAAGTTTATGGATGGATTTAAAAAATTTCTTTCAATAAATTTTTGACTACCATCTGATTGGTTTACCTCTGAGATAGATCTTTGATAGGGAAAAGAAATCGAAGTTGATATTTTAGGTAGTAATGATATTTTATAAAAACTGGATTCTATATTAGATCTTGAAAAGTTATTATCAATTATTTTTGCTTTATTTGATTGATTCATAACTATTTTATTCACTTCATCAATTGTTATTATTGTCTGTGCACCTATTTTACATGTGATTAAGCACAGAAAAAATATTATTAAATATATTTTGTTCATTTATTCAATTATACTTGTCTTTTATATCAACTTTATATATCCGCTAAAAGAGGTTTGTTGCAAAATTATTTATACGTTATCACTCAAAAATTATCAAAAAAATATATAATTCATGTTTTGAAAAACTTTATAGTTTTAAAAAAATGCAAATATATAAGCTTTTTATTATTAAAAAAAAATAAAATAATTTACTAAAATGTAAATAAATTATTAAATCTTTAATATTGGCTTTAACCAACTACAACTAATAAATTAAGTAATTTGATCAAAGCCTAAATTTAAATTAGTATAAAAATTCTTTTCAAAAAATAATATAATTTGCAAATATTAAACAATAATAACTAAGCCGCAATACCTAGTTTTAGTGATATTTTATTTGGCTCCCCCACTAGAGCTTGTCTGTAAATAACGCCTGCTTTTTATATATAAACAAGTCGTATCGTTTGAAACGCTGCTCATTATGAACAACCCATTCACTCATTCACCACAAAAATTTATTAAATCATTTTGAGCCATTTATAACAATCTTAAAAAACTACTTTATCTTTGATAAAACATAAAAGGAACCATCCTTTGATGCATAAATCCAAAGTCAGAATGCCTGAGAAAACCAATGACAAAACTATTTTTTCGCTGCTGGAAGTAACCAAAAGCATAAAAAAAACGCTGGAACAACGGTATTCAAGTTCTTTTTGGATTAAAGCGGAAATGAACAAGCTGAACCATTACAGACATTCAGGGCATTGTTTTCCTGAAATTATAGAAAAAGTAGATGGTAAAATTGTCGCACAATGTAAATCAACCCTGTGGCGTGACGATTACCAAAATATAAATCGCAACTTTCTAAGAATTTTACAGGAACCTCTCAAAGACGGTATTAAAATATTGTTTCTGGCTAAAATTTCCTTTGACCCCGCTTTTGGACTGTCACTCCAAATTATAGATATTGATCCACAATTTACCTTAGGAGATTTAGAGAATGAAAAGCGACAAACCATCAAAAAATTACAAGAAAAAGGAATTTATGATGCAAACAAAAAGCTAGATCTTCCTTTATTACCACAAAGACTAGCAATTATTTCGGTAGAAACCAGCAAAGGCTACGGTGATTTTTTAAATGTAATTGACAACAACAATTGGAATTATAAGTTCTTTTACCTCTTGTTTCCATTCATATTACAAGGTGACAAAGCTGTAACGGGTATTGTTGCTCAGTTAGAGCGAATAAAGAAAGTGATCCATCATTTTGATGCAGTGGCGATTATAAGAGGCGGTGGTGGCGATGTCGGCCTATCCTGTTATAATAAGTATGAATTAGCCAAAGCAATTGCACTATTCCCCATTCCTGTCATTACGGGTATTGGTCATGTTACCAATGAAACCGTATGTGAAATGATCGCGCATACCAATGCCATAACACCAACAAAACTTGCGGAGTACCTCCTTCAAAAATTCCACAATATTTCGGTACCAATTCAAAAAGCAAAGGACAAAATAATCGACAAAGCCAGACGATTGATCAGCGAAGAGAATGCCACATTGGAATCCGAACTTAAATTGTTTCGTTCTTTGACAAATACCATACTTAACAACAATGAAAACAAAATCAAAAATGCGAGCTATGCCATAAAGCAACAATCCCAATTTATCATTAAAAACAACAATAACGTTTTAGAAGCTTTGTATCATAAAACTCAGTTAACTGCGACCGATAGGATCAGGCAATCACAAGTAGCGGTATTATTATTGCAAGAAACTATAAAAACGGCATCCATCAAAAACATTAAAAATGCTGAACTTGCATTGGGAAACATAGATAAAAATATCCAAATCATGGATCCTGTCAATGTGTTAAAAAGAGGTTTTAGTATCACCTATCATAATGGTAAAGCAGTCAAAGATACAACCCACCTTCAAGAGGGAACTACTATAGAAACAGTGCTTTTTAACGGAACGATTGAAAGCACCATCACAAAAATCAAAGAATAAAATGGAAGAAGAACTAAATTATACAAACGCTTTTGAAGAATTGCAAAGTATCGTATCCGAAATAGAACAAGGCGAAATATCAGTTGATGAACTTTCTGAGAAAGTAAAAAGAGCCACAACACTAATTAAATTTTGCAAGTTAAAACTAACCACAACAGCAGAATATGTGAATGCAATTTTAAAAGAACTCGAAAATTAAAAAGTTAAAGGGAAGAGTATGTGTTATCATTCCAAACAAACTAAAATAGCTTTAGAAGTACAAAGTAGGTTCAAGGCTACAATTGACAATCTACTAGAATTCAAACCAGCAACTCATGCCAATGGTTTTGAATATCTCAAAACTCCAGTAATCATTGATGAAAAACCAAGCATCATTACGCATTACAATTGGGGCTTAATACCAGCGTGGGCTCAAGATGAAGACATTAAAAAATTCACCTTAAACGCCAAAATAGAGACAATCAGCGAAAAACCTTCCTTCAAAAACTCCGTAAACAAGCGATGCCTTGTGATTGCCAATGGCTTTTATGAATGGCAAAGGCTTGACAGCAAAGGAAAAAATAAAAACAAATTTGAAATCGGAATTGGGAATGATGATCTCTTTGCTTTCGCTGGAATTTATGCGCAATGGACCAATACAATCACAGGTGAAATCAAAAACACCTATGCTATTGTTACCACCCAAGCCAACACAGTCATGTCAGAAATACACAATATCAAAAAACGCATGCCGGTAATACTAAAACCAGAAGACGAAGCAAAATGGTTGCAACATCATCCTATAGAAGCATTCGCATTTCCATATGAAGTCAATTTGATGGCTAAAAACCTGAATCAAAATTCTCTTTTCTAATAAACAATAAAGCATTATGCTTTCCCAAAAGGGAACGATTACTCTACCTCATACAAAAAGGCGCATTAGATAAACTAGAGTAGACATTCCTAATGTGGCAAATAATAGGAAATCAAGAAAAATTGACTTTACAGATAAAATAGAAACGTATCACTGTTGACGGATCTATTTCAATAATCAATAGCTATTATTTCAATTTTGAAGAGGTCATAAAATGTACCTATACTTCCAATTTCATTTTACGTAATTGTTTTATTTTGGGTTCAATAAAAGAATTAAATGCTCTGGAATGGATGCCTTTACGATAGTCAAGTTTTTAAAAAAGTAAAAAGAAGGATACTGTAATCAGGTTTCAGAATAGCTTTCAGATATGCTAAGAATAAATATTTTGTTAGAACTCTTGTCTATATAGAAAAAGTATTCAATTCTTGATCTTAAACCCCATATTTTTCATCCCATAATAAGAGATAAATATTACTCTATTTTATCTTTCTTTATAATCAATAAAAATTTAAAAACACAAATCCACTCTTGTATTTATTAGAAAACAAGATGCAAACTAGTTTATTAATTAATTAAAAACTAATTAATAAACTAATTAATAAATTAATTAAAAACTAATTAATAAACTAATTAATAAATTAATTAAAAACTAATTAATAAATTAATTAAAAACTAATTAATAAATTAATTAAAAACTAATTAATAAATTAATTAAAAACTAATTAATAAATTAATTAAAAACTAATTAATAAATTAATTAAAAACTAATTAATAAACTAATTAATAAATTAATTAAAAACTAATTAATAAATTAATTAAAAACTAATTAATAAATTAATTAAAAACTAATTAATAAATTAATTAAAAACTAATTAATAAACTAATTAATTAATAAATGTTAGAATTACTAAATGTTAGAACTACTAAATGTTAGAACTATTAAATGTTAGAACTATTAAATGTTAGAACTATTAAATGTTAGAACTACTAAATGTTAGAACTATTAAATGTTAGAATTAATTAATGTGAAAACTAATCAATGAATACACTACCAAATATTCTAATTCGGAATATTATTGTCTTGAATATTACATATGGGATATTTCTTAAAATACATCAATATTTTTAAAAATTATATTTTTTATTTAAATAAATTCAGCTTTTTTTTGTTTTAAACTTAAATAATCAACAATATGATATTAAATGAATTTGAGGTTCTTTCACCACTAAAATCAGAATATGTAATATATGATGAACTAAAGGAAAAGCTTGTCAATATTGAGTTTGTGTCCTTTTCGGAGCAAGATTTTAAGTCTCTGCTTGCACTTTCATTTTCGATTGAATTACATGGTAACTACTTGGAACAACTACCGGGAACAGATCCAAAAAACTTCAATTTAGATTCAAATCGTTATTTTAAAATCACCATTAACTTCGGATTAATACTCTTAGATAATTTATCAGACTTTAAAAAAGAATGGTTCAATACATTACTTTCTAAACCCTATAGATTAGGAGATTTTTTTAAATATCCAGAGATTAAAGAGTTTACTCAAGAGGCATTAATTGATCAATTAAATGTACGACAATGGGAATATGGTAGGTATTTTTTAGAATCATTTTCTAAAATTATGGGTAGCTCTATTGTTAAACAACCTATTAAATCAACACAAAGTAGAGGTGAATTTTGGGATTTAATGTATAAAAAAATGGACGCTATAAAGGAGCCAATAGAAAATTACGAAGCGGTTTTACTTGCGTTTTTTATTAAAAAACATATTGAAAAACAGGATTTAAACATGCGGGATTATTTTTTATTAGGAAGTATCGCTTGTCAAAAAATGCATTTAATTTTTAAACGGGAGCTAAATTTAAAACAAGCTATCAAAGAGATTGTTTCGTTAGATCAAAATTTAAACAAAGGTAAAAGAAGAGGAGGGCCTAAAAGATGATAAAAGCTAATTTAAAAGAAGTATTCGATTACTTGAATAGTGATCAAATTTTGGTTATTTCAATTAAAATTAAAGGAGTAGTTTTTACGTCTGAACAATTAAAACTATTACACGACCATTTAGTTAAAGATAAATCTATTTTTAATTGCATTGAGTTAGATTTAAAATATTATCTATCAAGAAGAAAAGCTTTAATTGTGGTTTTAGAAGAAGATTTTTATGATAGACTTTCATATGATTTTACTGATTTAAAGAAATATGAAAATAAAGCAGCTTTACGGTTTGAAATAAGAAACAAAGAAAAAAACGTTCTCGATACTCCTCAAAAAGTACATCCAAAAAATCCTTGTAAATATTTTAATGGCAAAGATATGGCGTATAAAAAACGACATTATAAAGATGCTATTTCTGAAATTTTGAAAACACCTTTTCATTTTTTTGAAGTAAAAGAAGCTGAGGAAACTTTAAAGGAAACCTATACCAAAATGATCAGTGATGATTGCTAATCTAAAAAGTAAATAGGTCTAACCTTCATCAAAAGTGAAGGTTTTTTTTATGCTTATTTTTTTCCCCTTAAGGCCAAACTAAAATTATAGGTTGTCACGAAGCAAGCCATGTTTTTGATAGCAAAAACCTCCCTTTGGTCGAATGGCTTGGCAGGGTTACACCCCACACCCCGTTTAATTTGTAATCTGGCAGAGCCCTATTTTTAAATGATGCTTTTTCTCTAAAATTTAATCGTTTTTTTATTTTTTGAAAAGTTTAAATCTTAGTGTATTACTCTTCAAATTATCTTCAAATTAATTGGAATCAAATTTACCGTATCGTTTTTTTGATTACGGTAAATCTTTTTTGCTAGCAATTACCCTTATAGATTTGTCATCAGGTAAACGAACAAATGAGTTTTCATTTATCCTAAAATTGAATTGCTATGACAAGACCAAAGAAACATATTCAAGATTTAAAAATGTTCCAAATCAATATCAGATTTACTCTTGATGAGCAACTTCAAATTGAAGAATTTTCTAGATCTTATGGTCTTTCAGTTACTCAATTTATACGAATTAGGTCTTTGAAAAAACAGTTACCTAAATTTTCTATGCTTGGTCTAAATAGAGATTACCTAATTGAACTTTCTCGGATAGGTAATAATATTAACCAAATGGCCAAACTAGCGAATCAAGGCAATCCAAATTTGAAAGGTTTAGAAGAGGATTTATTGAATTTAAAAGAAAAGTTAAATACGATTAAAAATCAATTGTTGGATTAGTATGATAGCCAAGCAAATCATCGGAAAAGATTTTTATGGGGTCTTGTTATACAGTCAAAAGAAGGTTGATAGAGGAGAGGCTATTGTTTTAGATTCTAATTTATCGGCACATTCAGTGGTAAAACAAACCAAAGAGTTTAATGTTATTAGGCAGTTGAAACCCAACCTTTCCAGAGCGGTATATCATGTAAGTTTGAATTTGCCTTATTCTGACTCAGAAAAACTTTCTAATGAAGATTTTGCAAGCTTAAACCGTGATTTTTTAGAGGGTATGGGTTTTGATGACAATCAGTATGTAATTTTCTTACATCGGGATACGGATTTATTGCACACGCATGTTGTGGCAAATAGGGTTAAATATGATGGAAATGTGGTTAGCGATTCTCAAAATTACAAACGGAGTGAGGCACTGGTTCGCAAATTAGAACTAAAATATAATTTAACTAAACTTATACTTAAGGAAGAAAGCAATGTTCTCAGTAAAGGTGAAATAGAAAAATGCTTGAGAACTGGAGACGTTCCTGCAAGATTAGAGTTGCAAAATATCATTTTTGAAACTCTGAATGCGAATATCAATCTTGAGTTATTTATCAAGAAATTAAAAGAAAGAGGAGTAGATACCAAATTAAATCAAAGTAGCACCGGGTACATTTCAGGTATATCTTTTCTGTATAAAGAGATACCTTATAAAGGAAGTGATGTACACAAAAAAATATCTTGGCAAAATATAAAATCTAAACTTAATAATTATGAACAAATCAGAGACCATTCTACTGTTCCAGAAATTGATGCTGGAATTAGAGCAAGTAAAGAAAATGCAATTGGAGTTGAAAACACAGATACAAAATGCGACGAGAATAAGCATCGACAATCAAGTAATCATCGACAAGAAGTTAATCAAACTATTGGAAAAAAGATAGAAAGCAAACTCAAGAAAGGTCTTAAACCATAAACTTCATGTTAGCAGAAACCGCATATCAAGTTATAGAAGCATTAAACGAGAAAGAGAAATCTCGTTTATTTGCTATGCTTGGTGTGCAATCTGAATTGGTGAATAAGACCAAAACAGCAACTAAAAAGATAAAAATACTTTCAGATGCTGAAGCTGTCGAGTATTTATTAAGAAAATTTAAAAAGTGTTCCTATAAGTAGCATATAATTTTAAAAATACAATAAAAATGTTTTGAAATAAAAATCTAATTTTACACTTAGAAAAATATTATTAATCGCGTAAGCTATTGATTTGGTCAAAGAAAACTCGGAATCTTCTTTAACAACCAAAATTGATAGACTTTCGCCTGTGCAAAATACTTGCGTGGGCGTAGTCTTCTGGTTGTTGGGTTTCCGAGTACCTCTTTGACAGTTGACTATTGCTTCACGCATTTTTTGTACACTATGAAAAAGAAAAAAAACACCGCTCGCCGAGATGAAAAATTATATGTTTTCGTCCCTTTCGTAAATTTATTGTTATTTGAAAAATTTGAGTCCCCGAATTTTAATTCAGAGAATTTGAAATTATCTGAAAATTTTATTGAAGCTGTTAATAAAATTCATGAGACTTCTATAGATAGTAGCGACTACTTTAAAACGAAAGTTCAATACTTTATTACAGAATTGTCTGAAGTCAAAAGGCAACTCATTTTTGATTCTATCATTAAAAATGAATTGTTTATGAGCACTATGTCATTCACCTATACTATTGAAAACAATTTACCGATGAACAATGAGAGCTCATTAATTAGTCACACCGAAATCTTAAAAAACTTGCTTGATTTTACTATTAAAGGGGAAATGAGTAAGGTATTATTTTACTTTTTTGGTTTATATTTCGAGCACATATTTTACGTAGAATCTTCAGATGAAAATTATATCTCGCAAACAGCATATGACAATTTATTTAAGAATCTATTGAAAAATCCGTAGGGAAAATAAGATGATAAGTAAAGAAAAAATGAAAATGAAAGATTTGATACAGTTTGGCCTAAATGATCTTTAATTGAAAGTAATATAGGAAAAAGAACATTTTTTAGCATTATCAGTAGTCATTCCTGTGCAATTAATAATGAAATGCACAGGACGTCCTTCTGACAACAAAGCTATTAAGCCATCTACTGATTTTTATGATAGTATTAAGGCAAGTTCAATGAGTAAATTAAATGAAACGTAATATTATTTTATTCTTATTCAACGTTTTTAAATTTGTCTTTAATTATTTTTTTGTAGAATTACTTCAACATAAAGTTCCTCTTTATTGGTCTTATAATTTTTTTTCTTGACAAATTGTAAATGTTTGACAACACCTAATTCTGGTTTGTTTTCTAGAGTATTGATCGTTTTTAGACAATTAGAAAAGGTGCCTTCGAGTGAAAAAATATAACTGGTTGTTGTATTATTGGTTTTGTTGATAACTTGGTGTGGAGCTTTGAAATCGGTTATCTTAACATGATTCTGATTGGTGTAAAGGGTTAACTGTTTTAATAACTCATTTTGAAAAGAAGCTTTTGTTTTGATTTCATGAGCGTTTAAATACTTGTCCAATTGTTTTTCTTTGTACTTTAATTGAGGTATGAGTGTTGGGAGTTGGATCGAATTTTCGATAATTTCTTCTTTAGATTTAAGATCTTTATAATAAGTTATGGTATTACTAATAGCAAAGGAATAGCAAAGATAAAGTGCTACTCCAAAACCCAATAGTAGTATTTTATTTTTTCGATTAAAAGTCATATTACTTCAGGTTGATTTTTACACCAAATTCGGTTTCGTTGTTTTCATTCTTTCCAAAGTGGGTGATAACCACCTTTGAAGTCCAATACTTTTTTTCGATGGTTTCAATCCAATTAGTAAAAGCAGTATTGTCTTTAGTGATCCCATTGATTAGAATTGTTTTGTCAGTGTATATAATAGATTCTTCATTTTTCACCTTTTTTTCAAGTGGATTAAGTTCTATTTCAGATAAGAGAATGGAAGAGGGGATAATTTGGGCTATAGCATTACAATAAAAACTACTTTGAGACCCTTTTTTCAAGAAAACATTTTGAACGATACTCTCTTTAAGTTTAACTCTTTCTTTTATGGAAGCTAAGTTTTGAAGATCCACTTTATGCATGGCAATTTTTTCTGTTGCTTCTTGAGAGGCTTTATAATAATGTGAAAAGCAAAGAAAATTTATAAGTAGAACGATAAGCAACGCTCCTAGTATTATTTTTGAACCTTTTGAAAAAAAACGCTGTTGAAGGTATTCTTCTTTTTTTAAGTTACTTAGTGTAATGATTGATCCCGAGTTAGATGTAAAATTAGATACTAATCTAATAATCCCAGAAAAAGCTAGCAGTTGCGCATTTGGAATTGCAAGATCGTTAATAGCATAGTTTACCTGGGGTAATTCTTCTAGAGATGAATTTATTGTAGTATCATGCTCGTTAATAGTTATAATTTGATGATTTGTGTGTAATTCATCATAAGTGGAATACTTTTTTAAATCAGCTATAGCACAAGTTCCAAGACTAATACTTGTTATATTAATTTGCTGGTTTTTGTATTCTTGAATTAACTCGTCTAAGTAATTTTTACGGGTTATGGCTACAATAGTTTTGGATTTTAATCTCCATATTTCGTAATAGAAAGTTTCCCAATTAGTATTTGGGAAAGCCTTGTTTATTAATTTTTCATCCGAGGGATCGGTATAGAGTACTTCTTTTTGGAGGACTTGATTGGTATTTAGAACTAAAAAATAGGGTAGAGATTTGTCCCATTTTTCAGCAATCTCTCCTTTGTAATGAACTTTATCTTTTTTTTCGATTAGTAATCCTTCTTTCGTTTTCTTTACCGCTACAAGTGCAATTTTGTTTACATTATTACAAGTATAATGCTCAATACTGATGTATTGATTCCCCATTAATAAAGTATCTATTTTTGGTATTTTCATTAGTAAATTACTATTGGCTTTATTAAAACGGATAGTTTTTTCTTTGATTCTTCTTTTTTTCTAGAGCTAAATAACCATTTTAGAATTGGAATTCTAGAAAGTAGAGGAACACCACTCCCGGAGTCATTTTTAACCGATTCTTCAAGACCTCCCAATACTATTATATCTTGATCTTTTACTCTTATAATAGAGGTGAATTCTCTTGAATTTATTCCTGGAGGTGCATCTTTGTCTACTTTTTGACCGTTGAAGCTAGATTGGATAACTTTAATATCCATAGTAATTTGGCCATCACCAGATACTAAAGGCATTATGGTAACAGATAATTCAGCATCTATAGGCTGGTAATTTTTTATTTCAGAAGCTTGTGGTATTTGAGATCCATAAAAACTTTGATTGGTTACCACATAGTAAGTAGTTTCGCCAATTGAAAGAAACGCTTTGTGTCCATTTAAGGTTGATAATCTCGGGGACGAGCGTATTTTTAAATTCCCGTTACTTTCCATCGCTTTTAAGCTTAAATAAAAGTTAGGAACTACTTTTCCAATATTCAAAGAACCAAAACCGTTAAAACCGTCTATAATTTTATTAATAGTTTGTGCTCCTAAATTTATATCGGCTGAAGGATAAACAGTTCCTGCTGTTGTGCGGGGCTTATCACCAATTCCGGCATTAATCCCAGTCTCTATAGTTGTATTTTTGTTAATCTCTAATAACATAACTTCAATTAGGATAACTGGGACTGGTTTATCAATGTATTTAATAAAATTTTCAAATCTTTCAATATTAATAGCAGGTCCTGAAACAACAAAGCTATTTAATTCTTTATCAACTTTTATATCCAGTTCCTTGGTAATTTCAGCAGGAACTATTGTTAAAATAGATTCAGAGCTTTTGGAACTTGAATTTGTGCTAGATTCCTCTGGTGAATTAAAATTATTGTTTTGTTGTTGTTGCGAATCATTATTAGTTCTATTATTGTTAGAATTAAAATTTGAAAAGTTATTTGTGTTTGCTATTCTACCGGCACTTCTTCCTTCTTTTGAGGGGTCCCCTAAAATGTCGATTGAACGATGCATTAATGGTATCGTTTTGATATTTCTTACCACCAACTGGTTTTTGGTGCCAAAAAAATACATATTTCCATTTCTTTTATAGGTGTAGCCTTCAGTAGGTGTTGAACTGTTGTTTTCTGTTGGATTAAATTGGTTTTGCTGATTGTTGGGTATTTGTTTTGTTTCTTGTTTAATTTCAAAAAGTTTATTTAGCAACTGATCAAAAGTGATGCTTTTTGATTTCACTGTAGCAATACCAATATTATTCATAGGACTTGAAAGGAAGAGGTCAATATCTAGTGCATTACCGATATCAAAAATCACATTTGCAATTGGCATATTTTCAAAATCAACTTCTAATAGTTTTTTTTCAGCATCAAGGACGTTAAAGAAGAAGTTGCCTTTTCTATTTTTGTTTGTTTTGGTTTTACCCATCCCGTTATCATTAGCACTCACAGAATCAAAGCTTTCAAAAACATAAAAATTATCTTTTGACTTTGTAACATTAAGATTACTTGCCAAAGCTAATTTGTCTAGCGCAGCATCAAATGGCATATTAATTATAAATGAAGTGAGTAACTTGTTTTCTAGACCTGGGGTAAAAACAAGATTTTTATTGCTGACCTCGGTTATTCTTTTAAAAACATCATATAATTTATCTTCTTTTACATTTAAGGAAAGCAAATCGTTGTTGTAACTAACTTCAATAGTTTTAGGAATTTCTCTTTCAATTGGTTTCTCATAACTTTTTATAGCCAATATAGTTCCTGAGAAGTCTATTGACAGATTGTATTCTTTGGCTAAGAATACCAATAAATCTCCTACGTTTACATCAGTAAAATTATTAACAATATTAATTTGGGCTAGGTTAGGGGCAACACTTATATTGAGTTTGTGTACTTCTGCTACGGCTATTAAAAAACTAGCTAAGGAAGCTTCTTTAATATTAATGTTTATTTTTTCTGAAAGCCCCGGTTCAGAGGTGCTTATAGCTTCAATGTTGTTTTTAATTTGTTGAATTCTATTCTCTTGTCCCAAGAATAATTGGGTAGATAAAAGTAATAATAAAGAAAGTATTTTTTTCATAAGAATATGTTGGTTCTATTGGCGAATATAAATGAAATTATAATAGTAAGGAAAAAACTTCTTCTACAGAAGTAGTTCCTTCTTGGATTAATTGAATAGCATTGCTTTTAAGGGTATTGATTTTATTTTCGTCTAAGTAGCTGTCAATAGAAAGTTGATTGTTTTTTATTTTCTCGGATAAAATAACGTCAATAGGTAGTAGTTCATAGATAGCCTTTCTACCTGAATATCCAGTATGATAACATCGATCACATCCGACTGCTCGGTGATGTTTAGTTAGGGTAGTTGGTACTTTAAAACCTATCGGGAATAAATTATTATCAATAACATTTTCAACTTTACAATAATCACATAGTTTACGAATCAATCGCTGAGCAACACTTATATTCAGTGTACTAGCAATTAGAAAAGGGGGTATGCCCATATCAATTAATCTTGATACAGTTGCCCAAGCAGAATTTGTGTGTATGGTAGAGAGTACTAAATGCCCAGTAAGAGCGGCTCGAATGGCCATATTGGCGGTATTAACGTCTCTAATTTCACCCACCATTATAATATCAGGATCTTGTCTTAAAAAAGTCCTCAAGGTGGCAGCAAAGTCAAGTCCTATATTTTCTCTTAGCTGCACTTGGTTGATGCCTTCGAGTGTATATTCAATGGGGTCTTCAACTGTAAGTATATTGGTATTAGGAAGGTTTAGCTTTTTTAAGGTAGCATACAAAGTCGTCGTTTTCCCTGAACCCGTTGGTCCTGAAATTAAAATAATACCGTTTGGTTTTCGTATGTTTTCTTGGTACAGTGTTAATTCATTTTCTGTAAAACCTAATGCATTGATGTCTATATGACTGGTATCCTTGCTTAGGATACGTAGCACCACCTTCTCTCCATGTAAAGTGGGGAGTATAGAGACACGAATATCAAAATCTTCCGTGTTAGTTTGTATGGTTATTCGGCCATCTTGTGGTAATCTTTTTTCAGATATATCCAGTTGTGCTCGAATTTTGATTTTATTAATAAGAATAGGGTATTCATCAAAAGCAATATTAAACTGTTCTTTCAGTTTTCCATCTAGCCTAAATCTCACCCTTGCATTTTTTTCATAAGGCTCAAAATGGATGTCACTGCTCCCAATTTCCTTTGCATTAATAACGATTTTCTCCAAAAAATCAGTAGTATAATGGATTTCGGTGATACTTTCGGATTGGGTTTGCCTGTAATTCGTACTCAAATAACGATTGATGTTCTCGGTCGTATCAAATACTATTTCAATAGGGGTGTTCCATAAAATTGTCAATTCCATTTGCAGTTGATGCAATTCAGGATGATCCGTTTTTAGTACAGTAACTCCTTGTTGGAGCGCAAAAGGAATAATTCGGTAATGAAAAGCTTGTTCTGGAGTGACCAGTTGTTGTATAGAAAAGGGGAGGTTGAAATCAATCATAATTAATAAGCATATACGGAATAATCCTTAGTAAAAAAGAGCACCGCATATACGATTCCAAAAAACAACGCCATATGACCTGCTAACGGAACTGTTGCTGCTTTTTTTTTATGATTTAGGAATAAATGAAGGACTAAGGAAAATAGCAATGAAAAAACAAAAAGAATAAGAAATGAAATAGGAGCAAAAGCAAAAGAAATGGCAATAAAGAAAAGGATGTCTCCAAGACCTAAGGACTCATTAATTAATCGTTTTTTGAACCGAATTTTAGAATACAGAGCGGCAAAAAGCAGCAAGATACTAATAAAAATAAGATTGCTTAAGCTGTTAAAAAGTGCCGAGTAAATAGGGTTTTGAATCAATTGAATTCCAAATACCAACAACCCAACTAACCCATATAAAAACCAGTAGACACTTCTATCTTTGTAATCTTGTATGGTAATTAATGCAAGGGTGACCCATGTTAGCGTTAGTAATAGCAGTAGCATCATTAGTCGCTAGTAGTTTGTTTTGGAGTTCCATTTTGATCGATTTCCCATACATTAAAAACTCCATTGCCATTAAAATCTGTCAAGGCTGTGGCTCTTACTTTGAATTCGTTAGTAGTAGCTTGAATAATTTCATAAGTGTAATTGGCACTACCATTTTCTTTGACAGTTTTGGGAATTTCAAAGTCAATTTCTGTCAGGTTTTGGCTGTATTTTGAATACATGAAAAAATATTGTTTCTCCGCATTGTAAATTGCTTTGAGTTGTACTTGGGCTTCTACACTTTTAGCTTTGGTAATCAGTGGCATCAAGTTAGGTAATGCAATAAGCAATAAGATACCTATGATAGCCAACACGATTAGCATTTCTTGTAGGTTGAAGGATGGTATTTTGTTTTTTGATGTAGTGTTCATTTTAACAGCGAATTGGTTTACAAATATACACGAAATAGTTTTAAAATAAAGTAAAAATTAGTTTGTTAATATTGTTAATTATTGCTAAAATTGTAAAAAAAATAACATTTAAAAAAAATGAAAAAAATTCCTTTATATTCTTCAATTGCAGCGCTGGTTATAAGTTTGTTAGCTCTTTATTTTTCTAAATCAAGTTCAGAATTAGTTTACGTTGATGTTAATAAATTGATTACTGGTTACGAAAAAACAAAAATTGCTAAGGCCGAATTTGATAAAAAAGCGAATCTAATGAAAGCAAATGTAGATTCATTAGTTGGTAATTGGCAAAAAGAATTAAAAAATTACGAAAAAGAAAGGACTTCATTATCTCCAAAAGAGTTGAAACTAAAACAAGAATTGTTATCAAATAAACAGCAGCAAATTAACGGCTACCAAGAAGCGATTCAAAAAAAGATTCAGGAAGAAGATAAAAAGGTTACCCAAACCGTTATCAATGATATTAATGACTACATCAAAGAATATGGTAAAAGCCATAGCTATAAAATTATCTTTGGAGCCAGTGGTGGTGGAAATATCATGTATGCTGATGAATCCACTGATTTGACAGAAGAAATTTTAAAAGGCTTGAATGCGGAGTATGGTAAAAAATAGTCTTTTAACAGTATTACTAGTGTTGATTATTACCTCCTGTTCCAAAACTTTTGACACGCAGGAGGAAATGAATGAGTATTTAAAGGATGAGGACAAAGGTTATAATTACCGTAAAACTGTTGTAGGAGTTGATTATGTTTTACAATACCGACCAACTGATCTATTAGTAAAACAAGAACTTGGGGATAAAGCCGATGCTAGTCAGGTAGATAAATTAAGAGAGAAATACAGTAAGTATATGTATTTTAATTTGTCCATGTCCAAAAATAACCAAGAGCTATTGAATGGCGTTGCTAGGGACAAAGCTAAGTTTGGACAGATGGTCAATGAGCTGGCTTTTGGGATGGAAGAAAAAGTTCATGTTTATACTCCTGAAAAAGATACCCTAGCCATGGCTGATTTTATCTACCCCAGAATGTATGGCATGAGCAATGCTACCTCTATACTCATAGTGTATCCTCGCGATGTTAAATATCTAAACCAAGATCACCTCAATTTTGTTATTCAAGATTTAGGACTTGATACGGGAGACATCAAATTCAAATTAAACTCCAAAGCCTTACAGAAAGAACCCCAATTGCAATTTTAAGAATTTATGATAACCAAATACAAAAAACACCATAGGATTATAGCAACTATTTTCTTGCTGATTTTTTTTCCTACACTAGTTCCTAATAATTTATTTGCTTCTAATAATGGACCTAAGTCTCCAGAAGCAGCTAGTTTTGAGCCAGTAGATGCAACAGACATGGTGAATTTAATAACTGGACAATACAGTTATGTCTTGCCTTTACTCAATGTTCCAAGTCCTGAAGGAGGCTATCCTATCGCTTTAGGGTATCATGCAGGAATAGCTATGGATCAGGAATCATCATGGGCGGGACTGGGCTGGAATGTTAATCCAGGGGCTATTGACAGAAATGTTAATGGGTATCCTGATGATTATAATGCCTCGGAGCTAAATGAGTATTTTTGGGATAAAACAAGTATAGATTCGAGATATACAGCTTCTTTAGGCTTTACTTCTCTAACAGGAATATCAGTGGGAGTAGGATTTAATTGGGGGAATAACCAGGCTTTAGGTGGGTCTGTTAGCGTAGGTGTTGGTCCGGATTTAGGTGCTGTTGGTACTGGGGTAAATGTTTCTGTAGGAACAAATGGCGCATCTATTGGTATTGGCGTGTCAATGAAGGGAGGTTTATCCTATGGAGTAAGTGTAAATACTAATGGTGATGTAGGATTGAGTGCAGGGTTTAGTAATAACGATGCAGGTTTCTCAATAGGATATAACACAAATGGCACAACCTCTTTAGGAATAAGTGGAGGAACTGGAAAAGATAATAATTTTGGTCTAGACGTTTCTTTATCTTCTAGAGGCATAGGTATTTCAGGAGATGTTACAAATAAAACTGGCAAAAACATTGATGGAGGTGCAGGAGCTGGAATGTTTTTATCATTTAATAATTCGGTTGCAATTGGCGATTACGCCACTTCGTCAACAGGTTGGATGATCCCAATTTTTGTTCCTACACCTATTGGAATCTTTAGTGCCAGCTTTGGAAAACAAGAATTTAAATATTGGCTAGGTAAAAATGTAAAAAATTATATTACAGGACCTATAAATTTCAAAAACAAAATAACTGACATTCCTGTTTATTCTTATGCTCAGCCTACTTATGTAGCTCATCGATTTGTAGCCTCTTGTCAATATGGTCCAAATAATTCAGGTTATTGCCAATATAATAATTTTGGAATTAACGGAGCTCATGGTTATAGGAATATACATACAGTAATTATTGCTTGTAATCCATCTAACACTAACGATGGATTTGCTGGGCCCCATTCAACATTCGGAAATACATATGTAAGTTCATATGAAAGGGGGTTTATGGATATTAATGAAATTTCTTTAAATTCAGTAGATGAATCACTTTCTACACAAACAGATGTTGTTGCTAACAATATGACTTTTCCGGCATATGATAATTTTTCGACAAGTGGACAGGGAGTTTCGGGAAGTATGACAGCTACTCATTATAAAAATGGAGCCTTATTTGGTTTAGATGGTAAAGAAAATAAGGAAGGATATTCACTTAAATACGCTGTTAGAGCTCAGAATGCTGCAGGAAATGATATTACCAAATTTAATACTGCACCTCAATTCGAATTTGATAATGAAATAGCAAGCTTTCTAGAAGTAAATCCGGCACAATTTAAAACTAACATAAATAACACAGTGGCTTTGGACTATTATAGTTCGGGCGTGGATATTAATGACCAAGCTAGAAGGAAAACATCTAGTTATATAGAATACTATACAAACGATCAAATTACTTCAGCTTCTTCCTATGCTTCATTAAAAACAAATGGTTTTTTACTACCGAATGTTTCAGGTTTTGATAGAAGTACCATGCCTAAAAATGGTATTGGTGCTTTCAAAGTGACAACTGTTGATGGAAAAACCTATCATTATTCGCTACCTGTTTACAATCATGAAATCATCACTAGAACTTATGGTGTAATACCTAACAGAACTGAATCAGAGTCATATTTTGAAAAAAGACAGTTAGAACCTTTTGCAACCCATTGGTTGCTTACAGCTGTTACTGGTCCTGATTTTGTAGACAATGGCGACGGTGTTGCTAACGATGGTGATTTAGGGTATTGGACAAGTTTTGAATATGGTAAATGGACAGATGCATTTACATGGAAAAATCCATATAAGAAAGAAGCCTTAATTGATGATAATGATCCATCGATTAAAACATGGATTCGCGGTAGAAAGCAATTGTATTATTTAGATAAAATAACAACTAGAACTCATACTGCTTTGTTTATAAAAGGAGTGAGACAAGATGCTCCATCTCCCGAATGGAGTTATAATAGTGCTGATCATATAGATAATAGACAAAACAACGTAGTTGTAAACGGGAGATTTATTGTTCCACTACAAAATCAATTACGATTAGAAAAAATCATTTTGCTAAAAAACTCAGACTATACTGTGGATAAAAAGTTTGGAGCAGATGCAAATCAATCTTTCCGCATAAATTACAATCAATCTAAAGTGAAAGAGGATTTAGAAGCAAAATATAATATATATGACAATGTTTTAGACGTTGGAGATAATTGGTCAAGCTGTCTTTCGAAAGCAGTAAAAGTAATTGATTTTAATTACGATTACAGTTTGGTGCCTGGCGATAATCGATTAACATTAAAAAGTGTTGACTTCAAAGGTAAAGGCGCTTCAAGTGTATTACCTCCCTATAAGTTTGACTATATCAATGATACCAATACTTTTAATATCGACAATAAAGATGGATGGGGCTATCCTTTAAATCCTGAAACTTTCTCCCTAAATAAAATCACAACACCACAAGGAGGAACTATCAATATTGGTTATGAGACTAATAAATTTAAAAGCGTTACTCCTGTTACATTGGAATTTTCCAATACTAATTCTGTGAAATATATTAGTACTTTACCTAATCCTTTTCCAACTTCTTCAACTGATTTGACTGCGAAAAAAGTAGAAATAGAAATTGGAGGAAATCAAAATTATCCTCTAGTTATAGGGCAAAATGTTACTATCAATTATCTATTTAAATATTTAGGGAATGGAAGTCAGATGACACCTATTTTTGAAAGAACATACGTGGGAAGTGGCACGATTACAGCTATGTCTAATATTCTCGGTACCGTCAAGTATGAGGTAACTTTTGATAGTAATCCAGTTACAAATCAAGTGGGTATGTTACCTGGTAATATAATTGATTTAAATCCTACGTCGGTTAGTGTTTCAAAAATAACAGTTGCTGTCAAGTTAGAAAACAGTTTGTCTTTTACAGGCGGTGGTGCTCGTGTGGCTAACTTAAAAATTTCAGACGGTGTCGACAATTACTTTACAGATTATAGATACGGTCATGAAGAAGATGGTATTGGCTATGTGAGTTATGTTCCCTATTCTCAAAATGTAGTCAAAGAAGTTCCTTATAGTACCGAATTACCTGCGCCACGAGTAATGTATGAATATGTGACTGTAAGTTCTCATAAAGAAGGAGTTTTGCCTGAAGCTAAAATGCGATATAGATTTAATGTTATGAAAGAAAAATCTAAAGATAAAGTGAAATTTGGTGAGTTTTATGAGATTGTTAAAACTTCAAATGTCCCTTTTACAAATACTGCTAATAATAAAGAGGTGAGTATAAATTCATTTACTGTAAAAGAGAACTTTGCAGCATTAGGTCAATTGCTGGAAGTTTCCACTTTGAACTCACAAAATCAATTGTTGAGTAAGGTGTATAGTAATTATTATGATATAAATAGTATTCCAGGTAATATGGGTGTAACCCAAGAGTCTTATCAAAGTTATAAAGAGGTAGATTATACAAATACGGCACTTAAAGACAAATGGTTAATAAATTCTTCAACACGAATAAAATATCCAAGCATCGTAAAGTCATCCACTGAGCAATCTAAGGGCTACACTTATACTACTCAATTTAATGATTATGATTTAGTTTCTGGAGTTTCAAAAGAGCAGGTTTATACCTCTAGTGACGGCCAGTCATTTAAAACCAGAACAATTCCCGCCTACATAAAATATCCAGAAATGGGTTCAAAAGTGGACAATATCAACAACAAAAACATGTTATCACAAACGGCTGTAAATTACTCTTATATTCTTGACAAAAACGATGTTAATAATCCATGGAAGGAGACTGGTGTCGGTATTACAACCTGGAGCAATATTTGGAGTTACAAAGACATTACTGGAACCACTTTTTCCGTGTTGTCAACAGCACCCGAGAAGGATAAGATTTGGAGAAAACATAAGACTTATGTTTGGAACGGCATCAAAGATACCAATGGAATTTTTACCAATTATGACAATATTAATGGTAGCAAAGATGATAATTTTAATTGGACTATTGGTGTAGGCCAACCTGCTCAGTGGAAACAAACTTCGGAGGTTACTTTATACGATCATTTTTCTTCGCCTTTAGAAATGAAAGATATAAATGGTAACAAAGCTTCTACAAAGATGGGTGATAATGAGTCTAAGATCATGGTTACTGGAAATGCTGGATATAATGAAATATTCTATACAGGTGCAGAGAATTTAACTCCAGCAACCAATTGGCTGGAGCCTGAAGTCCAAATGACTAATGCATTGAGAAATACGGCGTATTTCCATACTGGAAAACATTCAGTACAAGCTGGTTCCGACTCTCAATTTGGAGTTGTAATGAAAAACGGGCAGCATAGAGCAGGTAAATACAGAGTCTCCGTTTGGGTCGAAAAGGCAAATGCGGCAAATGCAGCGATTAAAGTTAATGGAAGTATAATTCCTTTTAAAGAAAGTTATACTGCAGGCAACTGGGTATTCAAATCAGCTATTGTAGAAGTACCTTTGAGTGAATGTAGTATTTATATATTTTCAAATACTCGATTTGTTTATTTAGACGATTTGATGATTCGTCCAGTGGCTTCTTCTATTAGCGGATATGTTTACAATCAATGGGACGAGTTGAGCCATATTATTGGAAATAATGGTCTAGCAACCCGATTCGAATATGACAACGCTGGAAGGCTGGTTAAGACCTATTCTGAAGTAATTGATGATGTGGCTAATGGTGTAACAGGTGGATTCAAGCTTTCTAAATCCAACACTTATAACAATAAGCACATGCAATAATTTATGGTATTGAATTATAATCATTAAACAGCTATAATCTGTAAGGGTTTATAGAAGAATTAACGATTTTATCTTCTTATGAAATAATAATAGTTTCAAAAAATACAATTAATAATGAAAAAATACATTTTCTTTTTTGTTTTATTACCTTTATTTAGCTTCTCTCAATCCATAACCTCTTCAGACCTTATATTAACAGGAAGTGGAGGTGGAAGTGGTAATATTACAGTTACAAACAATGTTTTGACAGTTACTTTTTCGGGTTCTTGGTCGCCGCAGGCAATGAAAACTGGGGTAATAAAAGTAATAAATGCTTCACAAGCTCTACCAGATCTGGATTTAGGACCTATTCCAAATGGTAATGTACTTACCGGATATAAAGCAAAGATTGAAAATAATAATTTAGTTTTTTATTCGCCTTTTTTTCTTAGCGGTATTAATACAACAGTATCGGTTCCAATTCTTGGAGGTGCATCAGGTGTTTCTGCTTCTTTAACTTTACCTAATCTTTATTCATGTGTTCCCTCTGGAGGTGGCGGAAGCAGTGGAGAAGTTACGGTGAGTAATGGAATAGCTACCTTATATTTAAGTGGTGGCTGGGACAATACTTGTAATTTACGGACAGGAATATTAGCTACATTTAGTACATCAGTTCCGGATGTCGAATTTGGAATATTATCAGGCTCAAATAACAATCCGACAGCTTACGGAGCAAGGATTTCGGATAATAATTTAATTATTTATCTTGTAGGAACCATGCCTGCTGTACCTGGTGGCTGTGGTCTAAGCTACAGCAAAAACCTTGGTGATTTTATAGTTTTAAGTGATAGTACCAACCACTGGACGCACCAGACCTCCTATGATATTAATGGTAATATTATAAATTCATCAAGAACCTTTTTTGATGACCTAGGAAAATCAGATGTGAGTTTATCTAAAGATTTTCAAAACAATAAGGTTTGGGGTACCGAAACTATTTTTGATGAAAAAGGGAGGCCATTTAGAACCTCATTTATTGCACCGTCGACCTCAAATTCTTTCGAAAAAACAAGTTTTTTAAGAGCGTATGGAACTACGGGTACAGGGAGTTTTCCGCAACAAACATCAATTGTAGATCCTATTTCTACTAATCAAAATGTAAGGGCTACCCAATTGATAACAGCTTCATCAACTATTGCGGCGGGCACTACAGTTAGTTTTACCGCTCCTCAAATAGTATTGACTAAAAATTTCACAGCGGGTCCAGGTTTTACGGCTACTGCAGCTATCGTAAATGAGGATGTTGCGCAACCTAATCTTTACCAATACTATAGCGATGCCAACACTGCTGAGCCTTATCAGGCAACGGCCACGCATCCTTTTTCCGAGGTTGTTTATGATGAATTGAATCCAGGAAATACTGTTAAGGTAATTGGGGGCAATAAAATCAATGGCGACTGGAAGAATGGATTTAGCTATACGCTACCTGCCGCTCAAGAAATGTATTATGCCTTTGGTGCAGCTTATTTTGATGGTGATATACAGTCACAAGGAGAGGTAGTAGTGACTAAGTTTTTTAAAACAGTAGTGCAAGACGCTAATGGAATAGAAAACGTGAGCTTCTCAGATGGTGAAGGTAAGGTTTTGGCCACTGGTACTTCAGGTAGAGGCAGTGCCTATCCTGTGTTATCGTTAATTGGGACACAGGGATTTATTGACGTACATATTCCGCAAGGAGTTGTACCAGCAACCTTGATTGGTTCTGCTTCTGATTATAAAATATACAACCTAAAAACGGGTGCTTTACACACAGGAAGTTTATCAGCAGGTAATTTTTATAGAATTGAAGCCGTTATTGTGCCTACTGCTGAACCAGAGGCCTATATTACTAGCGGAGGAGGAGTAACCTATAGTGCTGGAGCAAAAGGAGTGACATATACCGTAAATTATGCAGACTTTGCTTTAAATTATTATGATAAAACAGGACGCTTGAGTAAAACCATTCAACCCAAGGGTTATCAAAACAATACTTCAATTGTGGCTACGCCAGCACATACTTTAGCCACAACTTACACCTACAATACATTAGGTCAGGTTATAGCTGTGTCAAGTCCAGATGAAGGGAGCAGTAGGTTTGCTTACCGTAAAGATGGGCAGATACGCTATTCTCAAAATGCTTTACAAAGTGATACTCAAGTGTCTTACACAGAGTATGATAGTTTGGGTAGACCTATTGAAAGTGGTGTGATTACTGGTACTGCTGGAATGTGGGCTGCGGCAATTGCTAATCCTGACGGTACATTACTGACAGGAACCCGCTCTGAGCAAACATTTACTATTTATGATGATTACAAGGATTTTACAACCAGTTATGCTGTTCCTGCTAATTTAGATTTGGCTGCACTTCTTACCTCTAGAGGGTTGAACCCTGGACAGTACATTCCAAATAATTTATCAGGGAATGTTGCGGTAACCTTCAACGATACTTCATTTACGTGGTACAGCTATGATTTGTATGGACGTACGGAGTGGGTGGTACAAAACATCTTGGGTTTTGGACTTAAAACGGTACATTATACTTTTGATGAAAATGGCAGAATCAAAAAAGTAATTTATCAAAAAGATACACCTAGTGAAATGTTTGTACATCAGTACACCTATCAAATTGATGGTTCACTTTTAACAGTAGCAACTTCTGTAGACAATATAAATTTTAAAGAGCATGCCAAGTATAAGTATTACCAAACAGGAGAGTTAAAACGTGTAGAACTTGCTCAGGGACTACAAGGAATTGATTATGTGTATACTCTAGGGGGTGCATTAAAAAGTATCAATCATCCTAGTTTAGAAAAAGCAAAGGATCCAGGTGGTGATGCCAATGATGTTTTTGGGATTACGCTTGATTATTACAATGGAGATTACTTGCGATCCGATAGAAACATCAGTACATCGCCTACGGTAGCAGGTTTAAATCAAGACAATTATGATGGGAACATCAAGGCTAGCCGTTGGGCCAACAGGCAAAAAGACGTTCCCAACCCTTTGGCAGAAGCCTCAGCCTCAAATGCGGCACAACAACGTGGCTATATGTACAATTACAATGCTAATAACTGGTTGACTCAATCCAGTTTTGGAAACGTAAGCGGCAATGCCATTTCGCCTGCCACGGCATTTAAAGAAGGAGACATTACCTATGATAAAAACGGTAACATCCTTACTTTGCAACGAGCCAAAGAAGACGGAACAGTCATTGATAATTTTACCTATAAATACGATAAAGGCAACAACCAACTAACACATGTGGATGATGCTGTAGTAGGTAATACCGATTTACAAGACCTTAAAGACCAGAACACGAATAACTACGTTTATGATGTATTGGGTAGAATGACTGAGAATGTTACCGAAGGATTAAAGTATACCTATAATACTCAAGGATTGGTTACTAAAGTAGAGAAAGGTTCACTATATGTCATTACTTTTGGATATAATGAAAGAGGTCATCGTATTTGGAAATCAGAAAATTTTAATTCAGGAAACACGATCAATACAGAATATTATGCAGTAGATTTAGCCGGAAATGCAATGGGATTGTATTACAAATCTTCTGGGAGAATACCAACTGCACTATATCAAAAAGAAAATCCTATCTTTGGAGCTTCGAGGTTGGGAGTTTTTACAAGAGGCAGAATCATAAATGGTAAGCAGACAGCTAGTAAAAGCAGTTATGAAATCACGGATCATTTGGGGAATGTGCGAGCGGTGATACAAGAAAACCCTAATGTGTTCTCTATTTTACTGAGTTATGCTGATTATTATGCCTTTGGAGAGCAGTTGCCAAGCCGTAACACTACCTCAGACTACCGTTATGCCTTTCAAGGGCAGGAGCTGGATAAGGAAACGGGTATGGAAGCCTTTCAGTTGAGGCTTTGGGATGGAAGAATTGGAAGATGGTTGAGTCCAGATCCGTATGGTCAATATGCTAGTCCTTATTTGGGGATGGGGAATAATCCTGTTTCAATGGTAGATCCTGACGGAGGAAAAACAATTGACCCGCCATTAAAAGGTGTTGTACTTAAAGAAGTTGTAGTATATAATACTAGAGTAGCAAAACCAAGAGATGTTAGTAAAGATTTATCTTATGTTTTTAAAGCTCCAATTTTTAATTTTCCACTTGCCCCAAGAGTAGGGGATGATTGGTGGTGGAATAAGTTAGCTATTGATGGATCAAGATATGGAGAACATAATGGATTTAAGTTTTTATTAAACGATGGTGGTTACGCCGTTAAAAATCTCGGTCCTGTTCCTCTTGGAGGGACAATATCTGTGGGACCTGGAGGAGGGGGTGTTAACCTTCTAAAGAATTTAAGGCCTAATGAATTATTAAAATTAGGTAAAAATTTACGTAACGTTATTAAAAAAGGAAGAGCGCCTAAAGGGGTTGAGAGAGTGGATATACCTAAATTAGACCCTTTAGGTAATCCAATACATAATCAGAAGGTACATTTACATTTAAAAGATGGTAGAGCTTTAAATTTAGATGGGACATGGAAACATGGAGAGGGTGAAGTTTCAAAAAACATACTTGAGTGGATTAAAAGTTTTATAGATTAATTATTTATTACTATGGATATATTAGAATGGTTAAAAACAAATATTGAAGAGATAGAGAGTAAGCTTTATATTTCCAAACATCTTAATGATTTTTTTTCATATGACAATTTTTTTTCCTTTGGGAATAAATTATTGTGTGAAGTAGAAAAACAAATTTTTGAAGGCACTTTAGACTGTTCAGAAATTAAATTTGAATTACAATTTGAATTACTTAGTTTGAAAAATACATTTCAAGGTGTTCCTCATTCATTTTTAGAATTTGAGAGTAGAATTAATAAAGCTATTCCACCAGAACTTATTATTAGTAAAAGGAAAAAAGGTTACTTAGATTATATTCCAAAAATTGAATACTATATGTCTCCATTACCGTTTATAATTGAAGATTTAAATGGGTTAGATTATTTTTATACCGAATATAGAACTATTGATGAATTAAATGAAAATGAATCATATACCAGTTGGTTTAACATTGTAATCTCGCCCCGCTAGCGCGAGCTTCTAGCTCGTGCCCACAAACAAAACAAAAACGATATTATTTTGTTTATGAGTAGAAAATATAAGTTTGGAGAAAAAGAAGGGGCTTATTTTATAAGTTTTGCAACTGTTAATTGGATAGATGTTTTTACAAGAGAAGATTATTTTGTTTGTATTATTGAATCTTTAGATTATTGCAGGAAAAATAAAGGAATGGAAATATATGGTTATTGCATTATGCCAAGTCATATACATTTAATTTTTCGTTCTTCATTAGGTGATCCTTCAGGTTTGATAAGAGATTTTAAAGGGTTTACTTCTAGAAAAATGTTAAAAATACTAGAAGAGAACCCACAAGAAAGTAGAAGAGAATGGATTTTGTGGATGTTCGAAAGAGCTGGGAAGAAAAATAGTAATGTATTACATAGACAATTTTGGCAACAAAACAATAAACCAATAGAAATCTGGTCTTTAAAAGTATTTGAACAAAAGTTAAACTACATTCATAATAATCCCATTGAAACAGGTTTTGTAACTGACGCAATAGATTGGAAGTATAGTAGTGCAAGGAATTATGGTAATCATGACCAAACAATTTTAGAAATAGATATTAATTAAATTGATTGTGGGCACAAGCTAGAAGCTCGCGCTAGCGGGGGGTATCAAGTCCCCACTTAACATAAAAAAAACAAGTTATAGCGTTTAAAATAAATTTATTAAGCAGAGGTATCTATAAAATGATGCCTCTGTTTTTTTATGTAGTATTGTTAAAGTTATTATACCTGTGAAATCTATTGTGAACAACCTATCACGAATTAAAGGTTTATTTAAAAGTGTTTTAGTAATGAATCTTTTTTATGATGTTGTGTTTAATTTATAAGATAACAGACTTTGTTTTTGTGAGAAATAATTTTATTTTTACAAGAAATTAAATGTTAATTTTTATTTCTCTCGTCTTATGAAAAAATATCTGTTTTTTTTAGTCTTGATTTTTGGTCAATGTCTATCGGCTCAGCAAATTTCTACAAATCGTAATCCTGTGGGTTTAAAGTATAATTTATTATTCAATGCTACTTCAAGGTTTTGCCTTCCATAAAAGAAATAGAAACCAATGGATTGTATCTGCCCGAAATGAATATGAAGTTGCTCAAAAAAATAGAGGAGTTAACGCTTTACTTGATGGAGCAGGATAAAAAGAATTATGAATTATTGCTTCTCCTCAATAAATAATGGCAAATAATACAAATTTTAGAGAAAATAAATCAATTAATCAGAAAGTAAAAAAATGAAGAAAGCAATGCAAGTTTTTTGTTTGTTTTTTGTGTCGCTACTCAGCGCGCAAAATTACAACAACATTTTAAATTATTATTTTAACGGTGTTCCTAATCACGGAGTTAAAATTAAAACTAATTTACCCTTTCAACCCGGTAGTCAAATGCCAACAATAAATTTAAATGGGTATAATTATGGTACAGGTGAATCAATTAATCTTACAGTTAATTATTATATTTTTGCTAGAAATGCTGTTTTTTCAGATCCAAATAATTTTTATTTTCACGTGCCTTCTATGTCGTCGCACGGAAGTTATACTCCAAAAGTTTTTCTAGCTCATGAAAATGGGAAGGTAGTTATTTACATAGATGATAAGTCGTATTTTCAAAGATTCACAGTAAGTGCATACGCACACGGAATGGGAGAAGCTATTGAATGGTTTCAAGGTTGGACAACAAGTGATGATCCAATTGCAGGAACTATGATCGTTGAAGTGCCATATAAAAATCGTTTTAAGGGTGACATATTTTTATCAGGTTCTGGTGTTTGGGATGCCCAAGGTAAAGTAGGCATTGGCACCACTGCTCCAGATGAAAAATTGACTGTAAAAGGAAAAATCCATACCCAAGAAGTTAAAGTAGATATGGCAGGACCACTGGTACCAGATTATGTTTTTGCTCCTGATTATGACTTGAAATCTTTGAGCGAAGTAGCGCAATACATAAAAGAAAACAGGCATTTGCCCGAAATTCCTTCTGCAAAAGAAATAGAAACTAATGGATTGTATCTGGCCGAAATGAATATGAAGTTGCTCAAAAAAATAGAGGAGTTAACGCTTTACTTGATGCAGCAGGATAAAAAGAATTATGAGTTATTGTTTCTCCTCAATAAACAAGAACAAAGAATACAAGATTTAGAGAAAAAAAGTCAACAAATTCGTAAATAAGAAATCATGAAAAAAGCAATAGTTATTTTTAGTTTGTTTTTTGTGTCGGTAGTAAGCGCGCAAAATTACAACAACATTTTAAATTATTATTTTAACGGTACACCCACAAATGGCGTTAAAATCAAAACGAATTTACCGGTTGTTGTGAGTTCACAAATGCCTACTATACGAATTACGGGCTATAATTATGGCACTGCAGAGACTATTGATTTAAGTTTAGTTTATTATATATGGTGTGATAGTAATTGTGGTGATAAGTCCAATTATTATTTTTATTACCCAAAAATGTCTTCATCAGGGAGTTATACACCAGTGGTTTATTTATCAAATGAAAATGGAAAAGTAGTTATTTATATTGATGATAAGTCCTATTATCAAAGATTTACTGTTAGTGCTTATGCATACGGGAGAGGTGAATCTAGTGAATGGTTTCAAGGTTGGACAGCAAGTGATGAGCCAATTGCTGGCACAATGATTGCTGAAATTCCCTATCAAAACCGTTTTAAGGGAAATGTATTTTTATCAGGTTCTGGTGTTTGGGATGCGCAAGGTAAAGTAGGCATCGGCACCACCGCTCCAGATGAAAAATTGACCGTAAAAGGAAAAATTCATACCCAAGAAGTTAAAGTAGATATGGCAGGTCCACTAGTACCAGATTATGTTTTTGCTCCTGATTATGACTTGAAACCTTTGAGCGAAGTAGCGCAATACATAAAAGAAAACAGGCATTTACCTGAAATTCCTTCTGCAAAAGAAATAGAAACCAACGGATTGTATCTGGCCGAAATGAATATGAAGTTGCTCAAAAAGATAGAAGAGTTAACGCTTTACTTGATGGAACAGGATAAAAAAATTACGGCTCAGGGGAAAATTTTAGATTCGATTTTACAAGATAAATCAAAAAAAAATGATAATCAGTAAAGTAAAATAAAAAAACAGCTCATTTTTATAGCTGTAAATAAATAAGCCGCACATTCATAAAAGATATTATTTGTCATATATACTTTTATAAATGTGCGGTTTTTTGTTTTATGTTGTGATTGTTTAAGGAATTAATCAGGTAAAAGAATTATGCTTATTGATTTTTATTATTGTTTACCCCATACTGCATAATTTTTTGGATATTTTAAAAATCCGAATTAAAAGGTCATAAAGTGTTGTTTTTCTTTCACTTTTTTCTTTCAGAATTTAATTATTTAATTATTTTTACTGAAAAATAATAAAATGATACGTTTTTTGCTAATGCTTGTTTTGGTTGGTTTTGTAAGTTGTAACACAACTAGAATTAAGAATGAGTCCTACGCTGTTTCGAATACAGCACCAGAGCTTGGAAGTGTTGGTTTTTCTGAGCTTGGGGGAATAAGAAGTACTAAATTTGAGGTAAGAAGCATACCAAAATTAGAGTCGCCAATTAGATTGTCAATTGAAGTGGTACCTTTCAATAAGAGACTTCACAATATTTACAAGTCTAAATCAAAATACAATCAAGATCAATCCCAAGTTGCTTATATAGACAGTTTGCCTAGAAAACCAGAATTAGTAACTATTCGTGTTTTGGATATAATGAAACTGGTTAGCGAGATAAATGGGGAACACAATCAAGAACTAGTTCGTTTTCTCAAGGATACCGAAGATTCAAAAGTGGTAACTGGCATTACCTGTTATTTTTCTCAAGATGATCTTGTAAAAATTAAACAATCAGATGCGTATTATATTGCACACTATCAAGATAGTAAATATGCCATTTCGTTATACAAACTCGGAAAAAAAACAGATGTTCTTTTTGTCAATTCATTGAATATTTTGGCCTACAAATTAAGTAAATTTTGTTGGGGTGTTACAGAAAGGGGCAAGTGGTATGTTTCAGACATTATCAATTTGAATTCAAGTTGCAAAGGGAAAACAGAGAAGCAAATAGTAGAAAAAAAACACGAAAACAACTTATTTGACTTGTAAATAGTTGTTTTTTTTATGTCATAACTTGAATAAATCCAAATGAAAAAATCCTTATACGCTCTATTTTTTTTATGCTCTTTTATACTATGTACATCTTGTGATGCTATACTTTTTGAGGAAGACATCTCAAATGCAAAGATAGTTTTGATAGCGCCTAGCGATCAATCAGAATTTTTTACTACAGGTGTTACTTTTTCTTGGGAGAAAGTTCCCGAAGCTACATCGTATCAAATACAAATTGCCAAACCTGATTTTTCTAATCCCACACAATTGGTTTTGGATACTATTATTAAATCGACTTCATTTATCAAGCAACTCCCGTTAGCAAGCTATGAGTGGCGAGTAAAGGCTCTTAATAGTTCTTACAGCACAGCATATGTTACTAGAAAATTTGCTGTTTTAAGCGATAAAGATTTTGCGAGTAACACCGTGGTTCTAAGTGTTCCTGCAAATAACGTTGTGATAACAACAGCATTACAAAGAATGACTTGGCAGTCTATTATAGGAGCAAAGAATTATCAAATTCAAATATATGATGCAAACTCAGTTCTTGTAAAAGAGGAGACAGTTACCACTACTTCTTATGAATTTTCTTTTCCTGAAGGTGATTTCTCTTGGCGTGTAAAGGCCGTAAATGGCGATATGAATACGCTATATTCTTCACGTACTCTTTCGGTAGATACAAAGGCTCCCGCTGTAGCCCTACAACAAGCGCCATTAGACAAAAGCGAAACCACAGTAAAAGACATTAGTTTTCAATGGAGTAGAGCGGCAGTGGCTGGTACCGTAGAAGCAGATAGTATCTATGTATATACTGATTTAGCTTTAAAAAATGTAAAACTCAAGAACTTAGCCACGAGTCCATTTGCAGCCACTTTAGAGGTAGGTGTTTATTATTGGTTTATAAAATCTTTTGACAAAGCAGGAAATACAAGTAAGAGTAACGTTTTTAGTTTTACGGTTAAGTAATAAAAAGTATATCGATGAATATATTGTGAGTATTGACAATAATTCGGAAAATATAACCTATTACAAAACTATTTCTTTAATGCCCAACCCCAAAAAAAATACATTAATTTTCAATCACAATCTTATGTTTTTTTACACTTTTATCCATAGAAAAAGAAATTTTGTATTTCTTTTTTTTATTTCTATCTCCTCTTTTGGTCAACAAATTGGAGATGGTTTTGCTCCTTATTTAAATGATTTTTCGTTGCCCCTTAATTCTGGGGTATATGGCGGTGTAAATCCTATTGGAACAACACCCGATTTAAGTTATCCTTGGCAACACTTATTTGTAATTAGACATGGAAATCCAGCAAATAACCATCAATTACAGATAGGATCATCTTTCATTACGAATGATAGATTGTTTTTTAGAAAAATTTCAACAACCTTACAATCCAGTAACCCGGATTGGATTGAAATTGCGACAAGAGGTACTAACGTTTTTTCAGGAAATCAACTTGTAAATGGTAGTTTAAAAGTTCAGAATCTTAGCGGCGGAAATTATAATGAAAATATGAGATTACTTCCTTCACCTATTAATGATTATGCAAGTTTAGCATTAGGAGCAGTTCCAGGAGACTTTGGTACTGGTGAGGGGCAGTGGACTTTTGTTAGGTATCCACAAGGAAATAATTATATGTTTAGTTTAAGATATTTTAATACAGATTTCTTGAATGTACTTAAAAGTGGTAAAATAGGAATAGGTACAAATAATCCTACTGCAAAGTTGGATGTTAATGGTTATATATCTGTTTCAGGTGAAGAAGTAAATGATCCAAATGATAATGGTTTAATTTATTTTGAAAATACGAATCATGGGATTCGTAGAATTGGAAATGTTATGGATATTTATACCTCTGGTGGTGGAGAAAGTGGATTAACATTTACACTTCGTGGTTATAACAATGCTACTAATTCATATAATATTATGAATGAAGCCATGAAGATTTCACATAACGGCAACATAGGCATCGGTACCACCTCACCAGCTCACAAACTGGATGTAATAGGCACTATCCGTTCTCGTGAAGTTAGGGTAGATATGAGCGGTGCAGATTTTGTTTTTGAAGAAAAATACCCCTTAATGCCTTTGTCTGATTTAGAGGCTTATATCAAGAAAAATAAACACCTTCCAGAAATTGCTCCTGCCAAAGAAATGCAAGAACAAGGCTCCAATTTAGGTGATTTGAATACCAAACTTTTGCAAAAAATTGAGGAGTTGACTTTATATACTATTGAGCAAAATAAAAATTTAGAATTGCAAAACAAAAAACTATTGTTGCAAAATGAAAAAATTAATCGTCTGGAACAAAAGTTAATAGTATTGGAGACTAATAAAAACAGTAGTGACAAATAATTTTTAAAAAAGTAATAACACCTTTCTTATATGTTTATAAATATTAAAATGCCTTTGGCAATCATTGTTTTTTTTTCTAGCTCAATATTGTTTTCTCAAACAACTATAGATCAGAAAGGGGTCAAGTCTACAGTTGTTAATTCTTTAAGCTCAAACGGATTACAAGCCAAAAGATATGAAATAGCAAATATTGGATATAATTCTCATCATTGGCAAGCTGGAGGTATTATTATAATTGAATTGTTTGAATATTATTTTGCTACAGGATATAAAAAAATTATTTTAGAAAATGGATTTGGTCAAGGTGCTAATTATGGTGTTCCTGTTTTAAAATTGGTAGAATCTTATGGGGTTAATCATAACGCGCAAATTATTTTGGGTACGCCAACAGATTTGACCACTTCACTAGGAGGTTTTGTAAATAAACAATTACCGGTATATATAGATGTTAGATTTTATTCGAACTACACAGTAAAAATAACTTATTTGCAAGATAAAGTAGATCAATTAACTTATGCTAATCAAATAAAGATAAATGAAACTCCAATAGGTGTAGATATTCCTGATTTTAATGTTTCCACAGAATTATCAATACCAATAGCAACATCTGGAAATTTATATGTTACAGGTGGAGGAACCCATTATATAAAAAACGGCAACGTAGGCATCGGCACAACTTCACCAGCTCACAAACTCGATGTTATTGGTACTATCCGTTCTCGAGAAATAAAGGTAGATATGAATGGTGCTGATTTTGTTTTTGAAGAAAAATACCCCTTAATGCCTTTGGCAGAGTTGGAGGCTTTCATAAAGAAAAACAAGCATCTTCCAGAAATTGCTCCCGCCAAAGAAATGCAAGAACAAGGCTCTAATTTAGGAGATTTGAATACCAAACTTTTGCAAAAAATTGAGGAGCTAACCTTGCATATAATTGAATTGAATAAAAAAATTGATGCCATTAAAAAATAATTATGAAACCCCAATTAATTCAACATATAAATATGAAAATTACTTTAAAATGTATTTGCCTTTGCTTGTTCTTTTTTTCAACAGTAGTCAATTCTCAAACACTTTCAGCAGTTCAACTACAGAATGCAAGAGCTACAGGATATGCTATTGTAGCGTCTAAGAATCCTGGGAAAAGTTTTTCAATATTAATGATTAAGTGGGATGGTATAAATGATTTAGAGTACAATGCTAATAATCAAATTAATCCTGGTTGGCATCCTCAAGCAGTGGTTAAGGGAAATTATTTTTACCAAGCATTCGAAAATAATGATTTTTCAAATTATAGTTCTGTTCTAGTAAGTCAATCTGAATTTGATTATTTTAAACACACTGGATCAGACTGGTGGATTGTTTGTTCAACCTTACCTTCATTTAGTAATTCAGGTCTAGCTGTTAAAGTTGCTGATGATAAATCAGGAGTTGGAGGTCTTAATATAGAAACCAACAACGGCACCAGTCTAAAGATGGGGGGTAACACTAATTACAGTTGGATACAGTCGCACAATTCTCTGCCTCTATACATTAATGAACTTGGCAACAATTCAATATTTAATTTAACAGGTGGAAATGTAGGTATTGGTACCGCGAACCCCACTTCAAGATTAGATGTGAACGGTAATATTAACTTGGCTGGAGTTTCAGGAAGAAGGATTTTTATGGGTGGCGCAGGTGGATCAACATTTGGTTTAGCATATGATTCAACCTATCCTAATTATGGAATATTTTATACTGAAGGGGAGCCTGACTTTGTTTCAATTTCTCCTAATGGAGATGCTAAAAATGGAGTTATGAATGTGTTTGGCAACGGCAACGTAGGCATTGGTACCACGAACCCCACCTCAAAACTAACCGTAGCCGGTAACATCAACTCACGAGAAGTAAAGGTTTCAGTTGATGCTGGAGCTGACTTTGTATTTGACAAGGATTATGCTTTGCCCTCGCTACAAGAAGTAGAAAAGTTTGTTACCAAAAACAAACATTTACCCGAAATTGCTTCTGCCAAAGAAATGCAAAAAGAAGGTATCAATTTATCTGAAATGAACATCAAGTTGTTGCAGAAGATTGAGGAACTGACACTGTATGTGATTGAGTTAAAAAAAGAAAATGAAGCCCAAAATAAAAAAATTGAACAAATAGTAAAAACAAAAAAATAATTATGAAAAAGCTTGTTTTGTTAATGTTGTTTTTATCATTTACTACCATAGCTCAAGTTTCTAGTGTGGCGGGAGATTTTAAAGTTATTGCCATAGGCACAAATGGTATAGGGGATTACACTAAAAACTTGATATTAATTCATGAAATTTTCAATGGAGCTTTGCTAGATATGAATAATGCTGTGGGCACGATAACAGCTTATCGAGGAAATTCTGGAGCTTGGAATAGAATAAATGTATTAGAAATAAAATCTTCCTCTTCTTACAATGGAACTGCTGCTGCAATTACAGCTTTTGATAATAATGCAAGTTGGGGACTTAAGACTTGTATCTATAATGGTAAAAAGTATTTAGCACTAGATGTACCATATTCTGCATCATTTCATAATTGGGGTTATCAATTTTCAGGATGGACAAAATCTACAGCTGAAAACATGATTTCTGTGAATTACGAAATAAATGGAGTTGCTGTAAATACAAATATATTATCAAATATTACAGATTTTAAGGCAACTATGGAAGAGACTCATTTGGTTAGTAATTTTATAATAATTGGAGATAAAGTAGGTATAGGAACTACATTACCCGATGAAAAACTCACCGTAAAAGGAAAAATTCATACCCAAGAAGTGAAAGTAGATATGGCTGGCCCATTGGTTCCTGACTATGTTTTTGCTAATGAGTATAAACTACAATCATTAAAGGAAGTTGAGACATTTATCAAACAAAACAAACATCTACCGGAGATCCCATCTGCAAAAGAGATTGAAACAAATGGATTGTACTTGGCAGAAATGAATATGAAATTGTTACAAAAAATTGAGGAGCTCACTCTATATGTAATAGAGCAAGAAAAAAAAATGCAAAATCTTCAAGATTTAATTGAAAAAAACAATAAAACAGTTGATTTGCAAAATAAAATATTACAAGATCAACAAAAATCAATAGAAACAATGGTAAAACGATTGAATCGTTTAGAAAAAAAATAAATTCTCTTTTATGAAAACACTTTGCAAAATTCTGATGTATACAATAAGCTTTTTTTCGGTTCATTCATTTGGGCAGACGTTGACCTCGTCTAACGCTACAAATGAAGGTGGTGCACTACAGCTTATTAATCCCTTAAAAACAGCTAATAACATCGCTAATAATTGGACTCTATACAATATGACAGGACCTTATGGTAATAGTTTGCAATTTTGGAATTATGGAAATGGTGGATTTTATGGTAGTAGATTTACCATTTTAGACAATGGTAGGGTAGGTATTGGAACAAATAACCCATTAGCTCAATTGGATGTTAGTGGAGACGGTCGTTTTAAAGCGGCAGACGATAGATCAGCCACAGGAGCACTTACGATTGAGACTAATAATGGCACATACCTTAAGTTAGGGGGTAATACAAATTACAGTTGGATACAATCACATAATTCAAAACCACTATTTATAAACGAATTAGGAAACAATACCATATTCAATCTTGTTGGGGGTAATGTTGGAATAGGCACAGTTAATCCTAATGCAAAATTAGAAATTTCAAATGGAGCTTTTAAAGTTGGCAATGTAGAGAATCGAAATTTCACCATAGCATTTCCAAATGATGTATCAAATCAAACAATTGATGTGATGTTCGGGAACACTTACGTAAATGGCTTTATCGAAATTGAAATTACAAGTGGATATAGTTATCAAAATTCTGTAGGAGTAGTGAAAAAGATTTTTTCAGTCGGCGGTAATCCAGATGGAGGAATATGGAATACAACTACTTCTAGAGTTGTGGAATCAGAAGGTGAGGTTTCTAAAAATTTTGCAGTTGGAGATTTTTTATGGGATGCAACTAAATCCAGTTATAAGATTTCAATTCATCATTTTGTAAAAACCGGCAATACTCTGTTTGTTAATATTAAATATTCATCTAGTTATTCCGCTCCATTATTAGAAACAACAGTTATTACGGCTCCATATACAGCACCAATACCAACTAGTTATTCTTATCCACAGGCTGTTTATTTTAATGGTAACGTAGGCATCGGTACCACCAACCCCACTTCAAAACTAACTGTAGCGGGGAACATTAACTCCCGCGAAGTAAAAGTTTCAGTAGATGCGGGAGCAGATTTTGTATTTGACAAGGATTATACTTTACCCTCGCTACAAGAAGTAGAAAAGTTTGTTACCAAAAACAAACATTTACCCGAAATCGCTTCCGCTAAAGAAATGCAAAAAGAAGGTATCAATTTATCTGAAATGAATATTAAGTTGTTGCAGAAGATTGAGGAACTGACGCTGTATGTGATTGAACAAAACAATCAACTCAAACTTCAAAGTGACAAAATTGAAAAACAAGATCAAGAATTTAAAATTTTTAAAACAAAAATTAAAACATTAGAATCTAAAAAGCAGTAAAAAGCATCAAGCCTTAAAAGACCAATAAAATAAGTTAAATTCAAAAAATGAAAAATACTATCCTAGCAATTATTCTTTTATTTACTTCAATTAATGTTTTCTATTCGCAAACAAATATTTACCCGTCAACAGGGAATGTAGGAATTGGCACCGTTTCACCTAAAGTGCCATTGCATATTGAAAACAATGGAATCGAAAGCAATGGAATTCTGTTAAAACTAGCAAATAACTCAAATAATTTTGCTTATTCTGGGATTGATGGTTTGGGTTTTTATTTGGAACAAGTTGCAGATACTCCCAATAAAAGTCAGATCAGACTACAAGCTAGAAATTCTAATCAAGGTAATTACGCTCAATTATTTATTGATGGTGCTAATTCAAGATTTAATTTAATAAATGGTAATGTGGGTATTGGAACTTTTACACCAACTGAAAAACTTGAAATAGGAGGAAATGCATATTTAAATATTAAAATTGGTCAATGGGCAACGATAGGAACGACAGGAGGAGGTTTAGCTACAATAATTGGAAATAATGTAAAAGCTTCACAAACTGTTAATAATAAAATGGAGTATATTACGAGTACTGTAGATGGTGCAAAAGCTATAAAATTACAATATAATGAGGGTATAACTTTTCATACCATGTTGGGAACTGTTAATGCTAATGAAACTTTTTCAAACTTTGAGAGGATGAGGATTGATAATAACGGCAACGTAGGCATCGGTACCACGAACCCCACCTCAAAACTAACCGTAGCTGGCAATATCAATTCTCGCGAAGTAAAAGTGTCAGTAGATGCGGGAGCAGATTTTGTATTTGACAAGGATTATGCTTTACCCTCTTTACAAGAAGTAGAAAAGTTTGTTACCAAAAACAAACATTTACCTGAAATTGCTTCTGCCAAAGAAATGCAAAAAGAAGGCATCAATTTATCCGAAATGAACATCAAGTTGTTGCAAAAGATTGAGGAGCTGACGTTGTATGTGATTGAACAAGAAAAAAGATTGAAAAATCAGCATGATCAAATTGAAAAAAACAACAAAACGGTTGAGATGCAACATAAAACGTTACAGAATCAACAAAAAATAATAGAAACACTAGCCGAACGATTGAATCTTTTAGAAACCAAATAACTTCTTTTTTATGAAAACACTTTCCAGAATGCTAATCTATACTTTAAGCTTTTTTCCGATTCATTCCATTGGGCAGACGCTGACCTCTTCTAATGCCACAAATGAAGGTGGGGCACTCCAGCTTATTAATCCCTTAAAAACAGCCAACAACATTGCGAATAATTGGACTCTATACAATATGACAGGGCAGTATGGTAATAGCTTACAGTTTTGGAATTATGGAAATGGTGGGTTTTATGGATCCAGATTTACCATTTTAGATAATGGTTGGGTAGGTATTGGAACAAATATCCCGATAGCTCAATTGGATGTTAGTGGAGACGTTCGTTTTAAAGCCACAGATGATCGTTCAGGCATAGGAGCACTAACGATTGAGACTAATAATGGCACAAACCTTAAGTTAGGGGGTAACACGAATTACAGTTGGATTCAATCACATAATTCAAAACCACTTTATATAAATGAACTAGGGAATAATACCATATTTAATCTTGTTGGGGGTAATGTTGGGATTGGTGTGTTAAACCCAAGTAAAAAGCTAGAAGTAGCCACAAATACATCAGCTGGGGAGTTTAGGTTAAGACCTACGGATGGTTTATATCAAGATTATAGATTAGATATTGTTGCTGCAGCCTCAGAAATTGGTGCGGTTAAAATGTCAATAAAAGACAATGTATTTTTAAAAACATATGGGTATTATTTTTTATCTGGTTTGTCTTTAGGTGTTGCAGGGTATGAAGATTTGTTGCATTTAAAAAATAACGGCAACGTAGGCATAGGCACCACCAACCCCACCTCAAAATTAACCGTAGCCGGTAACATCAACTCCCGAGAAGTAAAAGTTTCAGTAGATGCAGGTGCTGATTTTGTGTTTGAGAAAGACTATGCCTTGCCCTCATTACAAGAAGTGGAAAAGTTTGTAACCGAAAACAAACATTTACCCGAAATCGCCTCTGCCAAAGAAATGCAAAAAGAAGGCATCAACTTGTCCGAAATGAACATCAAGTTGTTGCAAAAAATTGAGGAACTAACGTTGTATATGATTGAGCAAGAAAAGAAAAATACTATTCAATCGAAAGAAATAGAAAAATTAAAAGAAGAGAAAGAGTCTTATAAAATTATATTAGAAAGATTAACGGACATAGAAAAAAAAATAAGATAACTTAAAATGATAAACATGCATAGAATTATCCTTTTTGTTTATTTAGTTTTTATTGTTTTGAAAACTAATGCACAAAATACAACTTTTAATAATGTTGCTATAGGTACCGATGGCCCTACTTATGGAGTGAAAATAAAGACTAATTTTCCTGGATATACTGGTGGTTGGGCTAGATTTTTCTCTGTCTCTGATCATGTTGGAGGACAAGACTTTATCACCTTTGGGACCTATGGTGAAATGAGTAATGGTGTTACTGGATTTAATAGAAGTTATATTGGGAAAAATTGGGAAGATACTTTTATTGATTTTTCATCTAATGGTAATGTAGGAATTGGAACAAAAAGTCCTTCGGCAAAACTTAGTATATTAGGTGGTATTTCTAAATTAACATTAAATGGAATTGATGGCACTTTTGATAATATAATTAAATATGGTCACAAATCTGATTTAGAAAGTGGAACAAGTATGGCAAATCGTTGGCATGGGATTGATGCAACAATAACAGCTGGGAATGCAAATGAAAATAAATTAAAATTTAGATTATACCCAGGAGGGTTTTCTAATGCAATCCCATTAGATGTTTTAACATTACAGGGGAATGGCAACGTAGGCATCGGTACCACCTCACCAGCACACAAACTCGATGTTATTGGTACTATTCGTTCCCGTGAAGTAAAGGTGGACATGGATGGAGCTGATTTTGTTTTTGAAGAAAAATACCCCTTAATGCCCTTGACTGAATTAGAAGCTTATGTTAAGAAAAACAAGCACCTTCCAGAAATTGCGACTGCCAAAGAAATGCAAGAACAAGGATCTAATTTAGGTGATTTGAATACCAAACTTTTACAAAAAATTGAGGAATTGACGCTGTATGTGATTGAACAGCAGAAATTGATTACTCAGCAAGCCAAAGAATTAGAATCCCACAAAGTGATGTTGGCCAAAATTGATCAGATGGAAAAAACTTTAGCTAAAATGAATACGGCGAATGAAAAATAAACGCGCTATTTATATTTTACTTCCAGTGGTGCTAGGCATTTGGGGTTTGGTGATTTATGAATTTGTTTCTTTTGGTTCAGCTGAAGAAATAATTCCTGAGTCGCCAAGCCATTGGGCTGTCCAACCTCATACCTACAAAGAGCCACAAAAAATAATTATTGAAACCAACTATAGAGATCCTTTTTTGGGAACACTACATGTTCCCGCTGCACCTGTGACCCAGCCCAAAAAACAAAAAAAAACCATAAAAGTAAAAGCAGTCCCAGAACTGGTTTGGCCAGCAATACAATACAAAGGGGTACTCTCTGACGTAAAAGAGAAGAAAAAAACATTCTTATTGATCATCAATGGCAAGAATTGTTTTATGAGTATTGGGGATACCGCTAATGGGATATTTTTAAAGTCAGGAGACAAAGAATCGGTCTATGTTAAATACCAAGGCGAATTGAATCTAATTATGTTAGCCGATTAAATATGCTTAAAAAACTGCGCTCGGGTGCGCTTCAATTTACCGTGTTTATTGGACTATTGATTGCTTTATTGTTAGGAGCTTTAGTCTTGTATGCCTATACTTTCTATTATATGAAAGAGCAGGCCAAAGGCACAGTAGCGATGATACATCTTTCTAATTTTGGGATAGATTATGTAATTGCTGCCCCCATAGTGTCTTCGGATACGCTTCAAGTGCCTTTACAAGAGGAGGCGAATAAGAGCATACAAGTTCAGCTCGCTCCATGGGGCGTTTTTGAGAAGGTTCATAGCAAAGCCCATTTTAGAAACAAGCATTTTGTAAAAACAGCCATCATAGGCGGAAAATTTTCTACTGAAACTACGCCAGTGCTTTATCTACAGGAGACACAAAATGGCCTGTCTTTGGTTGGGACTACTGCAATAAAAGGAGCGGCTTTTTTACCATCACAAGGAGTGAAAACAGGCTATATAGCAGGGAATAGTTTTTATGGGGTAACGCTAATTGATGGCGCAACAGAAAAAAGTGAAACAAGTTTACCTCCTTTGTCTAAAAATGTTTTAGCATCTTTAGACGAACTTGTTAAAACCAATCCATCAGAACAGCAAGAGATGGGAGCTGTAAATTCAGTAAAATCCTCGGTGCATTCTTTTGAAGCAGCTACAAAGTATTGGACTTCTAAAAATTCCATAGTGTTAGAAAACCTTTCAATCACAGGGAACGTTATTATCAAATCTACCCAGCAAATACTAGTAAAAGCATCAGCACATTTGAAGGATGTTATTATTATAGCTCCAACGGTTATTATTGAGGAAGGCACCAAAGGAGTGTTTCAGGTAGTGGCTTCAAAACAAATCACGGTGCATAAAAATTGTGAGTTAAGCTACCCTTCTTCTTTGGTATTATATCAAGAAGCATTAGATACTAGTCAAAGAAATATGCCCAACAGTACGATCAATCAAATCTTCATTGATTCAGGTAGCTTAATAAGAGGAGTAGTCTTGTATTACAACAAAAAAGAGGTGTCTAATTTTGATACGGCAATCAAAATAGAGAGCGGCGCTACCGTTAAGGGACAAGTCTATTGTAACGGAAACATTGACTTGCAAGGCACTGTCTCTGGAACAGTATTAACCAAACAGTTTGTAGCCAATCAAGCGGGGTCAATTTATGTGAATCATATTTACAATGGAAAAATTAACAATGAGGAGTTACCAATTACTTATGGTGGATTACTTTTTGAAAAACAACCCAAAACAATTATGAAATGGCTGTATTAAGAAAAGTAAGCTCGGCTACCTTGGTGGAAGTGTTGGTCGCAACCGTTTTAGTAGTAATACTTTTCATGATTGCGAGTTTGATTTTAAATAACCTTATCCTAAATACTTACAAACAGAATACGCATGCAATTGAAACCCGATTGAATCGATTAGAATATGATATTCAGCATCACACGATTGACTTGCCTTATGAAGAAAAGTTTCAAGACTGGCAAGTCAATATTGAGCTAAAAGAAAAAGAAACTAAGGCTGTAGTGATTTTGAAAGCAACGAATAGTAATGGAAAAAAAGAAACCTTTAGGGAAGTGATAACGGATTCCGATGTTGACACCAGTTTTAAATAAAGTATATGCAAAAGAATAAAAATAAGTTGGACTCCTTTACCTTGTCTGAGCTGTTAGTGGTACTAATTATTACAGCCATCGTAATTGGTATGGCATTCAGTGTCCTGCGATTGGTACAACGAGAGATTTATGCTATTCAAACCAATTATGATAAAACGAGTAGTTTGGTTCTTTTTGAACAACGGCTTTGGAAAGAGGTCAATCAATTACATGATATAACCTATACCGCTTCCAATGAAACTTTAGCAATGGTTTCAGAGACGGATACCGTATTTTATTCCTTTAAAGGAAATTATGTTTTGCGTAATACGGATACCATAGCGTTAAAATTGAAGCCCATTCATTTTTTATTTGAAGGCAAAACGATATCCGAAGGAAAAGTGGATGGCATTTGTATCTCAGCAGATGAAGAAGTAAAAGGCTATGAACTTTTTATTTCAAAAAAGAATGATCTAACCTATAGCATGAATCAATAATATGGCTTTCCAACTCGATACACAATCAAACACTCCTATCCATTCAAAGGATGGTACTTCCTTAGAATCCCTGCTGAAGCAAGAAATTGTCTTGTTTGGTGAGCGCTTTGGAGCTAAGAAAAAACAAGAATTGTATCATGAACTAGCGGTACTATTACGCGCTGGGATTACACTCAAAGAGGCCTTGGGATTAATTATAGACTCTCAAAAAAAGAACGCCGATAAAGCCTTACTCGAATCCATCCTCCAGCAAGTGATCAATGGAAAGTCCTTTTCTCAAGCATTGATTGAGGCAAAAGTATTCTCGGAATATGAGTTTTATTCTTTGCAAATAGGGGAGGAAACAGGAACTACCGCACAAGTTTGTAAAGAATTAGGAGAGTTTTATAAACGAAAAAACGAGCAAAAAAGAATCATCATTGGGGCTTTGACTTATCCAGCAATCGTGATGTGTACAGCAATTACAGTCGTGATTTTTATGTTGACTTATGTTGTGCCTATGTTCCAAGATATTTTTAGACAAAACCAAGTCGAATTACCCATGTTGACCAAAGTTATTGTAAAATTATCAGATTTAACGACAGCTTATGCGTTATATGTTTTTATCTTGATCCTCATCTCAGCTATTCTTTTTAGAATTTTTAAAGACAATGCCAAGCTTAAGCGCGTGGTAGATTATAGCCTTTTGAAAATTCCTGTTTTGGGCTCTTTTTTGGTAAAAATCTATCTGGCTCAGTTCACACAAGCTATTGCTTTACTAACCACTGCCAAAGTTCCCTTATTGAACAGCATACAAATGGTAAAAAAAATGATTCAGTTTGCTCCCTTACAAGAATCGTTGACCGCTGTAGAACATAATATTTTAAAAGGGCATAGCTTAAGCGAAAGTCTAAAAGCAAATTCTTTGTTTGATAATCGCATCATTTCTATGGTAAAAGTGGCAGAAGAAACCAACCAAACAGACTATGTTTTTCAGCAACTCAGCGAGCAATACAGCCAAGAAGTAGTGCAACAATCTAAAGTTTTAACTACGGTGTTGGAACCTTTTATTATCCTTTTCGTTGGGGTTTTAGTAGCGGTATTGCTTGTAGCGATGTATTTACCAATGTTTCAGTTGAGTAGTGTTATAAATTAGAAAATTAAGCTTGTTGGTTCTTTTTATTTATTGTAATATTGTATTTTAATAGGTTTTGTATTGTTATAAATTAGTTAATAGAATTATATAGTATGAATAGAATATTTTTTTCTTTGATTTTTCTATCTTGTTTTGTTGTGTCAAGTTTTTCTCAAGTGACCAAAGATTTGCCAAATTATTTCCCTGTGAGTCCCAATGCAGCTTCATTTGCCAAACAAGGCTTGTATCCGGTTGATTACTCTACTGGGAAATTAAATGTGAGTATCCCTATTTACACCATTAAAACCAAAGAACTAACGGTGCCAATAAGCTTAAGTTACAATACATCAGGAATACAACTGAATGAAAATGCCTCTTGGGTAGGTTTAGGATGGAACTTAAATGCAGGCGGGGCTATCGTTAGAAATACAAAGGGAAGGCCTGATGGTGGTAATCCAATTCCTGATTTAAGAGGCAATTTCGCTTTTAATACTGAAAATTATAGAAGTTTGTATGACCAACAAAGAGGAGCAGATGATACAGCACCTGATGAATATGTTGTAAATGCACCTGGATTATCAGGTTCTTTTTATTATGATCATACGGATTCAAATAAAGTTCTTTTTAGAGATTTTCAAAACACAAAAGTTGAAGCAAGCCAGATAGAAAGTGGTGGTATTAAAGTTACTAAAGATGATGGTACTGTTTACCTTTTTGGAGCTAAGACTGATTTTGAAACTACGTCTGGTAGTAGTGCTGGTGATGTTATTTATCAGCCAGATTATACATCAGCTTGGTATCTTTCTAAAATTATTTCGGCAAATGGTAGAGAGGAAATTTTGTTTAATTATAAATCTATTGAAAGTCACGATTATCCTGTAGCTGGAAGCGAGAGTTTATTTCCTTTAAAACAATATTCATATATAAAAACAAATTTCCCTCCTGGTTTAACTTCTCCCAGAATTACAAAACAATTTTTAGAATCAATTACATTTCCAAATGGAAGGATAGAATTTTTGTCGACTCTTGACAGACAAGATTTGGTAGAAGATTACAAGCTAAATTCAATTGAAGTATCTTCTGTTGTAAATAATCAGGTAAAACTTCTTCAAAAATCAAGTTTCAATTATGATTACTATTCGAGATCTGGTGGAAGTACAACTACCGATCCCATTTGGTCAGATCCTCTGATAAATAATCTATTAATACAAAATAGCAAATTCAAATCCCTTCGATTAAAAGAGGTTGTTAATAATGTCCTTAACACTAAACATATTTTTGACTATAATACTACACAATTGCCAGTAAGAGGTACTACAAAACAGGATTATTGGGGATATATAAATGGAAATAATGGATCATTAACTACTCCTACGATTATGGATTTACTAGGGGAGCAAGGAATAATTAGTTTTGGAACTGGGAATAGGAATGCAGACGAAAATTTAATGAAATCTGGAATTTTAGAGAAAATAACTTATCCTGAAGGAGGATTTAGTATTTTCGAATATGAAGCTAACCAATATGTTGAGAATGTTAATACTCCAACAATAGTTACTAAATCTGTAACGACAATTGGTTTCGGAACAGGTTGCGGCTATTATGCAGGTCCAAATTATCAAACCCAAACCTTCACTACGGCATCAAGTTATGTACATGGTAGTGGTAAATTAAATATTAATTTTACTCAGGCAAATCAAGAATCTGGTGCAAATTCGAGAGTCACTTATCGAGATGAAATTTTTTTTAGACCTAATAATAATGGTTCTTTTTTTCCAAGTCAATCAATAACAGTTTTAAGAGATTTTGGAGGTAATAGTAGTCATACTATAAGTGCATTAGAAAATCGCTCAGGAAATGTAGGAGCTGCGGGTTGTCCTTCAGCCTCAATAACTGCTAGTTGGCAAGAGCAAACAAGTTCAACAATTGTTCCTACAACTAGGTTTATTGGAGGATTACGCATTAAATCCATAAAAAGCTATAATGGGAAAAATGTTTTACCTGTAATTATAAAACAATTTGATTATCAAAATGAAAACATATTGAATAAAATAGGTTCTGGTTCTTATAAAAGATATAATTCAATGGATAAGTTATCACTTTTGAGTGAAAGCCTTGTTCCAATCTATAGTTCTTCAGCTATTTATAATAATAACATAGGCAGTGGTCCAAATATCACTTACTGTAAAGTTATAGAAACTGAAATTGACCCTGAAACGTCAATTAACAATGGTAAGACTGAGTATTATTTTGAAAATGTTGCCAGTGAACGTGTAATTGATAATGTACCCATCATATATAAGCACCCTTCTTTTAATTTATTCAGTACAGTTGTTAATGTTGAAGCGTTGAGTTTTACCGCTCATGTTGATGATTTTGCCTATTTTAAGAGTGACACTTGGAACTATGGTTCTCTAAAAAAAACAAATGTATACAAAAGGGATGCTTTGAACAGTTTAAAATTAATAAAAAGCACTGAAAATAAGTATTCTATTCTAAAATTAAAAATTTTACCTTATAATGTAATTTTTAATACTATGGTAAAAAATGAACTTCGTCCTGGTGATTATATGCATCCAGAGCCTTACGACCAGAGAAATGATTACGCAAGTGGTCGTTTTTTCTATTTTTCTGGTGGAGTTTCTTTAGGAAAAAAAGTCATGACTGGCACTATAGAAACAGATTATGATAAAAATGAGAAGCCAACGACAACTAAAACTACAAATTATTTCTTTGAGAATCCAGCTCATAATCAAATTACTAGAACCGAAACAAAGAATAGCAAGGATGAGTTGTTGATATCAAAAATGTATTACCCGGATGATTTAAGCAATGAGCCATTTATGTCTGAATTGATAGCTCAAAACAGAATATCTGCTCCAGTTCGAACAGAAACATATAAAAACTCAGCTGTTTTAGAGAATAAATTATCCGAGCAAAAGACAATCTTTACAAAAGAGGCTTCAACAGGAAATCTTTTACTAACTAAAAGTGTTTATTCCGCAAAGTTTCCGAACGTATTGCCGTCAATTCCTAATGTTGGAAATCTAGAGAAAAAACTTACTTACGACCAATATGATAGTAATGGTAATTTGTTGCAATACACTCCCGAAAACGGCACTCCAGTTTCTATAATTTGGGGTTATAATAAAACGCAACCCATAGCAAAAATAGAAAATGCAACCTATGCTCAAGTTCAACAATACGAAGCAAATTTGCAAGCGTTATCAAATGGCATTGATGAAAATTCTTTAATAGCTGCATTAAATGCCTTAAGAACAAATTTACCTAACGCTATGATTTCTACCTACACTCATATCCCATTAGTGGGAGTGAGTACCATTACAGATCCTAAAGGACTAAAAACCACCTATGAGTATGATGCTTTCAATAGATTAAAATGGGTGAAAGATCAGGATGGAAATGTGTTGCAAAAATACTGTTACAACTACAATGGTGAAACTGTTAACTGTCAATAAGTAAGTAGTAGTTCATTTTAAGATTCTTAAAAATATAGAAACACAGCACATGAAAAAACATATTTATCTAATACTAATACTATTTCTTTCTCAGGTACAGATGCACTCTCAAACCTTAAGTGATGAGAATTTCATCTATACTGAGGCACCGCAAAAGCCGTTCACTAGTGCTAATTATAGCAGTTTGCCGGCATCACAGAAGCAAAAGACCGTAACGTATTTTGATGGCTTAGGTCGCCCTATGCAAACTATTGCTATTGGTCAAGGCGGAAATGGAGAAGATATCATCACTCCAGTTACCTATGATGGTTTTGGCAGACAAGATAAAGACTATTTGCCTTATACAGCATCGAGTACAGGAGCCTATCGCACGGATGCATTAACAGGTGTTGCTAATTTTTACAATACCGTAAAATATGAAAATACGTTAAACCCCTATAGTCAAAAACAATTTGAAGCATCTCCATTGAATCGAGTGTTGCAACAAGCCGCTCCAGGAAATGATTGGTCCTTGTTAAACAATCGCACCATCAAGATGGAGTATCAAACCAACATAGCCAATGAGGTAAAATTGTTTCAAGCAACAACAAACTTTGTTTCAGGCTTGTACAATCCAACCCTTAGTCAATCGACTACCTATGGTGTGGGACAATTGTATAAAACCATCACCAAAGACGAAAACTGGAGCGTAGCAGATGGTAACAATAAAACCACCGAAGAGTTCAAAGACAAAGAAGGGCGAGTAGTTTTAAAAAGAACCTACAATAACAATACGGCACATGATACTTATTATGTGTATGATGTTTATGGTAACTTGACGTATGTGCTTCCCCCTAATGCAATGGAGGTATTGAACTCTGGGACCTCACAAGTAACAATGACCTCTACCGCCATTGTGTCCTCAGGAACGAATTTGCAGCTGAATGCCTCACAATCTATAACGCTAAAAGAACCTTTTTATGCACAAGCAGGCAGTACTTTCTCGGCAACAATAGCCTCAGGAAGTGACATGGGTTCTATTTTAAATGATTTATGCTACCAATACAAATACGATTACCGCAACCGTCTGGTAGAAAAGAAACTACCGGGTAAACAGTGGGAGTATATAGTATATGATAAATTAGATAGAGTAGTGGCTACAGGTCCTGCATTAGCACCTTTCAATAATCTAGGACAAGCAAATGGTTGGATGATTACCAAGTACGATGCGTTTAATCGTCCTGTGCTTACGGCTTGGATGCCAGCAACTGTTACTTCTGAGGCAAGAGCAGCCTTGCAAAACACTCAAAATGCTAACACGGTTAATTTTAGCGAAACCAAAAGTGCGGCCACAGATACCACCATCAATGGAGTAAGTTTCAGATATAGCAATGTGGCTTGGCCAACATCCGGCTATCATGTGTTGACGGTTGCTTATTTTGATGATTACAATTATCCTAATCCCCCAACGATACCTACTATTATTGAGACAGAACCCGTTTTTTTTAATAGCACAGTACAACCAAAAGGTTTACCAACGGGGTCTTATACACGCGTACTACAGGCAAGTACAGACTATGCCAATGAGTTGGCTTACTCCTTGTATGATGTAAAGGGCAGAACGATAAGAACCTACACTAAAAACTTTTTAGGAGGCTATACGTATACTGATAGCAAGCTTGATTTTACAGGTAAACCAGAATATACCATAACGTACCACAAACGACTCTCTAGTGACGGTGAGTTGAAGACCAAAGAAGTTTTTACCTACTCACCACAAGGCAGGTTGTTGAGCCAAACCCACCAAATTGGGACCGCTACTCCTGAATTGCTGGTAGAAAATGATTATGATGAATTAGGGCAACTCAAAGCAAAGAAAGTAGGGGCTAATACCCAAAAAATAGACTACAGTTACAACATTCGTGGATGGTTAACGGAGATCAATAAAGTGGCGGCTTTGCAACAAGTAAATGATCCCAAAGATTTATTTGCCTTTAAAATTAATTACAACACCATATCAAGTGGAATTGCAGGAGTAAGTGCACTCTACAACGGAAACATAGCCGAAACTCATTGGGCTTCAAGTACTGATAACGTTGTGAGAACCTACGGTTATAAGTACGACGCCTTAAACCGCTTGAATGATGCCTTGTACAAAAAAGGAACTGTGGTGTCGAATGCTTATGACGAAAAGCTGACGTATGATGCCAATGGTAACATAAAGACATTAACTCGTTATGGAAGTTTAAATGATACAGCACCTGTTGTAATTGATGAACTTACCTATGCGTATAAGAACGCAGCAAGTAATCAATTGATGAAAGTTACGGATACCAAAGCGAACAATGCTAATTTTAGGGACGAGTTCAAAGACAGCGCTACTAACGCCGTAGATGATTATGACTATGATGCCAATGGTAATATGACCAAGGACAACAACAAAAACATCACAGCCATAACCTACAACCACTTGAATTTGCCTACCCAAATTACATTTGGCAGCGCAGGAAATATTAGTTACATTTACAATGCAACGGGACAAAAAGTACAGAAAGTAGTAGTGGAACCTGGGAAAACAACCATAACTACGGACTATTTAGGAGGGTACCAATACAGTAACGCCGCATTAAAGTTTTTCCCGACTTCCGAAGGTTATGTAGAACCTGTTGGAAATTCTTATAAATATGTGTATCAGTACAAAGACCATTTAGGGAACGTACGTTTGAGTTATGATAAAACCTTAGCCATACAAGAGGAGAATAATTATTATCCTTTTGGATTGAAGCACAGTAGTTACAGTGTGTCTGTAATTGTTTCTACGAATGATGCGTTAAAGTATCGATATAACTCCAAAGAATATCAGGATGAACTAGGTTTGAATTTGTATGCTTATGGCTACAGGCATTACGACCCTGCAATTGGTAGATGGACAACAATGGATCCATTGTTAAATGATTTAAAATTTGCTTTTGATGATAGTAAAGTTGATGAAGATGACGAAGATGAAGTATATGAAGCATTAGTTACTAAACTTGAAACTGCTGACGGTATATATAATACCAATAACTTAAATCCGTATGGTTATGGCTACAACGACCCTGTTTCTTTTGACGACCCTGATGGTAGATGTCCTTGGTGTATTCCGATTTTATTAGTTTATTTATTAACTCCTGAAACGGCTGTAGCTCCAACAGGCAATTGGAAAAATGATGGTAAAGCCGTTGGTGAGTCTAAAGCAATGAAAGGAAATATCCTTTTATCTACGGCAGGTGCTGGGCTTGCTACAAAAATAGCGAGTAGTTCAAAGAGTACTCCTGCAAAAGAAAAAGCCGTTGAAAAAACTACAGAAAAAAGTTCTGAGAAAAAAGTTCCTAATCCAAATGGAAAAAATGGTGGTCAAAAGCATCAGGAAAAAATAAATGAGTATGGAAAGAAATTGGAACAAAAAGGATACGAAGTAACTAAGGAAAGAAGGGTTAATACGGAAGGAGGTCATAAAAATACCCGTTATACAGACATAACCGCCAAAAAAGATGGGAAGACCTTAAATGTTCAGGTGGGAAAACAAAATAAAAACGGAACACCTGTAGCAAGAGAGCGAAGAGCCATTGAAGATATAAATAATTCAACAAAAGGTGCGCCAAATGGTAGCAATAGGACGATATTTGTTCCATATAATTAATTTAAAATTATGATTTCAAAACAAATTAATTTTTTTCATTCTAATGACGACGAGGAAAGGTTTGTTGCTTTCTTTAAAAGTAAAGGCTTCGAATTATATCCAAACTTAATAAAGCATTTAGACGAAATAAAACAAGAAAAAAATTTATCTAACCAAAGTAAGGTAGAGATTGTGTTTGATTCAAATCAAACTGAATATAAATTTATTGAAAAGCAAGGTTATTATTTATGTAATCCTGAAAAATCATATGTGGTAGAGTTTTTAAAATGTATTCCATCGAAAGAAAGCACAATCGAAGCGGGTCGATTATATTACACACCGAAATATTACGAAGATGGCAAGTTTACTCTTAAGAGCGATGATTTTATAAGTGAAGCTAATAAACTTTTAAAAGAATTTAAAAAAGAATTTTTAAAGAAAACGGAATATAGTGGCAATTGGTTTTTTACAGAAGATATAAATATTTTATTTAAAAAAAATCTTGCTGAATGGACACAAAACAAGAACTTAATAAAACTCAGTTAGTGTGAATAAAAAAACAGCTGGCGCAAGTATCCCCCTGCTGGCGCGAGCGTCTCGCTCGTGAACATAAGCAAAATCAAAAAAAATCCCGATCGCTCGGATATGGCATAAATTTCTTCGGTTAGATAGCGCGGAATTGCATTCCGTGCCTACACAGTAAGTCTATATGTTAAGGAAAAAAACTACAATTGCAATTCATTTTTCAGGTTGTCCGAAGTCTTCCCCAGCTGTCCGAAGTCTTTTCTAAAACGAAAAGGTTATTAAAAGTTGGGCGTGCTGTGCGAATGTCCCCGCTAACTGAAGTGTTCTCATGAAAAGCTGCGCAAATGGTTCTGACTTTGCGCAATTTTTTTAATACCACACTACGCGCAGTGTTCTTATTTATAAATAAATTTCTTGTGTGTGCTGCTCGAACGTCTCCGACTTCGAGCTTTTTTAGATCGTGTTGAAAGCTGTAAACGTTATAAAGTCTCCTGACTTTATCTAAGGATGTATTTTGAGGGCTTACTTAGCCTCATGTTTGCAACTAATGTCTAGATAAATTAGGACAAACAATTAACAGCGTTTTAGCGCTTATAGAGCAAGCAAAACCACTATCCTTTGAAGTTGCTTTTCTTTTCTTTATAGACCAATTATAACCAGTTGTACTTTACTAAAAAGCAAAATTATGCTAAGTAATTCTACAAAGAGAATAAACTACCTAATATACTTAGAATAATCATCAGGTATATAGGCATTGATCTCCCTTAAGTACTTTCTAAGAGCCGTTTTACTGGTGTGGCCAGTGATAGACATTATATTTGATTCGGCTTCATCAGGTGTCATTTCTTTTATGAAAGTATTGTAAAGTTTAGTTATAAAAGTATGTCTGAAACTGTATAATCCATAATTTTTATCGAACCCAAATTTCTTTTTGACTTCTAAAAAATAATCCGAAAAATCATTTCTTCTGCTATTTTCTGAGGCTTTCCAGTATTGGCCAAAATCTTTTCTTCCAAATAAATAGGCATCACTTTTATAAATGGAGAGATCAGGAATTTCTTCAATAAGCAGTTGAGGTATCCTCTTTACTTTGAATCCTGTTTTGGTTTTAATTTTTAAAATTTTATCATTTAAATCAATGTCGCCAATTTTAATACGATTCACTTCCACTGGCCTTAAAAAGTTAAATGAAATGAATTTAACATACAGGGATAGTAACTTATTGTTCTCGTTTAAATATTTAAAAATTTCAGTTTCTTGATCACTAGTAAAAGATTTATTTTTCTCAGGAGTACTTTTTAAAACTGGAATCTTATGAATAAAGTTGTCAGGAATGATTTCATTATCTGCTAAAACAGTAAACATAGAACTGATGTCAGTACGCGTGTTATTTCTGTTTTTAGCCGATGTAGCAATTAAAATTTCGTTTAAGTAGGATGTGACCACTTTCTTGTTTACAGATGTAATTAGGCTGTTTTTAAACCCATTTTCATTTAGCCATTTTTCAAATCGCAGCATTCTGCCCTCTAATCCCTGATAGGACGTACCTGCTAAGGTACTTTTTTTAATGTTCAAAGCAAATTCAAAAGCTTCTCTTATAGAATGGCTTAAACTTTCTTCACTTTCAAATTCAAAGTTGTTATTTGGGTCATAGGGATTGAAGCCGTCCTTTAAAAGTATCGATAAGTTACGTTGGATACTTTTTAACCATTGAAGTCTCCCTTTTTTATCAAGATGTTGCGGAGCATAAATGTTACTAGGAAATCTAGTTAGGGTTAGATCAGCAGTTTTTCTAAAAGAAAAATAAACATACCAACGTTTTGACAAATCACCGTCTGCATCGTAGATCTTTGGTTCGGAGTATTTCTTCTTTTCTTTCAAATCGTGTTCAAAATCGTGTTCAGATTGTAAATATCGTAATAAATTCGACATAAAAAAGCGGTATTAAATTGCTTTAATACCGCTTAAAATCTAGACTTTATGATTTTTAAAACTTGTAGCGAGACCGAGATTTGAACTCGGGACCTCAGGGTTATGAATCCTGCGCTCTAACCAACTGAGCTATCTCGCCATAGGAGGGTGGTTAACTGTCCCTCATTGCGGGTGCAAATATAGAAATAAATTTAGAGCTTGCAAGCATAAATTAATAAAAAAAAATATTTTTCAAAATCCTTTTTTTATGTGGTAATTATCTATATATTTCCAAAAAAATACAAAAGTATCTCATGGATCAAAAAGTACGTTACGAAATCGAGTTTCCCATAAATTCATCACCTCAATTACTGTATCAATATATATCAACTCCATCAGGGTTGTCAGAATGGTTTGCAGATAACGTTAACTCTAGAGGAGAATTTTTTACCTTTATTTGGAATGATTCAGAGGAAAAGGCTAGACTTGCTTCAAAAAAAACGGGTGAAAAAGTGAAATTCAAATGGGTTGATGAGAATAGTAAGGATACAGAGTACTTTTTTGAACTACACATTCTGGTTGATGAGCTTACTAAAGATGTATCACTAATGGTAGTTGACTTTGCCGAAAAAGGAGAGGTTAGCGAAGCTACTTTATTATGGGAAAATCAAATTTCTGATTTAAAACATCTCATAGGTTCTGTTTAAAAATAGTATTTATAACTATATTTGCCCTAACTAATTTTAGGGCTTTTTTTATGGTTAATTTTAACGGAACAATTGTTTCTCAAGATGATTGCAAATGGGGACAAAACCGTGCTTTTTTGTATGGTGATGGTGTTTTTGAAACAGTCAAAATTGTAAATAATAAAATTCTTTTTCTAGAGGATCACTATTTCAGATTAATGGCGTCCATGCGTGTGTTGCGAATGGAGATTCCTATGAATTTCACCATGGAGTTTCTTGAAGAAGAAATTATCTCTTTGGTACTTAAAAATGAAATGTCTAGTTCGGCAAGAGCCCGAATTACAGTTTTTAGAAACGAAGGCGGGTATTATTTGCCACAAAATCAAACCGTATCATATTTGATTCAAGTAGTTTCAATTGAAAATTCTCGTTACTATATTGAAGATAAAAAGTATGAAGTAGATTTATACAAGGATTTTTATATTTCTAAACAATTACTTTCGAGTATTAAAACAACAAATAAAATTATCAATATAACGGGTAGTATTTTTGCTAGTGAGAATGGCTTAGACAATTGTATCTTGCTCAATGACAGTAAAAATGTAGCCGAAGCACTTCAAGGAAATATATTTATGGTGCAAGGACATAAGCTAATAACGCCGCCCATTTCTGAAGGTTGTTTGAATGGTATTATGCGAAAACAAATTTTGCAAATAGCAAAAAAAATAGATAATCTTGAAGTATTTGAAGAGGTAATTTCTCCGTTTGATCTTCAAAAAGCAGATGAATTATTTGTTACCAATGTAATAAAAGGAATTCAACCAATAACACACTATCGTAAAAAAACATATGTTTCAATAATAGCTTTACAGTTACTTGATGAAATAAATAAGCTTGTGCAAAATTAGTTTAAATAAGGGTTTTCAGGTGCATTTGACCATATTAGGTAATCACCCCCAAGTTCCATTATTTGTTCTTTCCAGAAATGAGTTGCAGATTTTCCAATGATCTTGTTTTCATAACTATTTGCTGTTATGATCCATGAATTGCTTTTCATTTCGGTTTCCAGTTGGTTTTCATGCCAGCCTGTATAGCCCAAAAAGAAACGAATGTTGTCGTTGTTAATAGATCCTTTATTGATAAGTTCTTTTGTGAATTCAAAATCACCACCCCAATAAATACCATTTGATATTTCAATGCTATTTGGAATCAAATCAGGAATGTTATGAATAAAATATAAGTTATCTTGTTCTACAGGTCCGCCATTGTAAATCTTGAAAGAAGCGTCAATTTCAGGAATTAAATCGTGAATAGTGTATTTTAAGGGTTTATTAATGATAAAACCTATTGAGCCTTCTTGGTTGTAATCAGCTAGTAAAATTACTGATCTGTTGAATGATAAGTCGCCAATTATGGAAGGTTCTGCAATGAGCAAATGTCCTTTTTTTAATTTATCTGTAATCATTGGGATAATTTTTTTATTAAAATTAAGGTTTTTATTATTTAATTCATAAATATTTTCGTTGAAATGCAAAAAAAAACCTTCCAAATGGAAGGTTTTGTCTATATATGGTGTTCTAAAATTAGTTTACTGCACTTTCAAGTTCAGCTCCAGCTTTAAATTTCACTACATTTTTTGCTGCAATTTGAATTGTTTTACCTGTTTGAGGATTTCTACCATCTCTTGCAGCTCTAGCAGATACTGACCAAGATCCAAAACCTACTAATGAAATTCTACCACCTTTTTTCAAGGTTTCTCCCACGTTACCTAAAAAAGACTCTAAAGCTAATTTTGCAGCAGCTTTTGTTATTCCTGCATCTGCAGCGATAGCATCGATTAATTCTGATTTGTTCATAATAATAGTTATTAATTGTTGGTTATCAAATATTGTTAATATACAAATTTAAGTGGATTTCCTTTCCTCGCAAGTGTTTTGTGTTAATTTAGTTTAATTTGTTGATAACTTGCTTTTTTTGTTGATAAATCTAGGTTTCTCACTGTGATTCCCTTGTTTTGTAGGGGCTAATACGCTTTTGCAAAAGCAGAAAAAACAATTCCATTTAATAAATTACCTGTATTCATTCTTTTCTTTCCGGGAAATTGTAAGCTGAGTATTTTTACAAATCCGTCAGAAACAGCAATTTTTAATTCTTTCTTGGTACAATGTATACTTCCTATTTCAAGACCATGCTTCTCAATAATCACCTCAGATTCGTAAATTTTCACATTCCATTCCTCTTCATTGTCTTTGATATAGCACCATGCGGATGGATAAGGGCTAAGTCCTCGTATTAGGTTGTGCACCACACTAGCGGGTTTTGACCAGTCTATTTTACAATTGTCTTTGTGTAATTTGTAAGCAGTTTTTATGTCTTTATGATCTTCTTGAATTTGAGTAGAAACATCACCCTTTGTAATCATTTCTAATGTTCTGATTACCGTTTTACTTCCTAGATCCATTAGTCTATCGTGAAGCTGTCCTGCGTTTTCATTGTCATCAATATGGATTTCATCGCTCATGATCATGGCACCTGTATCAATTTTATCATCAATGAAAAAGGTAGTGACTCCTGTTTTACTTTCGCCATTGATAATTGCCCAGTTTATGGGAGCAGCTCCTCTATATTCAGGAAGTAGGGAAGCGTGTAGGTTGAATGTTCCTAATGCGGGCATGTCCCAAACAACTTTTGGCAACATTCTAAATGCTACTACAATATGTAAATTAGCGTTTAAATTTTTTAATTCGGATAAAAAAGCTTCATCTTTCAAGCTTACTGGTTGTAATAATGGAAGCTGATTTTGTAACGCAAATTCTTTTACAGCCGAAAATTTTATTTTTTGACCGCGTCCAGCAGGTTTGTCAGCTGCAGTGATGACACCTACTACATTATAGTTGTTTTTTAAAATAGTATCAAGTATCCCAACTGCAAAGTCTGGAGTTCCCATAAATACAATTCGTAATTTATCTGTCATAATCGTAATGTGTAAGTATTGTTTGGTTGAACCAATATGATGTTGTTTTCTAATAAATCTTGTAAAACGGAAAAAACGTCTTCGGTTGAACTATTGGTTTTATTTTGAATATCTCTGGAGCTTAAATCTCCTTGCTTGAGCAAAGTTACTATTTCTTGAGCAAGATTCTTACTGTCTTTTTTCTTTATTTTATGGGTAATACAATAGGAGCAGTGACCACAATTCTGTATGTTTTTCTCTCCAAAATAGTCTAGGATTAGTAGACTTTTGCAAGTGTTTTTATTTTTTATGTACGCAATTACAGACTCTAGCTGAGTTTTTTTTAATTGGTTTTGATGTTCTAAATGTTTGGATATTCTATTTATTGTTCTCTCGTCTTCTCTAATTTCATTAAAAACTAATGTAGTGTCATTATTTTTAGAGTGGTATTCTACTATATTTTTTTCTTTTAATTTGAGTAAAACAGCTTGTACTTGAGCTTCCTTATGATTTGATTTTTTTGCTACAAGCTGCAGGTTGAAAGGGGTTTGCATCTCGTATATACCTGGATATGTGCGCAAAATAGCTAAAATTATTTCTTCATCATTTGGATTCAAACTCATGTATCGAATTACTTCTTTTGACGGTATGGTGAATTGCAAAGTGATTTTCTCTGAGAATTCTTGTGATAAAGTAATGACTCCTTGGCGGTCTAAAAACTGCATTGCAGCATACGTTTTTAAGGTAGGAAATTTATACTTGATGCAAAATTGATTCAAATTAAATGTAAATTGCTCGTCAATACCTTCGCCGTAGGCAATTTGAAAATAATTGCAAAGCTTTACATACATTAGGTTTAGAAATTTCTTGTCAGGCAAACTGTTTAAAAATTGATTTTCGGCATGAATTATATCTGATGGACTCGTGAGAAGAATTGCAAAAGCTTTTTCTTCATTTCGACCCGCACGACCCGCTTCTTGGTAATAATTCTCCATGTTTTCTGGTAATTGTATGTGTATTACCGTTTTTACATTAGGCTTGTCTATTCCCATTCCAAAAGCATTTGTTGTTACAATGACTTGTGCCTCTTCCTGCATCCAGGCCTGCATGTTTTTATCTTTCTCTTTCGTAGTGAGACCTCCGTGATAGTAAGTAGCTTTAAATCCTAAACTATGCAATTGGGAAGCAATATCAAGGGTTGATTTTCTGTTTCGAACATAAATAATAGAAGGTTCTGGATTTTTTTTTAAAACTTGTTCCACTCTAAACAATTTATCCTCAACTTCAAAAACCATGTAAGCAATGTTTGGTCTTGAAAAAGATTTTTCAAATAATATTGGCTTCTCAAGACTAAGTTGTTGTATGATATCTGTTTTTACTCGGGGAGTTGCACTTGCGGTTAAGGCCAGAAAAGGAGTTTTTGGGAAGTACTCTTTAAGTGTAGAAATTTTTAGGTATGCGGGTCTAAAATCATGTCCCCATTGGGATACACAATGCGCTTCATCAATTGTGATTAAATTTATAGGTAGTTTTTTTATGCGGTCAATAATCCAGTCTGATTGTAAGCGCTCGGGTGATAAGTAAAGAAATTTATAATCACCGTATTGACAGTTGTCTAGCAAATCTATCATTTCTTCGCTTCTAATGCCTCCTGTCAAGGCTATTGCTTTGATGCCTTTTGATTGTAAATTAGCTACTTGATCTTTCATTAATGCTACTAGTGGCGAAATGACAAGGCATATTCCTTTGTTTAAAAGCGCTGGGACTTGAAAGCACACTGATTTTCCACCTCCTGTTGGTAATATTGCAAAGGTGTCTTGACCTTGCAAGACAGATTGAATGATTTCATTTTGAAGCGATCTAAAGGAGTTGTGTTTCCAATATTTTTGAAGAACAGCAAGAGCATCATTCATAAAGTATTTGTTTTATTACCATGAAAAAATATAACTCCTTGTTGATGCAACTAATTCGAGATAGTGTTTAAGATAAAATGAATTCTATTTTCCATTGTGTCTTTCGGAACTTCAATTAAATCGTAGCCATAGTTTTTATACGTTTCAATAAGATGACTGTGAATGAGTTTTGCTTGCTCAAAATTTTCGTAGCGAGCATCATCACTTATATAGATTTCTTCCCAAGGTGGTAAGATGAATATTTTTGAATACGTATGTTCTTTACAAGCAACATCAAAACTTGCAGGGTAACTATCGCCTATGTAGTGCATGTAAGCCAAAACATCAGGGATTCCTCTGTCTATAAAAACTACATTATGAGCTTCGTTTTGAGCGTTGTAAAATTGTTTTATTCTACCTTCAAGCAATAATTCACTAAAAAGCAATGGTTTTTCAAGGAATAATTGTTCTATTCCTTGTTTTTTTGCCTCCATGGTAACTTCACGTGAAATTTCGGGATAACAGCAATGGCCTTTTGCGACCAATCCGTCTATAATAGTAGTTTTTCCTGTACCAGGACCACCTATGATAACAATGATTTCTTTTTGCACTTTTAAAAAATAAGGGGCAAATTTACTTAAACTTATTGGGATTATAAAAATTCAACACATATAAAATGCAAATAGATAAAAATTCACAAATCAAAAATTCATAATTAACGGTTGAAACCGTATATTTGCCTTTATTTTAAATCAAAATGGATAAAAAGACTGAAGAATTTTATGATAGATTAAAAGTAGAGTTAGACCTAAACAATACTTGGCCTGCAGAATACTTGTTTAAATTTATAGTGCCAAGTGATGCTAAAAATATTGAAAAAGTACAGACTGCTTTTGATTGTATGGGTGCTGTTATAAAAACAACAAAATCTAAAACGGGTAAGTTTACAAGCATATCTATTGATGTGACCATGAAAAATTCACAAGAAATTGTAGATAAATACTTAGAAGTTTCTACAATTGAAGGCATTATTTCTTTATAAAAACATAATTTTTTTGATGTGCTTCTCGATTGGGTGAACTTCTCGATAATGCAACCGAATTAAAATAGATACATTCAAAACATGAATTCAAAATACATTAAAGAAAATTCGAATGATGTAGTGCATCATCTTGAGTACAATGCCGAAAGGTCACACCTTATCATTCCAGAATACGGCAGGCATTTGCAAAAACTTATTGACTTGGCTACAAATATTCAAGATGATTTGGAGCGCAACAAAGCTGCAAAATACATCATTCAAGTTATGGGTAGTTTGAATCCGCATTTAAGGGATGTTCCAGATTTTCAACATAAATTATGGGATCAGTTGTTTATAATGTCTGATTTTAAATTAGTTGCTGATTCTCCTTATCCTATTCCGTCACGCGAAGTATTACAATTAAAGCCAGATGTTTTAAAATATCCTCAAAATTTTCCAAAATATAGGTTTTACGGTAATAACATTAAATATATGATTGATGTTGCTAATAAATGGGAAGATGGAGATATGAAAAAAGCATTGGTAAAAGTTATTGCCAATCACATGAAAAAATCATATTTAAGTTGGAATAAAGATACGGTAAAAGATGATGTAATCTTTGAACACTTATACGAATTATCTGATGGAAAATTAAATTTAATACAAAGTTCAGAAGAATTGCTTAATACTACTGATTTGTTGAGAACTAATAAACGAGTTTCTAATAAAATAGCTCCTACAGGTCAGCCTAAAATACTAAGCAACAAAAATTTGAAAACAGGTAAGCCAAATCTACCTCACAAAAACCAAAACAGAAAACCCTTGTAATTTAATTTTAGAATTAGTGACTTATTACCTCATTGGTACTTTTTTTAAAATCATTACGTTCAAACAAATAATTCATAACTCATAACCATAAAAGATGGGAATTTTCAAAATAGAGGGAGGCATAAGTCTTCAAGGAGAAATCACTCCACAGGGTGCAAAAAATGAAGCATTACAAATATTGTGTGCTGTTTTATTAACACCTGAGAAAGTTATTATTAATAATATTCCAGATATTATTGACATTAATAAATTGATCACTTTATTAGGTAATTTGGGTGTAAAAATTCAAAAAACAGGTTCAGGTTCTTACACTTTTCAAGCTGATGAGGTAAATATAAATTATCTAGAAACCGAGGCATTCAAAAAAGAAGGTGGATCACTTAGAGGGTCTATCATGATTGTTGGACCTTTGTTAGCAAGATTTGGAAAAGGATATATTCCAAAACCGGGTGGCGACAAAATCGGAAGACGAAGATTAGATACGCACTTTGAAGGTTTCATAAATCTTGGAGCTAAGTTTAGATACAACAGAGAGGATCACTTTTATGGTGTAGAAGCTGCTGACGGATTAGTTGGAGCTGATATGTTATTAGATGAAGCATCAGTTACGGGAACTGCAAATATTGTAATGGCAGCCGTTTTAGCAAAAGGAAGAACAACGGTATACAATGCTGCTTGTGAGCCTTATTTACAGCAATTGTGTAAAATGCTGAACTCAATGGGCGCAAATATTACCGGAGTAGGATCAAATTTATTGACTATTGAAGGGGTAGAAAGCTTAGGTGGTTGTGAGCACAGAATTCTTCCAGATATGATTGAAATAGGAAGTTGGATTGGTCTTGCTGCCATGACAAAATCTGAAATTACTATAAAAAATGTTAGTTGGGATAACCTTGGAGTAATCCCAAATACATTTAGAAAATTAGGAATTACCCTAGAGCGTCGTGGAGATGATATTTATATTCCTGCTCATGTAAATGGGTATGAAGTAAAAACTGATATTGATGGTTCTATTCTTACTATTGCTGATGCACCGTGGCCTGGATTTACACCAGATTTATTGAGTATTGTACTTGTAGTGGCTACACAAGCAAGAGGTGATGTTTTGATTCACCAAAAAATGTTTGAAAGTCGTTTGTTTTTTGTTGATAAACTAATTGACATGGGTGCTAAAATCATGTTATGTGATCCACACCGTGCTGTAGTTATGGGACATGATTTTAAATCACAATTGAAGGCTACAACTATGTCATCACCAGATATTCGCGCTGGTATATCATTATTAATTGCCGCACTTTCTGCAAAAGGAACAAGTACCATACAAAACATTGAACAAATAGATAGAGGGTATGAGCGTATTGACGAACGTTTAAGAGCAATTGGAGCTCAAATCGTTAGAGCGTAAACCTACTCAATTCTTAATACATCGTTTAAATAAACCATCTAGCAATACAAAAAAGCAAGTGGTTTATTTAAACGATTCTTTTTTAAACGAAACAAATGTCAAGAGAACAAACAGCAATTAGGGCTACTTATTTTAGTATTGTGGGCAATACAATACTGGCCATTATAAAAGGATTTGCAGGTTTTTTTGGCAATTCATACGCTTTGATTGCTGATGCTATCGAGTCTACAACAGATATTTTTGCGTCATTTTTAGTGTTGTTCGGAATTAAATATTCCAATAAACCTGCTGATGAGAATCATCCTTACGGACACGGTAGGGCTGAGCCATTGATTACGTTCTTGGTAGTGGGGTTTTTGATAACCTCGGCAACAATTATAGCTTATGAAAGCATAATCAATATTGGTACACCGCATCAATTGCCTAAGCCTTGGACACTAATTGTTCTTGGCGCCATAATTATCTGGAAAGAGTATTCCTTTCGAGTAGTTATGAAACGCAGTATAGAGACTAATAGTTCTTCATTAAAAGCCGATGCTTGGCACCATAGGAGTGATGCCATCACTTCGGTAGCTGCTTTTTTAGGGATTTCTATTGCTTTAATTTTAGGGAATGGTTACGAAGCAGCTGATGATTGGGCAGCACTTTTTGCATCTGGATTTATATTGTATAATAGTTATTTAATTTTCCGACCTGCTCTTGGCGAAATCATGGATGAACATTTATACGATGACTTGATTGAACATATTAGAGAGGTATCTGTTCAAGTTGACGGAATTTTAGATACCGAAAAATGTTTTATCCGAAAGGCAGGCATGCAATACCATGTTGATTTACATGCAACAGTGAACTCAAATATAACCGTAAAAGAAGGTCATGACCTTGCTCACAAACTCAAAGATACCTTAAGAGAACAAATCCCAGAATTAGGACATGTTCTGATACATGTAGAACCTCATGAGTAAATTTACACCATTAAAAAAGGCACCGAATTATTTTCAGGTGCCTTTTTTATGTATCGTGAATTTTTATTTCGAGAGAAAACTATTTACTGTTTTAATCAATTATGTTTAAAAATTTAAGTCCAAATACCACTCCGTCACCTTTGAAACAATTTTGATAGGAGCGAACATAATCTATTCTAAACATTTTAAATTTCCCAATTCCTATATTATCTAGACCAATACTCATTTCAGAATACGGTTTTTTATCTGGTATAGAAAGTGCATGAGCTCCTATATTTAAAGTAGCTTTTAATTTATTTAATAATGGAATTTTATTCATAATATACCCTTTGTCATTATATTCAGCGTGGGCTTCTGCAAAACGATTGTTAGTACTGCTAGAGTAGTAGGGTAGCAAGTTAAAAACATTCAAATAACGTTCAGTTTGCCCTATGCTTGTTTGGTTTCCATTAAAATGTTTGTAATCCATAAAAGCAATATTTTGAGCATTTAAAAATGCACCTGCTTTTGCATTCACGCCAAGAACTCCTTTGTTACCTAATTTTAAATCATAAGTAGCGCGCAGATTGAAATAGTCATATTCATATTTTTTATCGCTTGCGCCAATGGCTTTCTCATAGGCTACATAAAGCGTAGGATATTTTTCGTTTCTAATATTGAATTTACCATCAGGTCTGGAGGAATATTTATTACCAAAATTGATTTTAAAAAGTAAATTTAATTTAGTTAAATGATGTTTTTCAAAAGCAGTTGTACTATAATTAGTAGGATCTAAAGGGTTGTTAGAAGTATATAAATCAGATTTATTAAACAACGAATAACCAGTTGTATTGAATAAAGGTTTGCGTTGTTGATAATCTATTCTACTATTTAGGTTAACGCCATTTGCAATATTTTGTGTAAACCCAATAGCCATAGATTCTAGGTTGTACAATTTCATGAAATTATTCTTAAAGTAAAGAGTACTTACACTGTTTATGGCTTTACTGATAGGTTCACTTGGGTTAAATTGTTTTACAGAACTTCCACCAATTACATAAACGGTTGCATAATTTTGATTGTTAAACCTATGAAGGAATTGCCCCGTTACACGCAGCCTATCCTCTGAAAAACCATAGTTAAATGTGGTACTCAATGAGGTGTAAATACCTTTTTTTTCTTGATTTTTCCAGTTTGTATATTTAAAACCCGAATCAAGATTGTACCCCTGAACAGTATTAAAACTGAGAGTACCTATATTGATTAAGCCATTATAACTAAAACTATATTTTTGTGAACTGTTTTTAAATGTATACCCAGTAAGCAGTTTGAGTGGATTAAATTTATTGTTTTTCTTATCAATGGAATCTAAATATTTTTTTGAATTTCGAACGGTGTAAATACTATCCTTTCTATAGTAATCTAAATTTTCTTCACTTGTTAAGGGAACTGGTCTGTTACTATTCCAGAACGTGCTGTCTTTTTTGTTAGCATTTAGTTCAATTTTTGTAATTTCATTAGTAAATGTTTTGGGAGCAAAAGAAGTTACAAATTCATAATTACTATACACATAGTTGTATTTCCCGTTAAATTTTATTCCAAAGGCTCCTGCCGTAATCTCTAAACTCTGCGTGTTTTTTGTCCAAATTTTCGAATTATTATTGTAACTAAAATTTTGTTTTAAAGTCATTACATCAAGAAAATCTTCTTTTATTCTATATCCTTTAATGTCAAGTTCTACGGCATAAATAGCCCAAGAATCTTCAACAATGTAGATATATCCTTCAAAAACCGGTTCGCTATCTCGTTTTGCACTAACCTTAATTTTATTTACCATCTTATTCTTGTCATCAAAAAAAGTGCTTTCTAGTTTGTAATTGTAGTAATTCAATGCGTTGCTGGCAATTGGCGAAATCATGGCTATGCCAAAGTCAATTGTATTATCATAAAAATCATAAAAAGAGGATCGTGCGGTATTGTAACTGTAGCCGTTATTGTTACCGCTTACTTTTGATGCCATTACTACTTCACTCAGTTTATTGGGTTTTTCATAAACAATTTTAGAAAATGTTTCAGATAAAGATATAATTCCTGTCCCTGTTGAGTCTAATGCGCCATTTAAATCGCCTATTTTTTGGCCAAAGATTTTTTTAGGAGCATTTTTCAGTTTGAATATACCACGGGAATAGAAATCTGCACGGTATTTATTGGTGTTTTTAGTATTAAAATCCCTATTTGCAATAGCATTTTTTATAATGGCAATGGCGGGATTACTTTTGGTGTTTATGATTACTTCATTTAGTGAAAAACTTTCCTCAACTAGTTTAACATTCAAAGTATAAGGTAGCTTTGCAGTTTCAATAGCAATTTTTTGAGTTTTGAATCCTAAAAATTGAAAAACTAATGTTTGTTTTCCCTTTGGGAGTACATTAAATTCGTAATTCCCTAATTCGTTTGAGGTAGTTCCATTATAAGTATCTTCTTGAAAGATGTTTACAAATGCTAACGGATTGCCTTTTTCGTCAGTGACATTTCCTTTTATTTGCGCTTGGCAAACAAATGTTGAAACTAATAAGAGTAAGAGGTAGTTTTTTTTCATGAAAGTTTTTTCTTCCACAAAAATAGCAGTACATTTAAAATAGCTTCTTAATTATTTGTTAAACAATGTCTTAGTAAATTGTTAATTATTTTTGTTCAAAAGAAAGTACAGCTAAATCATAACTTTGCAAACCAAAACCTAGAATAACACCTTTAGCATTTCCAGAAATATAGGATTGATGTCTAAAGCTTTCTCTAGAAAACGTATTCGAAATATGAACTTCAATTACGGGAGTTGTTATTGCTTTTACAGCATCTCCTATTCCTATAGAGGTATGTGTGTATGCTCCAGCATTGAGAATGATACCATCAAATGAAAAACCAAATTCTTGTATTTTATCAATCAATTCACCTTCAATATTGCTCTGAAAATAACGGAACTCAACGTTCATGTATTTTTTTTCTAAAATAGAGAAGTAGTCTTCAAATGTTTGGTTTCCATAAACTTCAGGTTCGCGTTTTCCTAATAAATTTAGGTTTGGACCATTGATAATACCTATTTTCATAATATTGATTTTGGTAAAAATAAAAAAACCGTTCTAATTTATAGAACGGTTTTACAATTTAATTATAAATATTTTTAGAATTTAAAACCAGCAGATAACTGGACTACTGAATTTTTAACTTCAGCATCTTTAGTAGCTTCGGTTAATCCTAGTACATATCTACCTTGTATGAATAAACCTTTAGTGATATTTAAGGTCAAACCTGCAGCAGCGCCAAATTCAAATGTTTCTGCTTCTTTAAAATTAACATTTTTTCTTTCACTCAATAAAAAAGAAGCCTGAGGACCAAGGTCTAAACTAATGCTGTTGTTAAGGCTGAATTTTGCCATTACAGGAATAGAAATATATCCTAATTCATTTTTAAATTCTTCTCCTGCATTTTCATAAGTAGCACCCTGAGTTGAGTATAATAGTTCGGGTTGAACAGCAAATCCATCGGTTAATTTTATTTCTGCAATTAAACCAGCATGATAACTAGTAATAGCCTCTTTTTTATAATCAACAAGGCTAGTTCCAATATCACTACCTGACTGATTTGCGTAATTTAAACCGGCTTTCAATCCAAACTTAATGGCTTGCGCTTGTATGTTAGCAGTAGCTGCAAACAATACGATTGTTGCTAAAAGTATTCTTTTCATAATTTATATTTTTATAATTATTGTTGTTAGTGATAAAGCACATTAGTTGAAAACTATTTTGTTTCAAAATTATTGCTGCTAATCTCAATTTTTAACGTTTCAATAACTGTTCCAAGTAGTCTTTAATTGTTCTTTTTTTTAGTGAAAAGTTTGTTTTTAAACTTACAGGAAAAAGGTTTGTCTTAAAGTGTAATAATACGCTATATTTTTGATGAAAACGAAACCTTTTGTGTTTAAAATTATTTTTTAAACAGATAAATTATTAATATTTATCTTATTTTTTATAATGTTTTTTAATTTTTTTTATCTCACTAATTTCCGTGATATGCTAGTTTGTTAAGTTGTTAATTGATAGATATTTATGATTAATGTATGTCTGAATTAGTACGGTGTTTTTATCTTCTTCTTCTATAAAAATCTTATAATTTTTTTTTTTTAAAATAACGTTTGATTTATATTTGTTTCATAATTGAACAAAAAAAACAAAAAAAAAACAAAATGAAAAAAATTATTTTAACAGTTGCGGCTGTATTTGCTTTCGGATTTGCTAATGCACAAGAAACAAAATTTGGTGTTAAAGGAGGATTAAACCTTGCGAACATTTCTGGAGATGTTGAAGATAATTCTTCAAAAATTGGCTTCAATGTTGGAGGTTTTGTAGAAATTAAGGTTTCAGATAAATTTTCTGTTCAACCTGAATTATTGTTCTCTACACAAGGTACAAAGTTTGAGGAATCAGGTTCTGGTTTTTCTGCAGAAGTTAAATATAATTTATCCTACCTTAATATCCCAGTAATGGCTAAATATTATGCTGCTGACAAATTTAGTTTGGAATTTGGACCGCAAATTGGATTTTTAACTTCAGCAAAAGCTGATTTTACTGCAACTGAATCGGGAGTTACTGAATCTGGAAAAGAAGATGTTAAAGACGACTTTGAATCAATTGATTTTGGTTTAAATTTCGGAGCAGGATATGATTTGACAGAAAAATTATCTTTAGGTCTTAGATATAACCTAGGTTTATCTAATATTGGCAAATTTGAAGCTGGAGATGATTCTAAGCTTAATAACAGCGTTTTATCTTTATCTTTTGGATATAAATTCTAATATTAAAATATAATATATTTCTAACCTCCTTTTAATAAAGGGGGTTTTTTTATGCTTTAAAGTGTGTTTTCTTGAGTTTATTAGTTTATTATATTCTAGTCAAAGCAGTATCTAGCTATGGTTTAAAAGAAACTTTAATCAGTGTTTTTATAAGTTTTATCTTAATTTGCAATAAACTTATATGCTAATATTTAGCTCACTAATTTCCCTGACATAGTTGTTTTGTAATGTATTGATTAATAGTTTTTTATCATTTTTTAGTACTTCTGTTATTACTTTTTTATACTATTTTAAATTAGAAAAATAGTATAAAAAAGTTTTTTAAGATTAATTGTTTATTTAATTTTGAGTACTATTTTAACAAATAAAAAACAAAATGAAAAAAATTATTTTAACAGTTGCGGCTGTATGTGCTTTTGGGTTTGCTAATGCTCAAGAAGCAAAATTTGGAATAAAAGGAGGTTTAAATCTTGCAACATTTGCAGGAGATACTGATGGTTTGGATTTAAAATCTAAGGCAGGGTTAAATGTAGGTGGTTTTGTAGAGGTAAAATTATCTGAAAAAGTTTCTTTACAACCTGAATTATTATATTCTATGCAAGGAGCAAAAACAGATGATTTTGAAGTTGTAGTTGATAACCAAATTTACACTGGAGATGTAAGTATAAATTTATCTTATCTAAACATTCCAGTTATGATGAAATATTATGCTGCTGAAAAGTTCAATTTAGAAGTAGGACCACAAATAGGATTTTTATTAAGTGCAAAGACTGTTGCCAAAGTAAATAGTAACGAGGCTGAAGATGATGTAAAAGATAATTTTGAATCGGTTGATTTTGGTTTGAATTTTGGAGCTGGTTACGATTTTACTAAAAATATATCTGCAGGTTTAAGATATAATTTAGGGTTGGCAAATATTGGTAAAACAGAAGCTGGTGATGATTCAAAAATTACAAACTCAGTTCTTTCTCTTTCTTTAGCTTACAAATTCTAGTAAGAATAAAGATAATGTTATAACCTCCTCTTTAAAAAGGAGGTTTTTTTATGCTTAAAAAATTACGTTCCTTTGTAAGTATGAATTGGGATAGTATTATAAAAAGTTATCAGTCGTACTTAAAGATTGAGCGGGGATTGTCAAAGAATACCGTTGAAAATTACTCGTTTGATTTAGAGCGTTTATTGCTTTTTTTATTTCAAAATGAAATTGTCGTATCGCCTTTAAAAATTACTGACGAAACCATCCAGCAATTTATTTACAGCGTAGCTAAAGAGGTAAATCCAAGATCGCAAGCTCGTATTATCTCGGGTTTAAAAAGCTTTTTTAAATATTTAGTTTTTGAAGATTATCGCAACGATGATCCTATGGAGCTAATTGAAACACCCAAAACTGGTCGAAAACTTCCTGACACGCTTACAGTAGAAGAAATTGATCGTTTAATACAGGCAATTGACCTGTCTACTAATGAGGGCGAACGCAATCGTGCCATGCTAGAAACATTGTATGGTTGTGGTTTAAGAGTCTCGGAGTTGGTAACATTAAAGATATCGGATTTGTTTTTTGAGGAAGGCTTTATCAAAATCACGGGTAAAGGAAATAAACAACGTTTAGTCCCAATTAGTAATGTTACTCAAAAATACATTCTCCTTTATAAAAATACCGTAAGAACCCATATCACTATTCAAAAAGGTTTTGAGGATACTCTTTTTTTAAATAGAAGAGGAAAACAACTTACACGGGCTATGATTTTTACTATTATAAAAAATTTAGCCGTTTCTATTGATCTCAATAAAACCATAAGTCCTCATACACTTAGGCATTCATTCGCAACTCATTTACTAGAAAATGGTGCCGATTTACGTGCTATACAACTCATGTTAGGACACGAGTCTATTACAACCACTGAAATATACGTGCACCTTGATCGAACATTTTTGACTGAAGTAATTAATAGTTTTCACCCTAGGAAGTAGAAATTGAACTTCAAAAAAAAAATTCCAAATTCCAATAAATTAGTATTGGCATTTGGAATTTTTTTATAGAATTTAATATTTTACTTGGCAATATTTACAGCTCTTGTTTCACGAATTACGGTAACTTTTACTTGTCCTGGATAGGTCATCTCGGTTTGAATTTTTTGTGAAATATCAAAAGATAAATTAGCGGCATTTTCATCTGATACTTTTTCGCTTTCTACAATTACACGAAGTTCTCTACCAGCTTGGATGGCATAAGCATTTTTCACGCCATTAAATCCGTAGGCAACTTCTTCAAGATCTTTTAAACGTTGAATGTAAGAATCAAGAACTTGTCTACGTGCTCCAGGTCTTGCTCCTGAAATTGCGTCACAAACCTGAATTATAGGTGAAAGTAAAGATTTCATTTCTATCTCGTCATGGTGCGCACCTATTGCGTTACAAACTTCTTCTTTCTCACCATATTTCTCAGCCCATTGCATTCCTAATAATGCGTGTGGTAAATCACTTTCAGTATCAGGAACTTTACCTATATCGTGCAATAATCCAGCTCTTTTAGCTAGTTTTACATTCAATCCTAGTTCTGCGGCCATGATACCACATAGTTTAGAAACTTCTCTCGAGTGTTGTAGTAAGTTTTGTCCATAAGAAGAACGGTATTTCATTCTACCCACAACCTTTATCAATTCAGGGTGTAAACCATGAATACCAAGATCAATTACAGTACGTTTTCCAACCTCAATAATTTCATCGTCAATTTGCTTTGCTGTTTTTGCAACAACTTCTTCAATTCGTGCTGGGTGAATTCGTCCGTCAGTAACCAGTTTATGCAATGCCAAACGTGCAATTTCTCTACGTACAGGATCAAAACAAGAAAGGATAATAGCCTCAGGAGTATCATCTACAATAATTTCAACACCGGTTGCGGCTTCAAGAGCACGTATATTTCTTCCTTCACGACCAATGATTCTACCTTTTACATCATCAGATTCAATATTAAATACTGATACGCAGTTTTCAACAGCTTCTTCAGTTCCAACTCTTTGGATTGTATTGATAATGATTTTTTTAGCCTCTTGTTGTGCAGTAAGTTTAGCTTCTTCAATAGTGTCCTGTATGTGAGACATGGCTTTACTTTTTGCCTCTGCTTTTAGTCCTTCTACAAGTTGGCTTTTTGCTTCCTCGGCTGATAGACCAGAAATGACTTCAAGTTGTTGTAATTGGCTTTTGTGTAAACGATCAATTTCGGCTTGTTTCTTTTCTAAATGTTCAATTTTAGAGGTGTATTCTTGTGTTTTCGATTCAAAATCATCATTTACTTTTTTAGCTTTAGATAATTCATTAGAAACTTGAGATTCTTTGTCACGTACTCTTTTTTCTATCTCGGCAACTTTTTTATCACGAGCAAGAATTACTTGTTCATGTTCAGCTTTAAGTTCAATAAATTTTTCTTTTGCCTGAAGAATCTTGTCTTTTTTAATGTTTTCGGCTTCTAGGTTAGCATCTTTAAGTATAGAAGCAGCTTCCTTTTTTGAATTTTTTATAAGGTTTGAGATATTGCTTTTCTCAATTAGTTTTGCGATTCCAAAACCAGCTGCAATACCTATAATACCTGTAATAACGATCGTTAATATGTTGTCCATGTTTGTTAAAATTTATATATAAAAAAAGCCTACATTAGATTGCTTGTATAAACTCGAAAAGACAAGTTTTGAGCTAACTCGTTGTTCAAGCTTCCAAACTGAATTGGCTTGCTATAGTAACGATGATTTGCTCATTCTAAATTGTTAGTGTTGAGTTTACCAAATATGAACTAATGTAGGCAGTATCTTAGTTTTTGTAAAGAACGTTTATTTGTCGAGATATTGGTCTAAAAGTGCGTTAATTTTTTTAATTCGCTCCATGGTTTCTTCGCCATTTATTTGATTGTCAATTTGTTTTTGTTCTGTTTGCGATGCAAATTGTAACGCACACATGGCTAAAACATCTTGTTTATCACGTACAGCATAGTTTTCTTCAAATTGCTTAATCATTATATCAATTTTTTTTGAAGCGCTTCTAAGACCCTCTTCTTGAGAAAGATCTACCGTTAAAGGATAGATTCTATCTGCTATTGATATTTTAATTTTTAGCTTTTCGTCCATATTTCTTAATCTGATAGCTGGGCTATACAGTAGTCAATTTCCCGAATTAATGAATTTATTTTTAGCTTTGTATCTCTTTTATTTTCGTCACTGCCCAGTAATGAGTTTGCCATCTTGAGTGTTTCATACTGCATTTTTAGTGCCTCAATCTCTCGTGATTGAGTTTGTATTGTGGTTGCTGAACTTATTAATTTGTTTTTTAAATCTTGATTTTCTTGTTCTAAAGTTTTCATTTTGTTGAAAATTTTTAGAACCTTATTTTCAAGAGTATCAATAATTTCTGCAATTGTACTCATTGTTTATCCTTTTCATTACATATCTTACAAAGTTACTATTCCTTTTTAATTTTGCAATAATTTATTATTTTTTTTGCATTAAATAAATTAATTAACTCAATTTCAGTGGAGTACATTTTTGTTTTTCTCATTTGGTTTCCGTTGTTTTTTTTTATCTTAGCCAAAATGTAAATTATGAGATTTTTTGTCCTTTTTGTGTTTTTTTGCAGCTCTATTCAAGCGCAAAATGAATATCCAAAAGATTATTTTCGTTCACCTCTTGATATTCCTATGCAATTGTCTGGAAATTTTGGGGAATTAAGACCCAATCATTTTCATGCGGGTTTTGATTTGAAAACCCAACAAAAGGAAGGTTTAAAGGTTTATGCCGTAGCTGATGGATATGTGTCTAGAATTAAAATTTCTACTTTTGGTAACGGAAAAACAATTTATATTAATCATCCTAATGGGTATACTTCTGTTTATGGGCATTTAAATAAGGCTGAAGGTGAAATTGAATCGTACATAAAAAAAACTCACTATAAAGAGCAATCTTTTGAGATTGAAATGTTTTTAAAACCTGAAGAATTGCCTGTAAAAAAAGGAGATGTGATTGCTTTGTCTGGAAATACAGGAGCTTCTGAAGGTCCACATTTGCATTTTGAATTTAGAGATACAAAAACAGAATTTGTTATAAACCCACTACTTTTTGGTTTTGATGCTTTTTTAAAAGACACTAAAAAGCCTATTGTTACGGGTGTTTATGTCTATCCTCTTGATAGTAAAACTACCGTAAATAATGCAAAGCGCCCTGTTTTGTTGAACGTTTCTTTACAAAAAGATGGAACGTACATGGCTGATAAAGTCTTGTCAAATGGTGTGATTGGTTTTGGTATAACAGCTCATGACATTGATGATGTGTCATTTAATAATAATGGTGTTTATAAGGTTCAAACATTTTTGAACGGCAAACCAAATTTTGGGTATGAATTTAATACCTATTCTTTTACTGATATGAGGTATATCAATGCTTTAATTGATTATTCTCGATATAAAAAAATGCAACAGCGAGTGCAAAAACTTTTTATGAAAGCTCCTTATGATTTACGTTTTATACAAGCCGATGAAAATAAAGGGGTTTTGCAGGTTTCTCCTAACTTAGCCTCATTATATAGAATTGAAGTTTCAGATTATTTTGGTAATAAGAGAACCATTTCTATACCCATACATTATGATTTGTTACCTACAATTATTGGCACAGATCAGCCGCAGTCTAAATATTTTGTAAAAGCGTTAAATGACAGTAATTTTGAACTTGGAAACATGTCAGTATTTTTTCCTGCAGGCACTTTTTATGAAGATTTCAATATGAATTTTAATGTGGTTAATGATACTTTGTTTTTACATGATGATACTGTTCCAGCTCATTCTAATTTTACAATTACAATTGAAGATGCAAAGAGTACTGAAGAGCAACGTCAAAAAATGTTTATTGGCAAAGTGCAAGGCGGTAAAGTAAGTTACAATTCTACTTACAGAAAGGATAGTGTTTTTTCTACGAAAGTAAAGGTTTTGGGAAATTACAAGTTGGTATCAGACACGGTGGCGCCTACAGTAACGATGGCAAATCCTATTGAAGGCAAATGGATTAATGAGCAAAAGTCTTTGCAGCTTACTATAAGTGATGCTTTATCCGGAATTAAAACCTATAACGGATACTTGAATGGGAAATGGGTGCTTTTTGAATACGATAATAAAACTCGAAAAATCACTCATATTTTCAATCCAGAATTTTTACAAGAGGGTGCTAATATTTTAAAAGTAGACGTTACTGATAATATGGGAAATTCAACTACTTTTGAAACGCGTTTTTATAGAGGTCAGAAAAAATAAATCCAAATCAATTGAGTACCACTAAATTCTTTTTTCTTTTATCGATTATTTGTCTTGGTTTTTCTTCAACTGCACAAACTGCAAGAATTCGCGGTATTGTTTTGAATGAAAACAAGCAACCTTTAGAAAATGTCAATATTACATTTGACGGTTTTAATACACAGTCTAATGAGAATGGTTTTTATGATGTTAAAGTCCCGGCAAATCAAAAAGTAACAGTTGTTTTTACACACGTTTCTCTTAAAAAAATTACTGTTGTTTTTATGCTTGAGGCTAATGAGCAAAAGGAATTTAACCCTATAATGAACAGTCAGGCAGAGCAAATGGGAGAGGTTGTTGTAGTGACTGGGAATAGGAGTGTGGTTCAGGGAATAGTAAATCTAGAACCCGAAATGATTCGAAAAATTCCGGGTGCCAATGCAGGAGTTGAAAATATTTTAAAATCCTTGCCAGGTGTGAATTCCAATAATGAGTTAAGCACCCAATATGCTGTGCGTGGTGGGAATTATGATGAAAATTTAGTCTATGTAAACGAGATTGAAGTCTATCGTCCATTTTTGATTCGCTCAGGTCAGCAAGAAGGTTTGAGTTTTACCAATACTGATTTGGTTCATAATGTCGATTTCTCTGCTGGAGGTTTTCAAGCAAAGTACGGAGACAAACTGTCTTCGGTATTAGATATTACTTATAGAAAGCCAACCACTTTTGGCGCAAGCCTTGAAGCTAGTTTTCTTGGCGGAAGCATAGCTGTTGATGCGGTTTCTAAAGATAAAAAATGGTCAGCTGTAACAGGATTACGCTATAGAAATAATTCACTACTTGTGAACAGTCAGGAAACGCAAACTAATTTTACACCAACGTTTGCTGATATTCAAACCAATATTAATTATCAGGCTTCGGCTAAATGGCAGTGGAGTTTTTTAGGAAACATTTCTCAAAATAAATACCAATATCGTCCTTTATCACGCGTTTCAAATTTTGGAACACTTGACAGCCCTATGGCACTTACGGTTTTTTATGAGGGACAAGAGAAAGACAAATACGATACTTATTTTGGAGCAATAAAATCAGTCTTTAATGTTTCGGATAATTTTACGTTAAAATTTATAGGTTCCATCTTCCATACGTTAGAACAAGAATATTTTGATATATTGGCGCAATATAGACTGGGTGAAGTAGATACTAATATTGGTTCAGAAACTCTAGGTGACGTTTCATTCACAAGAGGTATTGGATCACAGCTAAGTCACGCGAGGAATGATCTTGATGCCTTAATTGTAAATACTGAAATAAAAGGATTTCAGGACTGGAAAAACAGCCAAATAGAATGGGGTGTTAAGTATACTCGTGAATCTATTAGAGATAGAATAATAGAGTGGGAGGTCATTGATTCTGCTGGTTTTGCTTTGAATCCACCTATTTTAAATTTGCCAAAAAACGATCAGCCTTATACTCCTTACACGGGACAGTTGGTTCCTTATCAAGACATACGAGCTACAAATTTCAATTCTATAAATCGGTTTTCAGGTTACGGACAATGGAGTTTAAAATCAAATTTAGGAACGAATGAAGTTTGGTATAATGCAGGAATCCGAATGCACAATTGGGAAGTTTCTGGCGCCAGTTCATTGGGTAAGTCTCAATTTACAATAAGTCCAAGAGCTCAGTTTGCCATTAAACCAAATTGGAAACAAGATGTTGTTTTTCGTATTTCTGGAGGTCTTTATCATCAACCGCCTTTCTATAGAGAGCTTAGGGATGGAGACGGCATTGTACAGCCCAACACTAAAGCGCAACAATCTTTTCATATTGTCTTAGGGAATGACTATAGTTTTAAATTGTGGGATCGTCCTTTTAAGTTACTTTCTGAAGTATATTACAAATCTATAACGGATGCTAATATTTACACGATTGATAATGTACGCATACGCTATGCAGCTAATAACAATGCAGTGGCTTACGCCCAAGGTGTAGATGTGCGTTTGAATGGTGAGTTTGTACCCGGAACCGAATCGTGGATCAGTTTTGGGTATTTAAAAACCGAGGAAAATAGCAATGACCGTGGATTTATTGCTAGACCAACAGACCAAAGATTGAAGTTTGCGATGCTTTTTCAAGATTACATGCCTAATATTCCAAGTGTAAAATTGTATTTGAATTTAGTCTACAATACGGGATTACCAGGCGGATCACCATCTTATGCAGATCCTTATTTGTATCAAAACCGATTGAATGATTACCGTAGAGTTGATGTAGGCTTTTCTAAAGTATTTATTGATAATACCACAAAGAAAAGAAGTTCGGGTTTATTTAAAGATTGTAAAGAATTAGCTCTAGGATTAGAAATTTTTAATCTTTTTAACAATCAAAATGCTATTACAAATACTTGGGTTAGGGACGTATATTCTAAAAATCAATATGCAATACCAAATTACATGACCACACGAGTTTTTAATGTGAAATTGACTGCTAAGTTGTAAGGTTTTTTTAATACCCAGTTTCATTCTTTTTATTCATTAAATTGTACAAGGTATAAGGTTGCTATTTTTAAAAATGATTACATTTGAGTTTTAATACCATCAGCACATGAAAAAAATACATTTCACTTGTTTAGGAATTGCATTGCTATTTTTAGCAAGTTGTAAAGAGGATTCGGCAACGCCAAAAGTGACTTACGATGCGGCTAATAAAGCAAAGTCGATTGTAAAGGCAGACTCAACCCAAATAGAAATAGCTGATTTGCCTTGGCAAATGGAAGGTACGGATTATTTAATTCATCCTATTGCTGATTTGAGTATTCGTGATCGCGGCGTTAAATCGCGTTATGGTTCATCAAGTGTGAATGATTTGAGCTTTACGATTTCCAATTATGGAGAATATGAAATTACAGGTTTTTTACAAAATATTAAATTCCAAAAAATCGATTCAGACTCTATAACCAAATTAACAGACAAACCAGTTTTGATACAAACAGCAACGTATTTGAAAACGGTTGCAGATAGAACCAGAAATCAAATCATGGTGTACACTATGGTTGATATGGATACCAACAAAGATGGTAAATTAGATACTAGCGATATAAAATCCTTGCATTTGAGCACCATAAGCGGGGAGCGACTCACTAAAATTTCGCCTGACTTTCAGGAATTAATAGATTGGAAACTTCTAGCCTCTCGCAATCGTTTGTATTTTAGAACGGTTGAGGATACTAATAAAAATGGTCAGTTTGATAAAAATGATTTGGTTCATTATTACTTTACTGATTTGACCAGTAAAGAGTGGAAGATTACTGCTTACGAGCCAGTTTAATTGGTTTTTCTAAATTAAAATCTCACTTTCTAAATCTGATTTTTCTATCTTAAAATCAAAACCTAGTTATTCAACTAGTTGAATAACTAGGTTTTTTATATAAGGGATTTCGCTTTATATATTTTAACAGAATTATTGTTTTGGCTTGAAATACTCTAGTGATTCTGGTCCAGCGATTATGGCATAAACAACTCCACCTAAAACTGCAAGTAGCATTAAAAGTAAAAACAAAATAAATAAGAAAGTTAAAGTTAATAGTACACGGCCAATTATGTTTTTTAGAGGTCTCGTGGGATAAAATCCTCTGAAAAACCAAACTAAAATAAAAGGAACACATAGGATGGTCAAACTCGAAATCATTTTAAAGTAGTCCATATTATTTTTAAATAGATATAGTAACGGACTGATTATAATAATGCTAAAGAGAGTGTAAACGCAAACGATATAAGCATTGATAACTACGTGTTCATAATAGTTATTGCCCCATTTTCTAAACGCAAGTTTGGTAGATAATGCAAAGACAGGTATAAGTAATAGCATCAAAATGGAGTTATAACTTTTAAGAGAAGTCATCACATCATTCATGTATTCAGAGTTGAGTGTTTCCTTTGCATAAAGTGTACTCATAATTTTTTCGAAACCAATTATCTTTACAGAGATAAATGTGGAGATACCAGTGAGAACAAATACTAACAATATTGGTTTATAATGATTTACTCTATTGCCGTCAATGAACGAACGGGCTGTTTTTCCTGGATTCTTGATAATGTTTTTTACAGAGTATAAAAAACCTTTGTTAGTATGTAAAAAAGTATATTGAATTTCATCCCAAATATATTTTCTATCTATTTTTTTAAATTTTTTCTGACCACAATTATCGCAGAAGTTATTTAAAATTAATGTATTACAGTTTTGGCAATTTTGTTCCATTGATTGTGAGGTAAATTAAAGTTGTCTTGATTTTATTTCTTTTTTTATTAGCCCGAAATAGATCAGTAAAGGCATAAATGTTGTAGGGAAAACGAAAATAGGCAAGAATACAACTCCTGAAATGTTTTTAAAACCCCTAACCACAACAAGGTAAATGATAAAGGAAAGTAAAAAAAAGTATATAATCGAAAAGCCAATTGTCACGCCTTTCATAAAATCTCTCTTTTTTAAAAGTGCTTCGTTTGATAATTCTACCAAAGTATTTTTTTTCATAATTTTGATTTGGTTTGAATAGTATAGTTATTTTATTTTTTTGATTTTCAATAGTTTAAAATTCTGTCTTACAAGTTAATTTTTCTTAATAACGTTTCTTGTTTAATCTCGTTGTGATCTAAAGCTGCTTTTCTAAAAAAATATCCCACTAAAATAGGTAAGAAAGTGAAAAATCCGAGTCCATTTGTCACGGTACTCCAAACTGCAATACCAATAAAAATTCCAATATAAAGGCACGCAAATGTGAAAGCTGATTTTCTTTTTTTGTATTCTATAATTAGTTCCTCGTTAGTCAAGTTCTTTAGAATCATTTATATTTATTTAGGTTTAGAATTTGTTACAGTTTGGATACGAAAATACAGCAATTTAATAAATAAATTATACTTATTTTAAGTAAATTATAGTTGTGGTTTGATTGTTTTTTATGATTGATTTAACAATATCTTAAATGATTATACATGAAATAAAGTGATTATGAAAGTTTACCTTTAAATTTTAAGGAATCTAAATTAAGTAAAATAGATAAAATTTTTAATTTTTTTCATGTTGTGATTAAATCAAGATATCACTTTCTAAATCTGATTTTTCTATTTCAATATCAAAACCAAGTTGTTTAACTAGTTGAATAACTAGGTTTTTGTACCAATTCTCAGATTTTGGGTGAATGTATATTTTTTCAATCAAAGTAGTCACCTCGACATTTATTTTAAGCCCTTCGTTTAATTTGATTTCACTTTCGCCAATATCAGTTATGATGCGTACTTCGCGCTCATACTGAAAACTTTTTCTTTTGAACAAAAACGGGAAAAACAAATCATCAAACGGAATGTGTTCTTTTTTATAATCGATATAGTTGACCTCGCCAATAAATTGTTTGTGGTCGTTTTCTAAATGCAGTGCCTTTTGCAAACGGCCCAAAGTAGATTGTATGGCAAGTCCTTCGGTATTTTGTGTAAAAATTTGCCACATTGCAAACGATTCGTATTCATTAATGTGCCAACTGCTAATCGCTACTTTTTCGCGATGCTTTTTGTAGTAATTTAAAAAATCAGGATTGTCTTGAGATAATTTTTTGATTTCTTCAAAAGTGGGCTCACTAAAAGTACCTTCGTATTGATCTTCAAACTTATCAGAGCGCGACATGAATAGCTTTTGCGAAAGTAATAAATCCAGAAATTTAGATAAGTCTAGGTATTTCCAAACTACTGTGTTTGGGTCATCTGGAAGTTTAATCGATGCGTTGTTAACATACATAGCTTTAATTTATAGGAAATGCTTTTATGTAAAGTTCATCAATTTTTTTTACTTACGATTTAAGAATTTGTTTTTTTAGCGTTATTTTTTTGCCATTTGCCAGTATTAGTTCCATTGTGTCATTTGTATTAGCTTCTATACGCCAAGAAATAAAATCGCATTCATTTTTAAAGTCGGCTGCTTTGCGTCCGTTAACTGATAGAATTTCTTCTCCAATTGTTAAGTCTTTTGCTGTGCTTTCTGCTAGATTGCTTTTTCCGGTGATTACCAATTTGCCATTTTTCAGAAACACATCAGCATCAAAACTCAATTGCAAGGAAATAGGTTTGTTAGACAATTGCAAATGATAGGTTGACGTACTGTTATTCATTATTGTAACAGAAGTCAATTGGGAGAAAAATTTAATTCCTATCTTTTTTTCAATATCGGGTCTACTATCTGTTTTTACATTGTCAAAGCGTTTATTTCCAAGTACTAAGTTGTCAAAGGAAAGCGTTTCAAAAGTATTGATTTTCATCTCAGAAAGGCTCATGCTTATTCTTGAACTACTAATAATATCATTTTTAAGGTCTTTTTTCAGCTTTTTAAGTACAGGTTCATTAGTTGGAACTTCAAGAAAATCGTTGTAACCAGTATCGATCAAACAATTTTTTAATGTAGTACCTTGAATCGTAATGGCAGTAAAATGCCTGTTGCTTTTATAAACAATTGGTACTTCTAGCATTTCGATAGAGGGTTCAAACACAGCGTCAGAAACGTATAACAGTTTTTTGTCAAAATCAATTTTCCAATTTAGTTTATTAATGGCATTGGCGCCAAGCAAATAGGTTTCTGTGCAAGATAGAAAAGGCATGTCATGTACGATGCTTTTTACGTTATGTATATTAAATGTACCAATAGTAACCGTTTCTATAACTGCTGATTGCATGCTGTTTTGATTTTCGTTACTATCAGTGATATTTTTTATTCCAGAAATCTTAATATTAGCCGCGCTCGCTTTGCTTGTTGGAACCACACCCAATGCAGCACCAGTGTCTAACATAAAGTCGGTTGGTACTCCGTTTAGTTTTCCTTTAAAAATCAGTAAACTTGATTTTAAGCTAAACGGAATCGAATCTATTTTTGTGTTTTGAGCGTAATTGACAACTGTAAAACTCAAGAATAATATTGCTGCAAAAATTCTTTTCATAACTAAATATTTTTTGGATTTGATTTTAGTTTTTGGATGGATCTCGATATAAAAATACCGCCTAAAATTCCAGGTAAACTCCAAGCTACTACATCAGGTAAAAAAGTATTGTTGACTACAATAAAAGCCGTAAACGCAGCAATATAGGCACCTGTCATGCGGCCAATATGATTTTTTAAACTGTATAAAGAATCGGTAACTTTGCCTATGTAGGCTTTATACTCTATGTAGCACAATCGTAAACTAGCAGTTCCAAATAGTAGAAATACGATACCAAAAACTTGTTTGGCTAATACATAACGAATGCCAATGTAATAAAAAATCGCTGAACAAATCAACATGGCAATCGTTAACAATGCATCGCCAAGTTGCGGTTTCTGACCCAAATGGGCTTTTTTTAATTGTATCATTCTGTATCCCGAAACCGCCAAGTAGATTGTAAAAACACCCACGATAAAAAGAAATAAATTAGGATGTACGTACGATAAGTAAAAAGCACACAATCCGGTGCTGACCATTGCTACGGTAAAAATCAAACCAATTCTTTTATGAATTCGGTCCCCTTTTTTACGAATTAAAACAACGGTACCCAATAGTAAACCGGTAAAACCAGAAAGAATGTGCAGCACTAAGATAATTTTGAATAGCATAACAGATTGTTTTAAATGAAAAGGTTACGTAAATATATTGCTATCTTACGTAACCTTTAAAAAATGTATACTGAAATGTCTTACCTCAATGCTGAGTTGTTGATTTTAACTACTCAAGCGATTGCAAACTCACCAGTTTATTGTAAACACCTTGCAGCGCAATCAATTCTTCGTGGTTTCCTTGCTCAACAATTTTTCCTTTTTGCATCACGACAATTACATCTGCTTTTTGAATTGTGGATAATCTATGAGCAATAACAATTGAAGTTCTATTTTGCATCATGTTCTCGAGGGCTACTTGAACAAATTTTTCGCTTTCGGTATCTAATGCTGAGGTTGCTTCATCCAAAATCATGATCGGTGGATTTTTCAAAACCGCACGAGCGATAGACAAACGTTGTTTTTGTCCTCCAGATAATTTATTTCCACTGTCGCCAATGTTCGAGTGAATTCCTTTTGGTAGATCTTGTACAAACTCAAAGGCATTCGCAATTTTCAAAGCTTCAATAATTTCCTCATCGGTAGCATTTGGTTTTCCCAATGCAATATTGGCTTTGATGGTATCATTAAATAAAATACTGTCTTGTGTTACCAATCCCATTAAACCACGTAACGATTGCAAATCAAGATCCTTAATGTCTGTTCCATCAATTGAAATTGTACCTTCATTTACATCATAAAAACGAGTTAGTAAATTAGCAATGGTACTTTTTCCACTTCCAGATTGTCCTACGAGTGCCACCGTTTGTCCTTTTTTTACTTGTAACGAAAAGTTTTTTAACACTTTTTCGTCTTCGTATTTAAAGTTGATATTTGAAATGGTAATATCCGATTCAAATGCGTCTTTTTGAATAGCATTTTCTTTGGATGTGATTTCGTTTTCTACATCTAAAACCTCAAAAACACGTTCAGCAGCAGCCAATCCGTTTTTCACAGAATAAGATGCTTTTGAAATAGCTTTTGCAGGAGTTAAAATATTGAAAGCTAGCGTTAAATATACAATAAACGAAGCTCCGTCAAGCGTTTTGTCATTCAAAACTAAAATTCCTCCGTAAAAAAGTAAAATAGCAATTGTGGTTACTCCCAGAAATTCGCTCAATGGTGTAGCTAAGTTGTTGCGGCTTCCTATGCTGTTGGTTAGATTTAATAAACGGGTTACAGATTCATTAAAGCGACCTTTAAAAGTAGGTTCGGCATTATAGCTTTTTATCACTTTTAAACCACCTAATGTTTCTTCAACAACAGAAATTAAAGAGCCACTTTCTTTCTGTGCTTCTCTGGATTGGCTTCTTAAATTTTTAGCCAATTTAGAAATGATATAACCCGAAATAGGCATGAAAATCAGTACGAATAATGTTAATTTGGTGCTTATGGCAAACATCATTCCTAATGCAAAAATAATAGTCAAGGGTTCTTTTACTACCAATTCTAAAATGGAGAAAAAAGAGTTTTGAACTTCGTTTACATCGCCTAGCATGCGCGCCATCATATCACCTTTTCTTTTTTCAGAGTAGTAGGAGATAGGCAATTCAATGATTTTGGCATACATCGATCGTCTCAAATCCTTCAAAACACCGTTTTTTAAGTGCATGATGTGATAGGAAGCCAAGTAGTTGAACAAATTCTTAATGAAAAATGTAGTGATAACCATAGCTACCACAAACAACAATACTACTTCAGTACTCTCATTATCTGATAAAGATGAAACTTTAAAGTTTATATATTCTGTTACATAATCCTTTAAGTTACCAATTCCAGAGTAAACTGGCTCTTTGAATACTTTTTCAGTTTTTCCAAAAAGTACCTGTAAAACAGGAAACAAAGTCAACATAGATATTGTACTAAACAAAGCATACAAAATGTTGTATATAATGTTCCATACAATATGTGATTGATAAGGTTTTGTAAAGGGTATTAATTTTTTTATGTTTTGATCCATTAGTTCAATTGCATTGCAGTAATAATGTTGGCGATTTTTTGGTCCAGAATTGCTTCTACTTCTTCAAAATCTTCAACAGCATTTAGTGTAGTATTTACACTGATATAAAATTTAATTTTTGGTTCGGTACCACTTGGTCGAGCACATATTTTAGAACCGTCTTCGGTATAGTAAATCAATACATTCGATTTTGGAATCGTCATGGTTGATTCAGCACCATCCAATAAGTTTTTAGCAATACTTGATTGGTAATCTTCTACCATGATCACTCTTTCTCCGTTGATTTCTTTCAAAGGATTTTCACGTAAGTCAATCATCATTTGTGTGATTTCTTGCAAACCTTCCATTCCTTTTTTAGTGATTGATACCAAGTGTTCTTTGTAAAAACCGTTGTCTACATACAATTTAACTAGTTCTTGGTATACAGTACTTCCATTGGCTTTGGCTTGAGCCGCCATTTCGCAAACCAAAAGTGTTGCTGCAACAGCATCTTTATCGCGTACAGCATCTCCCACCATATATCCAAAACTCTCTTCGCCACCACCTATGAACTCTAGTTCTGGGAAATCTTTGATCATTTTGGCAATCCATTTAAAACCGGTCAAACCTACCTTGCATTCTACGCCGTAATTAGTGCCAAGTTCCATCATCATAGGAGTCGATACAATCGTAGAACCAATAAATTGTTTTCCGTTAATTTTTCCAGCTTTTTTCCATTGCTCTAGCAAGAATGCGGTCATCAAAACCATAGTTTGATTTCCGTTCAACAATACCATTTTACCCTCGTTATTTCGCACAGCAACTCCTAATCTGTCACAATCTGGATCAGTACCCACAACAATATCTGCTTGGGTTTTATCTGCCAATTCAAGTGCCATCGTCAATGCTTCTGGCTCTTCAGGATTTGGCGATTTTACTGTTGGGAAATCTCCATTTGGCACTCGTTGTTCCTCAACAATATGTACATTATTATAACCAGCTTGAGCTAAAGTTTCTGGAATGATAGTTATTGAGGTACCGTGTAATGAGGTAAACACAATATTTAAATCGTCTTTTGCTGTCTGCGAAGTGTTAAAACTTGCATTTGCAATAGATGAGGTTATAAATGCGGCATCAATAGCGGTGTCAACATAATGAATTAAATCTTCATTTGCTGTAAACTGAATTTGATCGTAGGTCAATTTTTCAATAACATCAATAATACCTTTGTCTTGTGGCGGAACAATTTGACCACCATCTTGCCAGTATACTTTGTATCCGTTGTATTCAGGTGGGTTGTGAGATGCCGTAAGTACAATACCACATTGACATCCCAAATGTTTTACTGCAAAAGACAATTCTGGTGTAGGTCTCAATTCCGAAAATAAATATACTTCAATCCCGTTTGCCGAAAAAACATCAGCAACCACCTTTGCAAGCGTATCACTGTTTTTTCTACAATCGTAAGCAATAACTGCTTTTAATGGTTGGTTCGGAAAAGTAGTGTGCAAGTAATTTGACAATCCTTGTGTGCTTTTTCCAAGTGTATATTTATTAATACGGTTGTTTCCTACGCCCATTACACCGCGCATTCCTCCAGTTCCAAATTCTAAGTTTTTGTAAAAACTTTCCTCTAAATATTTTGGAGAATTAGATATCATCTCTTTTACAGCCACTTGTGTAGCGTTATCAAATGTTGGTGTAAGCCACTCATTTACCGCATCTAGAATGTTTTGTTTGATTTCCATTTGATGTATTTTTTAATTTTTTAGGAGCTATTTCCTGCTATTCGTTACAATCTTTTATTCGCCGCGGCGCTAAAAGGATTTCCACTGCTATCAGGGCTAGGGTTCGTCCCGTTGTATGTCGTTTTTATAACCAATTTTATTTCTTTCAATTTCATTGATAATATTTTTATCTTTATCAACTAAATAATTTAAAGCTTTATAAATATCTGGAAATTGGCTTTCTATTGCCACAATTCTTTCTTTTAGTTCACTGTAGGTCAAATTAAATTGTCTGAGCGTAACAAAAGCTCTTATTATTGAGATGTTTATTGCTATTGCTTTTTCACTACTTAAAACACTTGAAAGCATCGCTATTCCTTGTTCTGTAAAGGCAAAAGGCATGTACCTAACACCTCCTCTTTTTGAGGTAACAATTTGTGACCTCAAACTATTAAACTCTATTTCTGATAGTTCAAACATAAAATCTTCAGGAAATCGAGTAATGTTTCTTCTAATTGCTTGTTTTAATGCTTTATTTTCTACGTTATACAACAAGGCTAAATCAAAATCAAGCATTACTCTTTGACCTCTAATCTCAAATATTTTGTTTTGTATGATCTCTATTTCCATTTATTTGTAAATGTTAAGTGAAAAAATATACTTAAAATCTGATTTTAAAATGTTATCTCAAAATGAAAGGGTGCTGCTTTGAAGTATTTTTTAAAGGATGAGGATTAAGTTTTACAGTGCTTGCATTAGACTATATTAACTAAGTCAAATTAAATTTTTTTTGCTGACCAAATTTTTTTTACCGAATGGCTTCCACTTTTTATACAATTAAAATTTACCTTTAGTATCACTACACTATTTTATAAATTTCTAAAAAAAAAACTCATTATTTTCAAATACTTTTTCAATTCCACCTCTATTGATAAGTGTTGGATTTTGTTTTTGTATTTTCCAAAGCCATATTGCTGTAAAGTATGGTATAAGTTCTCTTTTTAATTTACGTAAGTACTTTATTACTTATTGAATTTCCGTTATATTTATTGTTTATTTTTATAAATAATTTTCTTTAATCAAAATTAGCGGTATCAGAAATCTTATAACGCTCTTCATTGTTTTTTGTTCTCAAAATGATTTCTCCCAGAAATCCAGCTAGAAATAATTGTGTTCCCAAAACCATTGTGGTCAAGGCAATATAAAACCAAGGATTATTGGTCACTAGGCTATAACGCATATCGTTGTACATGTGGTATAACTTTGAAATACCGATGTAACCAGCAAGCATAAAACCGATGATGAACATCAAAGATCCTATGGCGCCAAAAAGGTGCATGGGTCTTTTGCCAAAGCGAGACAAAAACCAAATGGTAATTAAATCTAAGAATCCGTTAATAAAACGTTCCATCCCAAATTTAGTTTCACCATATTTTCTGGCTTGATGTTGTACCACTTTTTCACCAATTTTGCCAAATCCTGCATTCTTAGCCAATACCGGAATATAACGGTGCATTTCACCAGAAACTTCGATATTCTTAACAACAATATTTTTGTACGCTTTCAAGCCGCAATTGAAATCATTCAATTCAACTCCAGATGTTTTTCTTGCTGCCCAATTAAATAGTTTCGATGGTAAATTTTTAGCTACTACAGAGTCGTAGCGTTTCTTTTTCCAACCCGAAACCAAATCGTATTTGCCATTGGTAATCATATCATACAATCCCGGAATTTCTTCAGGACTATCTTGCAAATCAGCATCCATGGTAATGATGACATCTCCTTGAGCTTTAGCAAAACCAGCATGTAATGCCTGTGATTTTCCAAAGTTTTTCATAAAACGTACTCCTTTTACATGAGGATTCTCTTTTGAAAAGCCTTCAATGAGTGCCCAAGAATTATCAATGCTACCATCATCCAGAAAAATGATTTCATAGGTATAATTGTGGGATTGAACCACTTTAATGATCCATGAGTAAAGTTCATGAAGTGATTCCTCTTCGTTTAAAAGAGGAATTAGTATAGATAAATTCATTAATTTTTATTCTTGTGTAGATTTGCTTTTAAAAAATGCTGCTAAAATTAAACCAAAAATTATTGCACCTAATAGAGACTGAAGAAAACCAAAAAACAATCCTTTTACAGAAAATTGGGAGTTTTTTTCTAACTCTTCAACTGTTTCTTTAATTTGACTTGGTGGCATTCCAAAACTTTCAAACATTTTTATCTGATTTTTAATAAAAATTTCACTTACTAAATCTCTAGCTTCAGTATCGATTACATTAAAAAGTAGTAAGCTAAATGCAGTTGATATAGTAATTCCAATCAATGCTGATAAAAAGTATGTAGTAAACGCTTCTTTATAAGAAAATTTGTTTTGCATTTCTTTTTTTGTAGCGCTTAGTAAAATGATACCTATTAATAAATATACACCAAGAATTCCAAATCCAAGACCGATGTTTACAAATAAATTTATGTCAATCACATACATAAATGTGGTTGCGAAAACTCCAAATAAAGCAGAAATAATACCGTATTTAACTGCGTTTTTTTTAATAATTTCGTTGATCATTTTAGTTAGTTTTAAAATTAATCTACAAATATAGTAATTCCCAATATATACATAGCTAAAAATAACTTTTTACATCATTTTAAAAAAAACGCGACAAAGATTTGTTTATTGAAAAAATAGTGTAAATTTGCACACTCAAAATAAAAGTATAAAACAAAAAGTTATGAGGAGTTTATACCTTTTCTGTAAGAAGAAAAGCTTCAAAGCAACTTATAATTAACAAATAAAAAAGATTTACAAGATGAAAAAAGGAATTCACCCAGAAAATTACAGATTAGTAGCCTTCAAAGACATGTCAAATGAAGAAGTTTTTATTACTAAATCTACTGCAGATACTAAAGAAACAATAACTGTTGATGGTGTTGAATACCCAGTTGTAAAAATGGAGATCTCTAGAACATCTCACCCTTTTTACACAGGTAAATCTAAACTTATCGATACTGCAGGACGTATTGATAAATTCAAAACTAAATACGCTAAACACGTTAAATAATTTTAACTTGTTTTTTATAATAGCAAAGCCTTTCTTTATGAAAGGCTTTTTTTATGCTATTTATTTGAAAACTTTGTAACTTTGAAGTCAATATTAGAAACATGCAGGTGAAGTTGACACCGATATACTTATAAATAATCTACACTATGAATTACATCCTTTTTGACGGACCTTCAAGAAATGCCTTGTTGCCTTTTACATTTACTCGTCCTGTTGCTGATATCTTGATTGGTATCATGACTATTAGACAAAAATGGGAATTGCATCTAGGGTCAACTACCACAACGCTTACAGAGGAATATTTATCAGAAAAATATCCAATGGTGGAACTTGAAGTCAATGTAATGATTAATGCTTCGTATCTTCCTAATGCGGTTTTAGCAGAGATGGTAAGCAACTTAGAGCCTAATCAAGCTATTTTTAAAGGAGATGAAGTAATTGCTTTTTACACTACAGAAGAACAAGAAGAAGTAGATTTTGATACTTATGAGATAATAGAGTATAATGAAGATTGTTTGACGGTTCATAATCCATGGGATATTTTTGCTAAAAATGATGCTGCTATTAGAGAAGATTTTGAATTTTTAACCGAAGACAGACAATCACAACCCATTCCGAAGAGTGTAAATGTAATTGCACCCGAGAATATATTTATTGAGGAAGGAGCAAAGTTAGAGTTTGTAACTTTGAACGCATCTACAGGTCCTATTTATATAGGTAAGGATGCAGAAATTATGGAAGGCTCTGTGATTAGAGGTCCATTTGCTTTATGTGATAATGCAAAGGTGAAATTAGCGACCAAAATTTATGGTGCAACCACTGTTGGACCTTATTCTAAAGTAGGTGGGGAAATTAATAATTCAGTTTTATTTGGATATTCTAATAAAGGTCATGATGGATTTTTAGGAAATTCGGTTCTTGGAGAATGGTGTAATATAGGTGCCGATAGCAACAACTCTAATTTGAAAAACAATTATGAGGAAGTAAAATTATGGAGCTATGAAACAGAGGGATTTGTTAAAACAGGACTTCAGTTTTGTGGTTTGATGATGGGCGATCATAGTAAATGTGGTATTAATACGATGTTCAATACAGGAACAGTGATAGGTGTGAGTGCTAATGTTTTTGGAAGTGGTTTTCCACGCAATTTTGTACCAAGTTTTTCATGGGGTGGTGCAGCTGGATTTACAACGTACATTACTAAAAAAGCTTTTGAAACAGCCCGATTAGTTATGAGCCGCAGAGATATAGAGTTTGATGAAAGAGAAGCGGCTATTTTAGAACATGTTTTTGAGGAAACTAAAAAGTGGAGAAAAGAATAAATACTTCTTGTTTGAAAAATAAAAAGCCATTAAATAACCGCTAATTCGCAAATTTTAAATTCGTGAATTAGCGGTTTTTAGTTTCTGGCATAAAAAATTAAAAATTGCTCAATTCCTTATTTAATCTATCTTTGCACCTTCAAAAAAAGGGTTTCATAAAATATTGAATCCTTTATACTTTTGAACATTAAACTTTAAACTCAAATAATGATTACAGTAAACGATATTTCGGTGCAATTTGGTGGTACAACGCTTTTTAGTGATGTTTCTTTTGCCATTAATGAAAATGACAAAATCGCCCTTATGGGTAAAAATGGCGCGGGTAAATCTACCTTACTTAAAATTATTGCAGGACAAAGTAAGCCTTCAACAGGAAATATCTCTGCGCCAAAAGATGCAGTAGTAGCTTATTTGCCTCAGCATTTGCTAACAACTGATGGTGCTACTGTTATGGAGGAAGCATCAAAAGCTTTTGGTGAAATTTTTCAAATGAAAGCCGAGATTGATGAAATCAACGAGCAGTTGACTATTCGAACGGATTATGAAAGTGATGCGTATATGAAATTAATCGAAAGAGTTTCAGACTTAAGCGAGAAGTTTTACGCTATTGAAGAAGTCAATTACGAAGCCGAAGTAGAGAAAATCTTAACTGGTTTGGGTTTTGAACGTGCTGATTTTACTCGTCAAACTTCGGAGTTTTCAGGAGGATGGAGAATGCGAATTGAGTTGGCTAAAATTCTTTTGAGAAAACCGGATTTAATATTATTAGATGAGCCTACTAACCACATGGATATCGAAAGTATTCAATGGTTAGAAGACTTTTTGATTAATTCAGCCAAAGCAGTTGTGGTAATTTCGCACGATAGAGCTTTTGTAGATAATATTACCAATCGTACTATTGAAGTAACAATGGGACGTATTTACGACTACAAAGCCAAGTATACGCATTACTTAGAATTGCGCAAAGACCGTCGTATTCACCAGCAAAAAGCGTATGATGAGCAACAACGATTTATTGCAGACAATCAAGCTTTTATTGATAGATTTCGTGGTACTTTCTCTAAGACAGATGCAGTTCAATCACGAGTTAAAATGTTAGAAAAATTAGTTATTGTTGAAGTAGATGAGGTTGATACTTCTGCTTTGCGTTTGAAATTTCCGCCAGCAGCTCGTTCGGGACAATATCCTGTCATAGTGAAAGAAATGTCAAAATCGTATGGCGATCATGTGGTTTTTAAAGATGCAAATTTAGTGATCGAAAGAGGTCAAAAAGTAGCCTTTGTAGGTAAAAATGGTGAAGGTAAATCGACCATGATCAAAGCCATCATGAAGGAAATTGGTATTGATTCTGGAAGTGTAGAAATTGGGCACAACGCGCAAATTGGTTATTTTGCTCAAAACCAAGCTGCTTTATTAGATGAAAATGCTACTATTTTTGAAACAATTGACGGCATTGCAGTAGGAGATGTGCGAACTCAAATAAAAAATATCTTAGGTGCATTCATGTTTCATGGTGACGATGTGACCAAAAAAGTAAAAGTACTTTCAGGTGGAGAGAAAACGCGTTTGGCGATGATTAAATTGTTGCTAGAGCCAGTGAATTTATTAATTCTGGATGAGCCTTCTAATCACTTAGACATGAAAACCAAAGACATTATCAAAGATGCCTTGCGTGATTTTGATGGTACTTTAATTTTGGTGTCGCACGATCGTGATTTCCTTGACGGATTAGCAACAAAGGTCTTTGAATTTGGGAACAAACGTGTTGTAGAGCACTTTGAAGATATTACCGGTTTCTTAGCAAATAAGAAAATGGAAAATATGCGTGAAATCGAAAAGTAAAATTTTTGATCTAAAATAGAAAAGCGACTGCAGGAATAATGCAGTCGCTTTTAGTTTATAGTCTAATTCCGGGAGGAAGTAATTCTTTGTATTGTGGAAATTTTTTAAAAAACTGCACAATTCGTGGTAAAATAGGAACTACTTTCCACTTTTGCTCGATGGCATTTTCTAAGATACTTTTTAGGAAATCATTCAAAAAATCTTCATCATTAAATCCTTCTGGTTTGTGAATTTTGGTGAGAAAGATTTTCTTTTCTTGAAAAGAATACTCCACAGCTAGTAAACCTTGTGGGCTATTGGTTTCAAATTGTCTCGAAAATGTATTGTCTTTAATTTCCATAAAAATAAGGATGGTTACTGCTGCATTGGTACTTCAATCAACAGTATTTTAGCTGTACTATTAATTTTAATGTCAATTGCAGTTGTCGCGGTTATTCCGATTGCATCTCTTGCAGTCAGAATTTGGTTGTTTATTTCAATTTCACCTTCTATCAAAAATAAATAAACCCCGTTGTTAGGAATCTGAATCGGGTGGTTTACCGCAGTGTTCTCGTCAAAAATACCTAAGTTGAAAAACGTTTTTTGGTGCACCCAAAGCGCGTTTCCATCGTTTTGGTCTTTTGGTGAAACTACGTTTATGAAAGTGTTTTTGTGCTGTTCTAGGTCAAATGATTTTTGGTCGTAGCGAGGTGTTACTTCTTCTGTATCTGGAAAAACCCATAACTGTAAAGTCTTAGTGCGTTCTGTTTTGCTGGCGTTCATTTCAGAATGTTCCACTCCGCTACCGGCACTCATTACTTGCACTTCGCCAAAGCGAATAATACCTTCGTTACCCATGCTGTCTTTGTGCATCAAGCCACCTTCAAGTGGAATCGTGATGATTTCCATATTGGCGTGACCGTGCGTACCAAAACCTGCGCCTGCAGCAATGGTATCGTCATTTAGTACGCGCAACATTCCAAATTGTACACGTTCTGGATTGAAATAGTTTCCAAACGAAAAAGAAAAATTAGCTTGAAGCCAACCAAAATCGGCAGTACCTCTTGTATTTGCTTTATATAGTTGCGAAGTCATAATTTAATATTAATATATGATTTGATATGGGTGTATTTTCTAAAAAAAAATTAATTTTAAACAAATTTCGGGATTATAATCCTTAAAGATGTTATAAATAAGTTAAAAGCAATTATGAGTAAAACACATGTCTATTTTATGCCTGGGTTGGCAGCTAGTACAACTATTTTTGAGCGTATAAAATTACCTGAGACAGATTTTGAAATGCATTACTTGGAGTGGGAAATTCCATTTGATAATGAAACCTTAATAGCATACGCCAAGAGAATAGCAGATAAAATAGTTCATAGAAATCCTGTTTTAGTAGGGGTCTCTTTTGGAGGTATTTTAGTTCAGGAAATGGCCAAACATATTGAGGTTAGCAAAGTTATTATTATTTCCAGTGTCAAGAGTAATGCTGAGTTCCCTCTTAGATTAAAGGTAGCGAAATCTACTAAAGCTTATAAATTAATCCCGATGAACTTGATTTTGAATATAGAAACTTTAGCTAAATTCTCTTTTGGTGAAAAAGTGAATCAAAGACTCAAGTTGTATGAGAAATTTTTATCGGTAAGGGATATTCGTTATTTAACCTGGGCTGTAGAGCAGGTGGTGCTTTGGGATAGAGTTACAATTGATGAAAGCGTAGTGCACATTCATGGCGATCAAGATGATGTTTTTCCTATAAAAAATATAAAAAAATGTATTGTTGTAAAAGGAGGTACTCACATTATGATTTTAAATAAATACAAATGGTTGAATGAGAAATTACCACTTATAATTACGGATAGTTATGAGATTTGAAATATTGTGTGTAAACAGTGTGTTTAATGTTTTCTTGTAGTTGTATTGAGGCTTAATTTAGTATTTGTTGTGCGTATCATATCTTCAAAAAGAGAATAACTCATAGCAAATGCTGCGTCCTTAGAAATTTTTATTTTATTTTGATTTTTAATTCGGTTAATAGTTACCACCTTTTTATTTTCGTCTATGTAGTAAACGGTAGGCATTCCTAATGTGTGCTTTAAAGTGGCTACTATTTTAAAATCATTTTGATAGGCTTCATTAGCGTAACAAATCTTGATTTTAGAATTAAATTGATTTACTGTTTTTTTTAAATTTTTCTTTTTATCCCAAAAAACTATGACTATTTGTAAATCATTACCATATTTATTTGCTAGGGTATTCAAAGCTGGAGCATCTCCTTTGTTACGTACGCACCAGCTGGCATAAGTGACTAATAAAATGGGTTTGTTTATTTTATGGAGTATTACTTTTTTTGAATTATATCCTTTTATGGTAAAATCATCAAATAGAGTTCCATTTAGTTTGTGTTGAACTAGTGAGTCAAATAACCGCTTGCCCTCTGTGAAGTCTTTGTTTTCAAAAGCAATTGCACTTGCTGATTTATAAGGTTTTATATTGCGTTTTACCGCATCGGAAAAATAGACAATACTATCTTGAGCATAGTTGCCTGTGGTAAAGAGGAAAAACAACAATAAGTATAATTTTCTCCACATATATTTCAATTATTGTTTAAAAGTATGTTAATAAGTTTATTGATGTTAAAAAAATCGTTCAATTACCAAAAAAATCGATAAACTGTAATAGGCATAAAAAAACCACTTACAATTGTAAGTGGTTCGTAATTAATTTATTAAAAAAAAGAGTTACATCTTTTTCATTTGCTCTTTCATCATTACAATTTGTTCCTTCAGCATGTTTTGTTTGTCTAATTTTTTAGCTTCGTTCAATAATGTTGTTGCCTCTAACTTACGACGTCTCGTCATGGCTACACCAGCAAGGTTTAATTTGGCTACAGCCAAATCCATATCCATTGATAACCCCAATTCAATTGCTTTTTTGAAATATTTCTCAGCTTGATTGATATTGGTTTGAGAAAGCATAATTCCGTGAAGGTAATTGAAATAACCTTGTTGTTTTTGTATCAATGCTGTTTCTGGATTTTTAATGTATGCTAACCATTTTTTTGCACCTTCAAAGTCTTGTTTTCTTAATTTTAGAAATGCTAAAAGGATAAATTCATTTTTAAAGTATAAAAATACGGGGATAACACTGATTAGTAAAAGAAAAATTCCATTACCAATATTGCTCTCTGTGAATTGCCAAATGCCAGTAGCTACAATAAGTCCGGCAATAATAAGTTTGATATTTCTGTGAAACATAGTATGTTTAATTTAAGATTACAAATATAGTAAAATGAATTGAAAATAATTTTGCAAAACTACTTGTGAGGAAAAAAAGTCTTTGTATATTTGCACTCGGTTTTCGAATAAACAATTATTCAAATTAGTAGACATATAAATAAGATTTTAAAGATACAAAGCAATGAGCAAAAGAACATTTCAACCATCGAAAAGAAAAAGAAGAAATAAGCACGGATTTATGGACAGAATGGCTTCTGCTAATGGAAGAAAAGTTCTTGCGCGTAGAAGAGCTAAAGGAAGACATAAATTGACTGTTTCTAGTGAACCAAGACACAAAAAATAATGTTTTTATAAACATAATTAAGGCGTTACTTTTTTTAGTATCGCCTTTTTTTATACCTATTCGTTAAAAAAGGACAGGTTATTTTACAGTTAAGTGTCTATTTTTGATACTTTTAATAATTATAAACAACAACAACACAACACTACATAAAATGCCAAAAGATACATCTATAAAATCCGTTTTGATAATAGGCTCAGGTCCTATAGTAATTGGTCAAGCTTGTGAATTTGATTATGCAGGTTCACAATCGGCACGTTCTATTCGTGAAGAAGGAATTGAGGTCATCTTAATCAACTCTAACCCAGCTACAATTATGACTGACCCCTCAATGGCTGATCATGTTTATTTGAAGCCATTGACAACAAAGTCAATCATTGAAATTTTAAAAGCACATCCTCAAATTGATGCGGTATTGCCAACTATGGGAGGACAAACGGCTTTGAATTTATGTCTTGAGGCAGAAGAAAAGGGAATTTGGGAAGATTTTGGAGTACGATTAATTGGGGTTGATGTTAATGCCATCAATATTACAGAAGATAGAGATCAATTTAAAGCTTTGCTAAAAAGAATCAATGTACCTACTGCACCTGCCGAAATTTGTACGTCCTACCTAAGAGGAAAAGAAATTGCACAGGAATTTGGTTTTCCATTGGTAATTCGTCCTTCATTTACTTTAGGAGGAACAGGAGCGGCTATTGTATACAAAAAAGAAGATTTTGATGAGCTTTTAACTAGAGGTTTAGAAGCTTCTCCTATACATGAAGTTTTGATTGACAAAGCTTTGATGGGATGGAAAGAATATGAATTGGAACTTTTGAGAGACAAAAACGATAATGTAGTTATCATTTGTTCTATCGAAAATATGGACCCGATGGGGATTCACACTGGAGATTCGATCACAGTTGCGCCAGCGATGACTTTATCTGATACAACATTTCAAAAAATGCGTGATTATGCTATCTTGATGATGCGTAGCATAGGGAATTTTGCGGGTGGATGTAACGTACAATTTGCTGTTTCTCCAGATGATAAAGAAGATATTGTAGCCATTGAGATCAATCCTCGTGTATCTCGTTCTTCTGCTTTGGCATCAAAAGCAACAGGATATCCAATTGCAAAAATCGCCTCTAAACTGGCGTTGGGTTACAATCTAGATGAATTACAAAATCAAATTACCAAGTCAACTTCGGCTTTGTTTGAACCGACTTTAGATTATGTTATTGTAAAAATACCACGTTGGAACTTTGATAAGTTTGAAGGAGCTGACAGAACTTTAGGACTTCAAATGAAATCTGTTGGTGAGGTAATGGGAATTGGGCGTTCGTTTCAAGAAGCTCTTCATAAAGCCACTCAATCATTGGAAATAAAAAGAAATGGTTTAGGAGCTGACGGAAAAGGATACACCAACTACGAACAAATTATTGAGAAACTAACTTTTGCAAGTTGGGATCGTGTGTTTGTGATTTATGATGCTATTGCCATGGGAATTCCGTTGAGCCGCATTCATGAAATCACTAAAATAGACATGTGGTTCTTGAAGCAATATGAAGAACTTTATACTTTAGAAAAAGAAATTTCAAACTATAAAGTTGAAACTTTGCCAAGAGAATTATTACTTGAAGCCAAACAAAAAGGGTTTGCTGACAGACAAATTGCGCACATGATGGGTTGCTTAGAAAGCCAAGTTCATGATTTGCGTACCGCTAAAAATATCAACCGCGTATTTAAACTGGTAGATACTTGTGCTGCAGAGTTTAAAGCGCAAACACCATACTATTATTCTACATTTGAAGCTGAAATTGAAAAAGCAGATGGTACACGTTATGTGGATAATGAAAGTATTGTAACTGATAAAAAGAAAATTATTGTTTTGGGCTCAGGGCCAAATCGAATTGGGCAAGGTATAGAATTTGATTATTCTTGCGTACACGGAGTACTAGCTGCCAAAGAGTGCGGCTATGAAACCATCATGATCAACTGTAATCCCGAAACGGTTTCGACGGATTTTGATACAGCCGATAAATTGTATTTTGAACCTGTTTTTTGGGAGCATATTTATGATATCATTCAACACGAAAAACCAGAAGGGGTTATTGTTCAGCTAGGGGGTCAAACAGCTCTGAAATTAGCAGAAAAATTATCTAAGTACGGAATCAAAATCATAGGAACTAGTTTTGATGCACTGGATTTAGCCGAAGATAGAGGGCGTTTTTCTGAACTTTTAACAGAATTAGCTATTCCATTCCCGCAATTTGGTATTGCAGAAACTGCTGATGAAGCATCGGCGCTGGCAGACCAACTGGATTTTCCATTATTGATTCGTCCATCCTATGTTTTAGGGGGGCAAGGAATGAAAATTGTGATCAACAAGCAAGAACTTGAGGAACACGTAATTAATTTATTGAAAACTATTCCAGGGAATAAATTACTTTTAGATCATTACTTAGATGGTGCTATTGAAGCTGAAGCAGATGCTATTTGCGACGGTGAAAATGTATACATCATAGGGATCATGGAACATATTGAACCTTGTGGTGTACACTCTGGAGACAGTAATGCTACTTTACCTCCATTCAACTTAGGTGAGTTTGTAATGCAACAAATAAAAGATCATACTCAAAAAATTGCCTTGGCACTTAAAACAGTTGGATTAATTAACATTCAGTTTGCGATAAAAAATGATATTGTATACATTATAGAAGCTAATCCAAGAGCATCTCGTACGGTGCCGTTTATTGCAAAAGCCTATGGAGAACCGTATGTGAATTATGCAACAAAAGTGATGTTAGGCCACAATAAAGTAACTGATTTTGACTTCAATCCGCAGTTGAAAGGATTTGCCATTAAGCAGCCCGTGTTTTCTTTTAGTAAGTTCCACAATGTGAACAAAGCTTTAGGACCTGAAATGAAATCAACAGGGGAAAGTATTTTATTTATTGATGACTTGAAAGACGATCAGTTTTATGAATTGTACTCTAGAAGAAAAATGTATTTGAGTAAATAAAACTCTAAATATTTATATTGAAAAAGCCCCAAATGGGGCTTTTTTTTGTGGGACTGTGTTTTTGGATTAAGCAATATTACCCAAATCTTTTGGAAAAGGACGGTAGGCATAATAGTGTAGAACTTCTTCAATAGCGGTTCTTAAAGCTTTATTGATAGGCATCATGGTAATGCCTAGACGTGCATCAATCTGGGAAAGTTGCATGTAATAGTCTGTAAAAACAGGAATGTAAAGCCCTTTACTTATAGCTTCTTCAGTAGTTTTGTAGTGTTCGTTTTGTCCTTCTTTTATGATTTTGCAAGTCGCTAATCGTAGCTGACCGTATTTGTCTCTCGTGGCTGCATATCCAAAAAGCCTACAGATTAAACCGCGATATCGGTAATTGCTGCAACGCCCCATAGCTCGATCTACTAAGGTTAGAGGTTGATACAAGTAACAAAAAGTATTGGACTTATGTTTTAACATATCCAGCTTTTTTTCAGCTTCTCCATTCAAAAATAAATGCAGTGCCCAAGGCAAAAACTCTAATGGCGACGCTTCTATTTCAGGAGTACTGCAACATGCGCCGCAACCGCTACAACAGTTTAATTGTGATTGGGCCTGAAAGACTATAATTTCCTTTTCAAGACGGTCAAATAATGCTTCTACCAATTGAACCTTTTGAGCTATAGCCATGACTTTCTTGGAAAGGTAGGCTATTAAAAACCAGTAAAGTAAAAATTAGGATTTACTTGTGAGTTGTTATATAATGGGTTCTAGCTTTAGTAATTTTTGTTTGGCTTGCTGTTTATTTTTTTGGTAAGCGTAGGATAGTATTTTGAAACACACAATTTTTTAATTCTTAGAATTTGATTCTAACTTTTTTAGTAGGTCTGATTTTACATAAACTTTACCTTCAATGATTGTGATTGCAACTGTTTTGATGTTGGTGATATCTTGTAATGGATTTTTGTCTAGAATTATTAGATCAGCAGATTTACCTATTTCAATTGTCCCCCAATTTTTGGTTTCACCAAAAAAGGATGCAGGCGTTGAAGTGGCCGATTTTAAAATAGTAAAGGTATCAATTCCAGCATTTGACCAATTTACCATTTCTTCGTACATATTAAATCCGTTCATTTGAAAGCTGCCTGCAGGGTCACTACCTAGTAACAAAAGGCATTTGTTATCATTGAGTTGTTTTAGAATTTTTTGTTTGTATTGAAATTGAGGTTTGTATTTTTCTGCAGCTTGTATGATTTGGTCATTTCCTTTTGCAGTTATATAATCGTTTAATTCTTTTTCCCATTTTTCGAGATACGTTTTAGGAGCATTAAAATAAACCAGTCTATTTTTATAGTCATTAGGATAACTTAGTTTTACTGACATAATATCCCAATCTAGCGTAGGACAGTTGTAAACGCTATATTTTTTGGTTAATAAAATAGCATTTGCTAGAGCACTTTGGTCATTAATTTTTTCGTAGCCAGCAAGATGTTCAATGCTTTTGTAACCAGATTGCAGTACTTTTTCAAGTGCAACTTCCTTAGGATAGTGTCCACAAACGATAATAGAATTTCTATTAGCCGATTTCATCAAGTTGTCAAAAACTTCTTCATTAGCTATGCTAAAAACTTTTATAAAATTAAGATTATTCTTTTTTATTGCAACCATCAAACTGTCAAATTGCGGTTCTGTATATTTATCCTCACGTGATATTATATGACTGTAATGCATTTTTGGGCTACTTATATTGCTATCTGTCTCAATTTTATTTTTTAATAAAAGTTGAGGTGTTTTTGTATTCATAACCCTAATATGAGTTACTCCTGCGGCAATATTTTCTAAAAGATAATTCTCTACATCTTTTTCTTCAGGGACATGGCTGTGCATTTCAGCTAATCCTGGCATCAAGAACTTGTTGTAACCCTCAATTACTTCATGGTTTGATTTTTTTGAAAGTTTATTGAAATCATCAATCTTTACAATTTTGCCATTTTCAATTAAAACGCTTTTTCTTTCAGTAATATTTGGACTGGTCATTGTTATTAAGTTAATGTCTTTTATGATCAATCCTTTGGATTCTTGCGTCATTCCATTAATACTCCATAAAACAGCAAAGAGAGATAGTATTTTTAGTTTCATTTTTGATATAATTCTTTTTATTTATTAGGAATTCACGTTAATGATACGTTCAGTTGAAAAGTTTAAGCACTTATTTTTATAGACCAAAACAAAAATTCCCAAAGATGATTTGGGAATTTAATCTTGTATTTCATTATTTCTTCTTTAATTCCTGCTTGAAAAAATCAATGGTTCTGGTCCAAGATAAAGTAGCGGCTTTTTCATCGTATCTTGGTGTGGTATTGTTGTGAAAACCATGGTTAACACCATCATAAAAATAGGCAACATGTTGTACATTGTTCTTTTTTAAGATGGTTTCATAAGCAGGCCAACCTTCGTTCACACGGGTGTCTAAGCCTGCGTATTGGGCTAGGATAGGGGTTTTAATCAGTTCGGCTTCGGCAGCTGTGGGTTGCCCTCCATAATAAGGAACTGCGGCACCAAGTTCTGGTATTTTTACCGCCATCATATTTGCAATCCAACCTCCAAAACAAAACCCTACAACTCCTATATGTCCGTTGCAATCTTTGTGCGATTTTAAAAAATGGTAGGCAGCAATAAAATCTTCGAGCATTTCCTCGCGCGTACGTTTCTTTTGAAGTTCGCGTCCTGCATCATCATTACCAGGATAACCACCTAATGGAGATAAAGCATCTGGCGCAAGTGTTATAAACCCTTCAACAGCTCCTCTACGACCTACATCTTCAATGTACGGATTAAGACCTCGGTTTTCATGTACTACAATAATTCCGGGTAGTTTTTTTCGGGTTTTAGTAGGTTGAGATAAAAGTCCTTTTATTGGTCCGCCACCTTTATCTGAGTTGTAAGTAATAAATCCCGATTTTATTCTGGGGTCTTCGGGTTGTATCAAAATAGAGTCCACATAATTAGGCGACATGAAACTCAATAATGATGGAAGCGTTAAGGTACCGACAGCAAATAAGGATAGTTTTTCTACAAATCCGCGACGATCAATTTTATTGTGTGCATAATCGTCATATAAGTCAAATACCTCTTGACTGATATCTTCTTTGGTTATTTTTTTCATAGTTTTTTAGTTTGCACTAATGTATAAAAAAAGTGGTAAAGAATTACCGTTGTAAATCTTAGTGGATTAATTGATAAAAAATGTTTTTACACACTACAGCTACTTACTTATTTTTAATATTTCTATTTTTGGTGTTTCAATAACACATGCAAGGAAACCTTTTAAGGGTTGTTCTTGTCTATGTTTTATACTACAAGCTATGAAATTAAAAGGTGAAGGACAACAAAATACGGGTTTTGGTACGAATGCCAATAATTACGGTGGCCGTTTTATTAACAAGGATGGAAGTGCCAATGTTGAAAAAAGAGGAATGTTTATCTTAAATAGAATCAGTTGGTACCACACCATGATTGAGATGCCTCGATGGCGTTTTCTATGCACCTTACTCCTTTTTTATATTGGTATGAATTTTATTTTTGCCTGTTTGTATTACCTCATTGGAATAGAATATTTAAATGGTATTGATATTTCTGGTACAGAGTTAGGTAAATTTGGTCAAGCGTACTTTTTTAGTGCACAAACCTTTACTACAGTGGGATATGGTCATATAAGTCCTATTGGTTTTTTGAGTAGTTTATTGGCTGCAGCCGAAGCCTTGATTGGATTACTTAGTTTTGCCATTGCAACAGGTTTATTTTTTGGAAGGTTTAGTAAGCCCACCGCTTTTCTTAAGTTTTCTCATAATGCTATCATTGCACCGTATAGAGAAGGTACGGGTTTGATGATGCGAGTAACCCCTTTTAAAAATACCAATCTTACCGATGCTTTTGCGAAGGTCACCATTAGAATGAGCATAAAAGAAAATGAGGTTTATATCAATAAATTTTTTGCATTAGACCTAGAATTAGAAAGAATAAATGTGCTCACTTTAAGCTGGACACTCGTTCATCCTATAACAGAGAGCAGCCCGCTATATGGTTTTACCGAAGAGGATTTCAAATCTACCAATGGAGAAATTATTGTATTCTTAACTGCCTTTGATGACATGTTTAGCAATACAGTTGCCACAAGAACATCATATACATTTAACGAATTAATTTATGGTGCTAAGTTTGAACCTATGTACACTAGAAATGAAGATAATTCTAAGACAATTCTGCATTTAGACCTTTTGAATGCTATAAAGCCTGTGAGTTTTAAATAAAAATGACTCTTTTTGTTTGTTTTGGACTTTTTAGTATCATTTATAATAAATTTTATTTTACATTTGTTCAATAAATATTGAAAAACGATGAACAATGTAAAAAATGTATTCAGTATCAAGGATCTTGAAAACCTCTCAGGGATCAAAGCTCATACGATACGAATTTGGGAGAAACGTTACGATATTCTTCAGCCCATGCGTACAGATACTAACATTCGTTTGTATGATTTGGCTAGTTTACAAAAACTTTTAAACATAACCTTGCTCCATGATTATGGGTACAAGATATCAAAAATTGCAACCTATCCTCAGGAAAAAATTCCGTCGCTTGTACGTGAAATAATTTCGAGTAAAACTGCAAAAAGTCACGCCATCAGTGAGTTTAAGATGGCTATGATGAACTTTGATCAAGAGTTGTTTTTTAACACATACAATTGGTTAATAGCTGAGAAATCATTTAAAGAGATTTTTCATCAAGTTTTTATTCCATTGATGAATGAATTAGGACTTTTGTGGCAATCCGATACCATTACTCCAGCACACGAGCATTTTATTAGTTATTTAATCAAACAAAAATTACTAATTAATACAGAGAAACTTCAAGTTTTGAAGCAAACCAAGAATGATAAAGTTTTTGTTTTGTCTTTGCCTATGAACGAGATTCATGAACTTGGTTTGATGTATTTAAACTATGAAGTGTTATTACACGGATACAAAACGATTTATCTGGGTGAAAGTATGCCTATTGAAAACCTAAAAGACTTAAAAAAACACTTTAACTCTATTGTATATGTGTCTTACATGACGGTTCAACCAGAACGAGATCTTCTGGATAATTATATTCAGAAGATGTCAGAAGAGTTATTAGACGACAGCACAGAATTATGGTATATTGGTCGCATGGTAGAGTTCATAAATAAAGACAAACTTCCAGAACAAATAACAATTTTCAATTCTATTTCAGAATTAGTCGATTGGATTTAATTTTTTGTTTAAACAATTTGTATATTTGCTAAACAAATGAAAGATATAAAAAAAATAACAATAATAGGATCTGGCTTTTCTGCTTTGGCTGCAGCTTCCTATTTAGCTCAAAGTGGTCATAATGTGATAGTTTATGAAAAAAACGATGCATTAGGAGGTAGAGCAAGACAACTCAAAATAGACGGTTTTACGTTTGATATGGGACCTAGCTGGTACTGGATGCCAGATGTTTTTGAGCGTTTTTTTGCTGATTTTGGCAAAAAAACTACTGATTATTATGAGTTAATAAAACTAGCACCAGCATATAGGGTATACTACGGAATCAATGATTTCATTACTATTGCTGACAATTTAGATGAAATTGTTGCCACTTTTGAGTCTATTGAAAAGGGTAGTGGTGCAAAGTTGCAAAAGTTTATGGCACGTGCCAAAAGCAACTATGATATCGCTATTAAAGATTTAGTATATCGTCCAGGAGTTTCTGCTCTAGAGTTAATCACTACCGAAACAGCATTAAAAGTAGGTGAATTTTTTAGTAACATAAGTAGAGATGTACGCAAGAAATTTAAAAATGAAAGGCTAATCCAGATTTTAGAGTTTCCTGTATTGTTCCTTGGTGCAAAACCATCAGATACACCCTCCTTTTATAGTTTCATGAATTTTGCTGATTTCGGATTGGGAACTTGGCATCCAAAAACAGGAATGTTTGATGTGGTGAGAGCCATGGTAAATCTTGCAAAAGAATTAGGAGTTCAATTTGTAACCAATGCGGGAGTTGACAAAATAATAGTTGAAAACGGAACTGCAGTTGCACTTCAAATAAACGGAGATCGCATAGCATCTGATTTAATTTTGAGTGGTGCTGATTACCACCACACCGAAACATTATTAGATCAAAAATACAGAGCTTATTCAGAAAAATATTGGGACAGCAGAGTTTTTGCTCCATCATCATTGTTGTTTTATGTTGGTTTCAATAAAAAACTAGATAACATATCACATCATGCTTTATTTTTTGATGTTGATTTTTATCAGCATGCTAGGGATATTTATGATGAACCGCAATGGCCTAAAGAGCCTTTGTTTTATGCAAATTTCCCATCGGTAACAGATCAAACTGCTGCTCCTGAGGGTATGGAATCTGGATTTTTTCTTGTACCTTTAGCACCAGGAATAAATGATACTGAGGCTTTAAGAGAGGAATATTTTGAAATAATTATCAAGCGTTTTGAAACTTTAACACAGCAAAATGTTAGAGAAAGTATTATTTTTAAAGAGTCTTTTTGTAAAAATGATTTTGTTTCAGAGTATAATTCATACAAAGGAAACGCATACGGCATGGCAAATACGCTTTTGCAAACAGCGTTTTTGAGACCGAAGTTAAAAAGTAAAAAAGTTAAAAATTTATATTTCACAGGTCAATTAACGGTTCCTGGTCCTGGGGTACCTCCGGCATTAATTTCTGGAAAATTAGTGTCAGAATTAATTAATAAGCAATTTTCAGAGCAATAGTATGAAAGAATTATTTGACGATGTGTCTTTTAAATGTAGCAAGTTAGTTACAAAAAATTACAGTACCTCTTTTTCATTAGCGGTATACATGTTATCACCTAGCATAAGAGACGCCATTTATAGCATTTATGGTTTTGTGCGTTTTGCAGATGAAATTGTAGATACATTTCATGGCTACAACAAAGAAGATCTCATTACCGAGTTTGAAGAGGAATATTACAAAGCCCTAGAAAGAGGTATAAGTTTAAACCCTATTTTGAATTCTTTTCAACAAACGGTTAAGCAATACAACATTAGCGATGATCTTGTACAGGCTTTTTTACGAAGCATGAAACTAGATTTAATCAAATCTGATTATCACAGTAAAGAAGAGTATGATGCTTACATATACGGCTCTGCAGATGTTGTAGGACTTATGTGCCTCAAAGTTTTTGTAGCGGGTGATGATAAACGTTACGAGCAACTTAAAGACGAAGCCATGAGGCTAGGTTCTGCTTTTCAAAAAGTGAATTTTTTACGTGATTTAAAAGATGATAATTTGGTGTTGAACCGTAATTATTTTCCAGGCGTAGATCTCAATTCATTCGATGAAAAAGCAAAAACACAAATCATCAACGAAATAGAAGAGGATTTTAGAGTAGCTTATGAAGGAATTGTAAAGCTTCCAATAGAGGCAAAGTTTGGTGTTTACACTGCCTTTGTCTACTATAAAAAACTACTTAAAAAATTAGAGAATACGCCTTGTAGTGAGATTGGAAGTTCTAGAATTCGAGTTTCAAATTACTCAAAAGCAGGTTTACTAGCCAAATCTTTTGTGTCATATAAATTAAAACTAGTATAATTTTCAGCATTAATAAAAATTGTTACACTTAAATACATAATATAATGATATTTTTTTTGATTTTTCTTGGTACTTTTTTAACCATGGAGGGGATTACTTGGTGTACCCATAAGTATGTAATGCACGGTTCCATGTGGTATTTTCATGCAGATCATCATCAGCCAAAATACGCAAACATCTTTGAGAGAAATGACATCTTTTTTGTGATTTTTGCAGCTCCAAGCATAGCTCTTTTCTACTACGGTGTAGAGGGCGGATTGAATTATAAATTTTTCATAGGTCTAGGTATTATGTTTTATGGTTTGTGCTATTTCTTAATCCATGATGTCCTTATTCATCAGCGTTTTAAGTGGTTCAAACACACAAACAACAAGTATTTAATAGGTTTGCGTAAAGCACACAAAGTACACCACAAGCATTTAGGTAAAGAACATGGAGAATGTTTCGGGATGCTTTTTGTACCCTTCAAATACTACAAAATGTAATAAAAATCGTTGGGGCGTGACCTCGCTTCCACTAGCGTTACAGCGGGGTCGGGCTATCCGTTCCCGCTTTTTTTTTTGGCTTGACAAAAAAGTCAACCCCAAAAAAAAGAGCTCCACTACTATCCCTCACGCGCACAAAAACACCAATTTCTTTTACAAAGCCATTATGAAAATATACAAACAAGAAACCGTTCAGCATGTTAATGCATCTGTTGCTGAATGTTGGATTTTTTTTTCGAACCCAAAAAACCTTCAAAAAATTACACCCGAAGGAATGGGTTTTCAAATTACTGATTTTGATCAAAAATCAATGTATCCCGGACAAGTTATACAATATAGAGTGACACCACTTTTTGGCATCACCCTATCTTGGATGACCATTATTACTCAAGTGAAAGAAAACAGCTATTTCATAGACGAACAACGTTTTGGACCTTACAGCTTTTGGCACCACAAACATTTCTTTGAAGAAACCCCTTCAGGAACAAAAATGACTGATGTGGTGCATTATGGCTTGCCATTAGGTATTTTGGGTCGCATCATGAACACCTTAGTTGTAAAAAATAAATTAAAATCAATTTTTGAATACCGTGTAACTAAAGTTGATGAAATTTTTAATTCAAAATAATGAGCAAGCAACAAGTATCTCTCTTTTGGTTTAGACGGGATTTAAGACTAGACGATAATGCAGGTTTATTTCAGGCCTTACAGTCAAGCAGAGTTGTAATTCCTTTGTTTATTTTTGATGAAGCTATTCTGGATAAACTGCCAGTAAATGATGCTAGGGTCAACTTTATACATCAATCATTAAGTACCATTCAGGATGCATTAGCTCAAATAGGGAGTTCACTTCTTGTGAAAAAAGGACAAACTCATGTTGTTTGGAAATCGCTTTTACAAGAGTACGATATTCAAAATGTTTTTTATAACAAAGATTATGAGCCGTATGCACTAGAGCGTGATGCTGCCATTTGTGAGTTGTTAGCACAAAGTAATGTAAAAGCACAAGCTTTTAAAGACCAAGTAATTTTCGAAGAAAAAGAAATCACAAAAGCTGATGGGTTACCTTATACTGTATACACACCCTTTAAAAATAAATGGTTAGAAAAATACAAAACGATGGCACCCGTTGTTGAGTATGATACGGAATCATTATATGCTAATTTTCATAAGAATACCTATGCAATGCCTTCTTTGGCCGAAATTGGTTTTGAAAAAAGTGCTATCACTGTTAAGCCGCATAATCTCAAGTTTATATCAAATTATCAGGATACAAGAGATTTTCCAGCTATGGATAAAACCTCTTATTTGTCACCTCATTTGCGTTTTGGGACAGTAAGTGTGCGCAAATTAGTTAATTGGGCTTTTCATAAAAATGATGTTTTTTTAAGTGAATTGATTTGGAGAGAATTTTTTATGCAAATTCTTTACAGTTTCCCAAAAGTGGTCAACCGTAATTTCAAGTCAGCGTATGACGGTATTGAATGGCGCAATGACGAAGCCGATTTTAAGCGTTGGTGCGAAGGAAAAACAGGTTATCCTATGGTTGATGCAGGTATGCGTCAGCTTAATGAAACCGGCTACATGCACAATAGAGTCCGTATGGTTGTAGCTAGTTTTTTATGCAAACATTTATTAATTGAATGGCAATGGGGCGAAGCCTATTTTGCAGAAAAATTATTAGATTACGAAATGTCTGCAAATGTTGGCAACTGGCAATGGGCTGCTGGAACTGGTTGTGATGCAGCGCCATATTTTAGAGTTTTTAATCCAGATATTCAACAAAAAAAGTTTGATGAAAAAGGAGCTTACATTAGAAAATGGATTAAAGAATTTGATTTAGGATACGGAAAACCTATGGTAGAGCATGCTATGGCTAGAGATAGAGCTATAGCAACGTACAAAGCAGGAATTTTAAAATAGTTTACATTTTACAATACGCGTTTAAAGTTTTTAAACGCGTATTTTTTTTGATTTTTGACAGAATTAGTAAATTAATTTTTGAAGCATTCCTTTGAATATAAATCCATGAAAAGGAACAACGCTGTACCAATACAATTTACCCCATATTCCATCAGGTCTAAAAGTTGCCGATTGATATAAGGTATTTCCAATTATTTTAAACTCGAGCCAAGCTTCGCCTGGAAGTTTCATTTCGGCAAATAAGATAAGTTTTCCCTCTTGTTTATTGGCATACAAAACCCTCCAAAAATCAAGAGCATCACCAGCATGTATTTCATGTCTGTTGGTTCGTCCACGTCTGGAACCTACACCACCATATAATTTATCAATAAAACCTCGTAAATCCCAGAGCCAATCTCCATAATACCAACCCGTTTCACCTCCTATGGACCAAATTCTACTGATGGTAAATTCCCGATCAATGATTTCCATTTTTCTGCGGTCAATAAAGCAGTCTTTTTTGGGTACTTTTAAATAATTAGAAAGATTCGTGTTGAAACGCCCGCTAATCATAGAATCTTTCCAGCTGGAAGCTACTTTATCTTCGTCCACTTTTATCAAAGCTCGTTTTAATGCCTGTTGGTACGTCATAGGTTTTACTTGCACAATGTCATTAATTCTATTGTCATTGCATACCACTTCCACTTTCATACTGCTTACCAGTGCCGATGCCAATCTGTAGGATGTTGAAGTTACAAAATACAACCAGTAGGAGGAAAGCTTAGGAGTCATTACGGGTACTGTGAAAATCCATCTTTTTAAATTTTTGGCTGCAGCAAAACCTAAAAGCATCTCTTTATACGTTAAAATATCAGGCCCACCAATATCAAAACTTTGATCAAACGTTTTTGGATTCAATAAGGATCGCATTAAAATATCCAACACATCAGTGATAGCTATGGGTTGACATCTTGTATTGAGCCATTTTGGAGTGATCATTACGGGTAGTTTATTCACTAAATCCCTTATAATATCAAATGAGGCACTACCAGATCCTACTATAATTCCAGCCCTTAGGGTAGTGGTAGCAAAAGTTCCAGTAGTTAAAATATCTTCAACTTTTTTTCGGGAAGAAAGGTGCTTTGACAAGGCTTGATCGTTTACAATACCACTTAAGTAAATCACTTGCTGCACGCTAGTTTGGTTTAACTTAGAAACAAAGTTTCTTGCTGATAAACTTTCTAATTCGTCATAGTTTGTGGCAGATCCTGACATGGAGTGTATCAAATAATACGCTACATCTATAGTATTAGGGATATTTTGAACCGAAAGCTCGTCAAGAAAATCAACCTCAATTACTGTAATTTTACTTTGAAATTCAATAGGACAATAAAACCTATTCTTATCTCGTACACAACATATTACTTCATGACCTTGTTCTACTAATAAGGGTAAAAGTCTTTTTCCTATGTATCCTGTGGCACCAGTTAAGAGAATTTTCATGGCTTTATGAATTAGGTTAACAAAAAAAGGAAACTACGCAATATTTAAATCTTGTAATTTCCTTTTGTGAATTTATGGTAGAACTGTAATTTTATATAAAGATACAATTAACTTAGTTTATTAGATACCAAACTGATAAACTCTTTTCTGGTTTTGTCTTTTTCAAAAGCACCTGTAAAAGAAGAAGTAGTTGTTACAGAATTTTGTTTTTGAATTCCACGCATTTGCATGCACATGTGTTGTGCTTCAATGACAACTGCTACTCCTAGCGGATTTAAGGCCTCTTGAATACAGTTTTTTATTTGGTCTGTCAATCGTTCTTGCACTTGCATTCTTCGAGCAAATGCATCAACAACTCTCGGTATTTTACTTAAACCTACAATTTTTCCGTTTGGAATATAAGCAACGTGTGCTTTCCCAAAAAACGGTAACATGTGGTGTTCACACATAGAGTATACTTCAATATCTTTTACAACAATCATTTGCTGGTGATCTTCAGTAAACATAGCAGATTTTAGGATTTCTAAAGGATCTAAGCCATATCCATGCGTTAAATATTGCATTGCTTTTGCAACGCGTTCCGGTGTTTTTTCTAGACCTTCACGAGTCACATCTTCACCTAGACCATCAATAATGATCTTATAATTATCTGCCAAAGCCTCTGTAATCTCTGTATCGTATTGTTCAATTTTTTCGTAACTTTTCATTTCTTTGATCATTCTATTCTGGGTTTCAATTTTTATTTTGGGTAAATTATTTTTAGATTTTAAAAGATACGATGCCGTAGTCCATTTCGAATATCTGACCGGATATGGATTTAGCGTTCTCTGAAATTAAGAAATTTGCCATATTCGCAACTTCTTCAGGTTTTAAATAGCCTTTCATCGGGTGGCGTTCTACCATGTTTTCTTTCATTCGATCGTTTCTTAATATTCCCGCTGCTAATGTCGTTTCGGTAATTGTAGGGGCAATGGCATTGATTCTAATCACAGATGCTAATTCAGCTCCTAATGATTTTACAAGCCCTTCAATACCTGCTTTGGCCGTTGCAATACTCGCATGGAACGGCATTCCTAGTTTTACAGCAACCGTACTGAATAAAACAATCGACGGATTAGTTCCTTTTCGTAAAGCGGGTAAGTATTTTTGAATGGCTTTTACGGCCCCAATGACGTTTATTTCAAAATCATTTCTAAAATCGTCAATACTTAAACTTCCTATTGGTTTAAGATTTATAGAACCTGGACAGTAAATTAAAGTGTCTACGTTTTCTATTTCTGGTAAAGCATCTTGTAGAACATTTATTGAAAAGTGTCTCAAGTTGGGGTGTGTGATTTCAGGCTCGTTTCTACTTATATTGTACACGATATTGCTTTCTAATTGTTGTAATAGTATAGCACTACCAATACCTTTGCTTCCCCCAATGATTACTATGTTTTTCATGTGTAATATCAATCAGTTATTAAAATTTATTTTTGTAGTTGAATGTGAATTATCGTTTAGAAATTTTGTTGTTGTTGATTTGTCTTTGCATAGTGCATTTAAATCTTCCTTCTCTGAAATCTCTTAGTTTTTCATGCTTTGTTTTTCTTCCTTGCACTCTTTCACGCCACATTTTAAAACTTGATGGTTTCATTTCGGCGCGCATCAAGTTGATTACTTCTTGTTCTTTGAGTCCAAATTGCAATAAAATAGCGTCAAACGTAGTTCGGTCTTCCCAAGCCATTTCTATAACGCGGTCTTTTTCTAAATCAGTAAGTTCTTTTTTTACAGTCACGATACTAAGTTTTTATATTATTCTTTTTTTAATCTAAGCTTCACTATCGCCTATATCGGCCATAGTATGCAATTTTAAGATTCGGGAGCTTTCTTCTTTTACGAGCGGATTTTTTTTCATTTTCCATAAAAAATCACTTGCAAATTTTCTAGTTCTCTCCATGTTTACAATTGGTTTTGGATAATCAACACCAACTTCAAAATCATTAAACTTTTGGTCAAGATATGTCATTTTATATGGCTCATGGATAAAGCTACGCGGAATGTTTTGCAACTCAGGAACCCATTTTCTTATAAACTCTCCCTCTGGATCGTGTTCATAACTGTTTTTTATAGGGTTATAAATGCGTAGCATGTTGATACCTGTTTCTCCTGCTTGCATTTGCAATTGCGGAAAATGAATCCCCGGTTCAAAGTCTAAAAACATTTGAGATAAATGATGGGTAGCTTCTTGCCATGGTTGCCATAAATTATGTGTAAAAAACGAAACCAACATGGCGCGCATTCTAAAATTTAAATAACCAGTTTCATTTAAACATCTCATGCACGCATCAATTAGCGGGAAACCTGTCGTTCCTGTTTTCCAAGCTTCGATGTAATTGTTATTTACTTTCTTTTGCAAGGAATGAAAACCTTTATTTACACTCTCAAACTCCATGATTTCCTCCATTTCAAACTTTTGAATAAAATGAGCTTGCCATGTTAATCGTGATACAAATGAGTCTATTTGTTTAGGATCACTACATTGTAATCTAAAAGTAGCAGCTTTTTGCAATACTTCACGAGTTGATAAATTTCCCCATGCAATATAAGGGGATAACCTACTGCAGCTTTTTCTTGCCAATAATGGTTTAGAAATATGAGAACCGTAATTAAAATACCTTTCATTAAAAAAGGTTTCTAAATACTTGCGACCCATTGTGGTACCTCCTTTTTGAAAAATGGTATCAGGAACAGTGTCTAAGTCTTGTTTTTCGAGTGTTTTCTCTAACTCAATTATTTCCTCAATTGGAACGTATTTTTTTGGGTCAAAATCAAAAACGAATAATGGCAAATTCATGTATTTTTCCCATTGTGATACCCAATTTGATCTGTCTTTTAATCCTCTAAAAATACCATTGTTGATGTTTTCTTCCCAATGGATAAAGTTGTTTTTACAATATCTTTTGAAAGTTTTGTCACGTTCATAAGTGATTTTTATTCCTGTTTCTTGGTGTGAATAGACGGTTTTTATTTTATAATTTTCTTCTAAGAAATTAAAAACCTGCATCACTTCAGATGAAACTGCTAATATTTTTGTGTTAGATTGTTCTAGTTGCTTGTTTAAATCTACAATGGATTGTTTGATAAAATTCCAATGTCTTGTACTATAATGAGTGTCATTTTTTAATGATTTTTCAAATACATATAGCAATAAAGTAGGAATTCCTGAATTTGTTGCATTGAAAATAGCTTCGTTATCTTGTAAACGAAGATCTCTTTTCAACCAGACTACATTGATATTTTTTTTATTTGTATTCATTTACATTAGAATAGTTTGTTTTGCAACCATAAGTTTTGAAATTTTGATTGTCCATCATAATTTGATGCTTGTAACTTGATGTTGAACTTTCGGTCTCTAGGATCATTGCCCACTCCAGAAACATACATCCAGTTACCATAATTGCTGTGGACATCATAATCAAGTAAAAGAGACTCAAAATAAGCAGCACCAATACGCCAGTCCAGTAACAATTCTTTAGCAAAGTACGTAGCTACATTTTGCCTACCTCGATTACTCATCCAGCCCGTTTCCTTTAGTTCAATCATATTTGCATTTACAAATGGTTGTTCGGTAGTTCCATTTATCCATTTAGTAATTGCATATTTATTATTTTTCCAATCGTAATCTCTATGTAAAATGCCGCCTATTTTAAAGATACTATCTCCGTTTTTTAATGAAATATATTTAAAGTAGTCTCTCCAAATTAACTCGAAAAACAACCAGTATGTAGATTCGTTTTTTTCTACCTCTTTTTCATATTGCAAGATTTCCCAATAAATAGTTTTGGCCGAAATGGAACCATTGGCTAACCAAGGTGAAAATTTCGAACTAAAATCGGCGCCTATCAATCCATTGCGAGTGAGTTTATAAACGCTTAACTTTTCGCTATCCCAAAAATAACTTTGTAATCTAGACAAAGCTGCATCTTCACCTCCACGAAACGGAAAAGCAGTTCTAGAATCTAATTCAAAATCTTCTAAACCCAAGTCTTGTAGAGTAGGAATCTTAGTGTCATTTGAAACCAAGTTTTCTTTTGATTTTGATTTAGAAACAAATAATGATTTAACTCGAGCTGATTTTTCGCATTTATTTCTAAATTGTGTAAAAACATTTGGTATCGATTCAATATCAAACGGAATGCTATCAGGATGAAATAAAAATTGGTTGTAAGAAGTTCTAAATTCTACTGAAGCCTCTGTTTTTTCTCTAATATTTTGCTCAATTTGCTTTTCCTCACTAGTCCATTCTTCTTGAAAGTAAAGGGAATTAATTTCATTCTTCTTAATGAATTCAGGCAATACATCCTCAGGTTTTTGTTGGTAAACTAATAATGAAATGTTTAGTTTTTCAAGATTTCTACGCAAAGCAACCACAGATTCAATTAAAAATTTGGCTCTAAATTTTTCTGTTTTTTTAAATCCAAATTGTGTTTCTTCAAACTGTCTTGGATCAAAAAAATAGATGGCAATTACATTTTCATTAATATTAATTGCGCTTGTAAGTGATTCATTATCCTGAACTCTCAAATCATTTCTAAACCAAACTAAACCTTTTTGTTTCTTTTGCATTTTTCACTACAATATTTTACTTCTTCCCAAACTTTTTCCCATTTTTTCCTCCAGTTAAAGGGCCTGTTGCAAACTGGGCACATTTTTGAGGGTAAATGCTCTTTTTTCACTATTTGTATTTTTCAAACTCATTGACAACTATTGTAGCCTTTAAGTCAAACATTAAATTGTACAACCCGAAAAAAGTTCTATTCATGTATATAAAATGCTTAGAACCTCTGTTGCCATTCATCTTTCTTAAGTTTGTATCCTTAGAAAAACGCTCTCCTAATGCAGCTATATTGTCAAAAAATGTTACATCAGAAAAATCAAATGTTGATGCTTGAAATGGCTGAGTGAATAAGGATAACAAATCATGAAACATGGTTGTAAAATAAGCGATTTCCTCAGCGGTATCATCGGTTCTTAAAATTTCAAGTTCAAACAATTTAGCGTTAAATAATTTAGGATCATTTATGACCTTTTTGTCAATAAGCTCAAAATAAGGGATGTAGAATTCCGTAGGAATTTTTTTCATGCATCCAAAATCGAGTGCTACAAGATTGTTGTTTTCATCTACCAAGAAGTTTCCTGGATGTGGATCTGCGTGTACTTTTTTCAGAATATGAATTTGGTACATGTAAAAATCCCATAAAGCTTGACCTATTTTGTCAGCTGCTACTTGATCTGAGTTTATTTTTGTGAACTCAGATAAGTGTTTTCCGGTCATCCAATCCATGGTTATGATTTTCTCTGATGAAAACTCTGGATAGTAACTCGGGAAAACTAAATTTTCAATTTTTTGGCAGGCCTCAACTACTTCTTGGCTTTGTTTTAGTTCCAATAAATAATTGGTTTCCTCAATCAATTTATCTTCTACTTCTTTGAAATATTTATCAGAATCTTTCCCTTGCAGGTTAAACATTCTTATGGCAATTGGTTTTACCATAGACAAATCCGATGAAATACTATTGGCTACACCAGGATACTGAATTTTCACCGCTAATTTTTTACCGTTTTTTTCGGCAACGTGTACCTGTCCTATACTAGCTGCATTTACTGAGGTAGCATTAAATTCATCAAAAATTTCATAAGGTGTTTTACCAAAATTAGTTTTGAATGTCTTTAAAACCAATGGAGCAGATAATGGCGGCACTGAAAACTGAGATAATGAGAATTTTTCAACATAAGCTTGTGGTAAAAAACTTTTATCCATGCTTAACATTTGGGCTACTTTAAGTGCACTTCCTTTTAAACTTTTAAGCCCATCATAAATATCCTCTGCATTATCTTCATTCAATTGATCACGAGTCATATCAGAGTTGACCATTTTGCCACCATAATATTTTAGGTAGTTTACGCCAACTTTTGCACCTGTTTGTACTAATTTAGTTGCCCGCTCAATTTTTGAGGTGGGTATGTAGTCTATTGTTTTCATTACTTGTTGTATATTTTTTCTTTGAAAATAAATTTTCCAAAATCGATTAAACTGTCTATTGGAGCAATATTCATTAACTCAAAAGTCACTTTGACGGACTTTTCAATATAGATATCTGTTTTTTCAAATGCTGGACTAGCATCATCAAGCCAGAACTTTAGGGTTAATAAAAGTTGTATCCAAGACGTTTCTTGAAAAGCTTTTTCTTGAAAGTTTTGTAAACGCTCTTGTTGTGTTCTAAAATCATCAGCGATAATTTCGGTTAAGAAATTTTTAAAGCTATTTCTCAGTCCAGAGAGTTGCATTAATTTTTTAAGTTGGTCATTATGTTCTTTTAAAACTAAAACTACATAACTCCTGTTAGCAGTAAGGATTTCAAAAAAAGTAAAATAGAAACTTAACATTTTACTTTTCATATCATACATCTCGTATTCTTTGTTTTTTTGTAAGAGTTCAATTGTTTTTTCTATAAACATTTTGAAAATCTCTTTTTCGATACTTTCTATTGTCCCGAAGTACGCATAAAATTCTGTTTCAGTAAAATCATTAGACTTGCTAAAACTGTATACTGACTTAGGTTTTTCACTGTGTTCTAGTACATAATCCATGTACAATGAAACTATCTTATCTTTTGTAATTGCTGTTTTCTTGGTAGCCATTTTAGTGTGTATTTCTAATTAAGGTATAAAGGTAGTAAATGTTTAACTATATATTAATAAAGTTAAACAAAATTTATTATAATTTTATATCTTTAAAATTCATTAGCTTTACACTATTATGAAAAAGAACGTATTAATTAGCGGCGGAACAGGATTTATAGGTAAGCAATTAACGACTTTGCTGTTATCCAAAGGTTTTTCGGTATCTATCCTTACTAGGACTTTAAGACCAAATTTAGAGGAGGTTTTTTATTACAAGTGGGATGTTGAAAATCAAACTATTGATGAACAAGCAGTCTTGCGTGCGGACTATATTGTACATCTAGCTGGTGAAAACATTGCCGAGAAAAGATGGACTGCAAAACGTAAAGCTGCCATAATAGAGAGTAGAGAGCAATCTACCTTATTATTATATACCACACTTAAAAAGCACAATAAGCAACTAGAAGCCTTTATATCTGCATCGGCAGTAGGGATTTACGGAGCAGTAAATGGGGAGGAAATTTGTGAAGAAACTATGATTCCTGCAAATGATTTTTTGGGTTATACCTGTCAAAAATGGGAAGATGCGATAGATTTTATTGAAAATAGAAATATAAGAACGGTCAAATTAAGAACTGGACTCGTATTAGGCAAGAACGATGGTGTCTTGAATAAGCTTGCTACTATTTTTAAGTTGAGGTTAGGCTCAGCACTGGGTACTGGCAAACAGTATATGCCTTGGATTCACGTAGATGATTTGTGTATGATGTACTATCATGCCATAAAAACAGATCATATGAATGGTGCTTACAATGCAGCCATACAAGATAATACTACAAATACTATTTTCTCAAAAACGCTTGCATGTGTTTACGGATATTCTATTTGGTTGCCCAATGTACCCACGTTTGTTCTAGAATTTGTCATGGGCGAAATGTCTAAAATTGTACTCACGGGTAGGAGAGTCTCCTCTAAAAAAATAGAGCAGACCGGTTTTCAGTTTCAATTTAAAAATTTGGAGGGAGCTTTGAGGAATTGTTTAACTAAATAACAGTATTCCTTTAACATTTTTTTTGTTTATGTGTTGTTGATGAATGTTAGGGTTCAAAATCAAGTTTTACATTATCATGTGATAGACTTTCAATAGCAGAAGGAGAATTATAATCGAAAATTTCTTCGTGTAAGTCTTTTTCTTTCTTTAGAGAAATTTGCTTAACGCAGTTAAAATAGCGTCTCAAATCATTTTGATTCGATAAAATAAGACCTGGAACGATCACGCTTTCCCCTGAATTTTTTTTGGCAACCATAGTAAAATAAGAAGAATTGCAATGTTTTATTTTTCCAGTTTGAATGTTTTCTGCCTCAACACGAATTCCTATAATCATAGAACTTTTGCCCACATAGTTTACACTGGCTTTCATAGTCACTAGTTCGCCAACTTCAATAGGGCTCAAGAAATTAACGGTATCAACTGATGCAGTTACACAATAATTTCCTGAAAATTTTGAGGCACAAGCAAATGCAATCTGGTCTAAAAGTGATAAAATATATCCACCATGTATTTTACCACTAAAATTAGTATGCGAAGGTAGCATCAGCTCAGATATGCTAATGTCTGAGGATGCTACTGTTTTAAAAATGCGATCCATTTATTTAATCTTGAACGGTGAGTTTACTTTTTTGACATCAGTTATAAAATAGCGTGTGTCTCCCCACCACGGAAAAGTACGGTAACGTTCTACATAATTTACTTGAACGTATTGTCCTTCAAACTCTTGTAAGTCAGTTATAACCTTGTCATTGCTATCTAATACAGAAAAGGTGAAAATTTGCGCTCCAGAAATACCTTGACTGATTTCTCCTTCCCAAGTTTTAAAAACCACTCCTTTATTACTAACTTTAATTAATTCACCAGATCGCACACCTTCACTATATGTTGCAGTGTATAAAAAAGTAAAATAGGATACAAGACCTAGTAGTATAACCGCTAAAGTTATCATTAAAAATTTTCTCATTTTATTTAGTTTAGTAATTGATTATCGTCTTTTTCGGCTCTGTTTATTATGCTTTCTGGAAGTGCTTTTTTTGCTTTGGCTCCCATTTTTTTTAATTTTTCGACACTTACAATTAAGTTGCCTTTTCCATCAACTAGTTTGTTCATGGCACCTGAATATTCTGTTTTAGTTTCGTCTATTTTTTTACCAATTTTTATTAAATCGGCAACAAATCCTTCAAATTTATCATAAAGTGCACCAGCTTGTCTCGCAATTTCTAGTGCATTTTCTTGTTGCTTTTGATTGGTCCACATACTGTCTATCGTTCTCAAAGTAGCTAATAGAGTGGCAGGAGTGACAATGACTATGTTTTTTTCGAATGCTTTGTTGTACAGTGTGGTGTCCTCATTAAGTGCCATAGCAAAGGCAGGTTCTATCGGAATAAAAAGTAGAACAAAATCAGGACTTTCCATTTGGTATAGGTCATGATAATTTTTGTTTCCTAGTTGCTCCACATGACGTTTAATTGAATTGACATGCTCGCGTAAAAATCCAGTTTTTGCTACATCATCCTCTTCATTAATATATTTTTCGTAAGCCGTAAGGGACACTTTAGAGTCGACAATCATTTTTTTACCATCCGGCAAATTAATAACAACGTCAGGAAAAACGCGGTTTCCATCTTCGGTTGTAAAAGCTTGTTGTACTTCATACTCACGACCTTTCTCTAAGCCTGACTTTTCTAGTACACGTTCTAAAACTAATTCGCCCCAATTTCCTTGCATTTTGCTATCGCCTTTTAATGCTTTGGTAAGGTTAATTGTTTCTTTGCTCATTTGAATATTCATCTCGCGTAAGCCCAGAATTTGTTGGCGTAAAGCGGCATGATAATCAATACTTTCTTTATGTGTATCTTCTACTTTCTTTTCGAATAACTGAATTTTATCTTGCAGTGGAGACAATATGTTTTTCATGTTTTCTTTGTTCTGCTCCGTAAATTTATTCGATTTTTCGTCTAATATTTTATTGGCAAGATTTTCAAATTCCTTGGTGAATTTTTCTTGTAGTTTTTCTACCTCTTCCTTTTGTTCTTTATTTCGTTCCCAAAGATTTTCAAAATCTACTTCTTTTTTTGAAAGTTGAATCGCTAAACTGTCTTTTTCATTCCGAATTGCTTCTTTCGCAATTGTGGCGCTCTCCAGTTGTTTTTCAAAAGTTGCTTTGTCTACTTGAACTTGCTCCTTAAGTTGATTGAATTGGCTGGTGTATGCAATTAGTTTTTCTTCTAATCCAATTTTTTCAGACTGAAATCGAGCAGAATAAATGAGTTTTCCCAGAAAAATTCCGAGACCTAATGCAACCAAAAAAATAATTAAAAAAGGAAGTAAAGTTGACATAAAATTTCTTTTGTAAGACTGTAAAATTAAGAAAAACTTTCTAGCTATTTAGATACAAAATCAAATAACTGTTTCAAAATAATTCGCAAGTGTATTAACTTTTTTTTGGTTTTATCGTAACAAAAAAGCCAGATTTCAAATACATGAAATCTGGCTTTTTTTATGGGTCTACTTTAAATTATTTTTTTATGATTTTATCAGTTTGAATAATTTTATTTCCAACGGAAAGTGAGTATATGTAAATGCCTGCGGGTAATTGAGATACATCAATAGAGGAATTGTCTCTGTTTGATTTTGGACTCAATTCGATTGGCATTCCAATGGCTCTTCCTAAAACATCATAAAATTGAAGTTTCACGTTTTCATTTTCAAATGAATCTAATGAAACGTTTAATATATCAGATACTGGGTTTGGATACATTTTCACGATTGTTTTATTCGTTGGTAAAACATCATTTACACTCAACACAGGATCAGCTTTTAGTTCAAAACGAGCTATAACTGGACCGTGATCTGAGGTTGTAGTAACATAATTTGGAACATCATTTCTAGGATCATATACTACGGTAGAATTTGTAACATACTCATCAGTAAGTTCATTAGATACTAAAATATGATCTAAAAATCCTCCAGATGACAAATAACTAAATGCACCAGCTTTACTAATGTCTAATGTTAGTGTATTATATCTTGCTGTGTCTTCTACTAATTTTTGATAAGAAGATGGATTTCCTGCAATTACAGATTGGTCTACATCATCATTGTAATCGCCAAGAAGAATAATATTTGCATTAGGATAATTCACATCAAGACTGTCTTTTAACAATTCAACATCATACTTACGCATGTTGTATCTAGCAATATCACTACCGCTATTTGCACGAGCGTGAAGATTAATAATGGTAAGGTCTTTTGTGATTCCGTTAATGTTTGTCTCTATTTCAACCATATACGGCAAACGACCTGAAGAATAAAAGCTGTCACCTGTACTTGGATAGTTAGGTAACGTTTTAGTTCCTGCGCGTACTTCATCGTAAAGTTTACTAAACATGACACGAGATTTCTTTACGGTTGTAGTTTGTGTATTATATAGTAGTACCAGTTTTTGTGGAGGAAAGTTAGGATCTGGTGCTTGAAAGGAGCGAGACCAAGCAGGAGAAACTGATTTTGCAAATGTTTTTCCATTCACACTTATTTTTTGGATCAAAGTTTCTAATGCGGCATCATCTGACACCTCTTGAACTGCATACACATCGGCGTTCATTGTATTCATTACTTTTGCAACATTATCTATTTGAAGTACATCATTTGTTGGACCGAATTCACTTCCGCTAGTGTCTTTAACATCAGTTCCAAAAAATTCTAAATTATAGGTTACAATGTCAAAAGTTTCAGTTTTTGGTAATGAAGACCCTTTGAAAGAACCAATTTCTTGATTTAGTCCAGTTCCTGTAATTTTTAATGGGCCAGAGATACTCAATTCCTTTGAAGTTGGTACGAAACGCGCATAGACTAATTTACCTATCACAGCATCAGCAGCAGTTACAAGTAGGCTAGTGGTGAAAACACTATTATCTGTTGATAATTCATAGTTTGCTGGAGCATTAATAGTTATGTTTCCAAAACCACCTGCCATGAATATAAACGATTGACTAGCAGAAGTGGTATTAGGACTAATTTCTCCAAAGTTTAAGTTAGGGTTTGAGGCAATAAAAGTAGCTTCATTTGATATTCTCACATCATCAATAGTCCACTCGGCACTATCAGTTCCACCAGATGTAGCTGATTCATATACCCAAGCCACATAAGTTGTATTTGTTTTATAGGCCTCAAGGTTGATAAACTGTGATTGTTTGAATGTTCCTGTTGTGGTTGGAAAATCTCCTTCGATGACAGTCCAAGTTGCTGTTTCGGGATTGCTTTTTCCATCATAGTTTGTAGAAACCAACAATTTAAGAGGCGTTCCTGAGAAAAATTTTCGAGCGTAAAAAGATAGCAATGGAAATTTATCAAAAGCATTTAATCGCAATACAGGAGAAATCAACCAGTCTTTACTAGCTCCGTTTTCTGTATATCCATTCATTTGAACGGCAGCAGGAGAACTATTAAAGCGTGTATTTGTACTAGTCCATTTTAAGTTATTTCCAGCAACACTGTATTCTGTCCAGCCACTATTAGTAAGTACATTTGGATCATTAAAATCTTGGAAATATGGATTTATTCCTTTACCTGTAAGAGTAACAGTTTTATTCGTTCCACCAGTTGTTTGGTGGGTAATAGTTCCTGTTGCCGTTCCTATAGCTGTTGGTGTGAATTTCACAAAGACTTTTGCTAAAGCTGCATTAGTAAATTCATTAACAGCATAATTTAAACTGTTTGCATAAGTACCAGTTTCTGTTTTAGATATAACGTAATTACCCGTTGCTGTTACTGTGATATCATTGGTTAAATTTTCAGCTTGAATTTCATACTGTAGTGGAGTGCTGATTGTATTTTGTTCAACGAAACCAAAGTTTAAATTTGATACTGTTGGCTTAATAGAAGGTACAGCCACTGATGATGTAGTAATAGGCAATACCGTACTTGATACTTGTGTATTACCAGATCCATCTTCTGAAATGGCATATAAATTATACGATGTACCAATAGACAAACCTGTTATACTTTGTGTATACTCAACCTCTGGGTCAATAACGGTTAGTAATCCAGCTTTAAAAGCAATGGTGTTGGTAGCATCTGTTCCTGCCTTTATTTGCTCAATGCTGGGTGCAGCACTACCAACAGGTAGCACGACATAAAAAGTTTTTCCAGGTTCATTGATTTTAGTTATAAAATCAAAACCTGTTGAGAGGATATCACTTATTTTTGGGAATCCAGTAGCGTATACTGGTGCAATTACATCATTTATCACCCTAATATTGTCTATTGCAAATGAGGGTCTTGCGCCCGTGCCCGATGCTTGTCTTGATATCCATCTTATTTGTACTACGTCTTTATCTTCGCAATCTACTGGAAGTTGTACTCTTATTTTTTGTAGATTTTGTTCTGTAGTTCCTGAGGTTTGTGGAGTAGTGGTACTAGAATACAATGTTGATGAAAGGGTAACAAAAGTATCTGTAGTGCCTACTCTGTATTGCATTACAAGGTCATTTATGCGGGTATTGTTGGTTCCATTATAAGGATTACGAATGACCATGGCATCATACTCTACAAAAATCCCTGTTTTTCCAGTTGTTTTTAAAGCTAGAGCTATTGTTAAATCTAGTGATCCTGAGTTCAAAAAACCAATTTTTCCATTGTAGTTATGTACGTTGCCAGAAGTTGTTCCTGCAGTACTACTTGCTGTTAAAGGAGTATCACCTACCAACGTTCCCGTCGTAACGAAACTGCTTGTCGGTAAAACACTTGCTTTCCACCCTTGAAATCCGGCTGGATAGGTAGTTGATGTGGCATCAAGTGTAGAGAAGTTTTGAGTAAAAGGTAATTCTTGAGGTGTAGGTTGGGTTACTTGTGCTTCAAGATTTAGCGTGAAGCCCATAAAAAAAATAAATAAAACCATAATATGGTTCCATGTGTAATTGTGTTTCATTGGGTTACAATTGTAATTAGCTTGCAAACTTACAATTTTCAAAGTTAAGCCAATATTATATGTTACAGGTTTTTAATTAAATTTTGGAGGATTTAGAAAGTTATTAAAAGTATCAGATCTTTTTCAATTAGTAATGTTTCCCCCTAACAAAAAAAGCTATTCAAGATTTTCTTAAACGACTTAAATTGAAAATAGAGATTTTTTTTAAAATTATAATTAGGTGTGTTTTTGCTTCAAGAATACTAATTTGTTTTATAAAGTAAATGGTATTACTCAAGTTTTGCAAATCTATTGTATTGTTTACACCAGCTTCTGTTTTAATAATTCTTTGGTTTGGATTTGGGTAATTTCCACTTCTGGTGTCGCTTCAAAATTATTAGTACTAAGAAATCTCATAGAAAAAGATACCGAAGTGATGGTTATACCGTCTGCAAATTTTAATTACTATTCAACCACTTTGAAAGAGAATATTTTGCAAAAAAAAGGCCTTGATTGAGTCAAGACCTTTTGCATTTAAAAAAAAATGAGATTATTTAAAATTCCATCCTAGCGTTACACCAAAAGCTACCGGTTTAATTTCAGCATCTTTATCAGTACTGTATAAGCCATTAGCTTTCCTATCAGCTGTAGACGTTGGGCTGTAACCAATATAGGATTCATTCTTGTTTTGGTCTAAGATTGTACCATATCCATTTTCCAAAAACATGGCAGCATATAAAGAACTCTTTTTTCCCATATCAAATGTAAATCCTAACTCAAAAGAACTCATTATAACTCCTTTAGTTTTGTACTCTCCTGATGCGGAATAATTATTTTGTTGACCAAAACCATATTCGGGTAAATCAAAAATAGTAAGGTTGACATCAGGATAATAAGCAGTACCATTTACATAATCGGCAGTTGCATTAATTTCATAGTTTACAGGTAAAAAATATTTAGCACCAGCTCTAAAATTAAAGTCAACACCAATATTTATGTTTTTTTTATATTGCACAAAAAGAGGAATTTGCACAGCCTGTAAAGTTTGTTTTTCTCTATAATTGTTTGTAGTCATGTTATATACAAATGCCGAAGTGGAAGCATCAACTTCAAAATTTGAAAGTGTAGCAGTAGGCCTAGAAAAAGAAACTTCTTGCTTGTATTGCGAGAACTCTAACCCGGTACCAATTCCAAAATGACTATTTAAAGAATAAATATAACCTATCTTTAAAGCTCCACCAAGACGATTACCTGTTTGTATACCAGTTATATCACTCTGGATATTTCCTATTCCAGACTGTATTCCTACATAAACTTGTGCAGCTATACCTTGTGAGATTAAGAAAGCTGTAACTCCAATTATGTTTTTAAGATTGCATTTCATAGATGTAAAATTTATTTTTAGCGGTCTTATATGTTATTGCCTTTTACTTGTTGATTACTGCTCGCGCATACTTGCAGAAAATGACAATTTCATACTTGTTGTTTTGATTCGAATAATCCATCCCCATTCATTAAAAATGAGGATGTCATATTCTTTAAATTATTTTATTTTCTTACTAAAAGGTTTTTAGTAAAATAGGTACCATTTGCTAAGGTTATTTTTATAATATAAATTCCCTCAACAATCGGAGCTATCATGTCAATATTGCTTTGACTTGTATTTACAGTAGTTAGCAAGTTTCCTGTTAAGTTAAAAATCTCAACACGTGCATTCTGTATTCTGCTTGCACTAATATTAGTCATTAATTGGAAATTCGTATTGCTTCTAACAGGGTTAGGTACAATTCTCATATACTCTTCTACTATTGTTGGAGAGAGAGTCAACGGACAGCTTGTAATTAATGTTCCGTCTAATTTTGTTGCTACGGCATGATATGTTCCATTCAATGAACCATTTTCTTTGAAAGATTGTGAAGTTTGTCCTGGAACTAAAACCCCATTTTTATACCAGCTGTACGATTTGAAATTCTTAGAACTATTGTCAAAGAATATAATATTTTCAAATTGTTTTCTAATCAGGTTAGGCTGACTAGTTACTACTGGTAAAACTACAGTTGGAGCTGCGTTGTAATTCATGTTTCCTGGTTGCGAGGCTGTTATGGTTGTAGACCCATAATTTTGGAAAAGTAATGAATTATTTGAAACAGAAGCAATGTTCGAGTTAGAAGAAGCATAATTTACTGCTAAACCACTATTTGAAGCAGCAGTTAAAACAATACTAGTTGCTCCATTACAACCAAATCCTAAAGTCTGATTCCATGTAATTACCTGATCTGCTTTCGTAATAGTGAAATTAGAACCGTTATACGTAATGGTGTAATTTCCACCGGCGCTTAAGGTACCTTGTGCAATGGTGTACGTTCCCACATTCTCTCCAACAGTTCTTGTTAACGCTCCAGTGAAAGAATCTCCACTTACTAAACTCGGAGAAACGGTATAAGCAAAAACAGGATCTGTTGTACCATATACTTTGGTTTGTGAAGCATTTGCTGTAACTGTAATTGGTTTTGCGGTAATAGTAAAGTTAGCACCAGCATAAGTAATTAAATATTTAGACCCAGCTGAAAGAGAACCTTGATTGATAGCATAATTACCAATATTTTCACCACTAACTCTTGTTAAAGACCCGGTAAATGAATCTCCAGAAAGCAAGCTTGGTGATACAGTATAAGTTAAAATAGGATCAATTTCCCCATATACTTTAGTTTGAGAAGGTGTCGCAGTTACGGTAATTGGGATTTGATCTAATTTCAGTATATAATTATAGGTAGCAGTACAACTAGTAGCATCAGTAGCGGTAACCGTAAAATTACTATCAGTAATTTGAGTTGAAGTACCTGTTATCTGTCCGGCTATTGATAGTGAAAAACCAGAAGGTAAACTTCCTGCTGTAACTGCATACGTTTTAGATCCTGTTCCTCCTGAAGTTACTATAGTTTCACTATATCCAGTATTATAATCATAACCAGACAAAACTGTTGTTGTAAAATTAATTGCCGTTGGCTGCGTGATTGTAAAGTTTTGAGTAGCAGTGCAACCGTTGGCATCGGTAACAGTTACAGTATACGTTCCCGCTCTCAAACCTGATGCAGTAGCTGCAGTTCCACCAGATGGAGCCCATGCATACGTATAGCTACTTGTTCCTCCAGAAACGCCTACAGTAGCAGATCCGTTAGAACCTCCATTGCAAGAAACGTTTGTTTGCGCAGCAGCAGTTGCTAAAAGAACCGTTGGTTGTGTAATAGTAAAATTTTGAGTAGTTGTACAACCATTAGCATCTGTTACTGTCACAGTATAAGTTCCAGATGCAAGTCCAGTCGCAGTCGCTGCTGTTCCTCCTGATGGAGCCCATGAGTAAGTATAGCCACTTGTTCCTCCTGAAACGCTTACCGTAGCAGATGCGTTAGCACCTCCATTGCAAGAAACGTTCGTTTGCGCAGCAGCAGTTGCTACAAGAGCAGTTGGTTGTGTAATGGTAAAACCTTGAGTAGTTGTACAACCATTGGCATCGGTTACCGTTACGGTATATATTCCAGCGCTTAATCCAGTTGCTGTAGCAGCTGTTCCACCCGAAGGCGACCAAGAATAAGTATATCCACCAGCACCTCCCGAAGGAGTCACGGAAGCAGAACCATTAGATCCTCCATTACAGGATACATTTGTTTGCACAGCAGTTGCCGTACTGATAGCTGTTGGTTGTGTAATTGTAAAGTTTCTAGTAGCTGTACAACCATTAGCATCGGTTACCGTTACGGTATATATTCCAGCGCTTAATCCAGTTGCTGTAGCAGCTGTTCCACCCGAAGGCGACCAAGAATAAGTATATCCACCGGCACCTCCCGAAGGAGTCACGGAAGCAGAACCATTAGATCCTCCATTACAGGATACATTTGTTTGCACAGCAGTTGCCGTACTGATAGCTGCTGAAACCGTTACTGTAATACTTGTCCTTGTTGTACTTTCGCAAGTTCCTATAGTTTGCGAAGCAAAGTAGTTACCAGCTACTAAAGTGGTAGTGGGAGCCAATGCTGTACCACCAGTTGCAGCCGTATACCAATTGATGGTTCCTGTTCCTGTAGCTACTAAGTCAGCTACCGTGGCAGTAGCACAAACTGATTGCGCTGAAGCAGCTGGCGCTGTTGGGTTTGTGTTTACGGTTACATTGACAGCCACTCTATTAGAGGTTTCAGTAGTACCGACAACTAGCTCGTTTATCTCGAATTTATTAAAATTATTATTATTGGCTACTAAAATTTTATCATTGGCTGTTACAGCAATACTTATTAATCCGCCATCTGCATCTGTATATAAAGTTTCGGTGGTTGTGCCATCAACGTCTATTAGTTTTACTTTGTCATCATCTGTTACAAGAATCTTACCATCAGTCATCACTTCAACTGCCGTTGGAAAGATCATTCCGGTGCCAAGTGTAACAATGTTCGATCCATCAGCATTCATTCGCTTAACCAATCCATTAAAAGTATCTGCTACCACAATTTTGCCATCGGCTTGTAGTGCTAAATCATACGGTAGATTAAAGCTATCAGCAATAGTAACAAGATTTGTTCCGTCGGCATCCATTCGTTTTACCTCATAATCATCAATAACCAGAATTTTTCCATTTGGTTGAACTAATATATTGGTTGTAAATGTTAGTCCAGTTCCAAAAGAAACAAGGTTTTTCCCATCTGCATCCATTCGTTTAAGACTCGTAGTAGCATCAGCCACCAAAAGTTTCCCATCGGCTTGAACTGCAACCGAACTCGCATTTGGAATAGAGGCTACTATCTCACTATTTTTTCCATCGGCATCCATACGTTGCACAATACCACTTAGTATTCCTTCAGCAATTAAAATTTTGCCATCAGCTTCTATAGCTATCGATGACAAAGATCCTGAACCTTCTGTCAGCTTTGAAATCGTGGTAGGTACATATTTACTTTGTTCCACGTAATAAGTGCCAGTTGTTATTGCGTCGGGATTGGCTAATGCTGTACCACTACTAGTGGAGGTAAACCATTTTGTTGTTGCGCCAGTTGTTGGTGTGCTCACCAAATTAGCTACGGTTGCTGAGCCACATATAGCCAGTGTTGCTTCACTAATTTTTCGAACTAGAACCGCGGTTCTGATACTTTCCAAGCCACTTGCCGTTTGGCTTACATAATATGTTGTACCATCTACTAATGAAGTAGTAGTTGACAGAGGCGTTCCATCAGTTGAGGCTGTGTACCATTTTAAATTCGTTCCTGTTGCGGTTAAATTGGCAATAGTGGCCATACCAGTATACACTTGTGGTGATATGGCTGTAGGGGCAGCAGGTAGGGCAGCTTCTGTTGCTCGTGAAGCTGCCCATGTTGTTTTTGCTGCTGTGGTGTTAAAATTGGAGCCTTTCAAGGCTGCCACATTACCTAGTTTGCCTTTTTTTGGTGTAAAATAGGTAGGGGTGTGAGTGTGAGCCACTAGGGTGGTCGTAGTAAAGGATAATAAAATGCCTAGAAAAAGGTAGAGTTTTTTCATATTTAGTAAATAAATTTAGGAAATGATAAAAAGCTACAAACCTATACTAATTGTATCAGATTTACAAGTACTTATATTATGATTTGTCTTTCTTATGTTACGAAAACAGAATTAATACCGTAATTTATTGGCTTAATCTGCCCGAAACGGAGTGTCCTCACTTAATCATACTCTATTTTGATTAGCCCGATGAGACAGGTCATAATTACAGGTCTTTGTCGGAAGAAAATATAAAAATGTACCCAAAGTTGATGCTGTCATCGGTCAACACATGCAAAAATTAGACCCGCTTCCTATTGGTAAAAAAATCAATCTAATTGTAGTTTCAGACCACGCAATGATGGCCATTAGCAACGACAAAAAGTCGCTATTTTAGACCATCTCAAACTATAATGGTACGTATTTGCTGCAGTTATAAACCCGATTATGAGTATTGAAGCTAAAGCCGGACATAAAGAAGTCATCGCTGATACCTTAAAAAAGAGTCTCATATCCAATGGTATCCTACAAATAAAATACCTAAACGACTGCATTTTGGGACTAATCCAAGAGCTTTAGATTTTGCTGTTGAAGCAGATGCAGGGTATAGTCTAGTCAACAAACCCGATCAAAAAGTCAGCGTAAGCACACATGGTTACGATAATAAAATGAAAGACATACAAGCCATTTTTTATGCCAAAGGTCCTAATTTCAAAACGGGTAAAAAAGCAATATATTTTTGTAATATTATTGATTATCAGCTTGGTGTTAGTATTCTGTGATTAAAAATAGAGGCTATACATGGTTATCTAGATGAGGTAAAAGGGATGTTGAAAAATTAGTAGTTTCATGATTATGTAATACGTGTTTGTTTTAAAAAAACTGCCCGAAAATTATTTTTCTTGCGGTTTTGTAACAGATTGTAGTAGGTTTATTTATGATCAGTTTGTTGGTACGCTTAGTGTTTGAACCTTTAACAAAATAAACAACTTTTGAAAGTTGCAAATACAGATCAACAGTATACTTTGAAAGAGAATATTTTGCAAAAAAAAAAGGCCTTGATTGAGTCAAGACCTTTTACATTAAAAAAAAATGAGATTATTTAAAATTCCATCCTAGCGTTACACCAAAAGCTACCGGTTTAATTTCAGTATCTTTATCAGTACTGTATAAGCCATTAGCTTTCCTATCAGCTGTAGACGTTGGGCTGTAACCAATATAGGATTCATTCTTGTTTTGGTCTAAGATTGTACCATATCCATTTTCCAAAAACATGGCAGCATATAAAGAACTCTTTTTTCCCATATCAAATGTAAATCCTAACTCAAAAGAACTCATTATAACTCCTTTAGTTTTGTACTCTCCTGATGCGGAATAATTATTTTGTTGACCAAAACCATATTCGGGTAAATCAAAAATAGTAAGGTTGACATCAGGATAATAAGCAGTACCATTTACATAATCGGCAGTTGTATTAATTTCATAGTTTACAGGTAAAAAATATTTAGCACCAGCTCTAAAATTAAAGTCAACACCAGTATTTATGTTTTTTTTATATTGCACAAAAAGAGGAATTTGCACAGCCTGTAAAGTTTGTTTTTCTCTATAATTGTTTGTAGTCATGTTATATACAAATGCCGAAGTGGAAGCATCAACTTCAAAATTTGAAAGTGTAGCAGTAGGCCTAGAAAAAGAAACTTCTTGCTTGTATTGCGAGAACTCTAACCCGGTACCAATTCCAAAATGACTATTTAAAGAATAAATATAACCTATCTTTAAAGCTCCACCAAGACGATTACCTGTTTGTATACCAGTTATATCACTCTGGATATTTCCTATTCCAGACTGTATTCCTACATAAACTTGTGCAGCTATACCTTGTGAGATTAAGAAAGCTGTAACTCCAATTATGTTTTTAAGATTGCATTTCATAGATGTAAAATTTATTTTTAGCGGTCTTATATGTTATTGCCTTTTACTTGTTGATTACTGCTCGCGCATACTTGCAGAAAATGACAATTTCATACTTGTTGTTTTGATTCGAATAATCCATCCCCATTCATTAAAAATGAGGATGTCATATTCTTTAAATTATTTTATTTTCTTACTAAAAGGTTTTTAGTAAAATAGGTACCATTTGCTAAGGTTATTTTTATAATATAAATTCCCTCAACAATCGGAGCTATCATGTCAATATTGCTTTGACTTGTATTTACAGTAGTTAGCAAGTTTCCTGTTAAGTTAAAAATCTCAACACGTGCATTCTGTATTCTGCTTGCACTAATATTAGTCATTAATTGGAAATTCGTATTGCTTCTAACAGGGTTAGGTACAATTCTCATATACTCTTCTACTATTGTTGGAGAGAGAGTCAACGGACAGCTTGTAATTAATGTTCCGTCCAGTTTTGTTGCTACTGCGTAATAAGTTCCATTCAAAGCACCATTTTCTTTAAAATACTGTGAAGTTTGTCCTGGAACTAAAACCCCATTTTTATACCAGCTGTACGATTTGAAATTATTCGAACTGTTGTCAAAGAATATAATATTTTCAAATTGTTTTCTAATCAAGTTGGGTTGACTAGATACTATTGGTAAAATAACTGCCGGAGCTGCGTTGTAATTCATGTTTCCTGTTTGTGAAGCTGTTACAGTTGCAGAACCATAATTTTGGAAAAATAATGAATTATTAGAAACAGAAGCAATATTCGCGTTAGAAGAAGCATAATTTACTGCTAAACCACTATTTGAAACGGCAGTCAAAACAATACTAGTTGCTCCATTACAACCAAATCCTAAAGTCTGATTCCATGTAATTACCTGATCTGCTTTCGTAATTGTGAAATTAGAACCGTTATACGTAATGGTGTAATTTCCACCGGCGCTTAAGGTACCTTGTGCAATGGTGTAAGTTCCCACATTCTCTCCAGCAGTTCTTGTTAACGCTCCAGTGAAAGAGTCGCCACTAACTAAATTTGGTGAAACAGTGTAAGAGTAAACCGGATTCGTTGTACCAAATACTTTGGTTTGTGAAGCATTTGCAGTTACTGTGATCGGTTTTGCCGTAATAGTAAAATCTCTGCTTACATAAGTAATGTTATAATTAGCCCCTGCACTTAAATTACCTTGTGTGATAGCATAGTTTCCAATATTTTCTCCAGCTGTTCTTGTTAAAGTTCCCGTGAAAGAATCTCCACTAACTAGACTTGGTGAGAAAGTATAAGAGTAAACTGGATTCGTAGTGCCATATACTTTGGTTTGTGAAGCATTTGCAGTTACTGTGATCGGTTTTGCCGTAATTGTAAAATCTCTACTTACATAAGTAATATTATAATTAGATCCGGCACTTAAGCTACCTTGTGTGATAGCATAGTTTCCAATATTTTCACCAGCAGTTCTTGATAAAGTTCCTGTTAAGGCATCACTACCTACTAGACTTGGTGAAAGTGTATACGCAAAAGAAGGATCTGCTATTCCATAAACTTTACTTTGTAAAGTAGTTGCCGTCACTGTAATTGGTTTTGCAGTAATAGTAAAGTTAGCACCTGCATAACTAATCATATAATTAGATCCCGCACTCAAACTTCCTTGGTTAATGCCATAAGTTCCTGTATTTTCTCCAGCAACTCTTGTTAAAGCTCCTGTAAAAGAATCACTACTAACTAAACTTGGTGAAACCGTATAAGCAATAACAGGATCTATTTCCCCATAAACTTTTGTTTGTGATGCAGTTGCTGTCACTGTAATTGGTTTAGCGGTGATGGCAAGGTTAGTACCAACATAGGTGATTAAATATTTAGAACCAGCTGAAAGCGAACCTTGATTAATAGCATAAGTGCCAATGTTTTCACCGCTAACTCTTGTTAAAGCTCCTGTAAATGAATCTCCAGAAAGTAAACTTGGTGTTACTGTATAAGTTAAAACAGGATCACTTTCTCCATATACTTTAGTTTGAGAAGGTGAAGCAGTTACAGTAACTGGTATTTGGTTTAATTTCAGTACATAATTAAATGTAGCAGTACAATTATTAGCATCAGTAGCAGTAACGGTAAAATTACTATCTGCAATTTGAGTTGAAATACCTGTTATCTGTCCAGCTGTTGATAGTGAAAAACCAGAAGGCAAACTTCCTGTTGTAACTGCATATGTTTTATCCCCTGTTCCTCCTGAAGCTACAATACTTTGACTATATCCAGTATTATAATCATACCCAGATAAAACAGTTGTTGTGAAACTAATTGCCGTAGGCTGTGTAATGGTAAAACCTTGAGTCGTTGTACAACCATTAGCATCTGTAACAGTTACGGTATATGTTCCTGCACTTAATCCAGTTGCAGTAGCAGCCGTTCCACCTGATGGAGACCATGCATACGAGTAACCACTTGTTCCTCCTGATACGCTTACGGTAGCAGATGCGTCAGCACCTCCATTGCAAGAAACGTTCGTTTGTGCAGCAGCGGTTGCGATAAGAACAGTTGGCTGTGTAATTGTAAAGCTTCGAGTAGCTGTACATGCGTTAGCATCGGTTACTGTCACAGTATAAGTTCCAGCTGTAAGACCAGTAGCAGTAGCCGCTGTTCCGCCAGATGGTGACCATGAGTACGTATATCCACCAGCACCACCCGAAGGAGTTACCGAAGCAGATCCGTTCGAACCTCCATTGCAAGATACGTTTGTTTGCGCAGCTGTTGCCGTACTGATAGTTGTTGGTTGTGTGATTATAAAGTTACGAGAAGCCGTACAACTGTTAGCATCGGTTACCGTTACAGTATATGTTCCTGCACTTAATCCAGTTGCAGTAGCAGCCGTTCCACCTGATGGAGACCACGAATAAGTATATCCACCAGCACCACCAGAAGGAGTAACTGAAGCTGAACCATTAGATCCACCGTTACAAGACACATTTGTTTGTGCAGCAGTTGCTGTACTAATAATCGTTGGTTGTGTGATTATAAAGTTACGGGAAGCTGTACAAGCGTTAGCATCGGTTACTGTTACAGTATATGTTCCTGCACTTAATCCAGTTGCAGTAGCAGCCGTTCCACCTGATGGAGACCAAGAATAAGTATATCCACCAGCACCACCAGAAGGAGTAACGGAAGCTGAACCATTAGATCCACCGTTACAAGACACATTTGTTTGTGCAGCAGTTGCTGTACTAATAATCGTTGGTTGTGTGATTATAAAGTTACGAGAAGCGGTACAAGCGTTAGCATCGGTTACTGTTACAGTATATGTTCCTGCACTTAATCCAGTTGCAGTAGCAGCCGTTCCACCTGATGGAGACCACGAATAAGTATATCCACCAGCACCACCAGAAGGAGTCACCGAAGCAGAACCATTAGAACCTCCATTGCAAGATACGTTTGTTTGCGCAGCTGTTGCCGTACTGATAGTTGTTGGTTGTGTGATTACAAAGGTACGAGAAGCGGTACATGCGTTAGCATCGGTTACTGTTACAGTATAAGTTCCTGCACTTAATCCAGTAGCAGTAGCCGCTGTTCCACCCGAAGGAGCCCATGAGTACGTATATCCACCAGCACCACCAGAAGGAGTCACCGAAGCAGATCCGTTCGATCCTCCATTGCAAGATACGTTTGTTTGCGCAGCTGTTGCCGTACTGATAGTTGTTGGTTGTGTGATTATAAAGTTACGAGAAGCCGTACAACTGTTAGCATCGGTTACCGTTACAGTATATGTTCCTGCACTTAATCCAGTTGCAGTAGCAGCCGTTCCACCTGATGGAGACCACGAATAAGTATATCCACCAGCACCACCAGAAGGAGTAACTGAAGCTGAACCATTAGATCCACCGTTACAAGACACATTTGTTTGTGCAGCAGTTGCTGTACTAATAATCGTTGGTTGTGTGATTATAAAGTTACGAGAAGTTGTACAAGCGTTAGCATCGGTTACTGTTACAGTATATGTTCCTGCACTTAATCCAGTTGCAGTAGCAGCCGTTCCACCTGATGGAGACCAAGAATAAGTATATCCACCAGCACCACCAGAAGGAGTCACCGAAGCAGAACCATTAGAACCTCCATTACAAGACACATTTGTTTGTGCAGCAGTTGCTGTGCTAATAACCGTTGGTTGTGTGATTGTAAAGTTAACAACAGTAGTACAACTGTTTGCATCAGTTACAGTACAAGTCCAAGCACCTGCGCTTAATCCTGTTACTGATCTCGTTCCATCACCTGTTGGGGTACCTGGAGTCCAGTTGTAGGTATATCCACCTGCTCCACCTGTTGGAATATTAATCGAGGCAGCTCCAGTAGAACCTCCGTTGCACGAAATATTGGTTTGAGAAGCTGCAGTTGCTACAATAGCAGTTGGTTGTGTGATTATAAAGTTACGAGAAGCGGTACAAGCGTTAGCATCGGTTACTGTTACAGTATAAGTTCCTGCACTTAATCCAGTAGCAGTAGCCGCTGTTCCACCCGAAGGAGCCCATGAGTACGTATATCCACCAGCACCACCAGAAGGAGTCACCGAAGCAGAACCATTAGATCCTCCATTGCAAGATACGTTTGTTTGCGCAGCTGTTGCCGTACTGATAGTTGTTGGTTGTGTGATTATAAAGTTACGAGAAGCCGTACAACTGTTAGCATCGGTTACCGTTACAGTATATGTTCCTGCACTTAATCCAGTTGCAGTAGCAGCCGTTCCACCTGATGGAGACCACGAATAAGTATATCCACCAGCACCACCAGAAGGAGTAACTGAAGCTGAACCATTAGATCCACCGTTACAAGACACATTTGTTTGTGCAGCAGTTGCTGTACTAATAATCGTTGGTTGTGTGATTATAAAGTTACGAGAAGTTGTACAAGCGTTAGCATCGGTTACTGTTACAGTATATGTTCCTGCACTTAATCCAGTTGCAGTAGCAGCCGTTCCACCTGATGGAGACCAAGAATAAGTATATCCACCAGCACCACCAGAAGGAGTAACGGAAGCTGAACCATTAGAACCTCCATTACAAGACACATTTGTTTGTGCAGCAGTTGCTGTGCTAATAACCGTTGGTTGTGTGATTGTAAAGTTAACAACAGTAGTACAACTGTTTGCATCAGTTACAGTACAAGTCCAAGCACCTGCGCTTAATCCTGTTACTGATCTCGTTCCATCACCTGTTGGGGTACCTGGAGTCCAGTTGTAGGTATATCCACCTGCTCCACCTGTTGGAATATTAATCGAGGCAGCTCCAGTAGAACCTCCGTTGCACGAAATATTGGTTTGAGAAGCTGCAGTTGCTACAATAGCAGTTGGTTGTGTTATTATAAAGTTTTGCGCTATGGTACAACCGTTAGCATCGGTTACAGTGCATGTCCAAGTTCCAGCTGTTAAGCCTGTAACAGAAGTAGTTCCGTCACCTGTTGGAGTACCTGGCGACCAGTTGTATGTGTATCCGCCTGCTCCTCCAGTAGGAGTGTTAATAGTAGCTGCACCATTTGCGCCTCCAAAGCAAGATACATTGGTTTGTGAAGCAGGTGTAACTGCAATTGCAGTTGGTTGCGTAATCGTAAAACTTTGCGTAGTGGTGCATGCGTTAGCATCGGTAACAGTTACGGTATATGTTCCTTGACTTAGACCTGTGGCTGTTGCAGCAGTTCCACCAGAAGGAGACCATGAATAAGTATAACTTGGTGTACCCCCTGTTTGAGCAACTGTAGCACTACCATTTGAACCTCCAAAACAACTTACGTTAGTTTGTGAAGCAGGCGTAGCTACAAGTGCAGTTGGTTGCGTAATTACAAAGTTTCGAGTAGTCGAACATAAACTAGCATCTGTTATGGTTACAGTATAACTTCCTGCTGACAATCCCGTAGCGATTGCTCCGGTCCCTCCTGATGGAGACCAGCTATATGTATATGGAGAAACTCCACCGGAGGGAGTAACCATAGCAGATCCGTTAGAACCTCCAAAGCAACTCACATTAGTTTGAATACTAGTTGCAGTAATATTAGAAACTGTTAATGTTCCTGCATTTGATGTAGCAGAACCTGTACCAGTGGCAATACATCGATATAAATAACCATTCATTCCAGCAGTTGCTGCTGTAATAGTTAATATAGTTGTAGTAGTCCCAGAATAAGGTGCAGCATTTGAAATATTTGTAAATCCGCTACCTGTATTTACCTGCCACTGATAGCTAGTAGCATCGTTTGCAGAAATTGAAAAGGTAGTATTGCTACCAATACAAATTGTTCTGTTGGGTGGGTTAGCTGTAATGGTTGGCGCTGCACCCAGAAAAGCAGCACCTGAAGGCATTGAAAGCGCTGGAGTAGTATTTGAAAGTGTCCAGTTTGCTTGATTCATAACACCAGCTCTTATTGCGGCAGCGTTAGCAAATGGTGCTCCGGTACCATTAAATTTACCTGATGTCCCTAAAACATTTCCTGGTAAAGTTCCTGTGTAAAAAGAGCTTGTTCCTCCTACCAGACCAATAGGTATTACAGAAGAGTTTGGTCCGTCGGCACAAGCCAAATCATCCCAGCTTGCCTGAGAAGTCCCGTTAGAACTACAATAAAAATAATGTAGTCCTGAGATAAAAGTTACACCGCTACTTTCAGGAATACCCGTACCACCCTGAAAAGCAATAATCTGATCTCCTACAGTCGATAAAGATAATCCGTTTGCAGGAGTACCCTCTCTTAAAGTAACCGTTCCGTTTGCTGTTAATGCAGTGGTGTTTGGATCATAAGTAGAGGCCGTAAGACCTTTTATCATAATTTCTGTACCAACCGGAATAGCTGTTCCTGATGTCCAGGTAACGGTAGCTTCTGTAGAGAGGGCTGTTTGCCAAACACCAGCTCCAAAATAACCACGGTCTGTAAAATTAATTACTGTACCTGCCGAAATATTGGTAAGAAGCACAAACGAATAGACATCTCCCGCGGCGGGAGCTGGATTGGCATCATATCCTGTGAAGATAATATCTCCAGCAGACAGAGTCGTTTGAGAGTGCCCCACGTAACTTTGCAAAAATATCCCCAGAAACAAGGCGATATTTATAAAATTCTTAATTTGAGCGTAAAAATGTTTCATAGTTAAATAGTTAATTTATAAAGAGGTGAATTTTTGTCCATTTTTTATACCAAAAACGAGCAACTTGTGCCCACTCATAAAACCTTCATCTGTATAAAGAGTATGTATACGAAGCTGCGTATTATTGTAACATTGTATAATTAATCCCTTGTTTTCATTTATTTCTAAAATAGTCCCCGGAGAATGTGAATGTTCTGTAATATTTTTGGTTGCTGATACTTCAAGAATGCGCATGTTCCATCCGCTACAGTAAGTGTAGGCTCCTTTATTCCAAGGATTACAAGCATTTACTAATGCCTTTATTGATTTTGCATCCTGAGTTTCCCATCGAATGCATACATCGCCTGCAGCTGCTTTTTTATAGTAATTTGCGTTTGTCTCGTCTTGAGGTACTCCTTTGAAATTGGTTTGCAACAGTGCTAGTACTTCGGGCACCATTTGCGCTCCCAGATAAGATAAGTTGGTGCAAAGCATACCATGAGTGACATTAGTAGCTTTTGGAATCACATGTTTTAGTACTATGTTTCCGGTATCAATCCCTTTTTCGATGGTATGAACAGTAATTCCAGTTTCTTGCTTTTGTTGACGAATCGATTCAAAAACAGGATCACAACCACGCATTTCAGGTAAAAGTCCGTAGTGAAAATTATAGAACATATTAGGATATTGTTTTATAATTTTTTCGGATAATTTCCAAGGAAAAGTCATTGTGAAAACATATTCGATTCCACCATTTTCAATTAATTGCTGTAACTGATCTTCTACTTTTCCTTTTTCGAGTAGCACTAAATTAATCCCTGTTTGATTGGCAAAAACCGAACAAAAAGACAAAACCTCCTCGTTACCAACAGGCACTCCGATAGTGTTCAATTTATTCAGGCTATGCAAGGTTTGTATCGCAGGAAAAGCCATGCGATTATTACATAAAATAACGATATCGCGCTGCCTGCTCATGATTCTAGGCAAGCATAGGCATTAAACCAAGAATTGGACGCTACATTTTGCACCGCTAGAATATGGTGTTGTAAACGGCTGCGTTCTTCATTCAGATTATCGACCTCTATGATATCTTCTAAATGACAATTTCCTGTTTCTATATTTTTTGCAACCTTAGCGTAATAAATAGGTGCTGAAGAAAAACCGGTTACAGGATTCATATAAACTTTTCCTCTTGGTGAGTGGATCGTAATAGCATCTAGTGATTTTTCATTTGCAGCTTCTATAAACAAAGCAGCTTCCCATCCTAAGAGCGAAAATATATTGGCTTTGTTTTGACGGATATTCTCCATCGTAGCAACAAAATCTTTATTTTCTTCGCTAATAATTGTTAGTGACCAAGGAATAGAAGAACTCCAATCATATTCTGGATAAGGTATCTTACTTAGCCAAAATTCTTCTGCTGTAAAACCGCTTCCATAAATTTTACTGGATGTTATACTCTTAAATTTAGATGATTCTCTAAAAAAATCTTCTGCCATATCTCCGCAAAAAGAAGTCAAAAGGGCTGCATCTTTGTTTTCTTCAAGATAACCCGCCAATGGTTCCAAACTAAAATCGGAGCGTTTTAAAGGCGTAATATGATTGTATGTAATAGATCCTCCATTATCTTCAACCGAAGTTGAATACGTGTAAGGAGGACGATAACCTGCATCATAAAAAGAACAGGTAAAAGCAAAATCCTTTAGCCCTTCTTCTGCGGCTTTACGAACAATCGCACGGGAACACAAATTACCTTCTAAAGAAATAAAATGAGCATTTGATAATTTTTGTTGAAAGTTTGGGAAATGATAACCACTATCTAAAACGATCAGTAACTTTCCGGAATTTTCAAAAAGAGGATGAATAAATTCTGCTGTAATAGGATTTATATAAGCAATAATTATATCTGTATTATTGAGTAATAATTGTTCGCAGCAAATATAAATTTCTTCATTTTTGCCGGCCACACCTATATTTGATGATACGATTTCGTGTTTTCCTTCTACTCCTAATTTTTTTAGAGAAGATTTAAAACCATCCATGATATCAAAAGCCATTGAAGGATAGATTACAGAACGCGTTAAGAGTAAAGCTATTTTCATAAACAATAATTAATGATATTTTATAACAAGGCAAAAAACCTATTGGAAACATCCAATGGGTATATAAAATTAGTTTCTTGAAGGAAAAATTCCCATCAGGCATATTATATAATTCATCCCTAAATACGGCTGCTGAACAGGTATTGGCTGATTGCCTCCATTTATACCGATGGTAATTGATGCATTTATAGGTCTTAAAGAAGTATCAGGTGTTTTTGTAGAATAAAGACCTGCTAAAGCCGCCAAACTATTTCCTGTCGGAGATCCGTTATCTCCCTCGTCTGAATAAGCTAAAATGGAGTAAGAACCGGTTCCTGCATGTGTATGCGATGGCAAGTTTGCAAGAGTTGCAGTTACATTATTAGCCCCTGAAATTTCACCCAATTGATATTGATCGACAGTTCCTACGCCTGTACCCATTGGAACTCGACCGCGTAAATCAGGCAGTGCAAATGTTTGTACACCATTACCGCCGTAGGTTGTTCCTAAAAGACTAAATAGAGCTTGGTTGGTATTTATTGCAAGTATTTGTCCTGCACAAAACGCCCAATATTTAGGCTCGAAATTGGGAGCAAATAAGCGAATTTCTGACATTGTTCCTTCCATGATTAATATTTTTAAGGTTAGTTTCTAGTTGGATAAATACCCTCAACGCAAATAATATAATTTGCAGCTGTATAAGGTTGTATAATACTAAATGGCATACCCTGACCAGCAGCAGCCAAATTTACAGTTGAAGTTTCGGGTTTTAAACTGGTATCTGCTGTCTCGGTGGAGTACGCTCCTGTTAAACCAGCTAATTCGGCATTGGTTGGAGAACCCACACTATCTGATTGACTGTAAGCTGGAATTGAAATGCTACCTGTTCCAAAATGAGAGTGTGCGGGCATTTGATTACTGGACATTACAGCAGTTTCTGAACCCCCAACTTCACCCAAAATCATTTGTGGTAGACCAGGCCCTTGACCCGTACCTACTGGAATGCGGCTGCGAAGATCAGGAACCTTAAATGTTTGTACTCCGTCTCCCCCATAAGTAGTGCCAATTAGAGAATATAGCGCTTCATTTTCTGAAATACTTAATGTGCTGCCATTACAAAATGACCAATATAATGGTGCGAAATTACCACCAAAAATGCGGATTTCTCCTATAGTTCCTTCCATAATAATGTTTTAAAGTTTATGATGTATTTGTATGTGTTTACTACTGGCGAGAAGGAAACATTCCATATAGGCAAATAATATAATTCAAACCAATTGATGGTTGATTAATAGGTAGTGGATGGTTATTTCCAGTTGCACTAACTACCACATTAAATGGAGCTGCTTTCATTGAGGTATCTCCCGCAACTGTACTATACATGGCAGATTTTGCCGCTAAAACATTTCCACTTGGAGAATTAGAATTTCCCTCATCTGAATAAGCAGGAATTGTAACATTACTTATACAAGTGTGTGTATGAGGAGCAAGCTGATTGTTGTTTAGTGAGACACTATTAAAACCTGATTTTTGACCTAAGGCATAATAAGACAGATCAGGTCCTTGTCCTGCCCCTAAAGCGGTACGCCCTTTAAGATCTGGTAAAGCAAATGTGTTTTGCCCATCACCACCATAATTAGTTCCTAAAATAGAAAAGAGAGCAGTATTGCTTCTTATTTGAATAAGTGACCCATCACAATACGACCAATTTTTAGGTGCAAATGTTGCTGCGAATAGACGAATTTCTCCTATAGTTCCCTCCATATTTATTTTTTTAAATATTTACATTAATTTTATTAAAAGTAATTTTTGTAACTTTATTTTTATTAAATATATTTTAATTTCTGTTTTACAGAACAAATCTAAGTGAAATAAGCGGTCTAAAAGCAGGTATAAATACCTGTTTTTTTATGTAATGATGATAATCTTGCCTATAGATTTAATAAATGTTTTTGCTAATTTAACTAATATTTTGTTAAATAATGATCAATTCGTTAAATTTATATTTTTTAATAGTGCGAATAAATTAAAAAATGTAGCTTTTTATAGCTCAAAAAAGAAATCTCTTTCATAAAAATGGAATAACCCACTATATTTGCCAAAAAAGATTTTAATTCATGCACCGCCATTTCATCATTCACAAGCCTTATGGCTTTTTAAGTCAGTTTATTTATGAACTCAAACGAAAAAAACGCTTGTTGGGTGAACTCTACAATTTTCCAGATGGCACTATGGCTATAGGTAGATTAGATGAAGATTCAGAAGGGTTATTGCTCTTGACAACCGACGGTAAAGAGAGTGAAGCAATTAGGAGTAAGAAAGTCGATAAAGAATACTATGTACAAGTAGATGGTGTAATTACGCAGCAAGCTATTGATGAAATAAAAGAGGGAGTTGAAATTGGTTTCAATGGAACTAAATATAAAACCAAGCCTTGTCAAGCCTTTATTTTGAATGAAATACCTAATTTTGGCCCACGCGGAAAAAAAATAAGGGATGAAAGACACGGACCTACAACTTGGGCTTCAATTATTGTAAATGAGGGTAAATTTCGTCAAGTACGAAAAATGACTGCAGCTGTTGGATTTCCTACCTTACGCTTGGTTCGTGTTCGAGTTGGCAATGTACGTCTCAACGATTTACAAGCAGGAGAAGTTATAGAAGTAGAAAATTTTCAAATAGAAATTTAAAAGGTCGTACTAGTTTTTTAAATCTTTTAATTTTAAATCTTTTAATTTTAAATCTTTTAATAAAGTATAAAATGTTAAACATCGTTTTAGTAGAACCTGAAATTCCAAATAATACTGGAAATATTGGCCGATTGTGTGTGGGTACCGAAAGTCGCTTGCACCTCATTCACCCATTTGGGTTTGTTATCAATGATAAAAACCTCAAACGATCCGGACTAGATTATTGGGTGCATCTTGATGTTACGGAATACCAAAATGTCGCAGAGTGGATGAAAGTAATTCCAGATACCTCAAGAGTTTTTCTAATGAGTTCACACGCAGCCCATTCTTATTTGAATATCGAATTTCAAGACGGTGATTGGTTGGTTTTTGGTAAAGAAAGTGTGGGCTTGAGCCAAGAAGTATTAGATTTGTTTGCCAAAGAAAATCAACTTAAAATTCCAATGTCACCCTTAATTCGTAGTTTTAATATTGCTAATTCAGTTGCTTTTGTAGTAGGAGAGGCTAAAAGACAGATTGCGCTGGGTTAATTGTTTACGTACTTTGTGACTTCTTTGTGACTTCTTTGTGAATCTTTGTGAATCTTTGTGAATCTTTGTGATTTAATTTTTTCTGGAATTTATTTTAAAACAAAACTAATATGAGCTTATATGTCTTATATGGTTCAAAAAAATTACTAATTATTATGAAAGAAGCAACAATCTTTTTAAGTTGATTTTATTTCCTAGCATGAACTTTTACACTCATACACATGTACACACGCATTTTAAAACAAAACTTAAATTCCTTATATGTTTCAAAAAAAGCATCAAATACACCTAAAAATGCATTGAAATTTATTTTTTATTTCAAGTTATGCGTTTAACCTGTAATCACAAACTTCCCTTTTTCAGCATCAAAAACAATATGTTCGTCTTTAAAAAGGGTATTAAAACTACCTTTTTTAATCAAGTTACAGGGTTCATCTTGTACTACATTTCCAGGAGTCATAATAATCATTTCGTCGCTCATTTGTATAGCCATATCAATATCATGGGTAGAGAACAAGATGCATTTACCAGTTTCATGGGTTAGTTTTTTTAGCAATTTTAACAGCGCTACTTTATGCAGTAAATCCAAGTGAGTGGTGGGTTCATCCAGAATGATTAGTGGGGTATCTTGTGCTAATGCTCTTGCAATCAATACTTTTTGCAATTGCCCGTCACTTATTTCATAATGCTTTTTATCAGCCAAATGAGAAATTTGAGTTAATTGCATGGCTTGATTGATTTTGTCACTATCCTCAGCAGATAATTTACCTATCCAGTTGGTGTACGGTTGACGTCCTAAGGCAATTAGCTCATAAACCGTTAAATTGCTTGGCGGAAGCTTTTCAGTAAGTACAATGCTTAAATTTTTGGCCAAAGCCAAAGAATTATAGGAAGAAACATTTTTATGAAGCAATAAAACTTCTCCAGATAGAGGTTTTTGTATGCCTGTAATGGTTTTTAATAAAGTTGATTTCCCTATTCCATTTGAACCTATAAGTGCAATGAGCTTGCCTGTTTTTAATGTAATTGAAACATCAGCGGCAACCACAGTGGATTCTTTTTTATGGTAGTAACCAATGCTAATTTTTGATGTTTCCAGTAGTATTGCGTGTTCCATTAGCCTATCATTTTTTGTTTTCGAACCATAAGCCAAATCACCATGGGCGCCCCAATAATGGACGTGATGGCATTTATGGGTAAACTAAGATTCAAGCTTGGAATCTCTGAAAGTAAATCACAAATAAGCATTATTATACCTCCAAAAATTAAAGTACTCCAAAATAGTATAGTATGATTGCTTGTTTGAAAAATCAACTTGGCTACATGTGGCACAGCAAGTCCTACAAATGCTATTGGTCCAGCAAATGCGGTAATACTACCAGCCAAAATACTAGTGGCAACAATAATGATCAATCTTGATTTTTGATAATTTAAGCCTAAACTGCGGGCATAATTTTCGCCAAGTAATAAAGCATTCAATGGTTTTATGCTTACCACACTTAAAAAAAGTCCTACAATTACACAAACAGCCAGCACAAATACGGATGTCCAAGATAAATTACCCAAACTGCCCATAGACCAAAAAGTAAATTTTTGTAGTTGCTCCGCGGTACTCATGTATGATAATACTCCAACAATGGCACTGGTAAAACTCCCAAACATAAGCCCTACAATGAGTATGGCCATGGTATCTCTTAGTTTTTGTGAAACAAATAAAACCGCAAGTAAGACTAATGCACTTCCTATTGTAGAAGCAATAACTACGCCGTACGCCGAAAGTAAAAAAGGAGTTAAGAAAGAAGGAAGTATTCCTGCGCCCAGAATTACAAACGCTACTCCCAAACTGGCACCTGAGCTTAAACCCAATACATAAGGCCCTGCTAGAGGATTTCTAAACAAGGTTTGCATTAATAAGCCACTTATAGACAATCCTATACCTGCAAGAATAGCAGTTATTGCCTTTGGCAAGCGATAATTCATGATGATATATTCCCATGTTGCTTTACTAGCTTGACCTCCCGTTAGACTCGTAGCCACATCCTTAAACGGAATGGATATGGATCCAAAACTAATGTTCATAAAAAACAGTAGTACGAGTACAGTTGCAAAAAAAAAGAATAAAATGGTATTTCGTTTGTGTGTATCCAACGCTTATTTTTTAGAATAAAAATCCTTTAATTTTTTAAATGTAAAATTTCAAGTATAGATTTAGTTCTTATTACTTTAATTTTTCGGCAAAAGTAAAAGTATAATTTGGTAATAATTCTGGATGAAATATTTTAATGTAATCTTTTAAAACTAAATCAGGACGGCTTGTTGCTAATTCGTAGTAGACAGTTCCTCCAGTTGGTCCCACTTTACTTTCAAAAGTGTATACATTTTTAGCTTTTAAGGCGTCAAATTGATTGTAATGCGGGTTGCTGTTTTTAAACTCATTGTTACTGTTAAAAGAGCCTGTTGCAATCCAGTATTTAGCAGTTCTTGCTTTTTCTAAAATTTTTTCAAAAGGTAGACTTAAACTTCCTGTACCTTTAATGTCGGCCCATAAATAATTTGCTTTTGCATCCATCATGAACTGCGCTACCCAGCTGTTTCCTCTTGCTACATACCATTGTTCTTGGTACATAGAACCATATAAAACTGTTGAGGTTGATTTTTTTTGAGCTACGAGTTGTTGTGCTTCCTTGTAGTTTTTTACTATGGTGTCAAAGATGATTTTGGCTTCTTTTTCTTTTCCAAATAAGGCGCCGTACAATTTCAACCATTCTGCTTTTCCTAGTGGTGTTTGCTCCATCCAGTCGGCTTGAATAAGCACTTTAAGGCCGCTTTTTTGTAAATTATCAAGAGTAGGATTGTTGTTGTTTATACCAAAGCTTACAATTAAATTTGGCTCTAATTCAATGAGTTGTTCTACGTTTAATTTTTCGTTTTGACCTAAATTTTTAACTAATCCAGCATCAATACGCTTTCTGGTTTTAGCAGATGATATATAATTGGTATGTGGAAAACCAGTGAGTTTTTGTTCTACTTGGAGCATTTCTAGGAACGGAATTATTGTTGTTGAGGTTACAACAATAGATTGTAAAGGTACTTGTATTGCCGGATGTTTCTTTAAACTATCAGGTACAATGCTATTTTTTTCTCGTAAGATGTAGGTGAATTTTTTTTTGGCTTCGGGCCAAGGATTTGACACCGTAACTTTAGAGAATCCTTCGTATTTATGTATTGCCAGTCCTGAGGCGTATTCAATGCTGTTTGCAGCAGTGGTGGAATCAGTTGCAGTGGTATTTTCTTTTTTATTACATCCAATAAAAATTGAAATCATCACAATAAAAAGGGTGCGCTGTATGGAAATTCTCATGGCTTAATTTTTCGCTTGACGCAAAGGTAAATTAAAATTATAAAATTTCTTGTTTATTTTTAGCGGTAAAAAAATGAACAAATACTATATTTACATCATGAATATGCTAGCAAATAAAAGTTGTTCAAATTGTGGATTGCCTTTTTTGTGTCAGGTTCAAAACAGTTGTGCCAATTGCTGGTGCTATGGTTTTCCATTGGTACATGTATCAGATGTTAAAAAAGATTGTATGTGCCCTTCTTGCCTAGAGAGTAGTTTGCAATTTCACAAAGATAATCGTAGTGAAAAAGTATCAGTAAAAACATTGACTGTCAAAAAGTTAGATTGAAGTAAAAAAGGTTTGGGATAAATTACTGATTTTCCATTTGAAAGTAGAGAATAGAATTTTGTAAAGAAAAAAACAAAGAATGATATATTTAATAACGGGTGGTGAACGGTCAGGAAAGAGCAGTTATGCTGAAAGTTTAGCCAAAGAACGTTCCAGCAATCCTATATATGTAGCAACTGCTAGAAAATGGGATGCTAATTTTCAAGAACGAATAGATAGGCATCAAAAAGACCGAGACGGACGCTGGATCAATATTGAAAAAGAAAAGTTCTTAAGTGAAATTGATTTCACAGGTAAAGTAGCCGTTATTGACTGTGTCACGCTCTGGTTAACTAATTTTTTTGTGGATACTAAAAATGATGTTTCTCAGTGTCTGGAACAAGCAAAAGCTGAAATTGATGCTCTTGCAAAACAACAAAACACTACCATTATCATAGTTACAAACGAAATAGGAATGGGACTGCATGCTGATACCGCTGTGGGTAGAAAATTCACGGAGTTACAAGGATGGATGAATCAGTATATTGCTAAAACGGCTGATACCGTTGTGTTGATGGTATCTGGAATTCCAGTAACAATAAAAACCAGTATATGAATTTTGTAACCTCATGGAGTGGAGGGAAAGACAGTTGTTATGCCATGATGAATGCTGTTCAAGCAGGAAATACGCCCAAAGTAGTTCTCAACATGATGAATGAAAGCGGAAAAGTTTCTCGTTCTCACGGTTTGCCGTTGTCTATTTTAGAACAGCAAGCTCAAAAAATGAGTCTCCCATTATGCGGAATTCCTGCTACTTGGGGTGATTATGAAAGTAAATTTATACACGTATTAAAGGACTTAAAATCAAAATACGATTTACAAGCTGCCGTATTTGGTGATATTGATTTGCAGGCTCACAAGGACTGGGAAGAAAAGGTTTGTGCTGCTGCTTCTTTACAAGCTATTTTGCCTTTGTGGCAACAAAACCGAATGCAGCTGGTGCGAGATATGATTGCAAACGGTATAGTAACCATGATTGTGTCTTGTAATACCCACATGGGAGAAAACTATTTAGGAAAAATATTGACACTTGACTTGGCCCAGGAATTAATAGGTATTGGAGTTGATCCTTGCGGAGAGAATGGTGAGTTTCATACTCTAGTGCTAAATTGCCCATTATTTGAAAGTCCTATAAATCTCCCAGAGTATACAACGGTAACTTATGATTCATATTGTTTTGTAGTTTGGCAATAAAAGCTAAAGTTTATAGAATCAATTTATAGTTTTTTTTTCGAAAATTAATAGAAAAAAATATCCAATTCAAATTTAAAAAGAAAAATGACTTACCTAGAAGAAATTATACAATCTCGCAGAGATACACGTCATTTTACCAACGATGAAGTTCCAGACGAAGTTCTTCAAAAAGCCTTGCAGGCGGGTCATTACGCACCATCTGTAGGACTCACTGATGCGACTAAATATTTCTTGATTAAGTCTCCCCAAATCAAGCATGCAATTAAAGAATTGTTTTTAGAATACGATAAAAAAGCTATTAACCTAACCGATGATGAATCCCAAAAAGAAACTTACAAAGCCTTAAAACTAGAAGCTATTGAGGAGGCTCCCGTGGGATTAGTAATAGCTTATGACAGATCTGTACTCAATAATTTTACAATAGGTACAGTAGGAAGTAATGAGTCTATAAAGTTTAGTGCCGTGTGTGCAGCTCAAAACATTTGGCTTTCGCTAACAGAGCAAGGATATTCCATGGGATGGGTGTCGATATTAAACTACCACCAATTCAAAACCATTCTAGGATTACCAGAACACATGGAGCCTTTGGGATATTTTTGTGTTGGCAAACCAGCAACAAATTATGAAAATCAGCCCATGTTGCAATTACTCAATTGGAAACAGAAATCAAAAACTCCTTTGGTTGAAGAAATTTCAGTTTTACATCATTTTAAATCTGAAACTAAGTCATGGCAATCCACAAATTTTGAAAATGAAAAGCTAGCCAAACAACTTCAAGAAAAAATAGATACTAAGACTAAGCCTACGGGTTCATTGGGTATCTTAGAAAAACTGGCTTTGCAAATTGGCACAGTTTTTCAATCTCTTGAACCCCAAATACGAAACCCTAATATAGTAGTTTTTGCTGCAGATCATGGCATTGCAAATCATGGAGTTAGCGCGTATCCTCAAGATGTTACAAGACAAATGGTGACTAATTTTTTAGCGGGTGGAGCAGCAATTAATGTATTTTGCAAGCAGCACAACATTGAACTGTCTATTGTAGATGCTGGCGTAAATTATGATTTTCCTACTAACACAAAGCTGATTTCAAACAAAATAGCAATGGGTACTCAGTCTTTTTTACAAGGACCTGCAATGAGTGCAACAGAACTAGAACTATGTTTTAAAAAAGGGAGTGATGTTGTGGCTGCAATTGCAAAAAAAGGCTCAAATTGTATTGGTTTTGGCGAAATGGGAATTGGGAACACCGCTACTGCTTCTCTTTTGATGAGTGTTTTGATGAAACTGCCGGTTTCTGAATGTGTGGGTAAAGGGACAGGGATAAATGATACCCAACTGCAACATAAAATTACAATTCTGGAAAAATGCAGGGAAAATTATAATGGTCCACAAGATGTAGATAGTTTGCTTGCTTATTTTGGAGGATTCGAAATCATGCAAATAGCAGGCGGAATGCTACAAGCAAAAATAGAAAACATGCTCATTCTTGTAGATGGATTCATAAGTTCAGTAGCTTTTTTAGTGGCTTACACTAAAAACAAATTGGTTTTAGAAAATGCTATTTTTTGCCACTCCTCAGCAGAGCAAGCACACCAAAAAATCCTTGATTTTTTAAATGTTCGTTCAGTGTTGCAACTTGATTTACGTTTGGGAGAGGGAACGGGTTGTGCTTTGGCTTTTCCCATTTTGGAATCGGCAGTTGCTTTTTTAAACGATATGGCCAGTTTTGAATCGGCTCAAGTAGACTCCAAAAACACAAATTAACATTATAAATTTGGCTTAGCCAAAGCATAAAAAATGAAAAAAGAAGCTCACATATTTTTTACAGCATTGATGTTTTATACCCGTATTCCGTGTCCTAAAAATATCGATCATAACCCTGATTATTTAAACAAGGCATCCCGATATTTTCCTTTAATTGGTTGGATTGTGGGTGCTGTGGCTTTTGGAGTCTATGCTGCGGCCTCTTGGTTATGGAATGCTGAGACTGGTATTGTCCTTTCGATGATTGCAAGTATATTGATTACTGGTGCTTTTCATGAAGATGGTTTTGCAGATGTTTGCGACGGATTTGGCGGTGGTTGGACCAAAACTAAGATTTTGACCATTATGAAAGATAGTGCTATTGGTGCTTATGGCGCTATTGGTTTAGTGTTACTTTTTTTGCTAAAGTTTATGAGCCTAGTAACTTTAGTCAAAAGTGAATCGCTATTTACAAACTACCATGCATTATTTACTTTTTTTTTAGTTTTTATAACAGGACATGCTCTTAGTAGATTTGCTGCAATATCGATTGTTTTTACACATGAATATTCTCGTGAGGATGCTTCTAGTAAAAGCAAGCCCATTGCACAAAGTTTCTCAAGTAAAGAGGTTATAGGAGCAGCATTTTTTGGATTGCTTCCACTGGTTGTGATGTCTTTTTATCAAATAGCATTTCTCTTGGTTCTAGTACCAATATCTCTTACTCGATTTTTTCTAGCCCGTTATTTTCAAAAATGGATTGACGGTTACACCGGAGATTGTCTAGGAGCCACACAACAAGTTTGTGAAGTTATTTTTTATCTTTCAATTAGTGCATTATGGAAATTTATTTAGTTAGACATACCGAGACCGTTTGCGAAAAAGGAATTTGCTATGGCCAATCTGATGTTGAAATTGCGACGCCTTATGAAGCAGTTTTTGATGCTATTTTAAAGCAATTGCCGCAAGATGCCCTACTTTATTCAAGTCCTTTACAGCGTTGTACCATTCTAGCAAAGTACATTCAAAATAATTTCGCTATTGCAAATGTGACGCTGGATGAGCGCTTGATGGAAATGAATTTTGGCGATTGGGAGTTGAAAAATTGGGACAGTATTCCACCTGATGTTTTTACCCCATGGATGACTGATTTTGTCAACGTCCCTGTACCAAACGGCGAGTCGTTTTTAAACCTCCACAACAGAGTATTGGATTTCATGGAAAATGCACTGGATTCCGCTACCACAAAACCCATTGTTATTGTGGCACATGGTGGAGTTATTAGGAGCTTTTTGTGTGCAGTTTCTAACCTGCCCTTACAAGATGCTTTTCAGAGTAAAGTAGATTTTGGCGCTGTTGTACGTCTTACTTTATAAAATTATCATTTTTTTTGGTGATTTTCTCATTATAATTTTATCTTTGCCGGCGTAATGAGGTTGTGATTTGATTATTTTCAAATTACATTAAAAGGGAAGATAGTGATTGAAAAGTTTTTTTTTAAGTTTTTTCATAAATTGTAAATATGAAACTACTACAAGAAAAATCATCTTCAAAAATCTAGCGCTGTACCCGCAACTGTAAGCTATAAAGATTGATGTTATCTACAATACCATTGTCCGCCGCGGCGGATGAGAAGGTCAACATCAAGACGCGAGCCAGGAGACCTGCCTATTGCACAGAGTATCAAACTTTCGGGAAAAAAAGTTTGGGTATGGGTCATTCTATGCTTTTCTCCCATTTACTAAATTTTACATTATTAAAATGAAAAAAAAGATCATTCGCATGAGTGCGATTGCGTTGTTTTTTGCTATGAATTCGTATGCACAAGAACAAGAGCCAGAACTATTGAATGAGGTAGTTGTATCTGATTCAAAATTTGCTTTATCCAAAGAAAAATCAGGAAAAGTTATTGTAAAAATTACTGCAAATGACTTAAAACAGAAGTCAGGACAATCACTGGCAGCGGTGCTTAGTACTGTGGCAGGTGTTGAAATCAATGGCAATCAAAGCCGGAACGGTAAAGATTTAGGGCTTTACATTCGCGGCGGAAGAAATCATCAAGTTTTAATATTAATTGATGGTGTACCAGTTACAGATGCTTCAGGGATTAGCTTATCTTATGATTTAAGACTTTTACCCATTGAGCAAATTGAAAGCATTGAAATCATGAAAGGGGCATCAAGTACCCTTTATGGATCAGGAGCTGCAACAGGAGTGATAAATATTACCTTAAAAAAAGCAGCTAAAAAAGCTATTGCGGGTAATGCTTACGTGAATATGGGTACGCAAACCACTGCAAAAAATCCAAATTATAATGTACAAGATTTTAGTCAAGGATTTGTTGTTAATGGTGGCGGAAAAAAAGTAAACTATTTTGCCTCGCTAAACAGTACTGAAACCACCGGAATTTCAGAGGCTAAACCAGCCAATTCGAATACTGAATTTGAAAATGACGCTTTTTCAAGAATTAACTCCGTGATTAAAATAGGGATCAATCCTACTGAACGTTTTTCCGTTGATTTTTTTGCCAATTATGACAAATTAAAAAATGATTTTGATTCAGGTTCTTTTGCTGATGATCTCAAAAATTACAGTGCCTCTAGACAATTTAGAGCTGGTTTTACGCCAAAATACAAATACACTAAAGGGGAGTTTGTTGTAAATGCTGCAGGAAATGTAATTGAAAGAGATATTTTTAGCTTTAACTCTCTGTTTTTGGCTAAATCAAGAAGTGTAAATGTAGATGCGTTTAATAAATACGAGTTCTCTTCACAGTTGTTTTTGGTAACAGGAGCACAATTTCAGTTTCATGAAATGTCAAATACAAGTCAATATGACGCCATTACTACTGATGTTGCAAAGTTTAACATGATTGATCCTTATGCTACAGCAGTTTATAATTCGGATTTCGGACTAAACTTAAATGCGGGATTACGTTACAATATGCATAGTAAGTACGGCAATCATTTGGTTTACAATATTAATCCATCTTTTAATCTTACTAGTAATTTTAAATTGCTGGCTTCCTACAGCACAGCATTTGTTGCACCTAGTTTGTATCAATTGTATTCACCGTACGGAGACTTAAATTTGACACCTGAGAACGATGCCACCGCTGAGTTTGGTTTTGATTGGAGTGCATTGAATAAAAAATGGGTGATTAATGCAGTAGGTTTTCAAAGGGAAGAGACAGATGCCATAGGATTTGACTTGGTTACTTATAAATATTTTAATGTTATAGGAAAAAATAAGGTACAAGGATTTGAAACTATGTTTGCTTATGCCTTTACGGATAAAATCAAGTTCAATGCAAATTATACTTTTACAGAACTTGAAAGACAATCACGTATTTTAAATCCAAAACACAAAGTAAATGCTAATGTAGATATTCAAGCAACAGCTAAGTTGGCTTTAAATTTTTCATATCAATTTGTATCAACTCGTTACTTAGAATTTACGACTTATCCTGCTCCTACATTTGATCCCGTTTTAAATGTTGATTTTCTTAAAGATTATCAATTAGTAAACACTAATATTAGATATGAGTTGATTAAAAACCGTCTTAATCTTTTTGGGGCTGTTGATAATATTTTGGACAAGGATTTTGTAGAGTCCAGAGGTTACGCTACACGTGGAAGAAACTTTAAAATAGGATTGAATTTCTTATTTTAAAAGACAAGATTGGTTGTTACATTGGATAAAAAAGCGAGACTCAGCAATGAATGTCTCGCTTTTTTGTTACAATTTGTTTTATTTTAAATCAGCTACAAATGATAGGATTGTAGTAGCAATTTGATCTTGTTTCTTATCATCAGTCAGGTAGGCTCTGTCAGATGAATTTGAAAGGTAGCCTAGTTCAATGAGTACTGCAGGTGCCACTGATTTTTTTAAAATAAAAAATGGAGCTTTTTTAATTTCTGATGGAGCTACTGCATTATTTTTTAAAAATTTAGTACGCAATTCATTAGCGATTTCAATTGATTCATCATTAACTAATGACTCATTAGCCACATAAAACTCCATTCCTGATTTTGATTCATTACGACTTTGGTTTACGTGTAAGGATATAACTAAGTTGGGTTTAATTTTATTGATGAAATCTGCACGGTTGGAGAGGGATACAAATTGATCATCATTTCGAGTAAAATGAATAATTACATTTTCATTTTTATTTAAGAATTTAATTTTCTGAGTTATTTTTTCTACAATTTGCTTTTCAGAACTAGTAATTGATCTGGCACCAAAATCAGAGCCGCCATGCCCAGCATCAATAACTACATGAATTTGTTTGTTGTTCTCTACACTTGGTTTTACAAATGCTAGCGATACAAAAGTAGCGCAAGCTAAAAAGAATGGAATAGCTTTCTTCATTGGTTTTCAGTTTTATAAGTTAATCTATATAAACTTACAAAAACCACTAATTATTGCCTGCTTTTTAATTATTTTACATAAAAGATTGTTAAGCAATCATCTTTAAGGTAAATAAAAAAAATGCCACAAATTCAAAGGGTTGAATCTTTAAATTTGCGGCAAAAATTAAGTTTTAAATTTTTTATTCTAATGCTTTTAGCAATCCTTCGGGAGCTTTTTCAATATACATTTGGTTCAATCCGTTTACGGCTTGTGAGCTACTGAAGTCTTCATAATCAGCTCTTTGTTTTTGAGGACTTACGCGACCTGTTCCTGTAATTTTTGCAATTGCAGTTTTCAATAAAGGCTCATTAACATCTCCTAAAACGCCCATGGTACTTACATTTTCTTTTTGAGGAAAATCTGGCTGTAAACCATTTTGATAATCTCCAAAACCAACCGAATTAACTATTTTTAATACAATAGGTTGCATGGCATATCTGTGTTTTGGATTTCTATTATCGGGTCCAAAACCTGGAGAATCGTACAGTGTTACTGAACCTACATTTTTTCCAACGGTAACATCACCTATTTGAATCACGTTGATGTGTGGTTCTAATCCGTTGACTACTAGTTCGCTTGCAGATGCTGAGCTATTACTTGTAAGAATATAAACTTTGGTTAAGTTTAAACTATTAATAGCGGCATTATCTATTTTATTAGTAAAATAATTATATAAAGCATCAGGATTCTCTGACTCAAAGTAATCATTGATTTCTTTATTCCATTGTTGTTTTGCAAATACCTTACCCGTAAACTGTCCCGTAATCATACTAGCTAAACGTGTTGCTGTTTGCACAGATCCTCCGCCGTTGTAACGTAAATCTAACACCAGTTCTGTAATACCTTGTGCTTTTAACGTACCAAAAGCTTCATTTAATTTGGTATCAAAATTTGCTGTAAAAGCGTTGTACATTAAATATCCTATTTTATGAGATCCTGAAGTTATTACTTTATTCACTAGAATAGGATTTTCGGTTAAGACTGTTTTTGTCAGGGCTATATTTTTGCCATTGGGTACAAATGCACCTCCCGATATATCAGCCATGTTAAGCGTATAATCATTATTAGATCCAAAAAGTAGAGACTGATAATTACTTACTGTAAGTGGCGTTCCATTCACTGCTGTAAAAACATCTCCTCTTTTAATATCCTTAGTAGCTGCATTAGAACCAGGAATAATATAGCGCACAAATCCGAAAATTTCTGATGAGCCAGTTGATTTTCTGCTTAGACCAAACTCAACTCCGTTATTGTTAGTAGTTCCTTGAAATTGTCCTTCTAGTTCTAAATAATCATCAACAATCCAACTGAATCTGTCTTTGTTAGCGTCTACACGTAGAGCTGCAAATAAATTTTCAGGAGAATCAAAATCTTTCAAGAAGTTGTTTAAACTTGCTTGATCAGCAAATCTTGTTTCATCTAAATTAGCAACTTCATCTGTCCATAGGTAGTATTGATTCATGCCTTTCCAAACAAAATCTTGTATTTCAAGTGTAGCTGGAGCTGCTACATCGTCATTGTCTTGACAGCCTTGTAGCACAAAAAGTGTAATGAGTAATAGTAGGGGAATTTTAAAGTAGGTCTTCATAGGTTTGGTTTATATCCTTATTAACGTAAAAATACTAACTTTAGTTTTAATTTAATAATTTATGTTACAAAATAACTTTTCAATCGTCTTGTATCTATAAGTTGTTAGTAAAACGTGTATGAACCAAAGCGAATTTGTAGTCTTGATCTCTCCATTTAAGGACAAAGTCTTTAGGTTAGCCAAGCGCTTATTAATTAGTACAGAGGAGGCCGAAGATGCAACGCAAGAGGTTCTGACTAAGTTGTGGTCAAAAAATGATTCTTTAAATAAGTACGGTAGCGTTGAGGCATTTGCATTGACCATGACTAAGAATTTTTGTTTGGATCAACTGAAATCAAAACGAGCTAATAATGAATCATTAGTTCATTCTAATTATGTAGATACTGCACCAAGTCTTGAAAAAAAATTAGAAGATCAAGATAGTCTTAAATGGGTTGATACTTGTTTAGCTCAATTGCCTGAACAGCAACGTATGATTGTTCAATTACGCGATGTAGAGCAATACGAGTTTGAAGAAATAGCAGCATTGTTACAAATGAATGAAAGCGCCGTTAGAGTCTCTCTTTCCAGAGCGCGAAAAATAATTAGGGAATACATTATAAAGACACACACCCATGGAAATCAATAAAATTGAGACACTTTTAGAAAAATACTTTGAAGGAGTAACAAGTATTAAAGAAGAGAATGAATTACGTATTTATTTTTCCTCAAGCGATGTTGCACAACATTTAATACAATACCAACATTTTTTTAAGGGTCTTGATCAGTCAAAAAAAGAGCAGTTTACCCGTATTGTTCCTTTTTATGAACAAAAAAGGCCTGTATTATGGCTTTCCATTGCAGCTTCTATGGTCGTTGCTGTAGGAGTAGGAAGCTATGCTTTTTTAAATACTGATACTGCGCCACCACAGTCAGATTTAGGAACCTATGAGGATCCCAAAGTTGCGTTTGAAGCTACACAAAAAGCCTTGTCTTTATTATCGAATAATATTAATGTTGGCATAGAAAGTGTACTATATCTAGAGGAGTATCAAATTGCAAAAAATAAAGTATTTAAAAAACCAGTAAGAAAACAAGGCAGTTAAAAAAACGCTAGCTTTTTTCAGTTCACATTTAATCATTAATTACCATTTATATCATGAAATCAATCAATCAAAAGGTGCCATTGAGCACAACGAACACAAAAGCTTTTAGCACTATTCAAAAGACATTTACAAAAATTGTGGTAACACTGGCGCTTTTTTTGGCTACAAATTCACTGTTTGCACAAACAGCATTTGACAAATTTGACGGTCAAGTAGAAGTCAAGTCATTTATTGTCAACAAAAAAATGTTTGACTTAATGAGTAAAGTAAAGATGGATGCATCCGATAAAGAAATGCAGCAATACTTAGCTTTAATTAAAAAATTAGACAACTTGAGGGTTTTCACAACCAAAAGTACTCGCGTAGAAGGCGAAATGAAACTAGCAGCTGATAAGTACATTAAAACCGCGGGTTTAGAAGAGTTAATGCGAGTAAATGATAATGGTAGAAACGTAAAAATCCTTGTAAAATCAGGTGTTGGAGATACACAGATACGTGAGTTGTTGATGTTTATTGAAGGAGCAAAAAATGAAGATACTGTTTTAATGTCATTGACTGGGGACTTTGATTTGAATGAAATTTCAGTGTTGACCGAAAAAATGCGTATTCCGGGTGGCGACGATTTGAAAAAAGCAAGTAAAGGTAAAAAGTAAGATGAAACTACGATACGGAATTCCCGCACTACTGGCTTTATTTTTGGTAAGTTGCAACAACGAGCAGTCTTTGCAAAAATATTTTGTAGAACATTCAGAAGATAAAAATTTTATTGCCTTAGATGTTTCTTCCGAAATATTGAATGTAGACAAGGCTAAGTTATCTGTAGCTCAAACCGAGGCTTTACAATCTTTTGATAAAATGAACATCTTAGCTTTTAACGCTAATGCGACTAATAAAGCTGAATTTGAATCGGAACGCGCAAAAGTAAATGCCATTTTAAAAGATAAAAAGTACCAGCAATTGATGAAATTTGGCTCAGGTAAAGAAGGAGCTTCAGTAAGTTTTGTGGGTACTGATGAGCATATTGAAGAGTTTATTTTTTTTGCCAATAAAAATGAAAATGGTTTTGCTGTAGTACGTGTGACAGGTGATGACATGAATCCTACGGGTGTTATGAACATGATAAGTGTGTTACAACAATCAAATATTGATATGGCTCAATTAAAACCTTTACAACAATTGATGAAATAATTATTGCTACAAAAAAGTAAAGCGTCATGAACTCTTGTTTATGACGCTTTTTTTTGGCTTTTATTTTTTCTTAAGGAACAAAATCAATCCTAAAACACTCACGATTAAAATTGCAAGTGCGGCCAAAACCATTGCTGCATCACGCACATTTTTACCTGCCCAATCTAAAAATAAAAATTTGTGTAGAATAGCAAAAGAATAACCTTCTCTTTTGTCTGCGTTTTCTACTTTTGCGGCTAATCTTGAGGTGGCTGTTTCTATAAAATAAGTAGTATTTTCAGGCGTGTCATAAGCAAGTTTCACCACAGGAAGGCGCTTGTTCACAAAGCCGTATTCCCGACTTTCAAACTCAGTAATAATTTTAGTTTCAACCAATTTTGCGTTTTGTAAAGAAGTTTCAGGTTCATCAGTTTCAGGGATCATTTCGCAACAAGCGGCTTTTGGTGCGCCATCTGTAAAATAATGGGCTAAAAATTCAGCATATTTCACATCCAGATTAGGTGTGATGCGATTGGTTTGTTCGTTGATGTAAACAATTTCTAGTGGTTGTTTGTCTTTCTTTGCCCATTTTGATTCAGGTGCGCTGATAGCCGTGTTGCTCTTTGTTACTTGCTTAGGAAGCAATTGACAACGGTAGTACAAACTGTCTTGAAATGCAACTATACTTGCATTTTCAAACCGATTCCAATCTAATTTTAAATCAGTAAGCGAAGTTGTAAGTGCTTCGGTTTTAAAGCTAGGTTCGTATACCATTTGCGAAAGCGTGTACGGGTCCCATTTGGTAGTGGCGTGATAAGCACCGCTAAAAGCAAAGGTTAAAGTAAACAGTGAAATCCAAATCCCAATTTGTCGGTGGTAACGGCGGATGCCTTTTTTGGGAGCAAGCGCATCACTTTTTTTGAATTGTTTCCAGAAAAGCCCATAAATCAAAAGTCCGCTTATTGCTGAAAAGGTGATCACAGACAAAAGTAAAATCATGATTATAATGCGCAAACTGTTATTAGAAATTACATCAATAAACGACCAATTGTGAAAGGTATCGAAGAACCAAATAAAAATTTGACGTGATTTCGGGTTGAAAGTGGCTAGTTTGCTTGAGGCGGTTTCTACATAAACATGCATTTCATCGTCACGATCAAAACTCAATTGGTAAACGGGTAAATAGCGGTTGACGTATTTGTATTGCGTTGTAAATTCAGTGAGGACTTTGCTGTTTGAAATGCTGCTGGTACTGTCTTGTAAAAAGTAACGCGCCAGAACTTCAGCGTATTTTTGATCACCGTTTTCAAGTTTTTGAGCCGTGGCTGCGTCAAAATAGAGTAGGGCTCCTGATTCGGTTTTTACTTGATAAAAGGTTTTATCGTTCAGGCTGACTAGGCGAAAGTTTTTGAACGTTTTGAGTTGGTTTTTTTGTAAAACCTCTTTCAACGTCATTGGCAATTGACCCGGCTTGATGATGGTTTGTGGAAGTTCTTGATTGGCGATTTCGGGTTTAAAAAAATGCGCCATAAACGGATGCATGATTCCTGAAAGTGTCCAAAAGATAACGGGAATAATTGTAATAATGGCCAAAGTTCGGTGCCACGAGTAGACGTGCTGCTTGATTTTTTTGATCCATTTGGAATCTTTTTTTCGTGTAGATGCCTTTTGATTTTCTTTTTTCATTTTGTGTGTTTTTTAGCCCGGATAGGAGCGATATCCTTTTTTGAGGCCTTTTTTTGGCCTCAAAAAAGATAAAGCGGATAGCCGGATAAGCTCCTGATAATTATTTTTTTAATGATAAGTTGTACTGCAATCCCATCATGAAAATGCGGGGTGCGGCGGCGGTATATGTAGCCTGATCGATTTCGGCATTGCCCCGAGAAACATTGGTAGCATACAATTTATCGGTCAAGTTCATGATATTGGTAAAAATTTCAACTTGCTTGTAGCGGTAGCCTAATCGAGCGTTGAAAAGGGTGTAACCCGCGTAGGAAACAGTGTTGATTTGGTTTTGAAACCAGCTTGATACGTACTGGCATTCTAGTGCTGCACGGAAGTTTGGGAACCATTTTGGGTAATAATTGAGCTCAGAATTAGCAATCCATCGCGGTGCGCTAGGCATGTCAAAGCCGTCGAGTTTTTGAACTGCATCGGTGCTTCGTCTGGAAACGGTAAAGTCGATAAATTCGTGGCGCGCATAGGTTCCGCCAAGGCGAAATGCAAGCTGTGAGGACGGATTGTATTGTAACCCAAGTTCAATTCCTCTATGGCTTGTTTTACCGGCTGATTGGGTATCGGTTGAATTGTCAGGTTGACGAATGCTCAATAATTCATTGCGACCATCAAGTACATACACGGCAAAATCTAGTGTCAATTTGTTTTTTAGAAAACTGCTATAACCACCAATTTCATAGTTTGAAAAATGTGCGGCATCAAGATCCGTGTAAAATTGTACGGGCGTAATTCCAGGTTTTGGACGGAATAAAGTGGTCACCGAAGGTGGAGAGAATCCTTGAGAATAATTGGCATAAAACCCAAGGGTAGTAAGCGGATTATAATTGATACCCGCTTTAAAGGTTAGTTGATCGTAGGTTTTGGCTCCCGAAGTAGCATTGATGTTATTGATGTAATCAATTTTGATGTAGTCGTAGCGCGCCCCTGTAGTTACCGTTACTTTTGAAAGCGGTTGAAAGTTGTATTGTACATAGCCCGAGTTGTTGTAAATGGTAGCATTGTAATTTGAAATGCGTAAGTCTGGTCGAACTTCTAAAATTTGATAATTATTTACCGTCTTTCCATCCGGATTTCGGTTGGCTTGTAATTTAATTTGGTGCGAAAAATAATCGTTTGGTGACCTATCATAAGTAGTTCCGGCAATTAGTTTAGAGTTTAAAAACGAAAATCCTTGTGTGTGCTGTGCCACTACACCGTAACTCTTAAAATCGTTCGAATTGATTTCGCCAGTTGCTTTTGTAGGATCGTTGGTTGCTGATGGCGTAGGATTCCATCGAATGCCATAGCTTGGGTTTTGCCCTAATTTATTGTCTCGGTGGTAAACGGTTACAACGGTTTGACTGTTCTCAGACCATTCTTTTTCAAGTGTTAAACGGCTCCGCAAAGCCTCTGATTTTCGGTAGGTAAAATCGGTTGTACTTTTGTACGAACGATTATTAAAGTCTTGCTCATTGATACTTCCTGTCATGTCAGAGTAATATTCACCTATATAAGTATTGCTTACTAGGCGTAACGTGTTAGAAAACACATATTGAAGTTTTGCGTTGAAATTATTTTTTGAATAGTCAGAAAAAGTGAGCCAACTGTTAGTTTGGTCTGTGCTCGCACCCGCAATGGCAAACGAAAATTTGCCTATAGTAGCGCTGCCAAAGGCTTGCAGGTTTTGGTAGCCGTATTGATCCGCCTGGATGCCTACTTTAAACTCAGGATCGCGGCTTGGTTTTACGGTAATAAAATTTATGGTTCCGCCCACAGCCTCTGGACCGTAAAGTGATGAAGCGGGTCCTTTGATCACTTCTAAATTCTGTAAATTAAACGGATTCATTTCAAGCAAAGCATTGTGGTTGAAAACGCCGAGTGGTCGAATGGGCAAGCCGTCTTCGAGATACAAATAATACGGGCTCAAACCCATAGGTTGCCTGATGGACATTCCGTGTTGCTCGTTACCGAGATTTGTCATCATTACGCCAGGCGTTTTATTCACAATTTCGAAAGCAGAAGTTGCTTTAGTTTCTTGAATGAGTTTTGTAGATAGTTTAGAAATTGCCACTGGCACCTCACTTCGTTTGGCCTTGCCACGGTTGGCGGTAATTACTACTTCGTTTAGGTTTTCTACGCCGCTGCTATCTACTGCAGCAGTTTTTTGTGCATAGGTATATTGTAACGCCAAAAGCATTACAAAAATTAATTTTTTCATTTTTTTTGAAAGGTGTAAAAATCTTATTTCAGTGAAAGTTTAAATCGTTTGCAAGGCTAAAAAGCAAGCAAACAAAGCACGAAAGATCAAGACGCGGTTAGTGCCTACGCAATATTGTAAAACGAAATAGGCAACATAAGGTGCATTTCGTTCTCAAACAGATTGATCTTTTTAAATGAAATAAGCGGGAGGACGAAAGGTGTAAGCCGAAAAGGAAATCGGTTTACGGTTTACAACAGTTTCAGTTTTTGTTGTAATAATGATTGGTTGTACCAACTCGTATGAAGTACTTAGTAACTCTTGCACGTACACCACATCAACTTTTTCTTTGAGGGTGTTTTGCATGCTTTTCTCATTATCAGTGTAGCGTTTTAGACTTTTTTGCAGTTCGCAACGTCCGTTACAACTATTAAAAACCATTTTGCGTTGCACACAAATGGTTTTAGCAATTTCTTCTTGCTGAAGTTTAAATGTCAAATACGTAAAAGAGCTGCCAAAAGTGGGCAGGAGTAAAATAAAAGAAAGTATGTAGATACTGAACTTTTTCAAAGTGGTTGTTTTGACGCTGCAAAAGTAACGCATCAAGACAAATTAACGAAATGACAAACGTTAATATTTTCTTGGTGCTTCATATTATCTTTTTCAAAATTGCAACGCCTAATTCTTGCACCTTAAAACAATAACATCAGGTTACAGAAAAATGTTGAAGACACCTTATTCATGAGGTCAAATCAATTATTCCGCATAACGCGCCAGAGACTTTTGGATAACACTTTTCATTTGATTGCGGAAATAGTCGGGTCGTATCACCTCAAGACCACTGCCAAAACCTAGAAAAATACGTGCTAATTCATAATTTGGAATCACAAATAAGTGAATAACAATGCTCCCATCTTCATTTTGCTTAATCAACCGTTGTGAATTATGCAAGGGTTTAGTAAGTACATAAGGAGCATTAATAGCGTCAATCCAGAGTTCAAATCGATGCGGACGTAAGCCCGTATTCACAGTCACTCCCACCACATTTTTGTAATACAGGTCCGCATTAAAATTTTCCTCTAAATGAGGCATATTAAAATCATAATCAATAGCAATGATTCTATCCAGTGCCAAATTAGTTATGGGCTGGTTTTTCTTTCTTCTTCCTATCAAGAACCATCTGTTGTTAAACTCTTTTAATATAAATCCATGAAAATGAAATACCGTTTCCTCCTGCGATTTGAATGACTTGTACGTAATTACCAAAACTGTTTTTTTAATAATGGCTTGGTAAATTTCCTCTAAAAATGGTAAGCCTTTCAGTTTTTCGTTTTTGTCTAAGTAAATCACCGGTTGTGTTTGAGACTTTTCGGCATAGATCTTATCCTCTAAACGTTGCAAAATATCAGACACATCATTAAACAAAGAAAAGTCTTTAAACTGTTTCAGCATTGAAACCGTTTCTGTGAGTACATTAATATCCGTTTCCGTCAGCGGAATATTCGTAATCGTAAATTCCTCGTCTTCGTACGTATAATACTTTTTGTCATACACCACAATGGGGGCATTGTAGCCCAGTTTTTCGCTACGCATCAACTGAATATCCATTTGAACCGTTCTCTTGCTTACCGCATTTTCCCTTCCTTCGTACTCAAACAAAGCCTCAGAACAAGCCGCAATCAAGTCCTCTAGCGTCCAAGTACGGTATTTATTTTGCAAACACTTATCAATCGTTTTATACCGGATAAGCGCATTTTTATTTTGTGACATATTTTCTTTTTTTTTGGGGCGTGTCCCTCCGTAAAAACTACGGGTCGGGTCATGCGCTGCAATCTTTTAGAACTTCCGCTACCGCTACAGCCCTAAAAGGATTTTCGCTACTACCCCTCACGCAAAGCAACACTATTTTCAATTTCAGCTTAATAATTCTATTTCGCGTTGTATATTTTCTCTCGCTTGCGCTTCGTATGTTGTTCTAAATTCTACGGTTTGAAAAATAAATTCGTTTTCAAGAAAATGCTCCAATGCTTTCTTTCTACCAGGTTGGTATAAGAGAGTGGGATAAATTTTATACTCTTTCCTAATTTGATCACAATAAATGGTGTAATTGTTCCAGTCTTTAGCCAGTATTTTCAAATCAAAATCAATCAACCAGTTGATGTCTTCTATGTCGTTTTGTTGATGCAGTTGAGTAGCGCAAATCATGTCAAAAACCAATTGTTTATCTAGTGTGGCATTTTCAGGCAAAATAGACAAAGCAAGTTCAGCACTTTTTAACTCGTTGTCTTTCCGGGTCACTTTATAAATAATATCGTGGTAAAAAATAGCGTACAAAACTTCATTAGGAAATTGCAACGCCTCTTTATAGCGGTCAAATAAAACAATCATTTCTTCCAGATGATTTAAATTATGATAATGTCTCCCTTTAGCAGCATAGGCTTTTACTAAATCAAGCCAATTAATCAGGATTGCATTTTCATTAAAACCAATCTGGAGCAGTAAAGCAGTATATTTATTTTGAAGCATTTGCGCTGAGTTTGAATCAAAAATACAAATCTTTTTGTACTACGCAAAATAACTGCGTAGTAGGTTTTGAATATTTGTTGAAGAAATAAAAACAGAATAAAAATGGAACAAAAATTACAATTTACAGGAGCTGATATTATTCAATTAGGATTCAGGCAAGGAGCTTGGTTTAAAGAAGCACTTGCACATATCAATGACAATCAATTAGAAACCGAAGAAATAGAAGCCTATTTAGCACAATTCAAATTGCCTGATCCTATAGAGTTACACGCTCAAGCGATCACTTTTCACCAAAATATAAAGGCAGAAAACGAACTAGAAGAAAAAAATGTAACCGATGTGGTGCAAACCATGAAAACCTTGATGCGAACGCCAACTTTAGTCAATGGTGTCATCATGCCGGATGCTTGCCCTACAGGTCCTGACGGAACCATTCCGGTGGGTGGAGTTGCGGTGGCTAAAAATGCAATTCATCCGGGAATGCATAGTGCTGATATTTGTTGCTCAGTGATGCTAACTGATTTTGGAAAAACAAATCCAAAAGAAGTTTTAGATGCAGCGCATGCCATTACCCATTTTGGTGGAGGCGGAAGAAGTCGCGAAACGCAATTCCGTTTTCCTGCTGAAATGTTAGAAGCATTTCAAAGCAATTATTTTTTGAACGATGAAAAAATGATTAGCGCTGCTCGTTCGCATTTAGGAACACAAGGCGATGGAAACCATTTCTTGTTTGTAGGGATTTCAAAAAATACAGGAAATACCATGATGGTAACGCATCACGGGAGTAGAGGCGTGGGTGCTAATTTGTATCGAAAAGGAATGCATCTTGCCGAAAAGTTTAGAAAAACACTATCGCCAGAAACTTTGCCACAAAATGCGTGGATTCCGTTTGATACAAAGGAAGGACAGGTGTACTGGGAAGCGTTGCAAATCATACGTTCGTGGACAAAATTAAACCACGAATGCCTGCACGATGCTACTTTAGAGAAATTGGGAATCGAAAAAGAAAATAGGTACTGGAACGAGCATAATTTTGTTTTCAAAGAGGGAGACCTTTTTTATCACGCCAAAGGCGCCACACCATTGGACCCGAAATTCATGCCTGATAGCACAGGACCACGTTTGATTCCGTTGAATATGGCTGAATCCGTTTTAATTGTTGAAGGAGCCACAACCGAAACCAATTTAGGATTTGCACCACACGGTGCCGGAAGAAACATAAGTAGAACCCAACACCGAAAAAGTAAGGGAGAAAAAACAATCCAAGAAGTTTTTGAAGAAGAAACCCAAGGCTTGGATATTCGATTTTTTTCGAACGAAATTGACATTACCGAGCTGCCATCGGCCTATAAAAATGCAGCATCAGTAAGAAATCAAATGGAGGAGTTTGGTTTAGGAACCGTGATAGATGAAGTACTTCCTTATGGTTGCATCATGGCAGGAAATTGGGAAGTCAACGCCCCATGGAAAAAAAGAAGAAGAAAATAGCAAACCCAAAACGATGGAGGTTCAAAACCTCCCTAAGCAACCCGTAAGACTTTGTAGTTTAAATTGAGAAAACAGTTTGGGTTATTTTAATTACAAAAACAGGTAGTTATACCCTGTTTTTGTAGTTTGTTTTTATTATTTTTGAGAAATACCTTATGTAAAATAAAACAGGAGAGAATTGTTCTTAATTAATCGTGAGAATGTGGGTGGTTTTGGGGAGGGAAGAAGAGGACGGATTAGGTTGATAGGGTTTATTTATGAATATTTTAGATAAAATTAACTTTATTATGTTATATGATTGATTTGATAAATTGGGAAAATTTAAGACCGTATAATTCTACACAAAATAAAAGTTTTGAGGAATTATGCTTTCAAATATGTATTGAAGAGTATCAATCAATGGGAACTTTCGTCCGGATTGATGATAGTGGCGGTGGTGATGGTGTAGAATATTATTTAGAGTTTCCGAATGGTGATATATGGGGTTGGCAATGTAAATTTTTTGGAAGATTTGATGAAAGTGGTAGAAAAGAGCAAATTAAAAAATCATTACAAACTGCTTATAATAGACACAATTCTAGATTAAAGAAATGGGTTTTATGTTCCAAAAACTCTATGACAAATGATGAAAAAAATTGGTTAGATGGTATTGGAAGTTTAGTACATAAAGGAAATAATGTATTACCAGATGATGCAGACATCAAAATTGATCATTGGGGGGATAGCATTTTATTACACTATTCAAGAAAGTATCCAAGTATTCATAAATTCTTTTTTACTGATAAAATTTTAGATGAGAATTGGTTTCAAGAAAAATTTGATTTGATATATAATTCAAATGTTATTAAAACAAAATATCTAGATAATCTGCACACAAAGGGGGATGTTGATGATTTTGTTACAAGACATATTGGAGGAAAAGAGTTAGTTATTATAATTGAAAAACAAGAGAGTGATATTGGTATTGAACATTTTCTAAAAGAGTATGATGCGAATATAAAAAGCATAAAAAACAATAAAAACAATTATGATTTTAATGAAATCTATGATGAAATAAAAGAATTTTTATTTTCAAATAATTATGATACAATAGTTCAAGACGGTGTAAATTTAATTAATGAAATCAAGGATTATTTATTATTAGACAATCATAAATTATCGGCAGCACTAGATTTGAAAATTGACAATTATAAAAATAGATTTAGAGATTTTTATGAATTATATATTGACTATAAAAATGTAGAAAAACTAAAATCTATTCACTGGGATAGTGAAGAATTAGAAATAACCACAGAAGCAAAAAATAAAATCAAAGAATGTAGAGAAACACTACTTGGTCCATATTTTACGATCCGTAATTATGATTATTATTTGACGATTTTTGAAGAACTTGGTTCTTTGAAAAATAATGAAATTCATATATCTGGTAATGCTTCAAAAGGTAAAACTCATATTGCAGTAAATATTGTTAAAGAACATTTAGAACGAAAAAAACCAGCAATATTTATTTTTGGTAAAAATTTAAAAACGGAATTGCCATTAAAAGTTCAATTAAGAGATATTCTAGATTTACCAACAGATTGGAGTTTTAGTGACTTTTTAAGTGTTTTAAATATTTCAGGAAGGGTAAATAATACAAAAGCAATTTTATTGATTGATGGATTAAATGAAGCAATATATTGGAAAAGCGTTTGGGGTGATAATTTAGAAGAACTCATTAATGAAATAAGAAAAAAATTCCCAAACATTCTAATAATAACAACTTTTAGAACATCTTATAAAAGAGAGTTATTTTCTAAAGGTTATTTTAATTATTCAGAGTACTATGATTCAAAAGAAATACAAGTTCATGGATTTAGTCACTATAATGTAAACGAAGCAATTGATAAATATTTTAAGCATTACAATATAAAACTTGAAAATCATTCTGGAGCATTAAGTAGTTTTTCTGAGCCACTTTATTTAAAAATTTTTTGCGAAACAAAAAAAGGACTAACAGTATCTTTTCAAAATGAAGATTTGTTCGATGTTTTTGATGAATATCTAATAAAATGTAATCAAAATATTATTCTAAAATTAAATTATGAGTTGAAATTTAATAAGAAATTTTCAATAAATATTCTTGAAAAAATTTCTAAATTTTTATGGGATAATAGTAGTAGAGAAATAGATTTTGACTTTGCGATTAATAATATCATTACTCAAGAACAGTTGTTGATTTTTGAAAAAGAAGATCTTCTAATTTTTAGAGATTGGAACAATGTTGAGGTAATTACTTTTACATACGATTTATTAAGTGGATATTTAATAGCTAAAACGATAATTGATGAAATAAAGACAGTTGATGATATCAAAGTGTTATTGCTCTCAGAAAAATTTATAAATGAACTTTTACTTAGAGATACATTTCATCCATTATTTAATGATATTTTAAGATGTTTTTGTGTTTTAGCAATAAAAAGATTTGGCTTGGATTTCTATAAAATAGGTGAAAATAAAATACTTGACGAATATATTTTAAATTCAGTTTTTGAGGTTAATAGAAGTACAATTATAAAAAACAAAGATTTTGTTATTAGTATCATTTACGAAAATTTCAAAAACATCAAAAAACATAATTTAATTTATAACTTATTTGGAAATATTGATTTAGATAGTCAGCATCCATTAAATATACATTTACTATCTGATTTACTTTTTGATATGAAAGTTTCCGATAGAGATTTAAGTTGGTCGGAATATAATAGAATGAATAATGGAAGTTATGATAAAGGTTATAAAGATTTCATAGACGCTTTTAAGATTGCTTGTGAGAGTAAGAAAGATTTAAAAACGGACAAAGTTCATTTAGCTGCTAAAAAAATTATGTGGTTTCTTACTTCAACCAATAGAGAATTAAGAGATTTATCAACACGAGCGCTATATTATTATGGTAGAAAATGCCCAAATCAATTCCTTGAATTAGTTGAATATTCATTATCTATAAATGATCCGTATGTGTGGGAAAGAACTCTTGCATCGTTATATGGTGTTGTGTTAGCAAAGCACAATGATTTGAATGATACTAATTTTCAAGAGATTGTTTTTCCGTTAATTGTAAATAAATTATATGACTTAATTTTTAAGAAAGATGCTCCATTTTCGACTACTCACATTTTAGCCAGAGATTATGCTTCAAAATGTATTGAAATTGGAATTAAACACAAAAAAGGAACATTATCGCTTAAGGAAATTAAAAACACAAAAGCACCTTATAAATTTGGAGGAATTCGTAATCCTAAAGAATTCAATTCTTCAAAAGAAGAAGGCATTTCATCCGAACCTATCAGTATGGATTTCAGTAATTATACAATTGGTAGAATAGTTAAAAATGGTCATTCTTATTCAAATCCTCCACAGAAGAAAAAAGTACGCAGACAAATTTATTGGCGTGTTTTTAATCTTGGTTGGAATAAAGAACAATTTGATAAAGTGGATAATCGAATTAGAGAAGATAACTACCGCAGTTCACGTAGTGAGCAACCAAATATCGAAAGATATGGGAAGAAGTATTCTTGGATTGCTTATTTTGAGATTGCAGGATTGCAAAGTGATAAGAACTTACTTGATAATGACTGGGAAAGATTTCGACTATCTGATGCAGATATTGATCCAACTTTTCCAATAAAGCAAAAAAGCAAAAAGTTTATTCTGAAAGATTACCTTGGAGATAGAAACTTGTCATTAATTGACTGGTATAGAGATGGGGGAAAACCTGATGTAAATGAATATTTGCAAATTGAAAATCTGAAAAAAAACAATGGGAATTGGATTTGTTTAGATGGTTTTGTAGTTCAAGAAGACAAAAAAATTAATAGAGAAGTTTTTTATTTTATTAAAGGTTTACTGGTAAAAAATGATGATTACAAAGAAGTTGTAGAACATCTTAAAAAGATAGATTTTGGGAGAATGAATTTACCAGAAGTTAGGACTAATTATTATTCTTTTGCAGGTGAATTATATAGTGTTGACGACTCAACGGTAGAAAACTTATGCGAATTAAGATTTGAGATTAGCAGAAAAAAAGTAAAAGTTAAAAAAGGTGAGCCAGGTTATTATCATAAAGTATTTTTTGAGGATAATGAAATCAAACATTCATTTCCTAAGTTTGTCGAAATTGATAGAATAACTTCAAAGGAATACGAAGTATTATTACCAATAATGTCATATAATTGGGAAGGACACCATAGTGTGTTAAATGATGCTGGACATGAAACAATTGTTGCAAGAGAAATAGCAAATTATTTAAAATTGATTGATAAACCACAAACATTTAATCTTTTTGATGAAAGTGAAAATTTAGCATCACAAAACATTAGGTATCATAAAGATTACAATAACAACCATCATTTTGTTTATTTAAGAAAAGATTTATTAGATAAATTTCTTTTCGAAAATAATTATAAACTAGTTTGGGCAATATGGGGAGAAAGGCAAGTTAACTTTAAGGATTGGGATGGTCGCAAAAAATTCCATTCCGATAATGATATTTCAGATTTACAAATTTTTAATGAAGTTATTGAATACAAATATTAAATTTTAAAACATTTATTAAATCACCATCTAAGGCCTACACACCAAAAACCTACTCCTTTTCGAATTAATCTTAGGTAGTAAATCCTTTGGGCTAAATACGCCAAGCTCTAACATCACTATAAAAGGCGAGCATTATTTGCCGCGAATTGAGTTTTACGGGTAAAATTATAGGTAGTAAGAGGTGAAACAAAATACAATTTACAAAGTAAAAAGTTACATAGAATTTAAAACAATGATGCAAAAAGAACAAAGAGTCGAAATTATTGATATGCTCAGAGGTTGGGCACTTTTAATAGTAGTTATTTCAAATTATTTATATTATGCTTACAGCCCAGAATGGACAATACATGGAGATGGAATTGTAGCAACAGTAATAAATGGAGTGTTATTCATACTTTTTTCAGCTAAAGGATGGACATTGCTTTTTACTCTTTTTGGTTTTGGTTTTGGAGTCATTTATGCTAAAAAGCAGCAACAAACTTATTTTTTTCTGGCACGCCGCATGCTGGTTTTATTTGTATTCGCTTTTGTAAACAGTTTATTTTATGATGGTGATATTTTACGAGACTATGCTTTTTTAGGCTTGCTTATTTTGTTTTTTATTCATTTCTCCGCTAAAACATTATTGTACATAGCTGGTGTGTTATTTTTATTTGCGCCGTTACTAGCGGCATACATAAATACTGTTGATACGACATATATCACTACGTTGACAACTGGTATTGCACCTTTACGATTTAGTACCCAATTGTTAGAGGTTTTTAAATATAATCTTTTGAATTCAATTTATACTGAAGTTCTTAATTTGGCTTATTCTGTAACAGTACATTATATTATGTTTATATGTATGATATTGGGATTGGCGATTCAAAAGAGTAAGATTTTGGAAACTTTATTTGAAAGGAAAAGTCAAATAAAAAAATCCTTATTTTTAGTAGTAAGCATCACTATCGTTTTATGGGGAATTTTTATACTTTCGAATATGTATAAATTACCTTATTTAAAGTATTTCTCATTTCATTATTGGATCGTTTTAACAACCATGCTCTCTACGAGTTTGTTAATTATATTGCTCTATACAAATCAAAAATTTAAAAAAACATTTAAAGCATTTTCATGGGTAGGCAGAATGACTTTTACGAATTACTTAACTCAAAATTTAATTGCTTTTTTCGTATTTCAGGGAGTTGGTTTAGGATTGTTTCATCATATGCCTTTTTATTTTTACTTTTTGTTTGCAATCGCTATTTATGTACTTCAAATCGGATTTAGCTATTGGTGGCTAAAAAATCATGTTTACGGACCTTTAGAATGGCTTTGGAGACAATTAAGTGATACAAAAAAATGATGTTCCTAAATATATTTCAAACTATTCAATGACCATTAAAGACTTAAAATCTCAAAATCTAATTCTTTTCGAAGTTATTTTAGATACAAAAATCAATATGCCGTAAATCAAAAATGGGAATGACTATCAACTAGAACTTGGGGACGTAATTAAACGATCCGCATGAAATTTAGGTTGTATTGCATGTTACAGATCGATTAGTACGATAAAATGGTCAGACAATAGCATTTTCACTAGGCACTATGGCAAAGAACTACAACTCACTTTGCCATTGCGTAATTATAGCATTTGCTGCGGGTGTGTTTAGTTTTTTTAGTTCTTCTATAACTTGTAGTTTTTGAGTTTGGCTCATCACGGGTTCCGGTTTTATAAAATTACCAATAGTATCATTTTGTGAATTCAAGCTTCATAGAATTTACGTTATGGCGTGATTCATATCTTGAGAAGTACTTATCCCAAATTCCACATTAGAAATTTACTTCAACTAAATTACTTTACCATTTTTATATTTTTTAGGGAGCTCATGTAAAAAAAAAACGCCTTGAATGTCAAGGCGTTTTTAAGTAATGATATATCGTTTTAATTTTTAACAAATTTCTTTGAAACTGTTTTCTTTCCGTCATTCAATTCAATAACGTAAATTCCTGAAGGAATCTCAGATACATCAATTCCTGTTTCAATAGCATTGCCAGAAATTATTTTTTTACCAATTAAACTATAAATAACATAACTTACTGCTCTATTATCGAATGTACTGATATTCAAAATCCCCTTGGTTGGGTTTGGATAGATAGCAAAGTCATAATTATTCTTGTTACCATCAATTTCTAGATCAGAAGTTATTGCATTCACAACACTAGAAGCGACAATATTTACAGTATAATCTTCCACCTGCCCGTATGTAAATGATTCACAAGCAGTAGGGACAGCATTGTACTTCATTGATACTCTCAATCTTTTTGGACCTGTAGTTGTAGCGGCAGGCACAGTAAATGTTCCTGCTACTGGTGTAGTTGTAGTTGCTGTTCTTGTGAAAACCTGCTCACCAGCATCAGTAAAGTCTCCATCAGAATTGTAATCTATCCAAACTGAATATCCTTCAGCATATCTAGTACTTCTCCAAAACGGAGTAATTGTAATTGTATTTGCTGTACCTCTAGTTAAGTTTGTTGATAATGAAGTAAAGTTTTCATAACCTGTGGTACTTGTTGAAGCGTTATTGATAGTTCCTAATTGAACTCTTGCAATTCTCTCATCAGTAGTATTTGTTGATGTAGAAGTACAATAAGTTGGAGCAGGTACATTTGCCGTCGTAAAGTTTAAGCTAGCGGAAAAAGCAGAGGATGTATTGTTTGGACAAATACTTTTTACCTGAAATTGATAAGCTGTACTTGCTGTCAAACCTGTTAATGAAACTGATGCACTTGCAGATGTTCCCGTTGTCCATGCTGTTGCAGCTGTAGTTTTATATTGGTATTCATAAGTAGTTCCAGTCACTGCCCCCCAAGAAACTGTAGCTCCAGTAGTAGTTATAGCTGAACTTGCTAAGTTAGTGGGAACTGTTGCGTTACAAGTAACTACATTTGTAGTAACTCCTGTAACAATCAAAGTATAATTTTGGCTTCCACCTGAAAGTGTTGTTCCTTTATGAGTTACTGTAATTGTATATTGACCAGTAGCGCCCGTAACATCCACTCTTTCAAAATTATCTTTTGTATTGTCACCTGTTCCATTTGTGTTTACACCAGTTAACCTCCAAGGAGAAAATACAGAGCTTGATTTAGTTATACGAATATCTAAATCATTTATTAAAATTGCACTTGAAGAATTTAAAGCAGTGGTTGCAGTTCCAGTAGGATCTGTCCAACAAATAGAAGCTAATAACTTATTTACACCATCACTGTTCACATTAATGGTGTACGTTTGTCCAGGCTGTAATGTCAATTCACTTATAATTGAGCTATTCCCTGTATTAGTTATGGTTTCTGCCGCTCTTTTTGCATTCATTAATCCCCAACCAAAAACAGGATCTGGGCCAGCCAATCCAGCATCATCAGCGGTATGAAGAGCAAGTCCTCTTAAGCTAGCTGATCTCATAAAACTACCTTTAACATTTCTATGATGTTGCTGTAAAAGCAATAAAGAGCCTGCAACATTAGGCGATGCCATCGATGTCCCTGATATCGTTCCATAAGCTGAATCCGAGTTTTGGTAGGAAGAATAAACACCTGTTCCATTTCCAGCAATATCTGGTTTGATTCTTAAATCATCTGTAGGTCCTTGACTACTTGACGAATTGATGACTACCGAAACTAAATTTCCAGCTGAATCAATAGTAGCATCTTGAGCATTAGCTACAACCAAGTTGTTTTTTGAGGTAGAATGTCCCGTTAATTTATCAAATCCTGTAGCCAATGGATTTGCAGTAATCGACTGATTTCCATCATTTCCAGCTGCTACTACCATTAAATAATTAGGAGCGTTATACATAAGATTATCCCAGTCTCTAGAATCTTCTATGTAGGCTCCGGGGAAATAATTAGGCAATATATTATTTCCTGCATCATCTTTTGATCGATAACCGTAAGAGTGATTAGAAACTAACATTCCATTTGCTGCTTCAGTTGTAGCTTCAGATAAATCATTATTCCACATATACCCCTTTACTTTAGAGTGTGCAGCCATACCTTTTGCATTAGCCGCAAATCCACTAGCACATATTGTTCCTGTTACGTGAGCTGCGTGAAAGTTAAGTTGTGTTCCTCCTTCAGTAGAGGCGTCTTCTACTGACACTCTATTTGTTCCTCCAACACCATCATACTCCTGATGTGTAACTCTTGCATGTCCTCCATCCCATACATAGGCAGTCATGTTTTGTCCATCTACACTTAATCCAAGACCTCCACCTGTATTTAAATAATTTGTTCTGGTCGATCTTGCCGCAGCAACGTTAAAAGTTCTGTAATATAGTAAACTTCCATCTGCATTTACTTTTTGTAATTCAGCAAATCCTCCATCATTTAGAGTAACAGACACAGGAATATTATTTGCTTTTGCAAACGTAATTGCTGCTTTTTTATTGGTTTTCTGTTTTTCTAAAAATGAACTTGATAGTTTCTTAATTTCTTTAGTGTTATACTCTTTTGTAATTTGTGTTCTTTGTGACTTTGTCTGACCAAAAGTCGTAAGCATAGAACAAAATAACGCAGTAAAAAGCGTTCCTTTAAAATAGTAGTTTTTTAGCATTTTTTTGGGGTTTTTTGGTTTTTTTTTGGTTTGTAAATTCTCTGCATTAATTAAGAATAGGATGCAAAATTAACAAAAAAATAAAATAAATATGAGTTTTATTGTATTTTAATTGTTTAAATATGAAAAAAGAGCTTAAATGATACAATCAACTCTTTGGACTTTTAAAAAAAATACAAAGTAAATTTTCCCTGTATTTTAAGAGGTAACGGGCATTTTAAACATAAGATTTACTCATCACAATCATGCCTAATATTTATTCTTCCTTGGTAAATTAATAGGGCAATATTTAAATGTAATGAATTAAAATAATAAGTTTTTTTGTACTAATTAAATAATTACATAATGTGAACCTTGTTTTGTATAAATATATTTTAGTCCCCTATAAGAAGATCATAAAAATAGCTCCAAAATACAGCCGTCACAACCCAATTTTCCCAAGGCGATCATCTTCGATTTAGACTATATTTTGGCATTCATGAATGGGCGAAATCCTTTGGAGGCAAGCAAATTTGACAAAGCCGAATCAATAAAGAGTTTACAAAAGATAAATATATTATAGAATTTGTTTTGGATGTTATAAATCAGGTAGTTGATGCGTAGTGAAAAGATTTGAAGTTGCCTTGTTTTCAAGTTTATTACGGGGGTAAAAGTATGTTCTTTTTAAGGTTTTACAGCATATATTTTAGAGGCGTATAGTAGTGCGTCTTTTGTAAAAATGATAATCATAGCAAAACCTGTTAGGTTTTTACATGTTCAAAAATCAGAAATAAATCCTTGCAATAGAAACTAAGTAATGAGAATAAAATAGTGTTATATTTTTTATTGATTTCTCGCAAAGCTGCAAAGAAAGCTTTTTTGAGTACTGTGTCTTTGCGCATTTCCGAAAATATTGTTTTGTAAATTGCCAACAAAATATTTTTCAGTCAAAATTTAAATAGGACAATATATAGTACTTAAAACGTAGTGGTATCTTTTATCATAGAAAAACAGTGGAATTAAAACACAAATTAGTAACTTTTTTTTGCGAATTTGTGTTTTATTATTTGATAATTTATAAAAAAGAAATGAAAGACAAAACACTCTATAAATTACAACACATCAAACATGTAAAAGATTTCACACTACTCTATGTGGGGGCATCTTGCAGTTGGAACAGCAGCTGACTTTAAAGAGATTTCATCGGTAAAAGTAGCAAGGATTATGACTCAGCACACTAAAGATTTCTTTAGTGTGTTGAGATTTTAGAATATTTAATTACTAGTTATTTACTTTTAATAATTGTATTTAAAGGATTGGTTCAAAAAAAACACATAACTCTGCTAATGGTTTAAAAGTAAAACACCTCATGATGGTACTATAATAAATTCTACAACTCACTTTGCCATTGCGTAATTATGGCATTTGCCGCGGGTGAATTTAGTTTTTTAAGTTCTTCAATGACTTGTAGTTTTTGAGCTTGGCTCATCACGGGTTCCGGTTTAATAAATTCTTCTGCTGTGGCATGAGCAAAAAACAAAGCATCGGTCCAATTGTTTCGAATGCCGTCAATTACCAAATGAATTCTGTCTTTAGTGCCTTTATTCGCAACTGAATGTGTAAAATTAGCATCAATATACCAACATTCTCCGGTGTTCATGTGCAGGCGTTCGTTGTCTAAAATAAACTCAACTAACGGATTTGTAACAATAGGAATATGCATTCTAAAACAGCCATCTTCATAACCCAAACAATGATCTTGATGCGGTTTTATTATTGCGCCTGCACTTAGTTTTAATAATCTGACCGTAGTTTTTTTAAATAAAAGCGAATCTATAACGTGAGTAAAATAGGAACATTGCGCTAAAATAGGAGTAGGGAGTAATTCCTTTTCAGTTTGGTCAAAGGCATAAATAGCATCTGATTTTCCATTGACAGAAAGTAAGGCAATTGATGTCCAGGAACCGTCATAATCATTTTTGTTGTAATGCTGCACCCAACTATTGTTTAGTATTTTTTGTAAATCGTTTTGTAATTTACTGACATCAAAGGAAAGCTCAAAATTTATATGTCGTATTAATGCTTTCATAATTTAATCTCTTACCCATTTTACCATCGTGGGAAACGGTTTTGTATTTTCTCTGTCCGCTTGCTCTTTGGTCAAACAAAGCCCAGTCCATTCTAAAAGAGGCAATCCTATATAATTTTGATTGCTATAATTCTCAATTAGCCAAGACGCCTGATTTTTATAACCGTTAGGATGAAAAACAAATTCTGCAGGTAAATTTAAATGAGTAAGTGCAGCATAAGACCACAACATAGCAATAATTTCTTCTCCATCAGTAGGCCAGTTGCTAGCCATTTTGGGAGTACCTATATTTTTTCGGTTTTCGCTGGTAGTTACTGCCAGATGGCCTGCTTCGTGTAAAATATCGCCAGCATACAATAACTTGTTGAAATCTATTTGAACACAATTGGCACCCAAAGCCAAACCAGGTAAAAAAGTGGTGTCGTCTAATTCTTTTTCAACCACGGTTATTCCTATTGAATCCAAAAAGTGGAGTACTTTAATTACTTCAGGAGTATTTTTTAAATTTGCCATTTGTAGTATTACTGTTCAAGTACTAAATGTAGTAAAAAAAACAAAAAGTAGCTTGCGCCTATTTGCTAATAAGAAAATTTTGAAACCGTAACCTTTTTTGGGTACATTCTAATATTTGAAAAACTTTAAATATGTTTTAATTAGAGATAGCAGCTACCAAAAAACGATGGCCATTTAAGACCTCACATCTCAAAACCTAATCCTTTTCGAAGTTATTTCGGGGAGTAATTCGTTTGGGTTAGCTACCTCAACCTTAGCTACCGATTTAAAAACTGGCAACAAAATTTATGATGAACTTCTTGAAATGGCCATTCAGACTTTGATCCGCATTCGAGAAAAATTGCATCAATAATTAAAAAATAATACTACATTTGCCTCATGAACAAGCAAAAACATATACTATTAGAAAGATCAGATCGCTTTGCGGGTGTATATCCGTGTGGGCTTTTTGGACGTTGTATGTGTTGCTATAAATCCGTAAATTGATTTTATAAAACAATAATTAATACAAAAGCGTCCTTTAATCGGGACGCTTTTTTGGTTTTATAGCATTTTATCTCGATATGATTTTAGGTGAAATAATAGAAATAAGAGTTCAAAAGAAATTAAAAATAGCAATGATAAAAATAATTTAAAAAAAATAAACAAAATGTTTCATGCCCAAACGAAATAACGACATATAAGCTTTGAATAGTAACCAAATGAGAGACAGCCATTTGACAAAATAAAATTATCCGCACACAAGCGGACAGGACTTCTTATGTTTTAAAATTAAATATAAATAATTGAAAATCAATGAGTTGATTAAAAATAAATTTGGAAGTTAGTTTTTTTTGACATTATCTTTGCCTCAGAAAATTAGACACAAACAAAATGCAATTTGAATAATAATAAAAATTGCAATACATAAATAAATAAGATTATGAAAACGAACATACTATCACATAACGACAAACTTCATTTACTAGTGACTCTGGATATGAATTTTGATATTCGATTTACTCAAGATGTAAACCCGTGTTTTTATGGGGATTTACTAACAGATAGGTGTACTGACATTCATCGGGAAATATAATGATTATATTCTCCTGCTATGATAAGAAGCACCTTCAAAAGAGGTGCTTTTTTTATGTCTAATTTTTATTGATTTCGTAGCTCAATTGGAAAGAGCAACTGCCTACGAAGCAGTAGGTTACTGGTTCGAGTCCAGTCGAGGTCACAAGTTTTTTAGAAAGGAAACTGGCTTATTGGGGTTACTGGCTAACCTTCCCGACTGTCTCTCGGGAGAAACGAGTTCGATTCTCGTATAAGCCGCACACGGTGTTTTTAGTTTATTTGGTAAAATCTCGTCCCGAAGTTTCGGGAGTGAATCCGAAGAACAGGGTTCGATTCCCGAAAACACCCAAATTATAACTCTGGGAAGATAACGATTGGTTGTTTACCTGCTTTGGATGCAGGAGGTTGCAGGTTCGAGTCCTGCTTCTCAGACAAATTGGAATAGTGGTGCACATGGTGTGCACGCCTGTTTGAAGAGCAGGAGGGAACCGTTCGATTCGGTTCTGTTCCACAAATAAATTAGGTACGCAGAATAATTGCGTAGTTAGTTTTGAATATTTGTTTCAGCAATAAATACGTTCATTACATATATAATATCAAACAAGTCCTGTTGTGTGTTTCTGTATAGCACCATTGTGGTAAATAGTACTGGGAAGTATTCTGTTTTACTATACAACTTGATTTGGAGGTTTTGATGGTTTTCCAAAAAATTATCACACGCTATGGGTCGTGGGTTCGAATCCCACTCACAATGTTATGTTGTGATAGTTCAGTTTGGTTAGAACAATAGAAAGTGAAGGTTCGAGTCCTTCTCACATTTTGATGTGATAACTCAATTGGTAGAGTGCTACACTTTTAATGTAGATTTTACAGACTTAAAATCTGTATTCCAGAGATCATTCACTCTTAAAAAGAATGACACAAAGAAAACTGATTTGTCTTTGTCAGTAAAAAAAGAACTAGTGTTCAAGTTTTACACTTATGAAGTGACCTGAATATGAAACTCGTTTTTTGCGACATTGATTTGCTTTAAGATTTGAAGGTTTTAAATACAATATTGAAAATAATATAGAATCAAAAACCAAATTAAAGAAACACTAAACATTTTACATTCCGTCTTTTTATAAGGACAAAGGCAAAACGTTTTCTTATTTAAAAAAAGTATAATAATTGTAATAAATAGAAATGATGTTGAAAAGAATTAAAATTGAGGCATACCAAGTAGGTTTGGTATTTGAAAATAGAAAATTAATCGAAGTATTGAATGAAGGTAAATACTGGTTGTTTGGTAACAAAGAAGCAAGCATTTACGAAATGAAACAATCCTTTGTTTCTCCAGTAGAATTGAATCTTTTATTGCAAAATGAAGTCTTGGGTTCTATGTTGGAAATAATTGAAGTAGCAGATAACGAAATGGCTTTGTACTTTGAAAATGGCATTTTTAAAGAAGTATTGACAACAGGCAGATATGCTTTTTGGAGAGGCTATGCAGACAATAAATTTATCAAAGCTGATTTGTCTAAAGTACACATCACAGAGCAAATTGCGATGACTTTGTTGGAAAACACAAAAGTAAAATCATTTACTAGAAAGTTTCAAGTCATGAGTCATGAGAAAGCCTTGTTATTTGTAAATCGCGCCTTTACTAAAGAATTGACTGCTGGTACATATTACTTTTGGAATAATGCAATTCCTGTTGAGGTTAAAACAGTCGATGCTAGAATGCAACAATTGGAAATTTCTGGTCAAGAATTATTGACCAAAGACAAAGCGGGTTTGAGAATTAATTTCTTTGTTAAATATCAAGTAACTGATATTTTGAAAGCGTTGGTGGCTAATAAAGATTTTGAAAAACAATTGTATGTAGCAATGCAATTGGCTTTAAGAGCTTTTGTAGGCGGTTTTACTTTAGATGAATTATTGAGCAAAAAAGATACTATTGGTGCGTCTATTTTAGCAGAAGTGACCGCAAAAAGCAATGATTTAGGGTTGGTAGTTTCTGATGCTGGTATAAGAGATGTAATTTTACCTGGTGATATGAAAGAAATTATGAATCAGGTCTTAGTTGCAGAAAAGAAAGCGCAGGCTAATAGCATTATGAGACGTGAAGAAACAGCCTCTACAAGAAGTTTGTTGAATACTGCTAAATTAATGGAAGAAAACGAAATGTTGTGGAAATTGAAAGAAATGGAATATGTTGAGAAAATTGCCGATAAAATTGGTGAAATTACTATTTCTGGCGGTGGAAACATTATTGGGCAATTAAAGGAGATTTTTGTCAAATAAGTTTTAAAGACAAATAAATAGTGTAGAGAAAATATCGAAGAATTATTAAATAAAAAACCCAACAATATCTTTCTATAAGAAGTTGTTGGGTTTTATTTGTGACCACGGTGGGATTTGAACCCACACGCCCTTACGAGCACCACCCCCTCAAGATGGCAAGTCTACCGTTTCTCCACGTGGCCTAAAAAAAATAAAGGTCATTCGCCATGGCGAACAACCTTTTGTGACCCGACTGGGGCTCGAACCCAGGACCCCATCATTAAAAGTGATGTGCTCTACCGACTGAGCTATCGAGTCATTGCTTTCAAGGAAATTATGTGTTGATCACTAAATTTGTGACCCGACTGGGGCTCGAACCCAGGACCCCATCATTAAAAGTGATGTGCTCTACCGACTGAGCTATCGAGTCATATTCTTTCCTTGAATGCGGGTGCAAATATAAGAACTAATTTCGGATAATTGCAAGCATTTTTATTATAAATTTGTCTTTTTTAAAGAAAAAAACTCAACCCCTTAATTTGTAAGGTTTTATTAAGATGAAAAAAATCATATTATTAGGTTATATGGGCTGCGGGAAGTCCACTATTGCAAAAAAATTGTCTAAAAGTATTCAAGTCCCTTTTGTAGATTTAGATGAAATGATCGAAAAAAAGCTCAATTTGTCCATAAATGCTATTTTTGAAAAGCATGGTGAAATCTATTTTCGCAAAATTGAACACGAAGTTTTTGCCGATTTAATGCAATCAACAGAAGAAATGATCATCGGTTTGGGCGGAGGAACGCCTTGTTATGCCAATAATCATGAATTTTTTAAAGGGGAAAACGTTTTTTCAATCTATTTAAAAGCTTCGATTGAGACTTTATTTCAAAGATTGCATCAAAATAAAAGCAAACGACCGCTTATTGCCAGCAAAAACGAAGAAGAAATGAGGGAGTTTATTGCAAAACATTTGTTCGATAGAAGCTTTTATTACAATCAAGCACAATATAAAGTAGTGGTTGATGAAAAATCTATCGAACAAACGGTTGCTGATATTATTACTTTATTAGCTTAAGTAAGCGTAATTGTCGCCATTTTCGTCAAACACAACTTGTACATGCTCAAAAAGTGACGTAGAAAGTGAAATACCTTTGAAATCGGCTTTTACAGGGTACTTTTTGTGATTTCGATCAACTAATACTGCTGTCTTAAATTTTTTCAGTGGTACGTCTATAAAGTGTTTCACAGCATATATTAAGGTGGTACCTGAATTTAATACATCATCAACAAGTACTAAACCTTTATTGGTGTACTGTTCTTGGGTTATCGAGGTATGAATAGGAGATTGTGGATTTTGTTTATTAATTTTTACTTCGCAAAGCGTAACCTTTATTGGCGAAATAGTTTCTAGAACTGCTGCTATTTTTTTGGCAAAAGTAAAACCGTTGCTTGCAATTCCAGCAATGACAATTTCTTGTTCATCTACAAAGGTTTCGTAAATTTGATAGGCAATTCGTTTTATTTTGTGTTCGATTTCCTGATTGTTCAAGATGATATTTTTGCTCATTATTTTGAAAATTTGTTTTCCCTTCCCCAGCCCTCCCCAAAAAGGAGGGAGCCTAGGCTGGCAAATGTTATTTTATGTTGTACTTAATTTTACTTGTTACTTATTTTGCATTCATATTTTACGGTTAGGTATTAGTTTTACAAAAGTTAACTAATGTTTTATTGTATTACTTAATGCTAATCGACCTCATCATCATCGGTGATTATTTCGTTACCAAATTCATCAATATCACGACGGTCTTTTTTAGTTGGTCTTCCGGTTCCGTTTTTTCGGTAATGTTCTTTTGATAATTTCAAAAGTTCCAGGTGTTGGTAAGCTTCGGCAGGGGTATCGTTTCGGCGGTACATGTCTACTAATTTTGCACCTACGCGATTTTCGGGAACGTCAAGTACCGTAATAATTTGCGTGATTTGATCTTTTCTAAACGTGATTTTATCAGTAGGAAAAACTTCCTTAGAAGGTTTAGCTACTTGTCCGTTAACGGTTACGTGATTCTTTTTACAGGCTTCGGTAACCATGTTTCTGGTTTTATAATACCGGACACACCATAAATATTTATCTATTCTCATAAAATTTCTAAAATCGGAGTTAAATAGTTTACAAAAATCAATCAATATTGTATCTTGCGCACTTAAAAATTAGCAATAATGAACAAATTTAAGTATTATTTTTTTCTATTAATTACAACTGTGTCTTTATTTTCATGCTCTAAGGATGAAGCCGCTACTCTTAGCCCGCCAAGAGAATTTGCAGTTCAGTATGCTACTGATCTTGCGGATATTGAGGAGTATTTAAAAACATATTATATAGAGGATACAAACCCTGATGTGGTTACCAAAATCTTAAAAATTCCTACAGGAGGGAATCAACCATCTATTTGGTCCTATTTAAATAGTTCCACTTTTCCTAAATTACAAAGCAGAGAAGTACTTAGAAATGGAGTTACATATAAATTGTATTATGTAGTGTTACGTGAAGGTACTGGAGCGTCACCATCTAGTACTGATGGTGTTTTAACTGCTTACAGAGGAGAGTATTTATCTCGAACTAAAGTAGCTGAAGTAAATACACTTGGGGCAACTTTTTTTGAAGAATCAAGTAATCCGCAAACGTTCTTTAATTTAACATCTACAATTGCGGGTTGGGGACAGTCGTTTCCACAGTTTAAAACTGGAACATATAGGTCAAATCCTGATGGTACTGTTTCGTACAGTGATTTTGGAGCTGGGGTTTTATTTATTCCTTCTGGATTAGCTTATTTTGCTTCTGGTCAAAATGGAATTCCTCCATATGCTCCGTTGATTTTTAGTATCAAATTGTATGAAATAAATAGAATAGATTCTGATAACGACGGAATTGCTGATTATCTTGAAGATTTAAATGGAGATGGTTATATGACTAATTATAGCAATACTACAACATATCCAACGCCACCTGTAGATGCTATACGTTATGCAGATGATACGGATAAGGATGGTATACCTAATTTTCAAGACGTAGATGACGATGGGGATGGAGTAAGCACAAGAACTGAGATTACAGTTAATGGCAAGCTAATTCCATTTGCAGACATTCCAAGTTGTGATGGTAATACAACAAATCCATCAAGAATAAAAAGACATTTAGTTAAATGTAACTAGAAAATAAAAGACATAAAAAAACCAGATTGCCAAGGCAGTCTGGTTTTTTTATAGAATAAATTGAAATGATTATTTTCTTTTCATTACTCTTTCTACTGCTTCGATAATAGCTTGATCGTTCAGTTTGTATTTCTCCATTAATTGTTCTGGAGTTCCTGATTCACCAAAGCTGTCATTTACTGCAACAAATTCTTGTGGAGCCGGACTGTTTAAAGCCAATACCCTAGAGATACTTTCGCCAAGACCACCCAAAATATTGTGTTCTTCAGCAGTTACAATACATTTTGTTTTTGCTAAAGAGTTCAAAATAGCTTCTTCGTCTAAAGGTTTGATGGTGTGAATGTTGATTACCTCTGCAGAAATTCCTTTTTCTTCAAGGGCTTCAGCAGCTTGCAACGCTTCCCATACTAAATGGCCTGTAGCAACAATAGTAACATCAGATCCTTCAGTTAAGGTGATTGCTTTACCAATTACGAATGGTTCGTCAGCAGGCATAAAGTTAGGCACAACCGGACGGCCAAAACGCAAATAAGCCGGTCCGTTATGATCTGCTAAAGCTAAAGTAGCCGCTTTGGTTTGGTTGTAATCGCAAGTGTTAATTACTGTCATTCCTGGAAGCATTTTCATCAACCCGATATCTTCAAGGATTTGGTGTGTGGCACCATCTTCTCCTAAAGTCAATCCCGCGTGAGAAGCACAAATTTTCACATTTTTCTCAGAGTACGCTACCGATTGACGAATTTGATCGTACACTCTTCCTGTAGAAAAGTTAGCAAACGTTCCAGTAAAAGGAATTTTTCCTCCTATAGTTAACCCTGCTGCAATACCTATCATGTTCGCCTCTGCGATTCCGATTTGGAAAAAACGCTCTGGATGGTTTTTCTTAAAATCGTCAAATTTTAGAGAACCTATTAAATCGGCACAAAGTGCTACCACATTTTCGTTTTTTTGACCTAGTTCAGTCATTCCCGCTCCAAAACCTGAGCGAGTATCTTTACTTCCTGTGTTTGTATATTTTTTCATTTTCTTTAATTGAATGATTTAAAAATTGAATGATTAGGCAAAACCCTAAATTCATAATTAATATCTCATAATTCTTTAATAATCGCTTTCTGCTTCTGTATAGTTTTGCCCCAAAGCAATTTCTAATTGCGTATCATTTGGTGCTTTACCATGCCATGCATGACTGTACATCATAAAATCGACACCGTTACCCATTTCTGTGTGCAACAAAACGCAAACTGGTTTTCCTTTTCCGGTTCTTGATTTAGCATCGTTCATACCAGCAATAATCGCCTCGATATCGTTTCCTTTTTCAATTTCTAAAACATCCCAATCAAAAGCTTCAAATTTAGCACGGATACTTCCCATAGCCAAAACCTCGTCAGTAGTTCCATCAATTTGTTTTCCGTTCAAATCGATTGTTGCAATTAAGTTATCTACTTTTTTAGCAGATGCGTACATGATAGCTTCCCAGTTTTGACCTTCTTGTAATTCACCATCACCGTGAAGGGTGTAGATGATATGATTGTCACCATTCAATTTTTTAGCTTGAGCAGCACCAATCCCAACAGATAATCCTTGACCTAAAGATCCAGATGCAATACGTACTCCTGGAAGATGGTCGTGTGTAGTTGGGTGACCTTGTAATCTAGAATTGATCAAACGGAAAGTAGCTAATTCAGCAACTGGAAAATAACCGCTTCGTGCCAATACACTGTACAATACAGGTGAAATATGACCATTAGAAAGAAAGAAAAGATCTTCACCTATTCCGTCCATTTCAAAACCTTCTTTGCGATCCATTATATTTTGATACAATACGACAAGAAATTCAGCACAACCTAAAGAACCACCTGGGTGTCCTGAGTTGACTGCGTGTACCATTCGAAGAATATCTCTTCTAACTTGGATTGTTAAATCCTTTAATTGTTGTGTGTTTGGTTTCATTTGTGTGTTAAATTAGACTCGGCAAATATAATCAGATAATTTGATTAATATCAGGTTCCATTTTTAGATTTATCATTAGTTATGAAGGGTAGTGCTGTTTTATTGACAAGATTTTTTTAGTATTATTTCGGTATTTACTATCTTGCCACTATGTTTGACCAATTGTTTAAGAGCTTTCAAGAAAAAGTGACGCTAACTCCAGCCGAAATGGAGTTGTGTAAAACGTTTTTTATTCCAAAAAAGTTACGCAAAAAACAAGTTTTGTTGCAAGAGGGAGACGTATGTATCTACAATGCTTTTGTTGAAAAAGGAATTCTTCGCTCTTATTTTATGGATGAAAAAGGAAACGAACATACGGTTCAATTTGCAATCGAAGGGTGGTGGATTACAGATTTGTCTAGTTTTCTCACAAACAGTTATTCCATATTTACCATTGAAGCCCTTGAGGATTCGGAGTTGATGTTATTAACGACGGAGGCTAGAGAAGCCTTGATGGATGAAATACCCATGTTTGAGCGTTACCAACGCTTACTTTTGCAAAACGCGTACATTGCCAATCAAGCCAGAATCAATTCTACATTAACTGAAACTGCCGAAGAAAAATTTATCAAATTAAGGAAAGCCTATCCCGGAATTGTACAACGTGTGCCGCAACACATGCTGGCTTCGTACCTTGGATTTACTGCTGAAACCCTTAGTAGAATTCGAAAACACTTGCGCGAAAAGGAATAAATAATTGATCTACATCAATAGAATTTCTTGCGCTACATCAAGGAATACTGCTTTTATACTGCCGTAAATTTGTACTGTAGATAAAAAACAATGTCACCAAGAAAAATAGTTGCTGTATTAGGCGTATCAGAAACCAATAGTGTTTTTGTGGCCAAGCAAATTGCCAAGACAAATACTGTTTTGCTGTTTGATCATAATGCTGCGGTGTTGAATAGCGTTTTTTCTGAAATTCAGACAGCACATCCCAATGCCAATGTAGAAATGATGATTTGTCCCACTAACGCCAGTTGGGAGGCTGATGTAATTGTACTTTCAAATGATGCGGTTATTGATGGTAATGGTATCAATAAAATCAAAAATGTAGCTACTGGAAAGTTGATCCTTTTTTTTGAAAATGCTTTTAGTAGTGATTTTGAAAGCTATTCTTATGAGAGAGTGCAAGCTTTGTTCCCATTTTCGAAAGTTGTGCATGTTTGCGAATCAAAAGCTAATCCAAGCGATTCTTTTGACATAAGCGGAAACAATCAGGAAGCCGTGCAGACTGTTTTGAAGCTACTCACAAGCATTGGATTGAAAGCCAGTGCAAAAAAAAATTAAACTAAATAAAAAAATCAAATGAGTAAATCAATTTTATTTCAGCCCTACACTTTAGGAAACAGTACTTTAAAAAACCGAATGGTTATGGCTCCTATGACCCGAAGCCGTTCTAATAACGAAGGAAAAGTTCCTACAACACTTACGGCAGAATATTATGCACAAAGAGCAACCGCAGGTTTAATAGTTTCTGAGGGAACCTTTGTGAGTACAAAAGCAGTGGGTTTTATCAATGTACCTGGAATTTACAGTGAAGCGCAAACCGAAGGGTGGAAGCTGGTTACAAAAGCAGTGCACGAAAAAGGCGGGACTATTTTTGCACAATTGTGGCATACAGGTCGTATGTCGCACCCAGATTTGCACAACGGTGAATTGCCTCACGCACCGTCAGCGTTAAATCCTTTTGCAAAAGCATATACAAAAGATGGTTTTCAAGATACGGTGGTGCCAAAAGAAATGACAATTGAAGACATCAAACAAACTGTTTTAGATTTTAAAAACGGAGCAAAAAATGCAATTGCTGCAGGATTTGATGGTGTTGAATTGCATGCTGCCAACGGGTATTTATTGCAACAGTTTTTTAATGGTTATTCCAACCAACGTTCGGATGAATACGGTGGATCGATTGAAAATAAATCCCGAATCCTATTTGAGATTCTAGATGCTTTGAAAGAAGTTATTGATTATTCAAAAGTAGGAGTGCGTTTGAATCCTTCCTTGCACAATGCGCAAGGGATGATGCTTGATGAAGAAACAATTCCTACCTACGAATACATTATTAATAAACTGAACGATTACGGATTAGCGTATGTTCATTTAACGGAGCCTTTTACAGATGTATCTGAAGTGCCTTTTGCAGTAACTAAAGTAGCCAAACATTTCAGACCATTGTACAAAGGAACTTTGATTATTAACAAAGGTTTCAGTAAGGAAACAGGTATTAAAGTTTTGGAAGATGGTGATGCTGATTTGGTTGCTTATGGCGTTCCGTTTATTGCAAATCCTGATTTGGTAGCACGTTATGAAACCGATGCGCCATTGAACACGCCAGATCCAACTACATTTTACACCGATACAGTAAAAGGATATACAGATTACCCAGCTTTGAATGAGTAAGTCTTTTGATTATTGAAAAAATAGATTTAGACGTATCAATAAAGTACAAGAAAGCCCGCAAGTAGCGGGCTTTTTTCATTGTAAAATTTCATTTGAAAATAATTATTACTCAGCTTGTGCTTGTAAAAAATTGACATCCAGCCAAGAACCTCCGTTATAACATTCAATTCCCTGCGCAGTAAGGAAAACTTGTGCTTGTCCACTTCTGTTGCCAGAGGCACAAAATAGTATTAACGGTGCTTTGAGTTCTTGGATTTCCTGTATTCTATGTGGTATTTCTTGGAGCGGGATGTTGAGAGATCCAGCAACATGACCTCCAGTAAATTCTGCATAAGAGCGCACGTCAATTAAGGTTCCTTTTTTTTCTTTTATTATTTGAGCTATTTCCATTGGGATTATCTTTGTTTCGAATCTAAAATTTATTGGCACAAAAATAAAAATAAAGCTTTATAGGTAACATTTTATTCAGAAAGAAAAGTAGCGTTTGAATATTTTTAAATCGAACTAAAGATGATGATTCAGCTGCTAATTTTTTCGGTGACATAAGACCAAGCTTTTGCAGGTTCATCGCATTTTTCTACAGCATTCAAAAATATACTTGTTTAAAACCAGGAAATGCTTAAAGACTATTTAGAGACCATAAGACTTTGTTAAATGCAACTTTTTTAAAAGTAGATGGACTACCTTTATAAGAACACTAATAATCGGTAGTATGCAGCTGAAATAAAAGGTGTTATAACTAAAACAGTAAAATCATGTCACAGAACAGTAAAAAGCAATTTGGAGTTTGGATGGATTCCCATCACGCTACCATTGTAGGAAGAGAAAATGTAGATTCCGGAGATTTTTTAGTACTAGGTCATGAAACCGTTGACGGACAAGGCTACAATACCAGTGAAAATGCTGCTAACAATGCCGAGAGAGATCAGCTGAGAAAACTTTTTAAAAGTATTACCGCTCACATGCAAAACGTAGATGAATTGCACGTAACAGGAACAGGAACTGCGCAGGAGCAATTCATAAATTATTTGAGTGAAATACCTCAATACAAGAATGTAGTAGCTACTGAAAGTACTTCGAATAAAATGACGGATCAAAGTTTGGTTGAGTACTTTACAGCGCAATTTAATTCATTTAAAAGCTTGTAATTACGTGATATGAATTGAAAATCATTTGATTAAACCATAGCTTCTTAAAAACGGTTCGTATTCTTGATATTGACCGTTTTTTTGGATTTTAAATCTACCAAAAGTGAAAATGACTCTGAATTTAAAGACCTATTTTAGAGACTTGGTAATGGCTACGATTTTTTTTAATAGTATATTCGTAAAAAAATCATGATGCGTTTATTTAATATCCCTACAGTTTTAGTATCTGTTTTTCTGATAACGAGTTGTGCCTCCAAAAAGACTACTAACATTGTTTACCAATCAACTACGGTTGAAAATGCGAGCACAGCACCCAAGCTCAACATTTTTGTTCCTCGAAAAGTAAACAAAGCAGGCGCTAAAGTTTTGATTTTTGTGCATGGTGGAAATTGGAATAGCGGGCGTAAGGAAACTTATAATGTATTAGGTCGCAATTTTGCTCGAAGGGGAATTATCACCGTTATACCAGATTATACACTGAGTCCTGCGGTAAATTACGATGTTATGGCGCAGCAAATTGCAACTGTTATTGAATGGACTAAGAAAAATATTGGTCAATACAACGGCAATACAAACCAAATTTTTGTAACGGGACATTCAGCAGGCGGGCATCTTGGGGCATTGGCAGTGATGAATCCAAAATACGGAGTACAACCTACGAGTGTTGCTGGAATCATTTTAAACGATGCGGCTGGACTGGACATGAAAAACTATCTCGAAAAATATCCTCCTACCAATCAAGACGATTATTTGGCAACGTGGACTGCTGATCCTGAGCAATGGAAAGCAGCTTCGCCGATTTACTATGTTAATGCCCAAACGCCGCCAGTTTTATTGTATGTAGGTACAAAAACGTATCCCTCTATTATTGAGGGAAGCCAACGCTTTGAGAAAGCTATCAAAGCTTTTCAACCTGAGGTGCAAACGATCCGTTTGAGGAAAAAGCATGTTCCGATGGTAGTACAATATTTTAAACCTTGGAGCGCTAGATTTGAGGAAATTATTGGTTTTATGAACGAAAATTCAAAAGAGCGTTTTTCAAAATAGTTTAATAAACACTCTTTTTGGTATTGGTAAGTCATTGTACATTCTAATTCGCTTTTAGGACATCCATTTCTCGAGTGTTTCAATTAATTTCTCTTTTGTAATGGGTTTGGTATGTAATCTACAAATCCTATTTCAAGATATTTATCTTTGTCTCCTTACATTGCATTTACGGTTTGCGCAATTACTTTGGATTTGGGTTTAGTGGCAAGTACCATTCTGGTGGCTAAAACTAACTAGTTGAGGTTTCTAGTCCGTTTTTGGCCTTAGTCCTTTTAAAAGAATATCTTTAAGAATCACTTTCAAATACAGAGAATGCAGATTTTAAATTGAATTTTTTCTTTAGATAAAAAATTCAATCAAGCCCGAACTTCCACATGTTACATTTATTAATTAAAACTATGAATATTGAAATGAAAAATGGAGTTTAATTTCAGGTGAATTCTATTCTAAGGTACTCCATTTGAATCTCTGTGATTCATCTTGCAAACTGAATACTTTTTTCGTATTTTTGCACTCCAATAAAAGGATTTATAAAATGTTAGATAGACTTCAAATAGTAAAACAACGTTTTGATGAAATTTCGGATTTGATCATTCAACCTGATGTAATATCAGATCAAAAACGTTATGTGCAATTGAATCAAGAGTACAAAAGCTTAAAAGCCCTTGCTGAGAAACGAGATGAATACGTTCTTATCATGGCAAACATAGAAGAAGCTAATGAAATTATTGCTGATAATAGTGATGCAGACATGACCGAAATGGCCAAAATGCAACTAGAGGAAGCTAAAGAACGTTTGCCACTACTTGAAGAGGAAATAAAATTCATGTTGATTCCTAAAGATCCAGAAGATGCAAAGAATGTTATGGTTGAAATTCGTGCCGGAACCGGTGGGGATGAAGCTAGTATTTTTGCAGGAGATTTATTCAGGATGTATACCAAATATTGCGAAAATCAAGGATGGCGCACTTCAGTAGTAGATATGAATGAAGGAACATCTGGTGGTTTTAAAGAGGTAATTTTTGAAGTTACTGGTGAAGATGTTTACGGAACTTTAAAATTTGAAGCAGGTGTTCACCGAGTGCAAAGGGTACCACAAACGGAAACCCAAGGGCGTGTACATACCTCTGCTGCTACAGTAATGGTTTTGCCAGAAGCTGAAGAATTTGATGTACAAATTGATATGAACGATGTGCGTGTTGATTTCTTTTGTTCTTCAGGACCTGGTGGACAATCTGTAAATACAACAAAATCTGCAGTGCGATTAACGCATATCCCTACAGGATTAGTAGCGCAATGTCAAGACCAAAAATCACAACATAAGAATAAGGATAAAGCTTTTGGCGTATTAAGATCTCGTTTATATGAACAAGAATTAGCTAAAAAACAAGCCGAAGATGCTTCAAAACGTACTTCTCAAGTTAGCTCTGGTGACCGATCTGCAAAAATACGAACTTACAATTATGCTCAAGGGCGTGTTACAGATCACCGTGTAGGCTTAACTTTATACGACCTAGGTAACATCATGAATGGCGACATTCAAAAAATTGTTGACGAACTTCAGCTTGTAAACAATATGGAAAAATTGAAAGAAGCTAGTGAGGTTTTTTAAAATAAAATCTACAAATACAAAAAAGACCTTGCAATATCTGTTAAGGTCTTTTTTTTATATAGGTATAAAATTATTTTTTTAATAGAGTTGGTTTCAAAAACAGAATTTTAGAATCGATATAAATGTCAGTAAACTCAAAATAACCGTTCGTTTAAGTACATCAATGGAGTTTTACTTTCTAGTCCAGGTAAAGATCAACATCTGGGTCAATATTGTCTTTAAAAACCGCTTTTCTATAACTTTCAAACTTCTCTGTTGCCGAATCTATCTTGCCTTCAAATTCAGATTTACCTTCGGAACTATCTATTCTCAGATTCAATGCATTTAATTTTTTTTCAAAATCCTTTTCAATAGTTTTCCAATTTTTTTGAGCTTCTTCCTTTTTATATTCCGTTACCGAATCAATAAAATGGATGTAATCAATCGTTGCAATTTCAATTCTTTTTTCACTTTTAGTCTGACACGAAATACTCATTATTATTACAAGTAACAAGTAAAAGTGTTTTTTCAAATTTTTCATTGGGGGTATTATTAAATCTTATTTTAAGGTTGTATTTTTAGGTAATTATTGGGGTTGTTATATAAGAGATTTAATGATGCTTTGTAATTTGTAAAACTAATTTTAGCTTTAATTAATTCCTATTATAAACGACAAAATCACACTGCTTTTCAACAGTGTGACTCTATTTGACTATTAAAATTATTTGACTCTGTTTATTTCAACTAAGTGGTCAAAATTTGGTTTTTCTTCCGTATTATTTTGTTCTAATACACCCAATATATTTTGAGTTTCAGATTTTAAAGTATCCATAGTTTGGGATATTTTTTCTCCCAATTGGCTTGAAGAATCCGTGATCAAATTTTTGAGATCACTTCCGTTATCTGCTATTTTTTTTCTGGTTTCGCTTCCTTTTGCAGGGGCAAATAAGATACCTATTACTGTTCCAACTGCTAATCCAGCTAGTATTCCTAATGCTACGTCACTATTTTTCATGATGGTGTTTTTTTAAATTTATATTATCCTTTAATAACTTTTAATAGTATTGCGATCACGGCAATAATCAATAAGAAATGAATCATACTGTCCATATTGTATACAAAAAAACCTAAAGCCCATAGTAGTACAAATAATACAGCAGCTATATATAAGATGTTTTTCATAATGATCAGTTGAGATTAAAATTTTATGGCTGCATAAATGCTCAATGCACTGTTTTTAGAGTCAGGGAAGTTGTATGTTACTCCGCCAGAGGTGCGTTCTTTACCCACGGTGCTTAAACCGTAATTGTATCTAGCACCAATACCAAAATTGTCAAAATCAAATCCGATACCAGCGGCCAACCCATAATCAAAAGTGTTTAGATCCTCTTTATCTATATCTTGCTCAAAGTTGAAAGTATTATTAGCAGTTTCATTCGTAATTTTTGAGTCCATTAAAAACGCGGCGTACGGTCCAAAATGGACATTGAAATTTTTAGTTAAATTTGCCTTTATCAAAACTGGAATTTCAATGTAATTCAATCTAAACCTTCCGGTTCCAGAAGCAAAGAAAGTATCATATTTTAGCTCAGCGCCTTTTGTAGTGTAATTTATTTCTGGTTGAATAGCCAAACTGGAACTAACAGGTAATTGAGCAAATAAACCGATATTGAATCCAGTTAAAAGATTGTTGTCATCTACATCCTCAGTGTATAAGTTAGACATATTCAAACCTCCTTTTAATCCTATCGATGCATTATTTTCTTGCGCTTGCAAAGTACTTGTAGCTCCAATTGCAATGGCTACTAAGGTGAAAATTTTATTTAATTTTTTCATTGTCACTGATTTTAAAGTTATTTTTCGTTTACAAAGATGCGACGACCTTTCACAAACTATGTTATATTACTTTTCAGAATTGTTACAGAATTTTTATGTTGAGACCTTGGAATAGTATAATTCTATAAATAGAAAGGTTACACTCTTGTTGAAATAGTCTTTTTAAAAAAATAAATAACAAAGATTTTTAGGCATAAAAAAAGGTCGTTCTTTTAAAAAAAACGACCTTTTATTCAGTTTTCAAATGTATTTATGACACGACAGGAAAGTAAACTGTGAACTTAGCACCTTCATTTACAATTGCATTTGCAATAATAAAGCCGCGATGATTTTCGACAATTTTTTTACAAATGGCTAAGCCAATACCAGTTCCTGAATATTCATTTTTATTATGTAATCTATTGAAGAGAATAAAAATTTTACTTGCATATTCTTGATCAAAACCTATCCCGTTGTCTTGAAATACTATTTTATAATACAAATTAGAACCTATAATAGTATCAGGAATATTTTCTTCATTCTCAGCAGTGCAAGTAGTAGCGGTAATTTTTATTTCAACTGCACTATTTTCTTTGCTATATTTAAGAGAATTGCTAATGAGATTGGTTAATAATTGTTGTATTTGAAAAGGAATTGCATCAAATGTAGGCAATACATCACTAGTTATAAGTGCTTTTTTATCCTCTATAGTTGGTGCCAATTCTTGTAAAACATTAGAAAGAACAATGTTTAAATCTGTTTTTTCAAATATTTTTTCACCCTTATTGGTTCTAGAAAACTGTAATAAATCATCTATAAGAACGCGCATTCTTTTTGCAGAAGATTGTATACTAGATACATATTGCTGCCCAGATTGGGATAAATTTGAATAATCTTTAGTCACTAATCGGGATAAAAAAGTTTCTATTTTTCGTAATGGTTCTTGTAAATCATGACTTGCAATATAATTAAAAGCCATAAGTTCTTTATTACTGCTTTCTAAGTCTCTATTCCTAAGCTCTATCATTTGTTTGGCTTCTACTTCGGCAGTAACATCACTGGTTGTACCTATGTAAGTACGCTCACCGCTTGATACGTTAACAACTCTACCTAATGCTCTAAAATATCTAATTTCACCATCTTTGCGAATAATTCTATACGTAAATGGAGGCAGATTAACTTCGGATTGGATATTAATAGAATTTTCCCGAACATAGTCTACATCATCAGGATGAACAAATTGATAAAAAGACTCACCACTTGCAGTAAATGATTGCGGTTCACAACCTAATAAACGGTATTCATTGTCAGAAAAAGTAAAGGTTTGTTTGTCAAGATTGTATTGCCAGCTACCAAAACCACCTACAATTTCAGCTAAATTACTAGCTTCATTAGCAACGGTTAAAGTATTAATGGTTTTTTTTAACAATACTAAATCTCTATTCATTTTTATAAAAGCTATTGTAATGAGTAAAAGTGTTACAATAAGCGTTAAATAAATTAGTAGTGGTGTATAATTCATGGTCGAAATATACTCTTGCTGTCTGTAGTTTAATAAAACCTTTTCAGTAATCATCATTTCTTCTATCTGAGAGCGAATAGAGTCCATAGTTTTTCTACCGATGATTAAATTTTTAGCAAGTTCATTTTTATCATAATTTTTATCTTCTTTCAAATAAATTGATTTGGATAAATAATTCTGCCTTTTATTGATGAAAAATAATAGCTTTTTTAAGTTGGCTTGTTGAGCTCTACTATTTTCAGTGAGTTTAGAAACTTTATTGAAGGATTTCTTGAGAGCGTTTTTAGATTCTAAATAGGGCTTTAGAAAAGTTTCATCTTTAGTCAATAAATACCCTCTTTGTCCTGTTTCAGCATCTTTTATAAACGAAATTAAGCGTTCCAGTTCTATATTTACCCCGTGGCTTTTACTAACAAAGTCAGATGATTTTTTTAAAACGGTTATGTGTTTAAAAGTTACTCCACCGATAAAAAATATGATTGCAATTGAAATAATGAAAATTATCTTGAGAAAAAGAGGCGATTTATGAAACTGAAAATATCCCATATTACAATCTCATTAAAAAATTATCTTTATTTAGACCAGAGGTATGATATTGCCAGTTGAGAGTGACCACCTCCGAAAGGATTTTTTTTAGTTCCTCAAAATCATTTGGTTTTTTGATGTAAATATTTGCCCCATTTACAAAGGTTTTTTCAATGTCTTCCTCAGATGAAGATGTGGAATAAATGGCTACAGCTATATCATTGAATTTTTCATCCTTTTTTATTTCGAGTAAACACTCTTGGCCATTTTTTTTGGGCATGTTCAAATCCAGAAACAAAACATTGGGTAATATAGAATCGGGATGGTTTAAGAAATTCATCAATTCTACTCCGTCATTAAAGGTGCTTACTTTTGTATTTATTTTTAATTCATCAAATGCATCAGTAAAAAACAATCTATCGTCTTCATCATCATCCGCAAGGCAAATATTTATAAAATCGGTATTCATATTTATACTTTTTTAATTGTTTTTTTGGGCTACTTCTCTTCTTTTTTGAATGATTTTTTGAAATGCCGATGGTGTCATTCCTGTTGTATTTTTGAATTGTGTGCTTAAATGTGCCACACTGGAATAATTTAATTGAATCGAAATTTCAGTTAAGTTAAGTGAGGTTTTTATCATCAGGTTCTTTGCTAATTCTATTTTTTGAATGATGATAAAATTCTCAATAGAAGTATAGGTTACTTCTGAAAAAACATTCGATAAATACGTATAATTCAAATTTAATTTTTCAGCAATATAGACAGAGCTTTTTATATTCAAAGCCTTATCAGTATGAACCATCTCTACTATTGCATCTTTTATTTTTTGGACCAGAACACTTTTTTGATTTTCAACAATATCAATACCATATTCTTTGAAAATAGCAGTTAGCTCTTCCATCTTTGCCAAAGGTACTTTTTCTAAAAAATTAAATTCACCAAAACCTATGATGTTGAATTTGTAACCCAGATCAGTAAGTTTTTCTTGGATGATTTTTTTGGTTAACTGCGCGTAATCAAACTTCAAATGTATTTTCATAAACTGTCAATTTACAGTAAAGATATAAAAAGCAACATTTGTTTTTATAATGCACGGTTTTGAAGATGTTTTTTTAGGTTTTTTTTTAGATTAAATAATATTTATTAGTAACGTTTTTTCCTAGCTAATGGTATGGTTTTTAAAATATTGGGATGGGAGGTAACGACATTATTATTGTTTTAAGTTCATTTTTTCAGACTGAACAATAGTTAATTTTATTCTTTATTTTGTAGGAAATTAATTTATTTCACACAATTTAATGAAGCAATTTTATATTTTTTTCAAAATTAAATTTACTCTTTTATCTCGCAAAACATCTAGTTGTAAAAGAGTAAATTGAGTTTTGTTAAGGCTTATTACTTTTGACTTTCCTTTCCATGGTTAATTTAAAGATTCATCAGTTAAAGATTAAAATTTAATTTTTATTCTACGGTATGACATTATTTTATGTGGATGTTTGTAATTTTGCCACACAACTACTATAATATGACAACACAGCAATTAATCGATCAAATTAGAATTAAAAAATCATTCCTTTGCGTAGGGCTTGATGTAGATTTAGGTAAAATTCCAAAACATTTACTCACTCTTGAAGATCCTATTTTTGAGTTCAACAAAGCCATTATTGATGCAACTCATGATTTAGTAGTGTCTTACAAGCCAAATACAGCTTTTTATGAGGCTTATGGTTTAAAGGGTTGGACTTCATTACAAAAAACGATTGAATACATTAATGAAAATTATCCCGATATTTTTACAATTGCAGATGCAAAACGCGGTGATATAGGAAATACGTCTACGATGTATGCAAAGGCTTTTTTTGAAGACTTAAAATTTGATAGCGTAACCGTTGCGCCGTATATGGGGAAAGATTCTGTTGAACCATTTCTAGCTTTTGAAAATAAGCATACTATAATGTTAGCACTTACGTCAAATGAGGGTGCGTTTGATTTTCAAACGCTACAAACAAACCAGCAAGAATTGTACAAGCAGGTACTGGAAACTTCAAAAACTTGGAAAAACAGTTCTAATTTAATGTATGTAGTAGGCGCTACAAAAGCCGAATATTTTACTGAAGTTAGAAAGATTGTGCCGGATAGTTTTTTGCTCGTTCCTGGAGTTGGTGCGCAGGGCGGAAGTCTCTCTGAGGTATGCAAATACGGAATGAATGACTCCATTGGACTACTCATTAACTCTTCTCGAGGGATAATTTATGCATCAAATGGAATTGATTTTGCTCAAACAGCACGCGAGGAAGCTTTAAAAATACAACAAGAGATGAATGCAATTCTTGATGCAAAGTTGTAAAGATTGCGTTTGTTGGCTTTTATCTCATTTCATTTTACAAGAATCCATTCATGAAAACATACATTGACCAACTTGGTCGTTCCCATACGTTTGAGTCATCTCCAAAACGCATTGTTTCATTAGTTCCATCTCAAACAGAACTGCTGTATGATTTAGGTCTTGAGGAGAAAATAGTCGGTATTACTAAGTTTTGCGTGCATCCCTATCATTTCAAATCGACTAAGAAATCAGTAGGAGGTACTAAAAAAGTGCATTATGAAAAAATCCGATTGCTGGAGCCGGATATTATCATTTGCAATAAAGAGGAAAACACACAAGAAATGGTAGCCGAGTTGCAAAAAATTGCTCCTGTTTGGGTGACAGATATCATTAGCATTGAGGATAATATCCAAATGATTAAAGATTTTGGACAGCTGTTTAACTGCCGTACCGAATCTCAAAAATGGACTGACAAATTGAATTTTGCCTGGAGCGATTTTAAAAAATTCATAGCTGATAAACCCGTTTTAAAAGTGGCCTATTTTATATGGAAAAACCCTTATATGGTAGCAGGTTCGGGGACTTTTATTGATGAATTATTACAATTAAATCACTTTGAAAATATATACGCAGACAGAGAGCGATACCCTGAAGTTGATATTACAAAAATACGCTCTGAGGGTGATCCCCAACTTGTTTTTCTGTCTTCGGAGCCGTTTCCTTTTACGGAGGAGCATGCTTTTGAAATCGGAATTCACACGCATCACGGCAAAACAATTTTTGTTGATGGCGAAATGTTTTCATGGCATGGAAGCAGATTAGTCAAAGCTTTTGATTATTTCAAAAAAATCCATAATTCAATAGCAACAGTATAGGCATTAGGTTTATTTTTATTTTACAAACCTATATTAATCAGGTTAGCATCAAACAGTGTTGAAATTTTAAATTAAAGTTCTATTTTTACAAAAAAAAATACGTGATCAATTACACCATTTACGAGAATAAAAATACCGATCAGTGGGTTACTTTTGTCCACGGAGCAGGCGGAAGCTCGTCTATTTGGTTCAAACAAATTCGAGATTTCAAAAAGCAATACAATGTTTTGCTACTCGATTTGCGAGGTCATGGTGAATCAAAAACGACTCTAAAAACCGCTTTCAAACAAAAATATACTTTTTCGGCTTTAGCCAATGATATTCTCGAAGTCTTAGATCATTTACACATTAAAAAATCCCATTTTGTAGGCATTTCATTAGGAACAATTTTAATCAGGCAATTGGCTGAAATGTACCCAGAACGCGTGCAAAGCATGATTTTGGGCGGTGCCATTCTCAAAATGAATTTTCGATCGCAAGTATTAATGCGCTTGGGGAATATGTTTAAATACGTGTTGCCTTATTTGGTTTTATACAAGTTTTTTGCATTTGTAATCATGCCAAAGAAAAGCCACAAACAATCTCGATTGCTGTTTATTAATGAAGCTAAAAAGTTGTACCAAAAAGAATTTATTAAGTGGTTCAAGCTTACAGCCGAAATCAATCCGGTTCTTAAATGGTTCCGTCAAGTTGAATTGAATATCCCCACTTTATATGTAATGGGGGAGGAAGATTATATGTTTTTACCATCAGTTCGTAAAGTGGTCGAGAGTCATTACAAATCTTCAAAACTTTTTGTGGTCGAAAATTCAGGTCATGTGGTCAACGTCGAGCAACCTAATATTTTTAATGAGGCTGTTCTTTCTTTCCTAAAAAATAAAAGGTAAAAAAAATGCCCGTACAAGTGTACGAGCAATTCTTTAACTAACCAAAACCAAAATAATAAATAACCAGTTTATTACTCTACAAAGGTCGTGAAGAACTCAAGATATCGTTGTTAAGATTTTGTTATTACTTTGTTGGACTTTAGTTAAGATTTTGGTAAACCAAAAGTATGATTTTTTAAAATGTAGAAATTTGAAAATCAGTATTTTATTACTTTTTTTACACAAACACAATCGTCTTATTATTATACACCATTGTTTTGCGTTCGGCGTGCAATTTTATGGCTCTGGCCAACACCGTTCGTTCTAGGTCACGCCCCTTCATTATATAATCATCAATAGAATGACTGTGAGAAACTCGTGCTATGTCTTGTTCAATAATAGGGCCTTCGTCTAATTCTTCGGTTACATAATGACTTGTAGCACCAATGATTTTTACACCTCGTTTAAAAGCAGAGTGATACGGTTTGGCTCCCGGAAAAGCGGGTAAAAAAGAATGATGAATGTTGATGATCCGATTTTTAAATTGTGCAATAAGATTTGGAGTAATAATTTGCATGTAGCGAGCCAAAACAATAAAATCAATTTGGTTTTGAAGGAGTAATTCCAATTGTTGTTTTTCGCCTATATCTTTTATTTCTTTCGTAAAAGGAACATGATAAAAAGGAATTCCAAATTGATGTGCTACTGCTTCTAAATCGTTATGATTACTAATAATTATTGCGATTTCAAGTGGCAATTCGCCCGCCCGATAACGCCCAAGAATATCATATAAGCAATGGTCGTATTTAGACACAAACAATGCCATTTTAGGTTTGTCAGTTTGCAGGTACATTTCCCATGACATTTGGAACGGTGTAGCTATGACTGCTTGAAAATCGGCTTTTATAGCTTCTAGATTCCAATTTTCAGCTTTGAATTCACATTCAATACGCATGAAAAAAACATCTTCATCAGCATCTACATGCTGGTCTAAATAAACGATATTCCCATCAATGGCGGCAATATAATTAGTAACAGAGGCAATAATTGCTTTTTGATCTGGGCAGTGAATTAGGATTGTAATTTTTTGCATGCGTTTTCTTTTTAGGCCTTGTAAAAGTAGGGAGCTATAACTTCAAAACTAATGGTATTTGCTGATATAAAAAAATAGGATTTGGCTGTTTCTGTGATATTAAACAGCCAAATATTTACTTCTTGTCTTGCATAGCAAAAACTTTTTGGAGTAACACAGAGTTTCTGGAACTCAAATTAGTTCTAATATTCTTTTCCTCAACGGCAACCATTTTAAAAACACCTGTTAGCGCTTGCTTAGTCACATAATCTGTCAAGTCAGGATTAACTTTATTCACCAGCGGAATGCTGTTGTATTTGGTAATAATGTTGGCCCACACTTTATCCGCGCCAACTTTGGTAAACGAGTTTTTAATTACAGGATTAAATTTTCCGTACAATGCCGTTGAAGTACTGTTTTGCAAATACGATGTTGCCGCATTTTGATTGCCTAACAAAATAGTTTTGGCATCCGTAATAGTCATATTTCTCACGGCGTCTACAAATATAGGTGTGGCCTCTTTTACAGCATCTTCGGCAGCGCGGTTCAATACTTTTAAACCTTCGTCAGCAAGGGAACTGAGTCCTATTTTGCGCAAACCAGTATCTACTTTTCGCAATTCCTCTGGCAATAAAATTTTAACAGCCTCATTGCGATAAAAACCATCAGTAGCCGTTAGTTTTGTAACTTGTTTCGAAATTCCGTTGTTTAAAGCTTCCTTTAAACCACCAGCAATATCAATGCCTCCAATGCCTTGCGTTTGCGGAAATTGATTCATCACTTGTTGCATTTCGGCACAACCAGAAAGGGAAATCGCCGCGATCAGTATTACAATCTTTTTCATCTTAAATAGGGTATTCGTTAGTGCGCCATTTGGCATTTGTAAAAATACGACTAATTCAAAAATAAAGCCAAACTTTTCATTAGGAGCACCCATTTTGTGCATTCATGAAAATTTGTCCCGCTTTTCGCTGTATCCTCGCTCCAAAAAAGCGAGGGATGCCGCTGCAATCGGGGCTAGATTAGAAAATTCTTCTATAAATGTGAATAACATCGGTTAACTTCAAATAGCTTTTTTAAAATAAAATTGTAAATTGCAGGCTTAAATTATCATATTCATAAAATGGAACAACAAATACCATATATCCCTAACAATAAAGTAAGAATTGTAACAGCAGCAGCTCTTTTTGATGGTCACGATGCAGCAATCAACATCATGCGTAGGATTATTCAATCTACAGGTGTGGAGGTGATTCACTTAGGTCATGACCGAAGTGTAGAAGAAGTTGTAAATACAGCAATTCAAGAAGATGCAAATGCTATTGCCATCACTTCTTATCAAGGTGGTCATAATGAGTACTTTAAATATATGTATGATTTGCTTCAAGAAAAAGGAGCGGGTCAAATAAAAATTTTTGGAGGTGGAGGCGGAGTAATTTTACCTACTGAAATTGCTGAACTTCAAGCTTACGGTATTACCCGCATTTATGCTCCAGATGATGGACGCGCGATGGGGTTACAAGGAATGATTAACGACTTGGTTCAACAATCTGATTTTCCTACTGGAGATAAATTAACCAATGAAGTGGAGCAATTAGAGGCGAAAAATCCAACAGCTCTAGCCCGAATCATATCTGCAGCAGAAAATTTCCCTGATGTTGCTGCTAAAACATTGGAACTGATCCAAAAAAAGAATGAAAATTGTAAAACACCAGTACTGGGAATTACAGGTACGGGTGGTGCAGGAAAATCATCTTTAGTTGATGAATTAGTGCGTCGTTTCTTGATTGATTTTCCTGAAAAAACAATTGGGTTAATCTCTGTAGATCCATCTAAAAGAAAAACAGGTGGAGCACTTCTGGGTGATAGAATCCGTATGAATGCCATCAATAATCCACGTGTATACATGCGTTCATTGGCAACACGTCAGTCTAATTTGGCTTTGTCAAAATATGTTGCTGATGCTATTCAAGTCATCAAAGCGGCAAACTATGATATTATTATTTTAGAAACTTCAGGAATCGGTCAGTCTGATACTGAGATTATGGACCACTCTGATGTTTCTTTGTACGTAATGACTCCAGAGTTTGGTGCTGCAACCCAATTGGAAAAAATTGACATGCTTGATTTTGCGGATTTGGTAGCGATAAATAAATTTGACAAACGCGGTTCTCTAGATGCGTTGCGTGATGTAAAAAAACAATACCAGCGCAACCATAACCTTTGGGATGCTGATTTAGATACACTTCCTGTTTTCGGGACAATTGCTTCGCAGTTTAACGATCCAGGGATGAATACGCTGTACAAAGCGATTATGGATAAAGTCCATGAAAAAACGGATTCTGATTTGAAATCTATGTTTCAAATTACGCGCGAAATGAGTGAGAAAATCTTTGTGATTCCGCCGCACAGAACCCGTTATTTGTCTGAAATTGCAGAGAGTAACCGCAAATATGATGTGACTGCCTTGAGCCAAGAACAAGTTGCTCAAAAATTATATGGTATTTACAAAACCATTGAAACGGTTGCTAATAAAACACCGGAGTTGAACAAAGCAGGGATCAATGATGATTCTGTTTTACCAACAGCTATAGAACTTGAAAAAGCAGGTGCTGCCGAAAATAAAATATTCTTAAATCTTTTACTAAATCAGTTTGAAAAAGTAAAAATGGATTTAGATCCATACAACTGGGAGATTGTTTTAACTTGGGATGAAAAAGTAAACAAGTATAAAAATCCGGTTTATACGTTTAAAGTGCGTGATCGCGAAATTAAAATGGCTACACATACCGAGTCATTATCGCATTCACAAATTCCGAAAATTGCTTTGCCAAAGTACAAAGCTTGGGGCGATATTTTACGTTGGTGTCTACAGGAAAATGTTCCAGGAGAATTTCCTTTTACCGCAGGTTTATATCCTTTTAAGCGTGAAGGAGAAGATCCTTCAAGAATGTTTGCTGGTGAAGGCGGACCAGAAAGAACCAACAAACGTTTTCATTATGTAAGTGCAGGATTGCCAGCCAAAAGATTGTCAACAGCATTTGATAGTGTGACTTTATATGGAAACGATCCGCATGTGCGTCCAGATATTTATGGAAAAATTGGTAATGCCGGAGTTTCTATTTGTTGTCTAGATGATGCTAAAAAATTATACTCAGGTTTTGATTTAGTACATGCAATGACTTCGGTTAGTATGACAATCAACGGACCAGCTCCTATGCTGCTTGGTTTTTTTATGAATGCTGCAATCGATCAGCAGTGCGAAATTTACATCAAAGAAAATAACCTTGAAGCTGAAGTTGCTGCTCAAATCAAAGCAATTTACAAGCAAAAAGGGGTAGAAAGACCACAATATCAAGGTGATTTGCCTGCAGGAAATAATGGTTTAGGGTTACTGCTTTTGGGAGTTACAGGAGATCAGGTTTTGCCTTTGGAAATTTACAATGATATTAAAGCAAGAACCTTATCACAAGTGCGTGGAACGGTTCAGGCTGATATTCTAAAAGAAGATCAAGCACAAAATACTTGTATTTTCTCTACAGAATTCGCTTTGCGTTTAATGGGTGATGTTCAGGAATACTTTATTACTAAAAACGTTAGAAACTTTTATTCGGTTTCTATCTCAGGATATCACATTGCTGAGGCTGGTGCAAACCCAATTACACAATTGGCTTTTACCCTTTCTAATGGATTCACGTATGTAGAATATTATTTGAGCCGTGGTATGAATATAAATGATTTTGGACCTAATTTATCATTCTTCTTTTCGAATGGGGTAGATCCAGAATACGCTGTAATAGGTAGAGTAGCGCGCAGAATTTGGGCGAAAGCCATGAAAACAAAATATGGTGCTAATGAAAGAGCGCAAATGTTGAAATACCATATTCAAACTTCTGGACGTTCATTACATGCACAAGAAATTGATTTCAACGATATCCGTACTACATTGCAAGCTTTATATGCAATTTATGACAACTGTAACTCATTGCATACCAATGCGTATGACGAAGCTATTACGACACCAACTGAAGAAAGTGTTCGTCGTGCCATGGCAATTCAGTTGATTATCAATAAGGAATTAGGTCTAGCCAAAAATGAAAACCCAATTCAAGGTGCTTTTATTATTGAAGAATTAACAGATCTTGTTGAAGCTGCTGTATTACTAGAATTTGATAGAATTACAGAGCGTGGTGGCGTTCTTGGTGCTATGGAAACGATGTACCAACGTAGTAAAATTCAAGAAGAAAGTTTGTACTATGAAACCTTAAAACATACCGGTGAATTCCCAATAGTGGGTGTGAACACCTTCTTAAGTTCTAAAGGTTCTCCAACCGTAATTCCAGCTGAAGTAATTCGTGCTACCGAAGAAGAGAAACAATACCAGATTGATATGTTGAATAATCTTCACCAATCAAATCAAGATAAGGTAAGTGCACAACTTAATAGCATTCAAGAAGCGGCTATTAAAAATGAAAATTTATTTGAACACTTGATGGAAGCAACAAAGGTTTGTTCGTTAGGACAAATTACGGCGGCTTTGTTTGAAGTAGGTGGTCAGTACAGGCGTAATATGTAAGTTTTAATTTTTTTATAATGAAAAAGACCTTTCTACGGAAAGGTCTTTTTTTATGGCGTTAAATTTTAACAACTGATTTTTCTTGCATTCTAAGTATTTTTTAAATTTTAAGACACTAATTGTGTAATAGATCGATTTTTAAAATATTGTTTTTCAGTTATTTATGGATTATTTAGAAGTGTATTAAAAACTATTTCATTTGTATAATAAAGTTTGGCACAGTTCGTGAATAGAATTAAAAATAACAACTAAAATTTATATAACCATGAAAAATATTACTCTATTTTTAGTATTCATCGGGATGATGACACTACAAAGTTGCGAAGTTACAGAAGTATACGAAGACGGTCCAAGGACTGAAGTTTTTGAAGTAACAACCTCGTTTGGGTCTGTAAATAATTATAGTAGAATCATAGATTTTGATAGACCAATAGGTTCATTTGATTCGGTTTTAGTATATCATTTATTTGATGTAGTTAATGGTGATGATGTGTGGAGGTTGATGCCTCAAACGTATTACTTAGATAACGGCAGAGAGCTAGATTATAACTTTGATTACACTAGGTTCAATGTGAATGTGTTTTTAACATCGAATTTTAATTTGAATACTTTATCATCAGATTGGACTATAAACCAGACTTTTAAAATAGTAATCATTCCTGATGGATTTGCGAAAACAGTAAATAAGAATGATATTAACGCCGTCATGTCAGCCCTAAAAGTACAGCAAAGCGATGTTAAAAAGATCACATTGTAATTTAAATTACATTCATAAAAAAAAGGAAATCGAAAGATGTCCTTTTTTTTATGATCAACAAATAATGTTTTATACTTCGGTTTCTTTGTTTTTGTATAATGAAACTCCAATACCAATTAGAAGTGCAAGAGCAATAAAAGCTAGTGAAGCCCATTCTGGTAGTTTTATAAAATCGTGCAACAACATTTTAAGTCCTACAAAGCTTAAAATAGCAATAAGACTGTATTCTAGATAGCTGAATTTAGCTAACATGTTGGCTAAGAAAAAGTACATAGATCGCAATCCTAATATAGCAAAAATATTAGAACTAAAAACCAGAAAAGGATCATTTGTAATGGCAAGAATAGCAGGTACGCTATCTATAGCAAAAACAACGTCCATAACTTCAATAACAATTAGTGCAACAAACAAGGGGGTTGCAGCTGTAATATGTCTTCTTTTTACAAAAAAATGTTCTTTGTCTATGTGATTAGAAATTGGAATGACTTTTTTTAATGCCTTGTAAACAAAAGATTTTTTAGGTTGAAATTGTTCATCCTCTCCGCTAAAAAGCATTTTTGCAGCGGTATAAATAAGAAACAAACCAAAGATGTAAGTCATCCAGGTGAACTTATTGATAAGCATAACACCAAAGAAAATCATTAAACCTCTAAAAATAATGGCACCTAATATACCCCAAAACAAAACGCGGTGCTGGTATTTTTGTGGAATTTTAAAAGCAGCAAAAATTATGGCAATCACAAATATATTGTCAATACTTAATGACAACTCTATTAAGTAACCCGTAATAAATTTCATTGCAGCAGCACTTGGTTTTAATGCGTCCGGATTTGCTATGTAATTTGTTGAGTACAACCAGTATACTACTCCAGAAAACAAAAACGACAATGTAACCCATATTGCGGTCCATTTCCCAGCTTCTTTTGAGCTAATGATATGTGGGTTTTTATTAAATACTCCCAAGTCTAATGCTAGAAAAATTAGAACTGCTACTAAGAAAGAGATCCAAACAATCATAAAAGTTATTTTAAAATGTAGCGCAAAGATACTTCGAGAATCTTGAATCAAGAAGATTATTGAAAATAAAGTTGAGGGCAGTAACTCTTTGAAATTGGTGTGAAAAAAATGCCTTCGTTAAGGAAGGCATTTTGATTCAAAAAATATAGTATTCAAAATTACAAAGCAGAGTTTACTGTTTGTATAATTCTAGCAGCAATTTTATATGGGTCACCGTTTGAAGCTGGTCTACGGTCTTCAAGCCATCCTTTCCATCCTTTTTGAACAGTCATTAAAGGAATACGTATTGAGCAACCTCTGTCTGAAACTCCATAAGAGAAATCGTGAATTGAAGCTGTTTCGTGCTTACCTGTTAAACGCAAGTCGTTGTAAGCACCATATACTGCAATGTGTTCAGCTGTTACTGGTCTAAAAGCTTCACATATTTTTTCATAAATTTCTTGAGAACCACATGTTCTTAAAACTTCGTTAGAGAAGTTAGCATGCATTCCAGATCCATTCCAATCTGTATCTCCTAGAGGTTTTGGATGGTATTCAATATAGTAGCCGTATTTTTCAGTCAAACGATCTAATAAGTAACGTGCTACCCAAATTTCGTCTCCTGCTTTTTTAGCACCTTGAGCAAACAATTGAAATTCCCATTGGCCACAAGCCACTTCTTGATTTATTCCCTCAAAGTTGATTCCAGCTGCTATACAAAGGTCTGCATGTTCTTCAACAAGTGCTCTTCCGTGGGTGTTTTTTCCACCTACTGAGCAATAGTACATTCCTTGTGGTGCTGGATAACCGCCAATTGGGAAACCCAAAGGCAATAAAGTTTTGGTATCCATGATAAAGTACTCTTGTTCAAAACCAAACCAAAAATCACCATCATCATCTATAGTTGCTCTTCCGTTTGAAGCATGAGGAGTACCATCTGCATTCATAACTTCGGTCATAACAAGATATCCATTAATACGAGTAGGATCAGGATAGATTGCTACTGGTACCAATAAACAATCAGACGAACCACCTTCGGCTTGTCTTGTAGAGGAACCGTCAAATGACCAGTTTCCTATTTCTGCAAGAGTTCCTTGAAAATTTTCGTGCTCTTCAACTTTAGTTTTACTTCTAAGGTTTTGTGTTGGTTCATATCCATCTAACCAAATGTACTCTAATTTAATTTTTGCCATGTCTTTATAGATTTACTTCGTAAAATTGCTGGCACAAAAGTAAAATATTTTTTTAAATAGTGTAAAAATGGGGGTGTTTTTTATTTTAAATGATATAATATTTTTAAAAACGGTATTTTTATAGGGGGTGAATTAAAAAATATGTATTTTTGCAGGGCTTAATTATGTAAATTCATAAAGTACTTCCTTTTATTTTTTATGCAATTATTGAGTATATTTGATTTTGATCTATTGGATTTAAACTAATTTTAAAAAAACGAAACATGCCAACATTACGTTTTCAAGCTTTAAGAGAAGCATCGACTAGAAAGCCCGTTCAATTTGATGAAACAGGTAGAAAATCAATTATTTTTGGTTCAAATGTCTTTAATGAAAAGGCAATGAAGCAATATCTAACTTCGGATGCTTTAAAAGGAATTCAAAGTGCGGTACAACACGGAACCAAAATTGACCGTAAATTAGCAGATTACATTGCTATGGGGATGAAAGAATGGGCACTTGCAAAAGGAGTAACCCATTATACACATTGGTTTCAGCCGCTTACAGGAACAACTGCTGAAAAACACGACGCTTTTTTTGAAACATCTCATGACGGGAGTGATCCTGTTGAAAAATTTGGTGGTGCACAATTAGTTCAACAAGAACCTGATGCTTCCAGTTTTCCAAATGGAGGAATCAGAAATACATTTGAAGCCAGAGGATACACTGCTTGGGATCCTACATCTCCAGCGTTTATCTTTGGAACAACTCTTTGCATACCTACTGTTTTTATTTCGTACACGGGTGAAGCTTTAGATTATAAAACACCGCTTTTGCGTGCGCTTATGGTTATGGATGAAGCAGCAACAGAAGTTTGTAAATATTTTGATAAAAATGTGAAAAAAGTGACCGCCACTTTGGGTTGGGAACAAGAATACTTTTTGGTTGATAGTGCATTAGCCAATTCTCGTCCCGATTTAATCATGACTGGAAGAACACTTCTTGGACACACTTCTGCAAAAGGTCAACAGCTTGATGATCACTATTTTGGATCAATTCCTACACGTGCGCTTACGTACATGAGAGACTTGGAGCAAGAGTGTATGCTCCTTGGAATTCCAGTAAAAACCCGTCATAATGAAGTTGCTCCTAATCAATTTGAATTGGCTCCCATTTTTGAAGAAACCAACTTAGCGGTTGATCACAATTGTTTGTTGATGGATGTGATGCAAAAAGTAGCCGAACGTCATGACTTAAAAGTATTATTTCATGAAAAACCTTTTAAAGGTGTTAACGGTTCAGGTAAGCACAACAACTGGTCTTTGGCTACTGATACTGGCGTTAACCTGTTGAGTCCAAGTAAAACTCCTATGAGTAATTTACAGTTTTTAACATTTTTTATCAATACTATTAAAGCTGTTAATGATAATGAGTCTTTACTAAGAGCAGCTATTGCTTCAGCTAGTAATGATCATAGGCTTGGCGCCAATGAAGCTCCTCCAGCCATTATATCGGTATTTATTGGAGAACAACTTACAAAAGTATTAGCAGAACTAGAAGGAGTAACTGCTGGAAAATTATCACCAGAGGAAAAAACAGATTTAAAATTGAACGTAGTAGGGAAAATTCCAGATGTACTTCTTGACAATACAGATAGAAATAGAACCTCACCTTTTGCTTTTACAGGAAATAAATTTGAATTTAGAGCTGTAGGTTCAACTGCAAATTGCTCTAATGCCATGACAACATTAAACGCTATTGTTGCTAAACAATTGAGAGACTTTAAAGTTGAGGTAGATGCCTTAATTGACTCGAAAGACATGAAAAAAGATGATGCTATTTTTAATGTCTTGAGAGAGTATATCAAGCAATCTAAAAAAATTCTTTTTGAAGGAGACGGTTATAGCGAAGAATGGGAAGTTGAAGCAAAAAAACGCGGTTTAAGTAATTTTAAAACTACGCCCGAAGCTTTAAAAGCTAGAATTTCAAAGCAGTCTCTAGATTTGTTTTCAGAGTTAAACATCATGAATCATGTTGAAGTCGAAGCACGTTATGAGATTGAATTAGAGGAATACACTAAAAAAATACAAATAGAAGGAAGGGTTTTAGGTGATATCTCTAAAAACCATGTGATACCAACAGCTATTAAATACCAAAACACATTAATTGCTAATGTAAAAGGATTGAAAGATATATTTGGTGCTGATTTTGAAACTATTGCTAAGGAGCAAATTAATCTTATCAAAGAAATTTCGGGACATATTGAAGGAATAAATTCAAAAGTTGAAGAAATGACAGATGAAAGAAGAAAAGCAAATACACTAACAAACGCTCAGGAAATGGCCGAAGCGTATTGTAATAAAGTAAAACCTTATTTTGAGATTATTAGAAATCATTGTGATAAACTAGAGTTACTAGTTGATAACGAAATTTGGACCTTGACTAAATATCGAGAATTGTTATTTACTAAGTAAATTAAAGTTTATAACATATTCTTAATTGCAAAGTAAGTCCACATGATAAGAAAATGCCTCTCTGTTTTAGAGAGGCATTTTTTTATTCTTATGATGTATAAACCTTTGATATTTTTTTTCAAGCTGAAAAATGCAAGAATACAATCAAAAAAGCATTAAATTTTGTTTATGAATAAATTACGATCAATATACTTTTAAATATGTCTATTTCATTTTTTTTTAAAATTTGAAACATAAAAAAAATAATTTTTCAAAAATATCTATGTGTTCTTTTTTAATTGGTGTATTTCATCGATTTATATGAACCCTTAATCGGATTTGTATTTAAATGTCTGTAAAACAGGTGTTTATACGGGGGTTGATTTTGAAATGCTTCTCTATCTTTGACATGTGGAAATCAAAAAGTAAAAAAAATAAGTTTTGAAATTACATTTGATTTCTTAAAAAGAAGATCCCCAAATCACTTTTTTGTACCTACATAATAATTTGTATTAACAACCAATTAAATATATTTATTATGAAAAAAGTAGTTTTAAGCATCTCCGCGATGCTATTTGTAGGAGCAGCATCTTACGCGCAACCAGGTCCAACAGCTGGAGCTAATTCAAGTTTGGTAGGTCAAACAGGAACTTCTCAAAATGCGGCGGTACATCAAATTGGAACATCACAAAGTTCTAAGATTAAGCAAACAATAAGCAACAATGATGCTTTTGTGTATCAAGGAGTACTTCCAGGGCAAATGTTTGTGTCTTCTGCTAACGCTTCAGCAAAGAACATCGCTGATGTTGATCAAAAAGGGGACGACAACCGTGCTTACATCTCTCAAAACAATTGGGATAACAAAGCTACCCAAAAACAAGTTGGAGATAAAAACGATGCCACGATTTGGCAAGATGAAGTTCAAGTAGCAACAGGCTCATTATTTGGTGATGATGATGCTACCCAAACACAAACGGGCAATAATAACAAAGCCACTATTGATCAAGGGACTTCAGGAAATAATCCTATTCCTGCTGTTGGGACTTTTTCACTTATGGTGCCACTTACGTCAGCTATACCAATGACTCCACATGGAGACAACGAAGCTACTCAAACTCAAAACGGCAATTTCAATCTAGCTTATACGAGTCAAGGTGGTGACAAAAACAAATCAACTATTAACCAAAACAGTATTGGTAAAGCTACGTCGTTAACTGAAAGAAATGTGGCTAATCATTATCAATATGGTAAAGAAAACATTGCGTTAACTACACAAAATGGATTCAAAAATCTAGATAATATTTTGCAAGAAGGAAAATCAAATACTTCTACAACAATGCAAACAGGATTTAGTTCAGGAAACATCAATACTGTTTCTCAACAAGGGAACTACAATGTATCTAGTGTGATTCAAAGTAACTAATTGAGCAATCATGAAGATTGGAGCAGCTTTGTAGCTGCTCCATCTTTTTTTTTAATTAAAAAGCAATAGTATGAAAATTCGAGTACTCTGTTTTGTCATTGCTGTGTTATTTTCGTTGCAGCTCATTTCTGCTCAAGGAACAGAAACTTCTCAAGGTAAAACCATAGATATAGCTATAGTGGGGGATAATGAAGGTCCTTTATATCTATCCACAGCTAACTTATCAGGAAATGCAACTGTTAAGCAACAAGCTTTTGATAATACTGTGCAAATGCAACAGATTGGGGAGTACAATACTTTTAATGCGGTATTAAGATCAAATACTACTGCTGTATCAGTGTTACAAAAAGGAAACAATAATACGATCTTGTTGAATAAACAAGCACTATCAATTGAACAAAAAGTATTACAGCTAGGTGATAATAATACTATTTACGATTTTGCCACATACAGTAGATATCATGTCAAAAATGAATTTGTACAAAAAGGGAACAATTTAACTATCAATAGTTTTGGTTCCAATTCAATATCACGAGATTTAAAAATTATTCAGTCAGGTAATGGGGCTACTGTACTATTGATCAATAATTCAAAATTATGAAAAGATTATTCTTTAATTTCTCATTTTATATTTTTTTGTTTTTGGGTTGTACATCTTATTCCCAAACAACAAACACAGTTGTAAAAGCAAAAATAGTAATTGATAAAACGGAAACCAATATAAAAATAATTGGTACTGCCGAAAATTTATCGGATGGCTTACAGAGTTTATCCTATAAATTATCAGTAATTAAAAAAAATACTGTAAATGATAATCAGTCAAATAATGTTCAAGAAGGAATTTTTTCTTTAAATCCAAGTGAAAATAAAAATCTGTCTACAACAGAAGTCAATTTGGGCAATACAGATGAGGTTATTGTTTTACTACTTTTTTATAATGAAAATAAGCAGTTAATAGGAAAAGATCGAGTTGTGCTGAATGCTCAAAAAAAAAAAAGATAACGTAGCTAATATTCCAGCTGACGGTTTTGAAATAATAGGAATTATTTCAAATGAAACGAAGACTAAAGTAGGTAAAGATTTTTATGATTTGTATTTCTATCTCTATAATGAGTATAAAATTAATGCCAAAAAAATAGTCGTTTTAACAGAGGAATTTAGTTTTGGTAGGAATACCAAGATAGTAATCACGATAGAGAATGATATTATATATGAATTTTTAGCGCGTCCAGATGAAGAATATTTAAATGAAATGGGTGAACAAGCTATTTATGCCACGTATTTACACCTTAAGAATTTAGAAAAGCAAAACAAATATTTTACTCAGTATTAATTTTATCCACTAACTTATGAGATTATTATATGTCTTAACAATCGTTTTTTTTGGTTTTCAATCCGTAATAGCACAGGACTTAGTTTACAAACCTAAAAATCCCGCTTTTGGGGGGGATACATTTAATTATCAATGGTTAGCAAGCTCGGCGGAGTCCCAAAATAAGTTTACAGACAAATCAATTTCGCAACCTGCTCAAACGGAACTCGAGCGGTTTACATCAAGTTTAAACTCGTTACTTTTAAGTCAAGTTTCGAGCTCCTTGTTCAAGCAACAATTTGGTAATGATGGTATTAAAATAGGTTCCTATACTTTTGGTAGTCTTTCTGTTGAGGTGTATCCTTCGTCTGGAGGATTAACTGTAGATATCTTAGATACTAAAACAGGTGAACAAACACAAGTAATCATCCCAAATCGATAATATGAATACATTAAAATGTGTACCCTTACTTATTTTTATTTTAATTTCCAGTTGTGGAGCATATTACAATCAACCTACTGGTGTAGAAAAGGCAGTAATTGGAGAAAATACTCCAGCTACAACACTCTTGAAAGAGTTACCCAAGCCTAAAGAGCCCATAGTAGTTGGACTTTATAAATTTCGAGACCAAACTGGACAGTACAAAGCTACTGAAAATGGTAGCAATTTTAGTACAGCCGTAACCCAAGGGGCTACATCAATTTTAATTAAAGCGCTTGAAGATTCAAAATGGTTTATTCCCATCGAAAGAGAAAATATTGGTAATTTATTGCAAGAACGTAACCTTATTCGATCTACACGGCAAGAATATTCCAAAGATGTTGATCCTAATGTACCGCAAATTACACCTTTATTATACGCGGGTGTTCTACTGGAAGGTGGAATTATTTCCTATGACTCTAATATAATTACTGGCGGGTTTGGAGCGCGTTATTTCGGTACTGGTGGATCTATTAAATACAGACAAGATCGTGTAACTGTTTATTTAAGAATGGTATCTACGGCAAATGGTAAGATTTTAAAATCAGTTTATATTTCAAAAACAATTTTATCTCAAGCAATAGATCAAAGTCTTTTTAAGTATGTCAATTTCAAAAGATTATTAGAAGTAGAAACGGGATATACAACCAACGAGCCTGTGCAAATGGCCGTTACAGAGGCTATCGAAAAAGCAGTTGCGACTTTAGTCTTAGAAGGAATCAAAGAAAAAATTTGGGATGCTGATGTACCTAAATCAGAGGTTGACGCAATCCTAACGAAGTATGAAAAAGAAAATTCAGATGCTGCTACTACGGCAATTTATGGCAGGAAACTACAAGAAAGAAGATCTCGTTTCGCAATGGAATTAACGGGTGGTGCTGCACTAATGGATGGCGATTACCCTAACGCCATGTTTCGCCCCATGGGTCGTGGTGCCTTAAAATACTATTTTACTCCGTCGTTCAATGTCAGTGCTTCTACTAATGTCATTAAATTAGCTAATAAAGATCTTTTAGATGTAGGTTATGCAACATTTGATCTTAATCTTGAATTTATCGTTTTACCAAAGGATAAATTGTCACCCTATCTATTTGCGGGTGGTGGCTTTGGAGTAAACAAAAATTTCGAAAACAAGCATACTAAAGCTCAATATGGACTAGGATTAGAATATATGGTTTCAAATGCCATAGGAATCAAACTTTATGGCGAACATAATCTAAACTTTAGTGACAACATTGACTATCAAATAAGAGGAGTGCGTGATGATTTTTATTATCGCTTTGGTTTTGGACTCACGTATTATTTTTTTAATAGCAAAAAAAATACTGTTTCAAAAAACATATCGAAATAAGAACATTACCATGAGCTATTCATTCAACTATAATACCTTAACAATGAAAATTAACCATCTTATACAAGCTCTTTTTTTTGTGTTTTTTTTGAGTTCATGCAGTGAAGAAAAATTAGCTGGAGACGAATTCGGGACTATCGAAGGGAAAATTGTCAGTGCCATTGATTTTAAACCTTTAGCTAATGTCAAAGTGTTTTCTAGTCCCAGTACAAGTATCGTTTTTACAGATGAAGCAGGTAAATTTGTTCTTACAAATGTAAAGGTGGGAGATTATTCTCTAGAAGCGCAAAAGGAAGGTTATTTGGCAAAATTTGAACCTGCAAAGGTCAACAGAGATCAAATAACAAATATTGTATTTGAGCTAAAGCTATCAACATCCAACAATAGACCTCCTACTGCTACGGTATTAACTTCGCCCATGGACAATGCTGTAGATCAGCCTATAGAATTAAATTTAAATTTCTCAGCTACAGATCCGGATAAAGACGTCCTGAAGTATGAAATTATATTGAGGAAAAACACGAGCAATGAGGTTACAGTGTACAAAGATATTGCTGCCAGTATGTACTTGTTGAAAGATTTAGCATATAACACGAAGTATTTTTGGCAAGTTTCAGTATCCGATGGAATCAATCCTCCAGTACTAAGTCCGGTGCAAACTTTTACAACGATTGGATTTCCAAACGCAAGGTTTTTATTTGTTAGAAAAATAAGTGACAATAATGTAATTTTTTCTGGCGATGAGACCGGGAAAAGCGTCCAAATTACAACATCGAATACTAATAGTTGGAGACCAAGAAAAAATATTTCATCAAATAAAATTGCTTTTATACGATCAAGTGGTGCACAAAATCACTTGTATACTATGAATCCAGATGGATCTGGAATACTTAAAGTCACTAACTCTATTCCTATTGCTGGATTTAACTCGGACTTTATCAATTTCTCGTGGAACGCCTCAGGCAGTCAATTAATCTATCCTTATTTTGACAAATTGTATAAAATTAATGCTGATGGCAGTGGCTTGACCAAAATTTATCAAACAACAAATGGAAAATTCATTTCAGAATGTGATTGGAGCAACGACGGAACAAAAATTGCCTTGAAAGTAAACGATGCAAGCGGCTACAATACTGAAATCTTTGTGATTAATGCCATAGGTACAGTTATTAATCAAGTTCTATCTGGTACACAAGGTGCTACTGGAGGGCTGAATTTCTCAGTAAATGGTCAGCGATTACTCTTTACCAGAGATGTTTCAGGCTTTGAGGATGCGAATTACAGACAACTGGATACAAAAGTTTTTCAGTGTACCTTAAGTTCAAATTTAATAACTGACATTGGTTTAGAAAAACCATTGGGAACCTTAGATTTAGATGTGAGATATGCCCCCAATGAAGCAGAGTTAATTTTGATGAATACCTCAAACGATGGTTTATCTATTAAAAATATTATAAAATATACCCCTGCAACAAATAATGTAGGAGGATCTCGAACGCTGTTGTTTTCTAATGCAAGTATGCCTGATTGGGAATAAATAAAATTAATGATTTAAAAAAAGCATCTAATTAGTACGAATTAGATGCTTTTTTGCGTTTAGTTATAAGTTTATTAAATCACGTATTTTATTACATTAAAGAAAAATTATCATGAAAACTAGAATCAAAAAGGGTTGCATAAATAGGTATCAAATATTTAACAAAGAATAATGAGGAGTATTGTACTTTTTTTATTACTGTGTTTCAAAATGAATTCTCAGGAGAAACATATACTGTATTTTGATTTAGACCAAGATCAACCTAATGTTCATTCGCAAAGAGTTTTTCAAAAATGGTTGGATAAAAATAAAGAAGTTAATGTGATTAAAATTGAAGGATATTGTGATAGTACTGCATCAAATCAGTACAATAAGCAATTAGCACTTAGGCGCGCTGTAAACGTGCAAAAGCACTTAATACGTAACAATTTTTTATTAGATAGTACTCTAGTTATTGTTAATATTGGAGAAGATTTTTTAGGAGCAACACAAGAATTTATCAATAGGAAAGTAATTGTATATTATCAAAAAAAATCTAATTCTAAAGTTCAAGAAGTATTCGTAAGTAAATTAAATCAAAGTGGGGTTGCAGATCTATCTAAATCCCCAAAAAACAATAATGATAACAACACCTTAATTTCACAAATTCAACAAGCTAAAGTAGGTGATTTTGTTACTTTGCAAAATATAAATTTTAAATTTAACTCAGAGGTTATGGTCAATTCCTCAATGGTGAATTTGGATGAGCTGTTACAAATTATGAGGAGTCAACTCAGTTTAAATATTGAAATTCACGGTCATATTTGCTGTAATCCAGATCCAAATGATGTGAAGTTATCCAATCGTCGCGCAAAATCGGTTCATGATTATTTAATTAAAAATGGAATTCAACAAAGGAGATTGGCATACAAAGGTTATGGTAGCAATAAACCTATCTTTACATTACCAGAAAAAAACGAAATACAACGTGCAGCTAATAGAAGAGTAGAGATTTTAATCCTTCAAAAATAGTGCAATAAATCCTAAAATCAAGTTCCTTATTCCTAAATCAAATTAGTATCTTTGCGCCACAACTAACTGCCTAAAAGCAGGCTTCACAACTAAATTAAATGAGTTCAGATACTTCAAAAAGGTATGCACTTCGCGGTGTTTCGGCATCTAAAGAAGATGTGCACAACGCCATTAAAAACATTGATAAAGGCTTATTTCCACAAGCTTTCTGCAAAATTGTACCCGATTATTTAACACAAGACAAGGAGTATTGCCTGATTATGCATGCTGATGGAGCAGGTACTAAATCTTCATTGGCCTACATGTATTGGAAAGAAACCGGTGATCTTTCTGTATGGAAAGGTATTGCTCAAGATGCATTAATAATGAATATTGATGACTTATTGTGTGTAGGGGCAACCGATAATATTTTACTTTCATCAACCATTGGAAGAAATAAAAATCTAATTCCAGCCGAAGTAATTTCAGCAATTATTAAAGGTACCGAGGAGTTAATAAAAGAGCTTGATTCTTATGGTGTAACTATTCATTCTACAGGTGGTGAAACGGCTGATGTAGGTGATATTGTGCGCACTATAATTGTAGATTCAACGGTTACAGCGCGCATGAAGCGTTCAAAAGTAATTGATAATGCTAATATTAAAGCGGGCGATGTTATTGTAGGTTTAGCTTCTTTTGGTCAAGCAACTTATGAAAAAAGTTACAATGGCGGAATGGGAAGTAACGGACTTACATCAGCCCGTCATGATGTTTTCGAAAAATATTTAGCGACAAAATATCCTGAGAGTTTTGATGCTGCAGTTCCAGAAGCACTGATTTATTCGGGCCAAGTAAAATTAACAGATGCAGTTGCAAATTCGCCTATAGATGCAGGACAATTGGTGCTTTCGCCTACGCGAACGTATGCACCTATCATCAAGAAAATTTTAGATACATATTCGTCAAATGAAATACATGGTATGGTACATTGTAGCGGTGGTGCCCAAACCAAAATTTTACATTTTGTAAACAATTTACACATTATAAAGGATAATTTATTTCCTGTACCACCATTGTTCCAATTAATTCAAGAACAATCTAAAACCGATTGGAAAGAAATGTATCAGGTTTTCAACTGCGGCCATCGAATGGAGCTTTATGTCTCTGAGGCAGTTGCACAAGATATCATTGCGATTTCAAAATCATTCGATGTTGATGCACAAATTGTAGGTAGAGTAGAAGATTCTGGAACAAAAAAGCTTACCATAAAAAGTGAATATGGAACTTTTGAATATTAAAAATAATTTATGTACGAATTAATCTTTTGGAAATATCAAGAAGGAATTTATTTAAATCATCATTTAGTTTATGAGGCATTGCTTGAGGAGCAATTTGTTGAAGGACTAGAGGAATTGCCTGTGACTGTAATTTGGAATAGATTGTCATCCGTTTTTTCAGGTTGGGAAAAAGTAGACGAAAACAGCTGGAAGAATCCAAATGGAACAGGTGCGTTTCAAGTAAAATCAACTTCTCAAAGTATTTTAATTGATTGCTATGGTACTGATGGAAAAACTATGAACTTACTCTCAGACACATTGGAGGAATTTAAATGTTCTTTGTATGACCCACAAGTTCCTGTACGTTATGATGAAATGAATGAGTAGAGAAACCTCTTAATCTCACCTTATATAAAAATAATTTTTCTGATTCGAAATGCTACTTTTACGTAGCTGGTGAATCAGAAAAATTATTTTTTGTTTTGTAATACTGCTGATTTATTAATTTGGTTTTGGGCTGTTAATTAATTTTGGTGTGCCAAAACCTAATTGTTCTAATTTTTTCAATTGCGTTTCAGCATCACCTACAATGAGATAAATCATTTTATTTGGATCTAAATATTTTTTCGCAAGCGTTTTTATATCATCTATTGTAATATTTTTTACAATATTTTCTTGTTTTTTTGCGTAATCATCCGTGTAACTGTAATTACTAATGTCATAGAGCATTTCAAGTTTTGATGATAATGTTTCAAAAGCTCTAGCATTACTTTTGATCAAATAACTTTTAGTAACATCGAGATCATTTGCATTGAAATTAGCACCGTATTTTTGTAAAATATCTTTAACTAATGCAACAGATTCAAATGTAACATTAGAACGAACACCACTCGATACTGCAAAAAATCCTTTATTTACAGATCCCATAAACATGGAGCTAATACCATATGTGTATCCTTTTCCTTCACGTAATTCTTGTGTTAATTGTGAGGCAAAACTGCCTCCTCCCAAGCGGTAATTTAAAATTTGAGCGGGATAATAGTCCGAGTCAGTAGCAGCAAGAGCTGGATAGCCAATTCTTATTACAGATTGTTTAGCTCCTGGAACATCATAAAAATAGACTTGTGAGCTTGAAATAGCTGTTGTATTGGCATTTGTTGGAATAACAATATTTTTAGTACTCCAATTTTTACTTATTATTTTTAAGGAGTTTGAAACACTGTTTTTATTCACGGCTCCAACTACATGAAAATTAACATTTGAAGGAGGCATATTCGTAGTGAAATAGTTTTTCAAGTCATCTATAGTAATTGAACTAACGGTTTTTTCAGATCCAATACGATTATTAGATAAAATAGATGTGCCAAAAAGTAATTTTTTAAACTCAATTCGAGCAATATAATTAGGATCTGCTTTTTGCTGCATTATTTGACTCAGTGTACTTTGTTTTATAAGTTCAAATTCTTTGGTATCCCATCGTGGTTGTAATAAAATTTCTTGTACTAATGCCATAGTAGCGGTATAGTTTTTTGCTAGTGTGGTGCCGTAAATTGAAATAGCTTCATCACTTGCTGTTGCTTTTATAGAAGCACCAAGACTCTCAATAGCATTTTCTAATTGTTCAGGTGTTTTATTTGCGGTTCCTTTGGTCATAAGCTCGGCAAGCATGTTTGAAACTCCAATTTTTTCTGAATTTTCTAGCAATAAGCCTCCTTTAATTTGCAATTGAAATTGTACTAATGGCACTTCGTAATTTTCAATTCCTAATATAGACATTCCTGATGGCATTTTATCTTTCCAAACAACTGGTAAAATTACATCTGGACTAGCGCCGTATGCTGGTTCAATGCTTCGGTCAAATTTCGAAGGAGTTTTTTCATAAGTAGCAGCTATACTTGCATCAAAAGAGTCTTCTTTGCCTTCAATGATTTTTTCTTCAACTACATCGGCCAATATGGAGCCATCTAAAATTAAATTTTTTTCTCCTTTTGGAACAAAACTAGTTGCTACAAATGGTTTGTTTTGAATGTATTTTTTATACACGCGCATTACATCATCACGGGTAACAGCTAATATATTTTTGACATCTTGATTAATATATTCTGGTGTTCCAGCAAATATCTCGTATTGTGCAAGTTGAAATCCTTTTCCTAAAACACTTGATAAATTGTTATAAAAGGCAGTTTCTTGTCCTGCTTTAATCCTATCTAAATCTTGTTGCGAAATACCTTCAGTTTCAAATTTTGAAAAAGCTTCGTTGACACCATTCATGACCTCATTTAAATTTGTTTTATCAAAAGCGGTAACGCTAAGCATGTATTGTCCTGCTATTTCAGAGTTGTACTGAAAAACATCTGCTGCGTCAGTAATTTTTTTATCTTCTACTAAGGTTTTGTACAAAGGAGCTTTTTTACCTTTTGAAAGATAATTGGCAAGAACTTCTAGGGCATAGCTGTCTGGATGGTATTCATAAACTGATGGCCATGTAAGAGTAAGTTGTGGAAGTTTTGCAAAATTGTCTTCGTAGTACAGTTTTTTGGTAGCAGGTAAAACAACAGCTTGTTTTTCCATTTTTGGGATAGCGTCGCCACGTTTTATTTCGCCAAAATATTTTTCTACCCAAATTTTGGTTTGGTTTACATCAATATCTCCTGCAATTGTTAGTGTGACATTGTTAGGGACATACCAGCGCTTGTAAAAATTCTTAACATCATCTAATGTTGCGTTCTGTAAATCTTCAAGAGATCCTATTACATCCCAGTTGTAAGGATGAGTAGACGGATATAAATTTTTTGATATCACAGAGAAATTATGACCATAAGGCCTGTTGTCATAACTTTGTCTTTTTTCATTTTTTACAACTTGTTTTTCTTTAGCAAGAACGGGTTCTGTTACGGTGTTGATAAAAAAACCAAGCTTATCTGCTTCAGCCCAAATCATTTTTTCAAGTGCATCTTTTGGTACAGTTTGAAAATAATTGGTTCTATCTCGGCTAGTAGATCCATTTGCACCCTCTCCGCCTATGCGAGCACTCATTTTATCAAGCCCTCCTTTTCCTAAATTTTCAGATTCAAGGAAAAGTAAATGCTCAAATAAATGTGCAAATCCAGTTCTTCCTTGTATTTCTCTTGCAGAACCTACGTGACTAGTTAATGCAACAGCAACAACAGGATCTGATTTATCAATATGCAAAATGACTTGTAAGCCATTGTCTAAAGTGAATTTTTCAAAATCAACTTTAAATTCTTTTGAATCTTTTTTTTGGGAGTAGGTATTGATTGCACTAAAAACTACTAAGCAATACAGGAGCAACTTGTTTGTTTTCATAGAGAAAATTTAATTATAAGATATTGTTTTTTGGAGTTTAAAAGTAAGAAATAAATGAGTACAATGACACGCAACTCTGTTTTATTACTATCTTTCTTTAAACAATTCTATGGAATAGTATTCTTGTTATTTTATAAATTTAAATCTGTATAACTTGATGACTAAAGTTCTTTTTATGGAAATAAATAGAGATTAAAACCTCAATAGTCCTGATTGATTTTCTAATAATGAAGTATCTTTGCATCACTATTTTAATTTTAAAGTAAAACGAATGAAAATAAATACAAAAAACGGAATTGATAAACTCATTTTTGGAATGAAACAAAATGATGTTACCGCTATTTACGGAAAACCAAACCGAAATTATAAAGACGAGGATGACAATATTATTTATGCATACAACTCTTTAAAAATGCGTTTGACTTTTTATGTTGAAGAAGATTTTAAATTAGGATACATTGTTGCATCAAGCCCAGAACTTGAGCTTTTTGGTAACAAAATTATCAATAAAAAAATTAGTGATGTGAAAAAAGATTTAGTTAGCAAGTCTATAACTAAATTTACTCAAGAGGAATTTGATACTTTTGAGAATTATTTTAACGAAGAAAACTGGATGATTTTTCAAACTGAATTTGATGAGGTTGTAAAATTTGAATTGGGAGCAATTATCAATCAAAAAGATGAATTTGATTGGAAATTCGGGAAAAAATAGAGTAATAAAAAAACACCGATGAAATTTAAGATATCATCGGTGTTTTTTTTTTGATTTTAATTTATTTTATGGGTTCTTTTTCAAGCATTTCTAATTCAAAAATAAGCATGGTATTTGGCGGTATCACTCCATTAGCACCACGTTCACCATAAGCCAAATTTGAAGGTATAAAAACAACTGCTTTATCCCCAAAACCCATGTTTTCAAGACCCTCAATAAAGCCAGCAATCATACCGTCTTTTTTCCCTGCTACAAATGGAAATGCTTTGTATCCGTTTTGAGCCGCTCTTCTTTCATCATACTTACCGTAGGCTTTATTCACATTCTCATAACTGCTGTCAAATAAAGAACCATCTTCAAAATAGCCTGCGTAATTAAAATAAAATGTAGCTCCATTAGCTGGTTTTACACCTGTTCCATTTTCAACTATCTTGTAAGCTAATCCAGATGGAGTGGTAGTAGCTGTAGCTTTTATTGTAGATAGGTAAGTTTTCTTTGCAGCTTTAACAGCCTCAATCTTTTTTTGATCTTCAGTTTTGAAATTAAAATAATCTGAAATTACTTTTACAGCATCAAATTTCTTTGCCAAAGCCCCTTTTCTAACCACGGTTACTTTTGTAATCACATCATCTTGCGCAATAGCGTTTACAATTTCCATTCCAGAGGTTACATGACCAAAAACAGTATGTTTACCATCTAACCAAGGCGTTTCTTTATGTGTAATAAAAAATTGGCTTCCATTTGTTGCAGGTCCAGCATTTGCCATAGATAAGATTCCTGGTTTATTATGCTTTAAATCAGTAATTTCATCTTTAAAAGCATATCCTGGACCACCTGATCCATTTCCAGAAGGATCACCACCTTGAATCATGAAATCTTTGATAACGCGGTGAAATTTTAACCCATCAAAAAAAGGTTTGCCTTTTAGGTTTTCGGGTTTTACAAATGTATTTTTTCCTTCGGCAAGTGCTATAAAATTTGCAACTGTCACTGGTGTTTTTTGGTACGCAAGTTCTAATTCTATGTTTCCTTTATTAGTTGCAATAGTTACAAAGATACCTTCTGCTTCAGTTGGTTTTTTTACAACTGCCTTTGCTGTAGTACTTGGTTTTTTTACTGGTGTTATTTTTTTTCCAGTTTGAGCTTGGATAGTAATACATCCCAGAAGTAGTAAAAACAGATATTTAAATTTCATCTTCTATAATTTTATGTAAATTAATTTTTTTCTAAAAGTTCAATTTCAAAAATAATATTGGCGTTTGGCGGTATAACTCCTCCTGCACCAGCAGCACCATATCCCAAACGGGACGGAATAAAAATTACAGCCTTGTCTCCAAAAGATAATTGTTCTATTCCTTCAATGAAACCAGGAATCATGCCATCTTTTCTTCCTGCTTGAAAAGGAATAGGTTGATATCCATTTTGAGCTGCTCTGTTTTCATCGTATTTTCCAAATGCTTTTGAAACACTCTCTATACTTGCATCAAAAAGCTCTCCATCTTCAAGAAATCCCGCATAGTGTATAAAAACAGGAGTGCCATTAGATGGTTTTTTACCTCCGCTTTTTTTAGTAATTACATATTGTAAACCGGAAGGGGTTGTTGTAGCTTTTGATTTCAATACAGCAAAACTTGCTACTTTTTGCTCTCTTACCACTTTGTATTTTTCATTATAAACGCGCTTGTTTTCAGCTTCAATAGCGGCTTTTTTCTTTTGATTTTCAGACTCTACTGCAAAATAGTCGGTAAAAACTTTTACCGCATTAAATTTCTTAGCAGCTTCACCATTTCTAATGATCGTTACAGATTTGATGTAATCATCTTGTTGAATTTTATTGACAACTTCCATACCTTTTTCTACCACATGACCAAAAATGGTATGCTTTCCGTCTAGCCAAGGGGTTGCAAGATGTGTGATAAAAAATTGGCTGCTATTGGTCATAGGTCCGTTATTGGCCATAGCTAGAACTCCACCTTTATCAAATCGTAAGTCATTGAATTCATCCTTAAATTTATATCCTGTATCGCCTGAACCGGTTCCTAGTGGATCTCCGGTTTGTATCATAAAATCAGCAATGACTCTATGAAATTTTAAACCATCAAAAAAAGGTTTCTTTTTTAAATTTTCATTCGTTACAAACTCATTTTTTCCTTCGGCAAGTGCCACATAGTTTGCAACGGTTATAGGTGCTTTTTCAAAATCCAGTTGTACAATAATCTCCCCTTTGTTAGTTTCAATTTGAGCATACAATCCATCAGGTAAATTGGAATGATCATTTTTACAGGAATACAATGAGGCTATCGCTAGTAGCGCAATTACGATCTTTTTTTTCATTTCTAAATTAATTGTTATGGAGTTATAGTATCTTTTTCTTTGGTTATAGGGTTAGAGGCTTTTTTTGCAATAACGTCAGTTGTAGGTGCAACAGTTTGTAGAACTTCTTTTTTATACGCCACTTCGGGTTTAAAATCTCGCAATGTAACGGTACAAATAATTGGTTGGTTTGTATCTATTTTTTTATCGTCACCATGATAGCCGTAAGCCATATTTGAGGGGAATAAAAAATTTACTTTCTCATTACGATGCATTAATTTGATTCCGTCACGTAAACCCATCATTATATTTTGTTTATCAACATAATACACTTGTGGTTTTAGTTCTTCTTGAGAGTAAATCAAGGTGCCTTTTAAATCCTTAATTTCATAGTCAAACAAAGCAACGTCTCCTTTTTTAGGAGTGAGGGTGTCAATTGTATTTCTTGCTTCATACGAGTACCAGTAACCTTTTTTTGATGCCAAGTATACTGTACTTGGATTGTTTTTGATAACGTTTTGTATCTGACTTTCCTCTGTTGCAACCAATTTTTTATTGCGCAGAATCGATTTTTTCATAAAACTCCCAGACGATTGGGAAATAGGTCTTCTAGCATCCTGATGCTGTTTGCAGCCCGAAAGTAAAAGAAATAAAAAGAATACAACTGCAATTAGGTTGCTGTTTTTCATGGATTTAGATGCTTATTTTTGTTAGTAAATCTTCAAATTTCTTTTGGGTTTCTTCCATCGTAAGTTCTGATTTTCCTCCAGCGGCATTGCGATGTCCACCGCCGTTAAAGTGTTCTCTTGCAAATTGATTAACATCAAAATCACCTTGTGAACGAAACGAAATTTTAATAATTTTTTCTTCTTTATTTTCTATAAAGATAGCTGCAAAATGTATTCCTTGTATGCTTAGACCATAATTTACAATTCCCTCAGTGTCTCCTTTTATATAATTAAAAGAGTTCAGTTCCTCTTGAGTAAGTGTTGTATAAGCAGTCTTAAATTCTGGATAGATAATCATGTTTTGAAGCGCTCTACCTAATATTTGGAGTCTTCCATAAGAACTATTGTCAAATAGTAAACTCGGGATTTCTGTATTTTGAACGCCTAAATCAATTAGTTCTGCAACAATTCTATGTGTTGTTCCAGTGGTTTTAGGAAATTTAAACGAACCAGAATCAGTAAGTATTCCCGTATAGATACAAGTACCTATTGTGAAATCGATGTCATCCTTTTTACCTAAAGCGGTAATAAAATTATAAAGCATTTCACAAGTTGATCCAAATGCGGTGTCAGAGTAGGTAACAGCAGCGTAGTCATCTGGATTTTGATGATGATCAATCATGATAAATGGAGATTGAAGCTGTGCTAACACATTTTCCATTTCTCCAGTTCTGTGCAAAGCATTAAAATCTAATGTAAAAATTAGTTCAGCTTCTTGTAATAGTGCTGTGCAGTTTTCTCTATCCTTCTCGTAAATTTTAATTTTGTCAGCTCCCGGCATCCAAGCTAGAAAATCAGGGAACTCATTAGGAGAAATTACAGTAGGGTAGTGGTGGTTTTTTAGTAAAAAATGATAAAGTCCTAATGTAGAACCCATCGCATCGCCATCTGGACCTCGGTGCGGGATTATTGCAATTTTTTTAGGCGTTGATAACAACTCTTGTACGGCTTGAATGTCTTGTATTTTCATAGAATGCGAAATTACATTTTTTTAATCTAATGTTGAAATCATTTCTACAAATTACCAAATTATACACCTCTTAATAACCGTATTTTTTTAAAACAAAAGGCATACAACGTATATTTTAGTCCTGTTTTTAATTGAGATTTGTAAATCCCGGTAGAACCTGAACAAAAATAGGCCGTACTACAAGCAATACATAATAATAAACCAGCCTCAATCCCAAAAAGTTCTATCCCCATTAATGTACAAGCTATAGGTGTATGTGTAGCGCCAGATAATAAGGCAACAAATCCCATTCCAGCAAGCAAGCTTATGGGTAAGGGAATAAAAAGGGATAACGCGCTACCTAGTGTGGCACCTATAAAAAATAACGGAGTAACTTCTCCACCCTTAAAACCACTTCCTAATGTGATTCCGGTTATAATTATTTTTAATAAAAAATCTTCTGGCAAACTAGGTGTTGTAAAGGATTCTGCAATTACGGGTAGTCCTAGTCCTGTATAGCGTGTCATATCAAAACAGTAAAAAAGGATAACAAGAAACGAGCCTCCCACAAGAGGTCTCCAAGGAGCAAATGGAAAAGTAACGCTAAACAATCGATTCCAGTAATGAGCACTTTTTGAATAAAGCATTGCGGTCAAGCCAAAAAGAAGTCCAGCAACTAAAACCCATAAAAGTGTTTTAAATGTGATATTTGGAATTTCAAAAATATAATAAACGCTATGTTCTATTTGCCAAAGGTCTACGGTATAATTCGCTATAAAGGCTACTAAAAATACAGATAAGATGCTTTTTAGTGTTATTCTTTTAAAACCAACAATTTCTAATGCAAAAAATGCGCCTGCTAGAGGTGTCCCAAAAACCGATGCAAATCCCGCACTAATTCCTAGAAGTATTAATATTTGAGATTCCGTATTTGAGATTTTTTTTATTTTATTGAATTGATATGCTATTGCTCCTCCCATTTGAACTGCAGTACCTTCTCTACCTGCAGATCCTCCCAAAAGATGAGTCATTAATGTGCCCAAAAAAACTAAAAATCCCATTCGTAAAGGAACTCTTGTTTCAGGATTTTCATAAGCAATCAATAGTAGGTTGTTTCCTTTGTTGCTTTCGTTGCCTAGGTAGTGGTATAATAATCCTATTAACAGTCCGCCTATTGGAAGCAACCAAAACAATGTTTTGTAAAGCGTGAATAGTTGTGTAACCCAATCAAGACTAAACAAAAGCAGGGCAGAGGCAGATCCCGAGAATATCCCAATAAGGGTACAAATGAGGGACCACATTATTAGGGATGCTATTTTTTGTTGATATTTAGAAAAATCCATTCATTTAAAAGTTACAGCCTACAAAAGTATCATTTAAAGCTATATTTTTATTTTTTGTTACCAATATGTTTAATTTTTAATTAGATACTTTTCAAATCATTGAAAAGTCTAACATAAACAGCATCTAGTAATTCATTTTATCTGCAGTTTTGTCTTCATGTCTAAAATTAGATATTTAGGAGCGAAGTAAAAATGATTTTTTGTCAAATTTTATTTAATAGTTAAAAGTTCCACCCTGTTCATATACTATTTCAACTCATTTGTAGTTATAAATGAAAGTTAAAAAATGGCTTGATTTTTGAAAGTGAATGTTAGGTTTTATATTTTTAAAACTTGTTAAAACCTATAAAATGAATGTACCGCAAATTATGAAAAGGATTTTATTCACAATGATACTACTTGGTTCATTTTACAGTGGTTTTGCTCAATCTGAATTCAATTCAAAGTTCAAAGCAATTCCTCCTAAAAATAATGCGCCAAAGATAAACAAAACAATTTCACCTAAAATTGATATTCCCCCAATCAATTCACCTACGCCAAATGTTAAACCACCCGTAACAAATCCAAATCTTACAAGTATTCCCGAAACGAAGCCAGTAAAACCTATTTCGATGATTCCATCAAGTGAGTTTATCAATCCAGGTGATGTTTACAGAGATAAATTAAACAAGAAAGAAGATAATTCAGAAGGTATAGTTTATCGTAGAAACCAAAATTTAGGTAATTACACTACGGAATCTGTTTCTGCAAAAGTTATGTATCGGGATGCTGCTTATGTAGATGGTGATTTAATACGAGTTATGTTAAATGATAAAGTAATTCAAAACCAAGTTTATTTAGACAGTAATTTTAAAGGTTTTGAAATTGTTTTAGAAAAAGGGTTCAATAAAATTGACTTTGTAGCTTTAAATCAAGGAAGTTCAGGGCCAAACACAGCAGAATTTAAAGTTTATGACGATAAAGGAGCATTGATATCAGCAAGTCAATGGAATTTAGGGACTGGTTTTAAAGCTACAATAATCCTTATTAAAGAATAAAGTATCACAAGACACAAAAAAACCTCAATCGATTGATTGAGGTTTTTTTTATAAGTAAGTAATCTAAATTGAGTTTATAAAACGTTTATTTTACTTTATTAAGTACTGCTTTGAAAGCTTCTGGGTGGTTCATAGCTAAATCTGCAAGAACTTTACGGTTCAATTCGATTCCGTTAGCTTTAACTTTACCCATGAATTGTGAATAAGACATTCCTTCTAATCTAGCTCCAGCGTTGATACGTTGAATCCATAAAGAACGGAAATTTCTTTTGTTCACTTTTCTATCACGGTAAGCGTAGCACATTGCTTTCTCCACCGCATTCTTAGCAACTGTCCAAACGTTTTTACGTCTACCAAAGAAACCTTTGGCTTGCTTCATTATTTTTTTTCTTCTTGCTCTTTTAGCAACTGAATTTACCGATCTTGGCATAATTTTTATTGTTTTTTTGTAGCAGGCGTCCTGAATTGAATCAAAGGAACTTAAAAGCCATACTCCAAGGTTATTTTAAATTGTTTTAACCTAAAGAAATCTTTAGTCAAATGTAAAAAGCCGAATGTAGAAAGTGTGTACTTTTGACTTTAGGACTTTCTAACTTTGGACTTATTAGATAATTCTTAATTGTTGTTTGATGCTTTTCATATCTGTTTTGTGAACTAGCGCTGAGTGAGTCAAAGCTAATTTACGTTTTTTAGACTTTTTAGTCAAGATGTGACTTTTAAAAGCATGCTTTCTTTTAATCTTTCCAGAACCAGTAACTTTAAAACGTTTCTTGGCGCTAGATTTGGTTTTCATTTTAGGCATTTTTTCCTAGTGTTTTAATTTATTCTTACTTACTTATTTTATTTAGTCGTAAAGTTTTTAAAGTCTTAAAGTCGAAAGTTGAATACTTTTGACTCTAAGACTTTTGACTTTAAGACTTATTTTTTCTTCTTAGGAGCAATAAACATGATCATTCTTTTTCCTTCAAGAACAGGCATAGCCTCTACTTTTCCAAATTCTTCAAGATCTGTTGCTAATCTCAATAATAAAATCTGACCTTGATCTTTATAAATTATAGAACGCCCTTTAAAGAATACAAATGCTTTTAGCTTTGCGCCTTCTTTTAAGAATTTTTCTGCGTTTTTTCTTTTAAATTCATAATCATGCTCATCCGTTTGAGGACCAAAACGAATTTCTTTCACAACAACTTGTGTAGATTTCGCTTTTAAAACCTTATCACGTTTCTTTTGTTCGTAAACAAATTTCTTGTAATCCATGATTTTACAAACCGGTGGTTCAGCGTTTGGAGAAATTTCAACTAAATCCAATTCAAACTGATCTGCTAACCTTAGGGCTTCTGCAAGTTTAAAAACACCTGGTTCAATGTTTTCACCTACAAGCCTTACTTCTTGTACACCACGAATAAGGTTGTTTATTCTGTGGGCATCTTTTTTTTCTACGCGAGGTTGGTAACCTCTGTTGCTTCTTATTGCTATGACTTTATAATTTAAGTTAAACTGTAAATACTTTCAATGTTTTGCTAATTTCTTCGTTTACAATAGCTGCAAATTCTTCTATTGTAACTGTGATATTACCTTTTCCTTCTTGGCCGTGACGGCGTATAGAAATGGTTCCGTTTTTCTCTTCTTCCTCACCTACAATCAACATAAACGGTGTTTTTTGCATTTCGGCATCTCTAATTTTCTTACCGATGGTCTCGTTTCTGTTGTCAATGAGGGCGCGAATTTCGTGATTTTCTAGCAAATCTAAAACTTTTTTCGCATATATTTCATATTTCTCGCTCAAAGACAATATTATAGCTTGTTCTGGCATTAGCCAAAGCGGGAAATTTCCTGCTGTGTGTTCTAGTAATATTGCTATAAAACGTTCCATAGAACCAAAAGGTGCTCTGTGAATCATTACCGGACGGTGTAGTTCATTATCAGAACCTTTGTAAGTCAAGTCAAAACGTTCTGGTAAGTTGTAGTCTACCTGTATAGTTCCTAATTGCCATTGTCTTCCAAGGGCATCCTTAACCATGAAATCTAACTTTGGTCCGTAAAACGCAGCTTCGCCATATTCTACTACAGTATTTAAACCTTTATCTGCAGCAGCATTGATGATTGCATTCTCTGCTTTTTCCCAATTTTCATCGGTACCTATATATTTATCTCTATTTTCCTTATCTCTTAACGAAATTTGGGCTGTAAAGTTTTCAAATCCTAATGAACCAAATACATAAAGTACTAAGTCAATTACTTTTTTGAACTCTTCGTCTAATTGTTCTGGAGTACAAAAAATATGAGCATCATCTTGAGTAAATCCTCGCACGCGAGTTAAACCGTGTAATTCTCCACTTTGTTCGTATCGGTAAACTGTTCCAAATTCAGCATAACGTTTTGGTAAGTCTTTGTATGACCATGGACGAACATTGTATATTTCGCAGTGATGCGGACAGTTCATCGGTTTTAATAAAAACTCTTCTCCTTCTGCAGGTGTATTAATTGGTTGAAAGCTGTCTGCTCCATACTTTGCATAATGACCAGAAGTAACGTACAATTCTTTCTGACCAATATGTGGAGTTACAACTTGCTCGTAACCTGCTTTTTTCTGTGCTTTTTTCAAAAATTGCTCTAATCTGTCTCTTAAGGCAGCTCCTTTAGGCAACCATAGTGGCAGACCTTGACCTACTTTTTGAGAAAAGGCAAATAACTCCAGTTCTTTTCCTAGTTTTCTGTGGTCACGACGTTTTGCTTCTTCTAGTAATTCTAAGTATTCCGTTAATTCTTTTTGTTTTGGGAACGATGTTCCGTAAACTCGGGTTAACTGTTTGTTTTTCTCATCACCTCTCCAGTAAGCACCAGCAACGCTCATTACTTTCATTGCTTTGATGATACCGGTATTTGGAATATGGCCACCACGACACAAATCAGTAAAGGTATCGTGATCGCAAAACGTAATCGTTCCGTCTTCAAGATTAGTAATCAACTCGGTTTTGTAAATGTTGTCTTTGTATAATTCTAAAGCATCTGCCTTAGAAACGGGACGCAGTTTAAATTCGTGCTTTCCTCTTGAAATTTCAAGAACACGGTCTTCAATTTTTTTGAAATCAGCATCTGTGATTTTATGATCTTCAAAATCTACATCATAATAAAATCCATTTGCAATTGCGGGTCCGAGTGTAAGCTTAATTCCTGGGTACATTTCCTCAAGAACCTGAGCCATAACGTGTGAAGTAGAATGCCAAAATGCTTTTTTACCATCGGCGTCATTCCAAGTAAATAATGTAAGGCTACCATCCGTGGTTAGTGGGGTTGTTGTTTCAATAGTAGTACCATTAAAAGAGGCTGAAATTACATTTCTAGCAAATCCTTCACTGATGCTTTTTGCAACATCCATTGGAGTTACGCCTGGAGCAAACTCTCTAACTGACCCATCGGGTAAAGTAATCTTAATCATTGTTTGTTATTTTAAGAATGCAAATATAGTCCATTACAAAAATACAAACAATAGTTGTGTATGTATTGTTTTATAAATAATAGTTTAATTGAAGGTCAAGCAAGTAAAATTTGCTTGTATTGTTTCTGTTTTATTTTAAAGGTGATGATTTCAGATAGTAATTTGATTTTTTACAAGTCAATTTTCTTTAATTCGCTGTAATTTTTGCTCAGTTTGGATAAGAAAGTGCCGTAAACTAACTTATAAAAGCACCAAATAAAGCCCATAAAAAATAAACCAAAAACCAATAAAGCAATAATACTTGACGGGTCTAAAATGTCTACTTTTGTATTTGATCCATCTTTATAGCCTTCGTTAAAAGCTTGTAGGCCAGTATAAGTACCTGTTAACCCGCCAAAAATGATATTCCAAAAAATGTAATACGTAACTACTTTTCTTGTTTTTAATATCTTTTTAATTAGATCTTTGGCTGAATTTAAGGTTGAAATAGATTTGTAATTTTTGTAAAACAGAATTATAAAACCAAAAATAACAATATAATTAATGAGTTCTAGGGTTTTTATTATGGGGTGAGCAATCACAAATGCATCATATTCTTTGCTACTGATGAAAATTGATATCCCATTTAAAATTAAAAATTCTAAAATGCTAACAATTAGTATCCACTTCACTAATGAAGATGATTTTTTGTGAATCATCACATAAATGTCGTTTGTAGAGACTTGTTCAAAAGTATTTCCTTCTTTTTGCCAGTCTTTTTTGAGTAAATCCAGTTCTTTCATGCTTCTAATGGATTTAATATTTTTTTTAATTTCCCTTTTATTCTATTCATTTTTACTCTTGCGTTAACTTCGCTAATTCCCAACGTTTCGGATATTTCTTGGTAGTCTTTGTCTTCAAGATACATGAAGATTAATGCTTTTTCAATATCATTCAATTGATAAACTGCTTTGTACATTAATTTTAATTGTTCTTCCTCTTCATAATCATATTCTACATCATTAAGAAAATGTTGCCTGCCTTCAAACTCCACAGTACTGATAGAACGTTTTGTTTTACGATATAGGGTGATGGCTGTATTTAAGGCTACGCGATAAGCCCAAGTAGAAAATTTGCTATCTCCTCTAAACTTAGGGAAAGCTTTCCATAATTGAATGGTGATTTCTTGAAACAAATCTTTGTGTGCATCATCACCATTAGTATACAATCTACAAATCTTGTGGATTATATTTTGGTTTTCTTGCAAAAGTTGCACAAAAGTCTGTTCTAGGTTTTCACTCATAATTACGTTAGTGGAGAGTTAATGGTTTTTGTTACACAAAATTTGTTTTTTGTTGTCAAATTTTATTTAAGCAATATTGATAAATATTATTCAAGTTTCTATTATTTGTTTTTCTCTGTACATTTGTCACATGTTACTATCGGTTATTATTCTTAATTACAATGTTCGGTACTTTCTGGAGCTTTGTTTAATCAGTGTTCAAAAAGCAATTGAAGGTATTGACGCAGAGATAATTGTGGTTGATAATAATTCTGTCGATGATAGTTGTGCAATGGTATTGCAACGATTTTCAACGGTAAAGTTAATTCAAAACAAATCGAATGAAGGTTTCCCCAAAGGGAATAATATAGGTGTCGACCAAGCCTCGGGAGAGTATGTTTGTATTCTAAATCCAGACACGGTTGTGGCTGAAGATACTTTTTTAAAAATTCTAGAATTTGCTAATCAAAAAGATCATTTAGGGATTGTAGGTTGTAAGCTTATTGATGGTGCTGGTGGTTTTCTTCCAGAGAGTAAGCGCGGTGTTCCAACTCCATTTGTGGCTTTTACAAAGATTGCGGGTCTGTATAAACTTTTCCCTAAATCTAAAATGTTAGGCAAGTACTATGCAAACCATTTGCAGGAAGAGCAAACTGGGAAAGTGGATGTTTTAGTGGGTGCTTTTATGCTTTTAAAACGAAAGTTGTATCTAGAATTAGGAGGATTTGACGAAGCTTGTTTTATGTATTCTGATGATATTGATTTGTCTTACATGGCGCTAAAAGCGGGATATAATAATTTTTACTTTGGCGCAACTACTGTTATTCATTATAAAGGAGAAAGTACTCATAAAGATGGCTTGTATATGAAGCGATTTTCAGAGGCGATGCATTTTTTTTACAAGAAACATTTTAGTAAAGCAAAATCTATTTTTCGGATAAAAGAGTGTTTGTTTGCTGTTTTTATGAAAATAGGCGTCTCTGTTTTTACCGCATACAAGACTTTACAAGGCAATTCATTATTCCAGAAAACAAAAAAGATGATTTCTCCAAAATATATTTTGTTTACCAATGATCAAAGTTTACTTCAAAAAATGGAACGCTCGTTACAAAAAAAAGTAAAATTTCATGATTTAAAAACAGAAAAAATGCTACTTTCGTCAATGGTGAAAGAGGAAACTAATGTTGAAATTATTCTTGACAATGAATTTATATCATTTAAGGATTGTATCGCTATTCAGGAATCTGCAAAGAAAGAGGGATTTAATCAACGAATAACTTTTAAAATTAAGCCAAAAGCTACCGATTTTTTAATAGGAAGTAATAATAGTACATCACGTGGCGAAGTAGTTAAAATGACGTAAAAAATTATATTTAATGTAATTTATATTTGAAATATTTAGTAATTTCGCAAACTGAAAATCAATATCACCTTTTAGGTTAATAATATGGCAAGATATGAATTAAAACTTCCAAAAATGGGAGAAAGCGTTGCAGAAGCAACTATTACCAACTGGTTAAAAGAAGTTGGAGACAAGATTGAAGCTGATGAAGCGGTACTGGAGATTGCTACTGATAAAGTAGATAGTGAGGTACCAAGTGAGGTTTCGGGAGTTCTTGTAGAACAACTTTTTGGAAAAGATGATTTGGTACAAGTAGGTCAAACCATTGCAATCATTGAAACTGATGGTTCTGATGGTGTAAGTACTGAAGCGGCAGTTGCTACACCTGTGGCAGCTACTTCAATTGAAAAAGAAGTTGAGACTGTAAAAAATACCATTGCTGCGCCAGTAGATTTTTCTAATTCAGAAAAATTCTTGTCGCCGCTTGTTAAGAATATTGCAAAAGAAGAAGGTGTTTTACTTACAGAACTTGAATCTATTGCTGGTACAGGGAAAGAGGGTAGAGTTACTAAAAATGATATCCTTGAGTATGTGAAAAGTAGAGGCAACCAGTCAGTAGTTGCTGCACCGGCTCCAGTTCTAGAAAAAGTTATTCCTGCAGCTGCGCCTTTAGCTCAAAAAGCGGTACCAGTTTCTGTAAACGGTGGTGATGAAGTTATTGAAATGGATCGTATGCGAAAGTTAATTTCGGGTTATATGGTAGCTTCAGTTCAAACATCAGCGCATGTACAATCTTTTATAGAGGTTGATGTTACGAATATTGTAAAATGGAGAGAGAAAAATAAAAACGTATTTGAAAAACGCGAAGGTGAAAAGCTTACTTATACTCCTATATTTATGGAGGCTGTAGCCAAAGCTTTAAAAGATTTTCCAGGTATGAATATTTCTGTTGATGGAGATTACATCATCAAGAAAAAGAATATAAACTTAGGAATGGCTGCTGCCTTACCAAATGGTAACTTGATTGTTCCGGTCATTAAAAATGCTGATCAGTTAAATTTAGTAGGAATGGCAAAAGCGGTAAACGATTTAGGGAACCGTGCAAAAATGGGTAAATTAAAACCAGATGATACTCAAGGTGGTACCTATACAGTTACTAATGTAGGGACTTTTGGAAGTGTTTTTGGTACACCAATTATAAACCAGCCACAAGTAGGTATTCTTGCCCTTGGAGCCATTCGTAAAGTACCTGCTGTTATTGAAACCCCTGAAGGAGACTTTATAGGAATTCGTCAAAAAATGTTCTTGTCACACAGCTATGATCATAGAGTAGTTGATGGTGCATTAGGAGGTAGTTTTGTAAAGCGTGTAGCTGAATATTTAGAGGCTTTTGATGCTGATAGAGCTGTTTAAGTTAAATAATCAATAATTGAAACCCCTGATTGATATAAAAGTCTATCAGGGGTTTTATTTTTTATTCTGCTTTTATTAGTCTTTGTTTAGCTTTGGAATTAACTCCAAATTTTTATATTTGTCACATTCAAAAACAAAAAATGGAACTAAAACTCAATAAACCAATTTGCTTTTTCGATCTTGAAACTACTGGAATTGATATTGGAAAAGACCGAATTGTAGAAATATCAATTTTCAAAGTTTTCCCAAACGGGAACAAGGAAAGTAAAACGTGGCTCGTAAATCCTACTATTCCTATTCCGGCACAAACTACAGCGGTTCACGGAATTACTGATGAAAAAGTAGCTAATGAGCCAACTTTTAAAGAACTGGCAACGCAGGTGTATAATATGATAAAAGACAGCGATTTGGCTGGATTTAACTCAGATCGTTTTGATATTCCTTTATTGGCCGAAGAATTACTTCGTGCAGGGGTAGATTTTGACATGAAAAATAGAGTTTCAGTTGATGTGCAAACTGTTTTTCATAAAATGGAAGAGCGAACTTTAAGCGCAGCTTTAAAATTTTATTGTGGTAAAAATCTTGAAAATGCCCATTCAGCTGAAGCAGATACCATGGCTACTTACGAGATTTTAAAAGCGCAATTAGACCGTTATCCAGAATTGGAAAATGACATGAAATCGTTGTCTGAATTTACAACTCGCAAGAAAATTGCCGATTTTGCAGGAATGATAGCATTTGACAAGGATAATGAAGAGATTTTTACCTTTGGAAAACATAAAGGTGTTAAAGTAGAAAAGGTGTTAGAAACAGAGCCGGGTTATTTTAGTTGGATTCAAAATGCTGATTTCCCTTTGTACACCAAGAAAGTTTTAACGGCGATTAAACTTCGAAAACTGAACAATAAATTAAGCTAATTTTTGAATCTTTCAATCATTAAATTTTTTAATTAAGAAATGAAAATAATCTGTATCGGTAGAAATTATACCAATCATATCGCAGAGTTGCATAATGAAAAGCCATCGGAGCCTGTTGTTTTTTTAAAACCAGATTCGGCTATTTTATTAAAACAACATCCTTTTGTTATTCCTGAATTTTCAAATGATGTGCATCATGAAATCGAGTTGATTGTTAAAATTAGTAAGGTTGGTAAATATATTGAACCTAAGTTTGCTCATAAATACTATGATGAAATAAGTGTTGGGATTGATTTTACAGCACGTGATTTACAAGAGAAATTAAAGTCGAAAGGATTGCCATGGGAAAAAGCAAAGGCGTTTGATGGTTCAGCTGTTTTAGGGGATTTTTTACCTAAAAGTCAATTTTCTTCATTAGAAAATATTACATTTGAACTTCTTAAAAATGGAAAATCAGTTCAAAAAGGAGATTCAAGCTTGATGCTTTGGAAGATTGATGAATTGGTGTCTTATGTTTCGCAGTTTTTTACGCTTAAAATTGGCGACGTAATTTTTACAGGAACTCCAGAAGGAGTAGCAGCTGTAAATCAAGATGACGTTTTAGAGGGATTTTTAGAAGGACAACAACTATTTAGAATACAAGTAAAATAATGGCTATACATTACAATCTATCAAAAGTGTACGCACTTTCAGATAATGACCCAGAATTTGTCAATGAAATATTGACATTGTTTGTTACCGAAGTTCCAGAGGATTTATTGCAAATTAAAGAAGGAATAAAGAAGAAAGACCACAAGCATGCTTATGCATATGCACACAAGATAAAGCCGACTCTGGATTTAATGGGAATGAATGTTGCTTTTGAAGAAATTTTACAAATTGAAGCTTGGACAAAAGCCGAAGGGAAAAAGAAGGATATAAAAGAGACTTTTAAAAGTGTTAAAAACCAAGTCAATGATGCGGTGAAAGAAATCAAAAAAGATTTTGATGTTTAAATATTATTATAAAAAAAGTGACCTTTTCGGGTCACTTTTTTTATAAACAATATCTGTAAAGTTGTATTTTTATTCCAAAACAATGTAATGATAAATAGTTATTGGTTCTTAAAGTCCAATATGATAATTATATAATTAAAATTTACTAATGAAAGCAACCATAGTTACAATAGGTGACGAAATATTAATTGGTCAAATTACAGATACTAATTCGGGATTTATAGCTAAGGCTCTAGATAGAATTGGAATCGAAACAATAGAAATGTTATCTATAAGTGATGATAAAAACCATATTTTACAAACCTTGTCAAGATTGCAAAATACTGTTGATTTTGTGGTGCTTACGGGAGGGTTAGGGCCTACAAAAGATGATATTACAAAGAAAACGTTTTGTGATTACTTTGAAGATGAATTGATAGTCAATCAAGATGTTGAAAAGCATGTTGTAGCGCTCATAGAAAGGGTTATGAACAGGCCAGCTTCACAAGTAAATAAAGATCAAGCGCTAGTCCCGTCAAAATGTATAGTGTTGCATAATGAAGTAGGTACGGCTCCCGGCATGTGGATTAAAAAAGAAAATACAGTTTATATTTCTCTTCCAGGAGTTCCTTATGAAATGAAATATTTGGTTGAAGATGAGCTGATTCCTAAAATTGTGCAAGAATATAAACGTCCTTACATTATCCACAAAACCATTTTGACTTATGGTCAAGGTGAAAGTGTAGTGGCTGAGCGTATTGAAGCATGGGAAAATGGATTGCCTGCTTTTATAAAATTAGCCTACTTGCCAGCGCCGGGAAGAGTCCGTTTACGATTGACGGCACGCGGAACTGATAAAGAAATTCTTGAAGCTGCTATTCAAGAAAATGTAAATTCAGTAACTGAGATTATCAAGGATATTATTGTAGGTTTTGATGATGATGAAACGCTGGAAGTAGTTCTGGGATCACTACTTACAAAGCACAATAAAACAATTGCAACAGCCGAAAGTTGCACTGGTGGTAAAATTGCACAGGTGTTAACTGCTGTTGCTGGAGCGTCAAAATATTTTAAAGGTGGTGTGGTTACTTATGATACACAAGCAAAAATAGATCTACTTGGAGTTTCTAAGCACGACATAGAAGCTCATTCGGTGGTGAGTAAAGAAGTAGTCTCTGCTATGGCTTCAAGTGTAAAAGCCATAGTGAAAACAGATTATGCAATTGCTACAACTGGAAACGCTGGACCTCTAAAAGGAGATTCGAATGCTGAAATTGGAACTGTTTTTATTGCAATTGCTACGCCAAGTGAAATAATTGTTGAGGAATTTAATTTTGGTCAACCCCGTGAAAAAGTGATAGATAGGGCTGTAATAAAAAGTTTAGAGCTAGTGTATAAAGAAATTTTGAAAATTGTGTAAAATTATTGTTGGTTAATAGGTTTATTTTTCTTTTCTTTGCACCCTGATTTTGATTAACGATAAAAGATAAGTATAATGTCAAGAGTTTGTGACCTTACAGGTAAAAGAGCGATGGTAGGAAATAACGTTTCTCACGCTATGAACAAAACTAAGAGAAAATTTTCTGTGAACTTAGTTAAAAAGCGTTTTTATCTTCCAGAAGAAGATAGATGGATTACTCTAAGAGTAGCTGCATCTACGATAAAAACAATTAATAAAAATGGAATTGCTGCTGTTTTGAAAAAAGCACAGTCAGAAGGATTTATTAAATAATCCGTTCCACAATAAATATATAGCAAGATGGCAAAGAAAGGTAATAGAATCCAAGTAATTTTAGAATGTACAGAACACAAAACAACTGGTGTTGCAGGTACTTCAAGATACATCACTACTAAGAACAAAAAAAATACTCCGGATAGATTAGAGATTAAAAAATTTAATCCAATCTTGAAGCGTGTAACTGTTCACAAAGAAATTAAGTAATAATTACAAATTTTAAAAGGTTAAAATGTTTACGTTTCAAACCTAATTAAAATTTAAATAACATTTGAATCATGGCAAAGAAAACCGTAGCATCGTTACAAACATCTTCTAAGAGATTATCAAAAGCCATCAAAATGGTGAAATCTCCAAAAACAGGTGCATATACATTCGTAGAATCTATTATGACTCCTGAAGCTGTTGATGAGTTCTTGAAAAAGAAATAATTAACAGAGATAATTTATAGAAAAGCTACTTTCATTCGGAAGTAGCTTTTTTATTTTCTATATTTACCCCGTAAAAAAACAAGCGTTTTTTTAAGACTTATAGTTCATTTTATACCCTACTTACAATGAGTTTTTTTAAAAAAATATTTTCATCAGAGAAAAAAGAGATACTAGATAAAGGTTTAGAAAAGTCAAAAACAAATTTCTTTTCAAAGCTTACTAAGGCTGTCGCAGGAAAGTCTAAAGTTGATGATGAAGTTCTGGATAATCTAGAAGAAATTCTTGTTGCCTCTGATGTGGGAGTAAGTACTACGTTGAAAATCATTACTAGAATTGAAAAACGAGTAGCTTCAGATAAATATTTAGGTATCTCAGAGTTGAACCAAATATTGAGGGAAGAAATAGCTGGTTTACTTTCTGAAACTAATACTGGTGAGTCATCTGAGTTTGTTATTCCAGCAGATAAAAAACCATACGTAATTATGGTGGTAGGTGTTAATGGGGTAGGAAAAACTACGACTATTGGTAAATTAGCATATCAATTTAAAAAGCAAGGTTACAATGTAGTTTTAGGTGCTGCAGATACGTTTCGTGCCGCTGCGATAGATCAGTTGCAAATTTGGGCTGATCGTGTAGGTGTTCCTATTGTGAGGCAAGAAATGGGAAGTGATCCGGCTTCGGTGGCTTTTGATACTTTGCAATCAGCGGTGGCTCAAAAAGCTGATATTGTTATTATTGATACAGCAGGACGTTTGCATAATAAAATCAATTTGATGAATGAATTGTCTAAGGTGAAGCGTGTAATGCAAAAAGTGGTTGCCGATGCACCACATGATGTTTTATTAGTTCTTGATGGATCTACTGGACAAAATGCTTTTGAACAAGCAAAACAATTTACTGCTGCAACAGAAGTGAGTTGTTTAGCAGTTACTAAACTTGATGGAACTGCAAAAGGCGGAGTTGTTATCGGAATTTCTGATCAGTTTCAAATTCCAGTAAAATACATTGGAGTAGGTGAAGGTATTGAGGATCTTCAAGTTTTTAACAAATTGGAGTTTGTAGATAGTTTTTTCAAATAAGTTGTTACTATGAATTTTTCTTCTATCAAAAACATGCCACCGCTATACTTTTATCTGATTAGTGTGTTGTGCTTTGTTGTAGCTAATCTTATTCGGGAGCAGTTCATCAGTTTGTATTATTTTTTGATTTTGGTGGGTTTGGCTTTTTTTGTAGCTGGTTTTTTGATTCGGATAAAGTCTAAGTAATACTTGGTTTTTATTTGGAGATCGGGAAACTAAAACCTGAATTCAAAACAAGATATGACCGATATATTTCGAGTTTTCTTGTTTTTTAAGCGAATTGAACTAGTATCTTTTTATAAGTCTTTGTTGTATTGACAAAGCTATCGATACGTTTTTTTTATTTTTGTTGGTATTTTTCAACCCAATTACACAATTACAATTATAGTAGAATGGTCTAGCCCTGATGGAAGCGGCATCCTTTTTCTTGGTACTACTGACGAAGGAAGGTAGCAAGAAAAAGATACAGCGGACAGCAGGAAATAGCTCCTAAAAAAAATAGATATGAAAAAGATAGTTGGTTTTTTTATTCTCATCTTGGTATTTTTGGCATGTAAGCAAAATATTAAAACCGAAGATGTAGCTCTGTTAAATGGATATTGGGAGGTTAAAAAAGTTGTTTTTGACTCTATTGAGGATAAGGAGTATAGGATGAATGAGGTTTACGATTATTTTAATATTGTAAAAGACAAAGGGATTAGAAAAAAAGTGATGCCACAACTTGATGGTACTTTTTTAGTGAATGATGTAGAGGAAAAAGTAGCTGTACGTTATGAGGATGACCGTGTTTTTATAGACTACACAACGCCTTATATGAAATGGAGTGAGGAAATTATAGCCTTAACAAATGAAGAGCTGGTGTTGTTGAATAAAGATAAAACGGAATACCATTATAAAAGAGCAACAGCAATAAACTTGATGGGCGATGGCAAAGAGATTAAATAATCAGAGTACTATAGGGGATGTTTTGAAACAAATAATCCAAGTGAATAAGTTACAACCTGGCATGGATCAAATTGATGTGAAAGATGCTTGGAAAAATCTTATGGGGAATGGTGTGAACAGTTATACGAATAATGTAGTTTTGAAAGGAAGCACGTTATATGTGGAGTTGACTTCGTCTGTTTTGCGAGAGGAATTAAGTCACGGAAAGTCTAAAATCATCAAAATGATCAATGAGGAATTAAGACGCGATGTGGTGAAAGATGTGGTTTTAAGATAGTGAAAATTCACAGTGTTTAGTTTTCAATGAGATTGCAAATAAAAAATCCCGTTTCAATTATGAAACGGGATTTTCTGTTTTTATATGTCACTATTAACTGCGACTGAAAACTGAATACTAGAATTGCTCTCTTCCAGCAAAATGGAAAGCACCTTCAATAGCTGCATTTTCATCGCTATCAGAACCGTGAACTGCATTTTCTCCAATAGAAGTTGCGTATGCTTTACGGATAGTTCCTTCAGCAGCTTCAGCTGGATTTGTAGCTCCAATTAAAGTTCTGAAATCTTCAACAGCATTGTCTTTTTCTAAAATTGCAGCAACGATTGGTCCTCTTGACATGAATTCAACTAATTCACCGTAAAAAGGTCTTGCAGCGTGAACAGCATAAAATGCTTGAGCATCAGCAACAGTAAGTTGTGTTAATTTTAAAGAAACGATTTTAAATCCTGCATTAGTAATCATTGCTAAAATGTTTCCGATGTGTCCATTAGCAACAGCATCAGGCTTGATCATTGTAAATGTTCTATTAGTAGCCATTTTTTTGTTTTTTTAAGTTTTTCGAATTGGCTGCAAAAGTAAACTTTTTTATGTGTTTATTTTAATAAATCACCAATTAAAAGGAGTTTGTTTAAGATTAATCAGGCCTTTTTTTTAAATTATACCTTAAATATTAATTGATGTTTATAAAATAGTCTTAAAATCAAAGACCAAATAGTTACATAGATCAAAGCTCCGGCTAAGGATGCCGTCATAGGATTATTAAAAACTGGTGCAATCCAAAAATGATACAAATAATTTTGAAGATTAATTTGTTCAGAAGGAATTTCTGGATTTTGAAATTGAATCATTTCTAATGCTTGTGGAATTATTTCAGAAAAGAAGAATACAATCATTGGATTTACTCCCCAAACAAGAAATAGTTTTGTCCATTTTTTATAGTTAGCAACATCAATTACATAATAGAAAATAGTTAACGAAAGTATTGCTATACCAGATGTGTATAAAACAAAAGAGCTCGTCCAAAGTGATTTATTTAAAGGAAATGTGACGCTCCATAAAAGACCAAGAATAATAAGAATAATTCCAGCAATTCCCATTTTTTTTACAATTTCCAGTTTAGGTAATGGACGATTGAGTAATTGACCTATCAGTAATCCTATTATTCCTGAGGCTATTGCAGGAATTGTACTTAGAATTCCTTCTGGATCCCACGTTTTTGTAACTGCCCACACATGATTTTTTAAAAAGACGCTGTCAATCCAAGATGCCAAATTAGTTTCTTTATCAAGAATTGGTAATCCAATTCCTGGAACCGGAATCAATGTCATTACTGCCCAATATCCTATTAAAATTGTTGATGCTACTATGATTTGCGTTTTAAGCGTTGTTTTTAAATATAAAAGAGATATTACAAAATATACAATTCCAATGCGCTGTAAAACTCCCGGTAACCTGACGTCTTGATAAGCTTCAATTCCACTATATGCTAAACATAAAAATGTAACAAAGATACCAATAGCTAAATACGTTTTTACTTTTGCATTGAAACTGCCCATGAGTGAATAACCCACGCTAATTGTTATGATTATGCGTCCTATTAATAAGGGAATACCGTCTAGTCCAAAAAGTTGTATTTTTCCAAAAAAATTGAAAAACATTCCTAAACAAAACATTCGTAAGGAGCGAATTAGTATTTTATTAAAGGTTTTGTTATCAAAATTTTTTGTAGGCATTGCAAATGAAACCGCTACTCCCATTATAAAAATAAAAAAGGGAAAAACTAAATCTGTAGGAGTACAACCATTCCAATCTGAGTGTAATAAAGGAGGATAAACAGTCGCCCAGCTTCCTGGATTATTGACAATAGTCATCAATAAAATAGTAAATCCTCTAAATACATCCAGCGAAATTAGGCGTTCTTTTATCATTTATTTATGGTTTTTCTTAAGGAAATTTAATTATATCAAAATTAGATTGCAATGGTTTTAGCATTTGAATCAATTGCGGAATTAAATTCTCACCATATTCAAGGTAAAATTCTGAAAAATTATTTTGTCTTTCCTGTAAACTTTGATTTGGGAAAAGTTCGTTTTGTAAATCGGTAATTCGCTGTAAAACATCACTTAAAGTCCTTTTTTGAGCTTTTAGTAAACGTTTTTCTAGGTTTTCTAATCCCTTTATTTGTTTGGCCTCCTGAGCTTTTAGGGCTCCCATAAAAGATTGGTCGGTTTTTGTGGCACGTTGATGAAGCGAATCAAATTGTTGTTTTAATTGGTCTTTTAAATCTTTTAAATCAATTTGAATCTCTGATAATTCTTTAGTTTTATCATTTCTTAAGTCTTGCTGTTTTGAAAACAAGTCGGACCAACTCAAGTTTAATTGATCTGCTTTTTTGGCTTGTTTTTCGGTTGCTAATAAAACAGAATTCCTTAGCAGAAGCATTGGAAAAGTAATTTTTGCAGCAGCAAAAAAAGATTTGAGTTCTAACCAATAGGCAATTTCTCCACCTCCGCCAATGTAACAAAGATTTGGTAAAATTACTTCTTGATATAACGGTCTCATAATTACATTTGGACTGAATTTTTCTGGATGATTTTCTAAAATGGATAGAATTTCTGTTTCAGAAAACTCTAGTTTAGTGTGGTTTACTTTGTATTTATTGTTTTCAAAGATGATGCGTTCCCGGATGTTATCTTCAATATAAAACAGATTTATTTCTCTCGGATTTACCTGAATGGTGTACTCTTTTAATTTTTCAGCAGTTTCGAGTACTAATTTATGAGAAGTTTGCTGCAGTAATTCTTCTTTGATGTATGGAATAAAGCTACGTTTTAAGTCAGCATTATCGGCATCTATAATTACTAAGCCGTAATTACCAAATAGTGCATTGGCTAAAAACCGAGTAGCATCGGCGAGATTATTGTGTTTGATATAAGAATCTTCAAATAGTTTTTTTAGGGTATTCGCATTTATACTAGAACCTAATTCGAGTGCATATACTTCAAGGAAATCGGCCAAACCTTCAGTAGATAATCGGCCAACTGGTCCAGTACTTTCTTTGTTCCAACGGAATTTTTTACCTTTAAAATTGAAATAATTAATTTCTTCAAAATCATGATCTTCAGTTGCCATCCAGTAAATGGGAACAAAATTATAGGAAGGATATTTCGATTTTAATTCTGTTGTTAAATTAATTGTCGAGATGATTTTATACAAAAAATATAAAGGTCCGCTGAATAAATTTAGTTGATGACCAGTTGTGATAGTGAATGTATTTATATTATTTAAAGATTCAATATTTTGTTTGGTCAAAACAGAAGTTTCAACTTTTAAATATTGTTTTTGTAAAGTAGAAACTAAAATGGATCTGTTGCTATTGTCAAAGTTATTTTGCTTTTCAAGAATTTGCTCTTCAAAGTTTTCAAGATTTGGAAATCTGTTGTACAGAGTATTTAAATTGTTTTTTTGATCTAAATAATCGTTCATCAAAGTAGAGAAATATCCGGAATTTTGATAGCTGATACAGTCGGTTGGCATGTTTTGAGTTTCTAAATTTGTCGCTAAAGTAATAAAAAGTAAAGTTAGTTAATTTTGGTTTAAGATATGTTTAGGAAAAGTCTATTTTTAAATGACAAAGAATCCATTTTTAACCTTTATTTTTGTAACAAAACAATCTCTCTTTTGAAAACAAAACTTTTTCTAATCACGCCGCCTTTTACGCAATTGAATACTCCCTATCCGTCAACGGCTTATATCAACGGCTTATATCAACGGCTTTTTGAATACTAATTTTAGATTTCGATTTCAAGCTAAAAAGCATACATTTGCTAAATACAAAACATAGAATAATGTCATCAATTAAGATTAAAAATTTTGGACCAATAAAAGAAGGGTTTATTGATAATGATGGTTTCTTGCCAATCGATAAATTGATGATTTTTATAGGAGGGCAAGGTAGTGGTAAAAGTAGTATTGTTAAATTAATATCTACTTTGACTTGGATTGAGAAGGCATTGGCAAAGAGAACTATTTCTATTGATAATGTTGTTAAAGACGATGCCTTTATAACAGAATGGTGTAAATGGCAATCTATTCAAAATTATTTTAAGCCAGATTCTTATATTGAATATAGTGGGAAATATATTCATTTTAAATATGATACTGGTTCGGTAGAAGTAAATATAAAGGAGGTTGATAATTATGAAATTCCTAAAATAACTTATATTCCTGCTGAACGAAATTTCTTAAGTGTTTTAGAAGAGCTAGAGAATGTGAAGGGTCTACCAAAATCGTTAAGCTGGACTCTTGAAGAATATACAAAAGCGTGTCGGAGTTTGTCACGACCAATTTCAATTCATATTAATGACATAAAATTTGAATATAATAAATCAAATAAAATTTCATCTATTTCAGGAGAAGGATTTAATGATTTAAAGCTTTCAGAGGCTTCGAGTGGAATACAATCTGTAGTACCCATGATGCTTGTCTTGTACTATTTAAAGTACTTTATAAATAATCTAAAGACAAACAGTATAGATAATTTAAGTTTTGCCGAAAGAGAAGCATTGCGCTCTATGGAATCAAATCTAGCGTCAAATCCGAGTTTATCTCAAGAGGAATTTCAAATTGCTATGGATAACTTGCATAAGAAATTTTTACCACAAAACTTATTTTCGATTATCGAAGAAATTGAACAAAATTTATTTCCTGAAAGCCAAAAAAACATTCTATTTAAGTCTTTTGAATTTAATAATGATAAAGAAGATAATCATCTTATTTTGACTACTCACAGTCCTTATATTATTGCTTATACAACTCTTGCAATGAAAGCGTTCAAAATAAAAGAGAAAGTAAAGGGAAATACAGATTTATTAGAAAAAATAGAGTTGATTGTACCCGTGAAGTCTTCTGTAAATCCTGATTTGACTGGAATTTATCAAATTGACGATAAAGGGAAAGTTATTTCTATAAAATCTGAAAGAGGATTGATTTTAGATAATAATTTCTTGAATAATAGTTTAGAAGATACTAATGATTTATTTAATGAACTACTTGACATAGAAGAAGAATGCAGGAAATAAATTTTTTTAAAACAAATTGTGAATTTGAAACTACAAAAGTTAATGAATTTGGTATTCACGATGAACTTCATAATGATATTCCTGCCTACTTAGTCTTTGATGCTGAAAAAGCGAGTATGCTTCGAGTGTTAAATTCTACAGGAAAATCAATTAATTTTTACCCTATCGATAATTGCGTTAAAATTCACAAAGAAAATAGTAAAGACAAAGAAAGTATTTGCGATGGAATGTTGATTTACGATAATAATATTACATTCGTTGAATTAGCTGAAAGTCACCATAAAAGTGTAGAAGATTGTATAGGGCAAATTAAGTCTACTATTTTTCAATTTCAAAAATATCATCCTAATTTAGTTTTCGTTAAAAAGTATGCAATTGTTTCTAATTTAGCTAGACCAACGTCTACTATTTCTCACGAAAAATGTGAAAATTTTCGAGAAGAAAGCGGTTTTGGATTGTCTGTAAAAACGGTTTTAAAAATTAAATAAATTCCTTTGAAAACAAAACTTTTCCTAATCACTCCGCCATTTACGCAATTGAATACTCCGTATCCTGCAACAGCTTATATCAAAGGGTTTTTGAATACGAAAGGTATTGAATCTGTGCAGGCTGATTTAGGGATTGAAGTGATTTTGAAATTGTTTTCCAAAGAAGGTTTGCAAAGTTTGTTTCAGGTAGGAAGTCAAAAGTTTAAAGCTGGAGAGATCTCAGATAATTCTAAGCGAATTTATGCTTTGCAAGAAGAATATCTTAAAACAATTAATCCTGTTATTTCTTTTTTACAAGGAAAAAATCCAACATTAGCGCTTCAAATTTGTCAAGAAGATTTTCTGCCAGAGGCGTCACGATTTACACAGTTAGAAGAACTCGATTGGGCTTTTGGAACAATGGGAACACAAGATAAAGCAAAACATCTAGCCACCTTGTATCTCGAAGATATTTCGGATTTTATTGTGGAATGTGTTGATGCTAATTTTGGCTTCAGCCGCTATGCGGAACGTTTGGGTCGAAGTGCAAGTTCATTTGACGAGCTGTACGAAGCTTTACAAGGTGAGCCAACTTATATTGACGGAATCTTGCTTTCGATTCTAAAAGAGCGAATCGAAGCTATTCAACCTACCTTATTCCTGATTTCGGTACCGTTTCCTGGGAATTTATATGCTGCGTTCCGATCTGCGCAATGGGTGAAAAATAATTATCCCAATATTAAAATTTCAATGGGTGGTGGTTTTCCAAATACGGAATTACGTTCACTCTCGGATGCGCGTGTTTTTGAATTTTTTGATTTTATTACTTTGGATGATGGAGAAATGCCAATTGACGAGTTAATTCATTCTATTGAAAATCCAAATTACAATACCTACAAACGAACTTTTTTATTAGAAAACGGAAAAGTAGTTTATAAAAACAATTCTACAAAACCTGATTACAAGCAATCACAAGTAGGCACACCTGATTATTCAGATTTACTTTTGGATAAATACATTTCGGTTATTGAAATTGTGAATCCCATGCACCGTATGTGGAGTGATGGTCGCTGGAATAAACTGACCATGGCGCACGGATGTTATTGGGGAAAATGTACGTTTTGTGATATTTCATTAGATTATATCAAAATTTACGAACCCGTTGCTGCTAATTTATTATGTGATCGAATGGAGGAAATGATAGCCCAAACAGGGGAAACAGGTTTTCATTTCGTTGACGAAGCAGCTCCGCCAGCTTTAATGCGAGCCTTAGCTTTGGAAATCTTGCGTCGAAAATTAGCGGTCACTTGGTGGACTAATATTCGATTTGAAAAGAGTTTTACTGAGGATTTATGTTTGCTACTCAAAGCCTCTGGTTGTATTGCGGTATCTGGTGGTCTAGAAGTAGCCTCAGATAGATTATTAAAATTAATAGACAAAGGCGTAACGGTTGAACAAGTGGCTCGAGTAACCCGAAATTTCACCCAAGCCGGTGTCATGGTGCACGCCTATTTAATGTATGGTTACCCTACTCAAACCATTCAGGAAACTATTGATAGCTTAGAAATGGTGCGTCAATTATTTGAATTAGGTATTTTACAATCGGGATTTTGGCATCAGTTTGCCATGACAGCACACAGTCCTGTAGGTTTGTACCCGGAGCAATTTGGAGTTAAAAAAAACACAGAAAGCATAGGGACATTTGCTAACAATGATATTGATTATACCGATGCTACTGGAATAAATCACGACAAGTTTAGTTTTGGACTTAAAAAATCACTTTACAATTACATGCACGGAATTTGTTTTGAATACAATCTTCAGGATTGGTTTGAATTTAAGATTCCAAAAACAAAAATTCAATCTGATTTTATTGTTAATGCTTTAGAAGATGAAGAAACTTTCAATATAAAACCAACTGCCAAAATTGTTTGGCTAGGAGGAAAGCCGTTAGTGGATCATTTTACTAAAACTAAGAAAGGAAATTCATGGGAAATGACTACACTTACTTTTCATGATAAAAAAGAGCCTTATAGTATTCTTACCAATAAAAACGAGGGTGAATGGTTGGTGACAACTTTGGAGAAAATCTCCGTTTTGAATGTTAAAAATTATACTTTTCAGGAATTAAAAGCAGATTTTGAACTAAGTCTGGAAGATTTTGAATTGTTTTGGTACTCAAAGCCTATTAAAACATTAAGAGAATATAAGTTGTTAGTACTTTAAGTTTTTTTCAATAAACTATATCTAATTAGCATAAAACTTTTATTTTTCGATTACGAAAACGTTTTCTTTTACTTATTTTTACAACACTAAAATAAGAAGCAAATGAGTATTGATTATAAAGTTACTGTAAACGACACTTTTCATTTTGATTTGGATAGCGAGCGCGTTGCAAAAGTTGATGCTGTAAGTATCGAAAAAAAAAATTTTCATATTCTTCATGAAAATGTAGCCTTTAAAGCAGAAATTCTATCTGCTGATTTTCATCAAAAAAAATATACCGTAAAGGTAAATAGCAACACCTATACTGTTGCAATTTCTAGCCCGCTGGATAGTTTGATAAAAGAAATGGGTTTTGAAACAGGACTTTCAAAACAAGTTAATTTTATCAAGGCGCCTATGCCTGGTTTGATTTTAGAAATCAATGTAGTTGTAGGCCAAACAGTGAAAGAAAATGACAACTTGATTATTCTGGGTGCCATGAAAATGGAAAATAGCTTTCTTTCACCACGCGAAGGTGTTATTAAAAGTATTTCTGTGCAAACAGGTGATGCTGTAGATAAAGGTCAGTTGTTAATTGAATTTGAATAATAAAATACGGCTAGTTTGCAAATTGAAATTACAAGGTTGCATTACTCAATGCAATACATTTTAAGAAAGTAAAATTTGCGAATCTGCGGTTTAAAAGATATAAAAATGAAAAAAATATTAGTTGCTAATAGAGGTGAAATTGCTATTCGAGTGATGAAAACCGCTCAAAAGATGGGGATTAAAACAGTGGCGGTTTTTTCTACAGTTGATAGAAATGCGCCACATGTGAAATTTGCTGACGAAGCGGTTTGTATAGGAGAAGCACCTTCAAGTGAGTCGTATTTGCTTGGAAATAAAATAATTGAAGTTGCCAAAAACTTAAATGTAGATGCTATTCATCCTGGCTATGGATTTTTAAGTGAAAATGCTGATTTTGCCGAAGAGTGCGAAAAAAACAACATTATTTTTATTGGTCCAAAATCTAGAGCCATAAAAATTATGGGAAGTAAACTAGCAGCTAAAGAGGCTGTAAAACAGTACAATATTCCTATGGTTCCTGGTTTTGACGAGGCTATTACTGATGTTGAAAAAGCAAAATTAATAGCAAAGGAAGTTGGTTTTCCAATTCTAATTAAAGCATCTGCTGGAGGCGGAGGAAAAGGAATGCGTGTGGTAGAAAGCGAAGCTGATTTTGAATCTCAAATGGATCGCGCTATCAGTGAAGCAATTGCTGCTTTTGGTGACGGATCTGTATTTATTGAGAAATACGTGGGTTCTCCTAGACATATTGAAATTCAAGTAATGGCTGACAGTCATGGTAATGTGTTGTATTTGTTTGAAAGAGAATGTAGTATTCAACGCCGCCATCAAAAAGTAATCGAAGAGGCTCCTTCCTCAGTTTTAAGTCCTGAATTGCGACAAAAAATGGGTGAAGCTGCCGTATTAGTCGCAAAGTCTTGCGATTACCTAGGTGCGGGAACTGTCGAATTTTTATTGGATGAAAATAACAATTTTTATTTTCTCGAAATGAACACGCGCTTGCAAGTAGAACACCCTGTGACCGAGATTATAACGGGAACAGATCTTGTAGAATTACAAATAAGAGTTGCGAGGGGCGAAGCATTAGCCATGAAACAAGAAGATCTTAAAATAAAGGGTCATGCCGTAGAGTTGCGTGTCTATGCCGAAGACCCTATGAATGATTTTCTACCAAGTGTAGGGCATCTGGATGTGTATCAACTGTCTGTTGGCGAAGGTGTTCGTGTGGATAATGGTTTTGAACAAGGTATGGATATTCCTATTTATTACGATCCAATGTTGGCTAAATTAATTGCTTTTGGTGAAACTCGTGAAGAGGCAATTCAAATTATGATCAAGGCTATTGAAAACTATCATGTTGAGGGTGTTCAAACGACCTTAGCTTTCGGAAAATTTGTTTTTGAACATGAGGCTTTTCGTTCTGGGAATTTTGATACTCATTTTGTTAAGAAATATTACAATACTGAAGTTTTGAAACAACAAATGGAACAAGAAGCTAAAATTGCTGCTATGGTAGCTCTAAAGCACTATTTTGAAGACCAGAAAATCATACGCTTGTTGAATTAAACTATTTTTTATCCATTATTTAGAAATAGCTTAGTCAAGCCTTTTTTTAAGGGTGCTCAATTATTCTGGGGTCTTTAATAAAATTAGCGTTTAAAAAAAGAAAAACATGAAAGACAAAATAAATATATTAAACGAAAAAATTGCCGAAGCTCATTTGGGTGGAGGTAAAAATAGAATTGCAAAACAACATTCTAATAAAAAGCTTACGGCAAGAGAGCGAATAGAGTATTTGCTGGATGAAAATTCTTTTGAAGAAATAGGAATGTTAGTAACACATCGTACCAATGATTTCGGAATGGAAAAAGAACAGTATTATGGGGATGGAGTTATTACAGGCTACGGAACCATTAATGAAAGATTAGTATATGTTTTTGCTCAAGATTTTACGGTTTTTGGAGGTTCATTGTCTGAAACTCATGCCGAAAAAATATGCAAAGTAATGGACATGGCTGTTAAAATGGGTGCGCCTATGATAGGACTAAATGATTCAGGAGGTGCGCGTATACAAGAAGGAGTGAGATCATTAGGTGGATATGCCGATATTTTTTATAGAAACGTACAAGCAAGTGGTGTGATTCCTCAAATATCAGCTATTATGGGCCCTTGTGCTGGTGGAGCGGTATACTCGCCTGCGATGACCGACTTTACGATGATGGTTGAAGATACCAGTTACATGTTTGTTACAGGGCCTAATGTGGTTAAAACTGTGACAAATGAAACGGTAACTTCAGAGGAATTGGGAGGTGCAAGTTCACATTCAACCAAATCTGGTGTGGCTCATATTACATCAACAAATGATGTGGCGTGTTTAGATGATTTGAAACAATTATTAAGCTATTTGCCGCAGTGTAATAAAGAAAAAGCAGCTGATTTGCCTTATACACTTAATGACGAATATCGAGATAAATTGACCTCAATACTTCCTGATAATCCTAATAAACCGTATGATATGCACTCGGTTATAAGTGAAATTATAGATGAGGATTCTTTTTTTGAGATTCATAAAAATTATGCCGAAAATATAATTGTAGGATTTGCTAGGTTAGCGGGTCGTAGTATAGGTATTATTGCAAATCAACCTATGGTTCTTGCAGGCTGTCTGGATGTGAATAGTTCTAAAAAAGCAGCGCGTTTTACTCGTTTTTGTGATGCATTTAATATTCCGCTTTTAGTACTTGTTGATGTGCCTGGATTTTTACCAGGAACTGATCAAGAGTGGAACGGAATTATAGTTCATGGTGCAAAATTACTCTATGCATTAAGTGAAGCTACGGTTCCAAAAGTTACTGTTATTACTAGAAAAGCTTATGGAGGTGCCTATGATGTGATGAATTCTAAGCATATAGGAGCCGATATGAATTTTGCTTGGCCAACTGCCGAAATTGCTGTTATGGGAGCAAAAGGAGCTTCGGAAATTATTTTCAAAAAGGAAATCAATGAAGCTGATGATCAAGAAGCCAAACTGTTAGAAAAAGAAGCAGAATACGCAGATTTATTTGCAAATCCATACACAGCTGCACAACGAGGTTTTATTGACGAAGTGATTCTTCCACAAGATACCAGACGCAAATTGATAAAATCATATAGCATGCTTGAAAATAAGGTAAGTGTTACGCCAGTAAGAAAACACGGAAATATTCCTTTGTAATTTTCAATAAATTAAAAAAGTATTAACCACCAGAAATGGTGGTTTTTTTTGGACTTATTCTTTCAAAAGTTACTCTTTCAATTAATTGTGGCCTCTTTTTGATTTATTGACTTTCAGTTTTACTGTAAAAAGCACTCGATTTATAGATTTTACCGCAGCAATTATTTTTTTTTCCACAAAAAGCATTCAAAATAATTGTTTTTCCATGAAATACTTGAAACAATTATTGTTTTTAGAAAAGGAAAAGCTTTACCAGTATTTTACTATAGCCCACGTTTTCAGAAGTGTGCAACGTATTAATGTAGTTGTTTTTCAACTCTGGATGAATTATATCGCCTCCATAGGTTGAAACCGTTGGCTATAGTTTTGAGGAAAATGAACTGTTGAAATTCTTCTTTTTTTATAGCTTTACTCCGCTTTAAACCGAAACCCTATCCCGTGTAAATTCTCAATGGCTATTCCTTTTTCGTTTGCCAAAATTTTGCGCAAGCGGGAAATGAAAACATCGAGACTGCGTCCCATGAAATAATCATCGTCACCCCAAAGAGAGGTTAGAATTTGTTCCCGTTTTAGCACCACGTTTTTATTGTCGAGGAATAATTTTAAGAGATCGGCTTCGCGCTGGGTGAGTGGTATTTTTTCGGTTTCATTAAAAAGGATGAAATTTTTGGTGTCAAATTGGTATTTCCCAATTTCGTAGATTGATTTTTCAACCAAATTGTTTTTGCGGGAACGTCTTAGAAATATTTCAATTTTGAGGAGTAATTCTTCTATGCTAAAAGGCTTCACGAGATAATCATCGGCACCCAATCGAAGTCCTTTGAGGCGGTCTTCTTTTAAGGTTTTGGCCGACAGGAAAATAATGGGAACATCAACATCGAGTTTCCTGATTTCGGTGGCCAGTTCAAATCCATCCATTTTTGGCATCATTATATCTAGAATACAAATGTCAAAACTTCCTTTTTTGAATGCTTCAAAACCTGATTTTCCGTCTTCGCAATGTGTTACTTCATAGCGGTTTTGCTCCAAGTTGTCTTTGGTTAGGAATGCTAAGGTGGCATCGTCTTCGGTATACAATATTCGAACAGTACTCATTTAGTTTTGAGGAATTAATAATGAAAAAGTACAGCCTTTTTTTGGATTGCATTTTACGGTTATTTTCCAGTGGTGGAGGTCGCATACTTTCTTGGCATAGTACAATCCCAATCCAAAACCGGTGACTTCATTGCTTTTATGACTCGGAATTCTATAAAATTTATCAAATACAAAGGGAATGTTTTTGGAATCAATTCCAATGCCGTTATCTGTAAAATCGAATTGTAGATACTTTCCAACTTTTGCAATAGCGATACAAATTTCGGGTTTGTTTTCGCTATATTTTATCGCATTATCTAGCAAGTTGTAAACCAAATTGGTAAAGTGAAATTCGTCCGCTTCAATGGTTACGGTTGCTAAATCGGTTTTAATTTTAATTTGGGTTTCGGGATGTTTTAGGGTACTGTTTTCAATTACAGCTTTTAAAATTGGCAAGACATTCAGCGTTTTTTTATCCAATACCAAAGGAGCATTATCTGATTTTGCAACGCTTAGAATTTTCTCGATATGTTGATTCAGCTTGTTGCTTTGGTCAATAATAATGTGCGTGTATTTTTCCAGTTTTTCATCTTGCAGAATTGGATTTTGTTTGATGAGGTAATTGGAGGCAATTAATATGGAGGACAGCGGTGTTTTGAATTCGTGTGTCATATTATTGATGAAATCACGTTGCAAGTCAGAGTATTTCTTTTGCTGTAAAAGCGTAAAAATAGAATAGACATAAACCAGTAAAATGACAATTAAAGCAATCGAAAGCACAAACCAAAACCGTAAGGAACTGAACAAATAACTCGTTTCATTGGGAAACCGAATGGCAAAATAATAAACTAAATTTTTATGTTTGGGGAAACCTACAGAATGTTTGGTCCGTTTCTTTTCGGATAGCGAAATGTAGTTGCCATAGACCATTTCGTCGCTTTGGCAATTGTACATGGCATATTCAAAATCGGTGGTGATGTTCATTTTCTTGAACTCGGATATGAGATAAAACTCTAAAATTTCGGGTTCAAAATCATTATCAATATTCACAATATAATAATCATTGGAGATTTTCTGCACTGGATTTTTACCTGGAAGTTCTTGATTGGTTCCTTGATACAATTTTTTGGCAACTTCCAGTAAGGCAACATGTGCTCTTTGACTGAATTTTTTTTCCTCAACACTGAAGGCTTCTTTCGTCCAAAGCAATTGTGCTACAAGGATTCCTATAATGGCGATTAACCCGATTAAGATGCTGCTATTGAGTTTGGTCAGTTTCATTGTGTAATATTAATCAAAATTTGCTTGACTTTTTGGCATTAACAAGTCGTTAACAAAGATTGAATACCGCTTAACAAGAGTGTCTGTTTTTCTAATCTACTTTTGGATTTTTAAAAAACAGTAACCAATAAAACTAATTTATTATGAAAATGATTAAAATTTCAATGTTGGCATTAACTCTAGGATTAATGTCATTTTCGGCCATCGAACCTGTAAAAGCAATAGTTTCAAAAGTAGCTATTGCAGCTTCTTCAATTGTATGGAAAAGCGAAAGCATAGATGTGGGTTCCATTCCTCAAAACACTCCAAAACCAATTGTTTTTGAATTCAAAAACACTGGAAAAAAAGCTGTAATCATTACCAATGTGCAAGGTTCTTGCGGATGTACGGCAACAGATTATACCAAAACTCCAATTGCTCCAGGAAAATCAGGAACCGTTACAACTACCTATAATGCGGCTTATCCAGGGGGATTTACAAAAACGGTATCGGTAACTACAAATATTGAAACGACTGTAAAAGTTTTAACAATAAAAGGAACTGTTGTTGCGGCTACTGGAGTGAAAAGTTAATTTTTGGAGCTTTTTCTTGAGCTATTAAAATAGATAACAAGTTGGATACTTTTTAAAAGTAAGTAGAAAGATGATGGTTTAGCAGCATCAATTTAGATAATAGATAGCTTGAAAGTTATTAATGATGAAAAAATAATAGTTGGGCAATGTTTATAAAATCATTATTCAAGTCTGATCCAAGAGTGTCTTTTTGGAGTATAAAATATAATGCTATGTAATTGAATTTATAATAATTACACTTTCTGAATTTATGAATAGTAAATCTATTATTATTGGTTAATCCATGTTAAGTGAAACAAAAAACACAATCAAGAATCTAAATTGAATGGACAATATAGCCTTGATTGTGTTTTGTTTTAAATGGGACTAAAAGCTAATAAGAATACATCTTTGCTTTCAAGTTTTTTGTTTCCTTAGAAACAATAACAATGAACGGGTATCCTTTTTCTGCTGCAAGCTGTTTTAATCTTCTTTCTACTTGATCTTGAAATTCTTTGTCAGTTTCTCCCTTGGTTTTACCAAGAAAACTACTCGTTATACCTACTTCTTTTAGGCCTTGTGTTTGATAAGGTTCTAAAATAACAACTTTATCATAATCTTTTTTACTTGAAATGATAATTTTGTTTGAAACCGTTTTGGAATCAGAATTTGATTTTTCTATCAATTGAGCAACTGCAAATTGACTTATACTTTTTTCTTCTTGATTTACTTGACTATTGTAAAAAACTTGATCATTGGCCACTTTAATAAAATTAACATCAATTTTTTGACCGTCATGTTTTATGAGTTCATGAGTTTGAGCGTGAATAGTAACGCTTAATAAAAAGATACCAAGGACTATAATATTTTTCATTTTTTTATTTTCATTTAAATTGGTTAGAATTGCTTTATTTTTTTTATCATTTATGTATTTCAGGAGGAGGAGAAATAATATCAATATTTTTTTCCTGAAAATGAAAAGGGTTTTGTACACTAGGATTTTTGGTGCTGACAATTTCAAAAAATAGTACAACAAAAAACTCTTTTGTTGTATAACAAAACTTCAAAAAGTAATCTTCAATTACAGATTCTTCCTGATTCTTTTCAATGTTTTCAATAGGGCTTTTTTGTTTTTCTCTTTTGTAAAATTCAGAAGAGTTACCTATGAATACATTTACGGAAATAATCCACATTAGAATAGAAAAAAAATAATCTACTTATTTTCTCATATATTAAAATTACGAAAACAAGATTGTAATTATTTTAAAATTTTCTTAAAATAAATACATGTTTGTAAAGCCAAATGTAAATACTTTGAATTTAATGTTTTTTATTTTTGGATAAAAAATATTTAAAATCGACAGCCCCTATATTTTACAGGGTATTTTTGTTTTATTTGTTTTTAAATAGTAAAAAATATAAAATATTAATGTTTATTTTTAAAATAAGCCAAAATAAATAGGGGGTATTGTGAAAATTAAAATTATTAAATAAAAATAATATTCAATTTTAAATGCTAAAAAATTAGTTAATCAAGCTGTTATTTCCATATTCATAATTCTTTCATTTTCAGAGTATAAATGTTAGTAATTCTCTTTTTTGTAATATAAAAGACATTAAATTCGTCCTCATAAAGTGGATTATGCAGGTATTTTATAAAATATATCCTTTGACATATAAAGCTTTAATATGAGGTGTGAATTACCTTTTTTTTTAATCTAATTTTTATAAAATACTAACAAAAAACAACCCAACATGAAAAAACAATTTGCAACAATTGCTCTATTAGTTTCAATGAGTACTGTTTTAGCTCAAGAGACAACTACCGTTCCTGCTACTACGTTTGCTGGATCAGCCGACGCTTATTTTAAGTATGATTTCTCTGGTGTTGATAATAGTCTTACTAGTTTTACAAATTCTCATAACTCCTTTGAACTTGGAATGGCTTCTATCGAAGCGAGTCATAAAATGGGTAAAGCTTCTGTCTTTGTTGATTTAGGTTTTGGTAATAGAGCAGCACAATTTTCATATAATGATGAAGCTACTTCATTTATGATTAAACAGTTAAATTTTACTTATGAGTTTTCAGATAAGTTTAAAGTAACAGCGGGTAGTTTTGGTACTCACATAGGATATGAGCTGTTAGATGCTGTAGATAATAAAAATTACAGTATGTCGTATGCTTTTACCTATGGTCCTTTTTTTAATACTGGAATAAAAGCGCAATATACAACAGGGAAATTAAGTTTCATGGCAGGAATCGCAAATCCAACAGATTTTAAGACTGCTTTGGAGGCAGGTTCTTCTCAAAAAACTTTCATTGGTCAACTCTCGTATTTAGGAGATACAGGAAGTTTGTATTTGAATGCTACTTCGGGAAGTAGTAATCCATCTTCTGATGAAAACAAAACACAATTTGATATTGTGGCTACTAAAAAATTAAGTGACACTTTTTCTTTAGGTTTTAATGGTACTTATGCGCTTACAAATCATTATATCGATTCTAATCTAGATGGAAAATGGTTTTCTCTTTTGGGTTATGCCTCAATTGTTCTCAAAGAAAATTTGACTTTAGCTTACAGAGTTGAATATCTTGGTGCCAAAGATGCAACGCCTGGTCTAGGTTCTCTTGCTGGTACTAGTGTTTTAGGAAATACATTGTCGTTAAATTTTAAATCGGGTAATTTAACGGTAATTCCAGAAATTCGTTTTGATAAAGCTTCCGAAGATATTTTTACAAATAGTGATGCAGCGCCAAAAGGTATTACAGCATTTGCATTACTTGCTACTACGTATTCCTTTTAATTTTTTTTTTTTTTTTTTTTTTTTTTTTCTGCCAATATCGTCAAGGTATTGGCAGTTCTTTTTGGTAAACACAAGAATAAATACTTTGTGTCTTATTGCTTCTTGTAAATAGAGTAAATCGTGTTTTTAGTCAGCTCATCTATAATTCCGTTGACCTCATTTTGCATGAAATGAAGTTTAAAAGCGGTAACGGCTGCTACTAAATTTTTGGTATCATACCCAATTATTCGCAATCCTAGTTCAGGGTTAAAATCAGCGGGTGCTGTAACTAAAAATTCGTCAGGCCAAACTCCAAAACCATTTTCGGCTAAAATTTTCCAAGGAAAAAAAATGCTAGGGTCTTTTTTTCGAGTAGGAGCAATGTCTGCATGCCCAATGATATTTTGAGTAGGGATATTATGATCTTTTTTTAATTTAGTTAATAAAGCCAGTAAACTATTGATTTGCGGTTCTGTAAAAACTTCAGATCCATTATTGTCTAGTTCAATACCTATAGAGCTTGAATTTATATCGGTATTTTTACCCCATGAACCATTTCCTGCATGCCATGCTCTTAAATAATCATTAAGCATTTGAATTACTTTTCCATCTTCACCTACAACATAATGTGCGCTAACCTGTGTTGCTGTTTTTGTAAATGTTTTAATGGTTTGTTGAATAGAGTCTTGCGCGGTGTGGTGAATAATGATAAAGTTAGGTTTTCTTAAATTAAAATTAACAGTACCTATCCACTCTGTACTTATGCCATTTTGCAATGGCGTAGGCCCCATTTTAAAAAGGGTGTCTTTGTAAGTTTGTAATTGTTTTGTGTAAAGTGTATCAATATTAAGTGTTACATGAGCAATTGCAGGTAAGGTTTGAGGATCTTTATTAGCAATAGTCCCTTCTAGTGTTTTTAGCTTAGAATCGTAAATTTTTTCACTTTTTTTATATGGGTTGGTACCACATGAAACAGCTAGTGCAGCTAAACAAAAGAAGTAAAAAAAGTTTTTCATAAATTGGCTCAATTGTTTTATTTTAAGATTGTTCTTTAGACTTTTTCTTCTCTTTTTTCTTAGGATTTTTTGCTTCCTCGTTTAAGAGTATAAATTTTTCTTTCTGCTCTTTATTAAGCAATTCCAAAATTTTTTTATCTGTAGTTTCAGATAGTGCTTTTATGTTTTTTACTTTATCTTCATGACTTACTTGGGCCTTAATGAGCATTCCGTGTGTTTTACTACTTTCTGTTAAAATATTTGAAATTGCAATGGCTTGCAACTCATCAAGAACTAGTTCAGGTTTTAAACGCTCCATTACCTTGCCTACAGTTACTTCAACAGGAATTTCCTTTGGCTTTTCTGGAGCTCGGCTTTGATCCATTGTGTTGTTCATTCTACCATTACCACCGTAACCATTCCCATAGCCGTTTCCGTACCCGCCATTCCCATATTGTGCAAAAGATGTATTGGCAAAAAAAACAATAAGGCCTATTAATAGGTAAGAATTAAAGGATTGCATCTTCATTTTGTGGAAAGAATTAAAATCAATTAGAAATATTATATTGGTTCTCCGTACAAGTCAAATTCTGTGGCATCAATAATCTTAATCATGACAAACTCACCTGTTTTTACATAATGTTTAGAGGCGTCAATCAATACTTCATTGTCTACATCAGGGCTATCAAATTCTGTACGACCTATAAAGTGCGCACCTTCTTTTCTGTCAATAATACAACGGTAGGTTTGTCCAATTTTTTCTTGATTTAAATCCCAAGAAATTTGCGACTGTAATTCCATTATTTCGTTGGCACGATCTTGTTTTACCGTATCTGGCACGTCATCTTCAAGTAAATAGGCGTGTGTGTTTTCCTCATGTGAGTAAGCAAAGCATCCCATTCTGTCAAATTTCATTTCTTGAACAAACTCTTTCAAAATATTAAAATCTTCTTGAGTTTCTCCAGGGTATCCTACAATCAAAGTTGTACGAATCGCTATTCCAGGAACGGCTTCTCTGAAATCTTTTAATAATTTTGTGGTTTTTTGTTGTGTAGTTCCACGACGCATCGATTTTAAAACAGAATCTGCAATATGTTGCAACGGAATATCAATGTAATTACAAATTTTTGGTTCGCGTTTCATGATTTCAAGAACATCCATAGGGAAACCCGTTGGGAATGCATAATGCAAACGGATCCATTCTATGCCCTCAACTTTTACCAGGGCTTCAAGCAATTCTCCTAATGCTCTTTTTTTGTACAAGTCTAAACCATAATAGGTAAGGTCTTGCGCTATCAATATCAGCTCTTTAACGCCATCTTTAGCTAAACCTTCCGCTTCTTTTACTAATTTTTCTATAGTTTGCGAGACGTTTTTTCCTCGCATAAGTGGTATTGCACAAAAACTACATGGTCTATCACATCCTTCAGAAATTTTTAAATAAGCGTAGTTTTTAGGTGTTGTTGTTAATCGCTCACCTAATAATTCATGCTTATAATCAGCGCCAAGAGCTTTCAATAGCTGAGGCAGTTCAGTTGTTCCAAAAAACTGATCCACATTAGGGATTTCCTTTTCTAAATCAGGTCTGTAACGTTCAGATAAGCATCCGGTTACAAACACTTTGTCTACTAGTCCTCTCTCTTTTTTATCAGCGTATTCAAGAATCATGTTTACTGATTCAGCTTTGGCATTATCAATAAATCCACATGTATTAATGACAATAATATTTCCTTCCTCAGCCTCGGGCGCTTCATGAGTTACCTCTTTTCCATTTGCGCGAAGCTGACCCATAAGGACTTCACTATCATATACATTTTTTGAACACCCAAGGGTGATGACATTTATTTTATTCTTTTTTAAAGACTTCGTTCTCATAGTAGTAGCATCCCGATAATTTGGGAATTTTGCAAAATTACAATTTTTTATTCAAACAGAACTTTTTTCAACCCGTTTTCAAATTATTAGGAGCTATTTACTGCTGTATGATTCAAACAAAGTTCGCTTAACTCCTGAAAAATGGATGCAAAGTGAAGTAATCTCTTTGAAATAGAGAGGATTTCTCCTGACGCTTCGGGACCATCAGGGCAAAAAAAATCCGTCTTGTTTACATAACGAGACGGATTTGTAATGTTCGATAATTAAAATTACAATTCAAATAATAATGTTAACGACACATTATTATTGATATTGGCTATTTTGGCTCCATCAGTAAACCCTTGGTTAAAGAAACCTTGTTGGGTGTTACGAGTGGCATTGGCGTAAGACAAATCTAATTTTGTAGATCCAAAATTATATCCTAAACCTGCTGAATATCCCGTTAAATCGCCCATTATAGCAGTATTTTTGTATGGGCTTTGTTCGTATCTATAACCAGCTCTTAGACTTAAAGCTTTGATTTTATATTCACCGCCTACACGTACCTCTCCTGTATTGTCAAGAGTATTGCTCATGGCGTTGTTAAGTCCCATAAAAAACGCATCGTTTTTAGGTTTGAATGCTGTAGAGCTAAAGTTTCTCATAGCATAATCAACACTGATTAATCCTTTTTTACCAAACACATACGCTAAACTTACGGTTGTTTTACTAGGAGTTTGTAATTTATACGGTTGGTATACATTTATAACATTTGGATTAACAACATCAGCGGGTAAAGTTTCGGTACTGTTTCTGCTAATGGCTACTACACTTTGTGATAACTCATCAGTTAATCTATACCAAGTAGATGATTCATGTGCTAAACCAAAGCGCAGTTCCTTGGTTACTTTTGCAATTGCACCTATTTGAAATGAAAATCCAGTTCCATAAGTGTTTAAGTCATTGTCAAACTGTATTTGGCTTACTCTAAAATCATTGGTTACAGGAGCATCGTTTCTTTCAGTAAATCTTGTAGATCTAATATAATCTGTAAAATGCGAGTTTAAATTCAACCCAAAATAGAACTTATCTTTATATGAAGTTGCTATGTTAAAAGTTAGTTTTCCGTTATAGCCAGTATTAAAAACAGCGTTTTGATGAAAATAATTGGCTGCTGGTACATTAGAAGAAAAAGGTGAATTTGGATTATTTTCATTAACGGCATCAATGATAAAAGCTTGATATCCTAAAAAAGCTTGTTGAGCATCATATCCACTTAATCCCGGAAACTGACTATTTGGAAGATTGTTTCCTAAAAAAGAATATAAATCACTGATTGATTCCCCTTGCTCTGTGTTTACAAATTGTTGTGGGACAGGTGCTCCATTGTTGCCTCTATTGGCATAAAATAAAAAATAATCAGCTACGGTATTGTTTCTATTTGTGCCAGAGGAGAAAAAATCGTTAGTAAAATTATTCGCGTTTTCATAATTAATACCAATGGTGACTTTTGACCAGTTTGATTTAGCGTTATTTTCAAAAACAAATACCGCACCAGCTTGGTTTAAATCAATTGAGTTGTTCTTAGTGCTATTAGTGGTCCCAAAATAATTTGAATTGTTTTTGTTGCTAAAGTTTGTTAAGGTAAGACCCATTTGATTGTTAGCAAATATAGCAGAACCTGCTGGATTTACATTCAAAGATGATAAATCACCGCCCAGTGCGCCAAAGGCTCCACTCATGGCTCTAAATCTTGCAGTACCGTTTAAATTGTCTTGTGAATAGCGTACTGCATCAGATACTTCTTGTGCTTGCAATGTATTTATTGTAAGTCCTATAGCGAGTAACCAAATATATTTTTTCATACGTTTTTAAATAATGTTTGTAGTTCAAATTTAGGGATATTAACCTCTTCCGCCTCTTCCGCCACCGCCAGATGATCTTCCGCCACCACCACCGCCATAGCTTCCACTGCTTCTAGAAGATCCAGAATTAGAGCTTGGAGTGTATGATCTTGAGTTAGATTCGCTTCTTGATGGAGTGTAGGTACGAGAATTAGAACTATTTTCTGAACGTGTTGATGATCCTCGACGATTTGAATTGTAAGTTCCGTTGTCTTGAGATTGATTTCTAGAAAAAACAGGGCTAGTTCTACTCATTCTGCTTGAAGAGCCTCTTCCAAAATTTGTTCCGTTAGAATTGTAATAATTACCGTCAGTTCTTCTAGCGCCTACAGTATTACCATTTCTATTATAACCGGATGCCCCTCTGTTTGAGTTTGAAGCATTAGCATAACTAGATCCTCTTCTGCCTGCATTGTAGCTGTAGTTTCTTGGATTGTAATGAGGCGCATATCCCCAATTATTTCCGTACCAATTGTTCCAACCAAAACCGATGTTTCCACCCCAGCCAAAACCAGCATTCCAGCCCCAACCAGGATATCCGCCCCAGCCCCAGCCAGTATTCCATCCCCAATTGTTCCAACCCCAGTTATTCCAACCAAAGTTATTCAATCCCCAAGCAGGATTTCCACCCCATCCAAAACCGTTATTCCATCCCCAATTATTAAATCCCCAGCTGTTATCGTAAACATTTATGCTTACACTTTGCGGATTACTTCCCCAGCCAGCATAATTGGTGTAGGTTTGTATAGAGTCATTGTCAGTGTTATAATTGTCAATATCTGTTAAGATTTCGATAGGCTCATTGTTATTTTGTAAAGAATTAAAATAACTAGTGTAGGGACTTGAAGAAGTTTCGGCTGTTTGGGTACTTCTTTCAGGTCTATTTACTGTGCCTCCGTAAATCCCATCAGAATCATAATAAGAGCTGTTTTGATAAGAGCCACACGAACTAAAAATAATACTTATGAATCCAAACAAGTAAAGCATCATAGGTTTCTGCAAGGGAAGGGTATAAGTTTTCATATATATGGAGTTTTTATTGTTGCACATTACAAAAATAGTTAGTTTTGCGGAACTATTTATTTAAAATTATTAATGCAATATTTGTGCCAAACTATTCAGTATGAGTAAGAACATAACTACAAGAGCGGAAGATTATTCAAAATGGTATAACGAATTGGTTGTCAAGGCCGATTTAGCCGAAAATTCAGGAGTGAGAGGTTGTATGGTAATTAAGCCATACGGTTATGCAATTTGGGAAAAAATGCAAGCTGAATTGGATAAAATGTTTAAAGAAACGGGGCATCAAAATGCGTATTTCCCGCTTTTTGTTCCCAAAAGTATGTTTGAAGCTGAGGAGAAAAATGCTGAAGGTTTTGCTAAGGAGTGCGCCATTGTTACGCATTACAGATTGAAAAATGATCCAGACAAGCCAGGAAAATTAATGGTTGACCCAAACGCAAAACTAGAAGAGGAGCTTATTGTGCGACCTACTAGTGAAGCTATTATTTGGTCTACCTATAAAGGATGGGTACAATCATATAGAGACTTACCATTATTGATTAATCAGTGGGCTAATGTGGTGCGATGGGAAATGAGAACACGTTTGTTTTTACGTACGGCTGAGTTTTTATGGCAAGAAGGGCATACTGCTCATGCTACAAGAGCCGAGGCGGTTGAAGAATCTGAAAAAATGATGAACGTGTATGCTGATTTTGCAGAACGATTCATGGCTATACCGGTTATTAAAGGCTTGAAAACAGAAACGGAGCGTTTTGCTGGTGCCGAAGAAACATATTGTATAGAAGCCCTAATGCAAGATGGTAAAGCTTTACAAGCAGGGACATCTCACTTTTTAGGTCAAAACTTTGCAAAAGCTTTTGATGTGAAATTTGCAAATGCAGAGGGTAAGCAAGAATACGTTTGGGGAACTTCTTGGGGAGTATCAACACGATTAATGGGTGCGCTTGTAATGACACATTCTGATGATCAAGGTTTGGTTTTACCTCCTAGCTTAGCGCCAATACAAGTTGTTATTGTACCTATATATAAATCAGACGAACAGTTAGCAGCAATATCTGCAGAGGTAAATGTACTTATTGCAAGCTTGCGTAAATTGAACGTTTCTGTAAAATTTGATGATAGAACGACTCAAAAACCAGGATTTAAGTTTGCAGAATGGGAGTTGAAAGGAGTTCCTGTTCGAATCGCGGTTGGACCTAAAGATCTAGAAAATGGTACTTTTGAAATAGCTCGAAGAGATACATTATCAAAGGAAGTGGTCGCTAAAGAAGGAATAGAAAACTATATTACTTCATTGCTAGAGCAAATACAAAATGATTTGTTTGCAAAAGCACTAGAGTATAGAGATACGCACGTTACCGAGGTGAATAGTTTTGAGGAGTTTAAAGAAATTTTGGAAAATAAAGGAGGTTTTGTCTCAGCACATTGGGATGGTACAGCAGAAACTGAGGAAAAAATCAAAGACCTTACAAAAGCTACTATTAGATGTGTTCCTTTGAATAGAGTAGAAGAGACTGGAAATTGCGTGTTTACAGGCGCTCCATCAGCAGGACGTGTACTGTTTGCAAAGGCCTATTAAAAAAAGTAAAAAAAAAATGTACAAGCTATTGCTCGTTTCGAAAATAGTTGTATTTTTGCATCCGCATTAGAGAAGCAAGGCCCGTTCGTCTATCGGTTAGGACGCATGGTTTTCATCCATGTAAGAGCGGTTCGATTCCGCTACGGGCTACTATTTTTTTTGCGTTTCCTAAAGTAATAAGGGAAAAATGGCCCGTTCGTCTATCGGTTAGGACGCATGGTTTTCATCCATGTAAGAGCGGTTCGATTCCGCTACGGGCTACAATTCAATTCACATATTGATAAAAACTTAGGAGAATATGGTCCGTTCGTCTAGGGGTTAGGACGCCAAGATTTCGTCTTGGTAACAGGGGTTCGATTCCCTTACGGACTACAAACAAATTAGTAAAAGATAAAAAAGCAATATAATGGCAAATCATAAATCAGCTCTAAAAAGAATTAGAAGTAACGAAAAGAAAAGAGTGTTAAACAGATACCAACACAAAACTACTCGTAATGCTATCAAAGCATTAAGATTAGCTACTGATAAATCTGAAGCATCTGCAAAATTATCTAATGTTATCTCAATGATTGATAAATTGGCTAAGAAAAATATCATACACAATAACAAAGCATCAAACTTAAAATCTAAGTTAACTAAGCTTGTTGCAAAATTGTAATATTTAGATATAATAAAATATGTTAAAAGAAAAGTTCTCGATTTATCGGGAACTTTTTTTTATACAACTATTTCTTTTAAAAACTCTAACATTGATTTGCTAATGGGTTTTGGTAAAAAAGCAATAACCATAGGATAGGTTTGAGATTTCTTTAAATCGTTAGGATCTATTGTAGAGGATAAGACTACAATTTTTGTAGTATGAAAATCTTTGTATTTAGGGGTTTTAAATGCATCTAAAAACTCCCAACCTCCCATTACAGGCATATTTAGGTCTAGGAATATTAAATCTGGTTTTGATGCGGGAGAATCTAGTAATGTGTTGAAATAATGAAGTGTTTCCTCTCCATTAGTAGATGTGATAATTTCATTGCAAAACGAAAACCGCTCAACTACTTTTTTGCAAAGCAAGAGAGTTATTGGGTCGTCATCTACGCATAAAACTTTATTTAGCATCACTTTAAATTCTTAAATGTTAATTTTAGTGTAGTCCCTTTGTTAATTTCGCTTTCAATTTCTATGGTGCCTCCCATGATTTCCACTTGCGATTTAACCAAATACAAGCCAAGTCCTTTGCTATCCGGTTTTAAGTGAAACCGCTGGTAGAGACCAAAAATTTTATCTTTATTTCGAATTAAATCTATTCCAATGCCGTTGTCTTGAATGTGAATTACAGTTGTATTGTTTACTTTTTGTGATGCAATACTAATTTTTAAGTCTCTTGTATCGGATTTGTATTTAATAGCATTAGAGACCAGATTTACAAAAATACTTTCTAAATAAGGTTTGTGCGAGTAGAGTGTAGGAGTTTTAAAATCCAATTCAATTACTGGATGGTGTGTTGTTATGAGGGTGTCTAACTGTATAAAAACGTTTTGAAATAAATCATTTAAGACGATTTTTTCTTTTAAAATAGCTGGTTTGTCTTTAATCGTAATTACTTTTACCAAGTCGTTAACAGTGTTGTTTAATAGTAATGTAGACTGGTTAAATCCATTTAGGATTTCTTGTAATTCAGTATCGTGAATAGGGATTTCTTCTAGTAATTGTAATAATCCTGTGAGATTTGATAACGGAGCTCTTAAATTGTGAGATGTGATGTAAGAGAACTGTTTTAAATCGGTATTGTTTTGAGTTAGTTCTCTTATGAGTTGTTCTTTTTCTTTTTCCTGTCTTTTTTCTTCGCTAATATCTCTTAGGATGGAGATCCAATGGGATAGTTCTTTCTCGGTGTTAAAAATAGGTACCATTGATAATCGCACCCAGTATTCTTTTTTAGTTTTTGAGGATAAAATGGTTTCAATTTGGCATTCCTTTTTTAAATCAATAGCTTTGAATAATTGACTTAAAGCGTTGTCATCAGAATTGGGGCTTTTAAATAAATCAGGAGATTTGCCTGTTATTTCATCAGAGGTGTAGCCAGACATGATAGTAAATGCGGGGTTTACATATATTATATTTGGAATCTTTGACGTAATTGATTTCGGTTCTGTAATAATAATAGCATCTTTTGATTGAATAATAACCGTTTCAAGAAGTTTTAGTCTGTTTTCTTCCTCTTTTTGTTTGGTAATGTCTTGAATTGCGCCAATCATTCTAATGGCCTTTCCGTTTTTATCTTTTAATAAAAAAGCTCTGTCTAGCACGTATTTATAGGTGTTGTCAGCACATTTAAAACGGTATTGATCTTGCCATTTTTCTGTTTTTTGTTCGATAAAAGAGTATAAGCGTACTGACATTTTGATGCTGTCCTCTGGATGAATTTTGTCAAACCACCAGTTTGAGTTTACAGCTACTTCATTTTGAGAATAACCAAAAACACTTTCAATTCCTTTGTTCCATGAAAAATGATCTTCGTCTAGTTTCCAGTCCCAAATGGTGTCACTTGTTGCTTTTGCAACTATATCATATTTGTCATTAGATTCTCGTATTGCATCGTTACTTTTTTTAAGCCTATTAAAATTCTTACTTATGATGGCGTCATTTTTTGATAAAATTAATTTTAATAGAATGCTTGTCAAGACAACAAAAATGATGTCCTTAAAAAAGCTGTAAACAGACATACTTTGTTCTGCAACAAAGTGTTGGGAGAATTGGTGTCCTATTACAACAAAAGTCAGTGTTGTAAGAGTGTATATTAGGATTAATTTATTGGTATTGCTTTTCATTACTCAAATATAATTAAATAAATGTTTTAAAATAGGGCAGTCGAAAAAACTTATTTTTTAAGTTGCTAATCCATTAAGGATATGTAAACTATTGTATAAATATTTTTTATATCAAAATAAAGTGTACCTTTGCAGCCATTAAAAATCACAGATGGAATCTATTAGAAACATTGCAATTATTGCCCACGTCGATCACGGTAAAACTACATTGGTAGACAAAATTATGTATCACTGTCAATTATTTCGTGACAACGAAAATACAGGTGATTTAATTCTTGATAATAACGACTTAGAGCGTGAAAGAGGTATTACTATTACTTCTAAAAACGTATCAGTTCAATATAAAGGAACTAAAATCAATATTATTGATACTCCTGGTCACGCCGATTTTGGTGGTGAAGTTGAACGTGTATTGAACATGGCCGATGGTGTATGTTTACTAGTTGATGCTTTTGAAGGTCCAATGCCTCAAACGCGTTTTGTTTTACAAAAAGCGATTGACTTAGGTCTTAAACCTTGTGTAGTTATCAATAAAGTTGATAAAGAAAACTGTACTCCTGAGGAAGTGCATGAAAAAGTTTTTGACTTAATGTTTGAATTAGGTGCTCAAGAATGGCAGTTGGATTTCCCAACAGTTTACGGTTCAGCTAAAAATAACTGGATGTCTGACCACTGGGAAAACGTAACTGATAATGTGGAAGCATTATTAGATATGGTTGTTGCTAATGTACCTGCTCCTAAAGTTTCTGAAGGAACTCCACAAATGTTGATTACATCTCTTGATTTCTCAGCTTTTACAGGTCGTATCGCTATTGGTCGTCTTGAAAGAGGTGTTTTAAAAGAAGGTATGCCAATCTCATTAGTAAAAAGAGATGGTACTGTATCTAAATCTCGTATAAAAGAATTGCATACTTTTGAAGGACTTGGTCGTAAAAAAGTAGAACAAGTTATAGCTGGAGATATTTGCGCCATCATTGGTGTTGAAGGTTTTGAAATTGGTGATACTATCGCTGATCATGAAAATCCAGAAGGTTTAAAAACAATTGATATTGACGAGCCTACAATGAGTATGTTGTTTACAATTAATGACTCTCCTTTCTTTGGTAAAGAGGGTAAATTTGTAACATCAAGACACATTAGAGAGCGTTTGACAAAAGAATTAGAGAAAAACTTAGCTATGAAGTTAGGTGAAACTGATTCTGCTGATAAATTCATGGTTTTTGGTCGTGGAGTACTTCACTTATCTGTTCTTATTGAAACAATGAGAAGAGAAGGATATGAATTACAAATTGGTCAACCACAAGTTATTATCAAAGAAATTGATGGTAAAAAATGTGAACCAATTGAGGAATTAACTATTGATTTACCAGAAAATCTATCAGGTAGAGCGGTTGAGTTCGTAACTATGCGTAAAGGTGAAATGCTAAGTATGGAAACAAAAGGGGAGCGTATGATTGTAAAATTCAATATTCCATCTCGTGGAATCATTGGTTTGCGTAATCAATTGTTAACTGCAACTGCTGGTGAGGCTATTATGTCACACCGTTTTATTGGATATGAGCCTTTCAAAGGAGAAATTGCTGGACGTAACAAAGGTTCATTAATCTCTATGGAAAAAGGTAAAGCAATTCCTTACTCTATCGATAAATTACAAGATCGTGGTAAGTTTTTCGTAGAGCCAAATGCTGAAATTTACGAAGGTCAGGTAATTGGTGAAAACTCTCGTGGAGACGATATGTGTGTAAACGTAACGAAAGAGAAAAAACAATCTAACGTACGTTCATCTGGAAATGATGACAAAGCTAGAATCATCCCTCCAATTATTTTCTCATTAGAGGAAGCTTTAGAATACATTCAAAAAGATGAATATGTAGAGGTTACACCAAAATCTATTCGTTTAAGAAAAATATATTTAACAGAAACAGATAGAAAAAGATTCAAAATCTAATTTATTTGAATTGTATTTAAAACCATCAGCGTAAGTTGATGGTTTTTTTTTGAACCCAATCCTGCTGTACACTATATCTTTTATACCACCCCAAAAAAGGGGTGTTATAAAAGGATGCCATTCCCATCAGGGGTAAGAGAAAATATACTTTTATGAAGATAAGTGCTGATAAGGAACTTGAATTGTCTTTGAAAATCTTACTCTTTTTTATTTTGCCACTCGGTTTGTTTTGAGTTTTTATGGAGTATGCTTTCATTTTCATGGAATCCCATTGCAAATCCTAGCATTATTGCAGTAAGTATTACAATTATTTTCTTTTTGATTCCAGTAATTATTCTTTTACAAGTAGTTAGACTATTTGTATTTATAAGTTTACGCATTTTTATTTCGTTTAATTAAACACCTTTTTATTTTTTTAAATCATGTGAAAGATTTGAAAATAAATTTCAAACTAAGTTTGGAATTAAAGGGTATAATTAGTGAAATCAAATAATGCTTTTAAATATAGTTTTTGATACAGAACAGGTTGTAATGTTTGAAACAATGCACGCTGTATTTTAAATTTTGTAAAACATAAAACATCAGCAGGATTAAGATATTTGGGATTAATATCTAGGCTAATTTTAAAGCTTGATTTTACATCATGAATGGTGTCAAAAAGTAATTTTGTTCCTTTTAGATTTTCTGCTTCAGTACTTTTAGTGAGATTAAAGTCTTGATAATAGGAAGTAGAGCTGATTTCAGAATTAGGGAAACACTCACTCGTCATTGATCCTAAAATCAATATAAACATTGCGAGATATTTGATATAATTCTTCATATTTATTTTTTTATAACACCTTTTAAAGTAATAGACCGTCTTTTTATAAACTGTTCTATTACTTTAAATAGTGAATAACTTGTAGTTTAAAGCGTTTTAAACATTATCTTTTTAAACTGAAATGACCTTTCATTTCTCGTCCGTCATCAAGTTTTACAGTAAACCAGTAGTCATCTGCTGGCATGGGTTGACCTGTAAACGTTCCGTCCCATCCTTGGCTTGATGCCGTTATTTGTTTTATTAATTTTCCAAATCGATTGAATATATATATAACAGCATTCTTGTTAAAGGTATTGTTAATGCCTTTTATGTTCCAGAAATCATTAATTCTGTCCCCATTTGGTGTAAAAAATTTAGGAGCTCCTGTAACTGCAATTGTTTTGCTTACGGTACCGCAACCATTTTTATCATTAATGTACACTTCATGAATTCCTGAAGGAACATTATCAAACAAGTTGGAGTCTTGAAAAGGACCGTTAGGTAAGTCTAAACTGTATTCATAATCACCCTTTCCATTAGCATCAACCGTTACCGTATTATTTTCGGCTAGATCTACTATATCGACGCTTGCTATCGTAGCTATATCCGAAGCGGTTACTTTTATAGTTCTTGTTCTTTCGCATCCTAATAATGTTGCCACTTCTACACTATAGTCACCTTCAGCATTTACGTCAAGAGTTGGACCAGTTTCGTTAGTAATTATATTGGAATCTTTGTACCAAGTATAGCTATAATCAGCTGGATTAGTACCATTTGGTAAACCAGCATTTAGTTGAACAAAGAATGTTGGTAAATTAGAACATACTAATTCGTTATCTCCTCCATTGGTGTTTAATTGAATTGGAGGCAATGGATTAACTATAAACGGAATCGTTAAGATTGCTTTACAAGTTGGATTGATTGTATTTTCCACTTCAACTGTTATGTTTTGAGTAAGCGTTACAAATGGATTAGGAAGCGGACTTGTTAAAGGTTTTCCATCTTTATCAAAATAATTTACCTTCATGCCTGTTTGACCACCTAAAATGCTATTTTGAAAGGTAGTTGTATCAAATGAATATTTTCCGTCTTGTAAAAGAGGATCAACTTCGTCATCACATACTGTAGTCAAATTTGTAGGTATAGAGAACGCCTCTGGTAAATCATCAACAATAAATGCAATGGTAACTTCTTCACTACAAGCCAGTGTTGAATTATTTGTAACTACAGCTTTAATATTTTGGGTTGTAGTGGTGAATGTAGCAGGAAAAGGACTTGAAAGGGCATTATTGTTTTCGTCAAAATAGGTAACGTTTACATTAGTTTGTCCATTGAGTACTGTTGCATGTAATGTAGACGTTTCAAAAGTAAAAATACCATCCTGATTGTCATCACATTGTCTTGCAATGGTCACTGGATTTGCAAATGGAATTTGTTCAACTACCAGCTTTACAAAAGGTCCTAAACCAAAACAAGCATTTGTAACATCACTATCTACGCGACCCCAAATATCTTGTGTTCCAGGATAACCAATGTTTCTATAGTTTGTAATATCAGATATTTTATTGGTTTCGGCTAGTGCATCTGCTTGGTTTCTATAAAAAGATACCGTGTAATTTCCTGCTGGTAGTAATGTTTTTATAGCCGTTTCTGTTGCACTGAAATCAAAGGTACTTATGCCATCTCTTTTATTGTTATTAGCGTTGTCAAGTCCATTTAGATCTCTTAAATCATCACAGGCTGTATACACATTATTAAAAGTTGATGGAATTTGAGTAGCCAATACTTGAAGTGTAATTTCTGCAGTTCTAAAACAGTTATTATTGTTAGTTACTCTTGTCCATACGCGGGTTACTCCTGGTGTGGCGTTAGTATAAGCTAACGGATTTGTAATTTGTTGTGCAGCATTTGCAGTATTTGCTGCAGCAAGAGTTGTATAATAGGTAAAGGTTTCGGCACTCGCATTACTTGATATTTCATTATTTTTAACCGTAAGATTAAAAGTAGTGATTGCATCTAAGTCGTTGTCACACTGAACAATGGTTACATTGTTAATGGTAGGTAAGTCATATACTGTCAAGTTAGTTTTATCTGAAATTAAACCACATGAATTTCCTATTTTGTTTAAGATCACTCTGTATTGATAGCCGTTCATTGATTTTGTTACACTTGAAATAAGAAGTGTTTTTGTAGCTGTGCCCGAGTATGTGGAATTATTTGTTATTGTATTCCAATTAATACCATCAGTAGATAGTTCCCATTGGTAGGTGTTACCTCCATTATCATCGAGTGTTACCGTGGCATTTTGTAATTCACATGTAGGTAAAACATTAGGTTGCGTGGTAATTACTATTGGTGCGGCTGTTGAATAATTACTATTTGGGGCTGTGTAACCTACAGCACTTGTTACTTTACCTTTAGAATCAACTGTGACAGGATTATTTCCAAGAATACCGTCAGTATTTGGATCTAAAAAACCTGCTTCAACAACATCAAAACATAAATCTCCATCACTATCTATGTCTCTGTAGTTTTTTATTCCATCAGCATCAAGGTCATTTCCTGTTTCTACACTATCTTGAATTCCGTCATTATCACTGTCTAAATCTAGATAATCAGGTACGCTGTCAGAATCTGAATCTTGAGGTGTAAATCCTGGTTCAAAAGCATTGTCAAGACCGTTTTTATTAGCATCAATATTAGATAGAATTTGTGCTGCATTGACTTGTGCTTCTATGGTATCAAAAATTCCATCAGCATCACTATCTGAATCTTCCTGATCAGGAAATCCGTCTCCGTCATAATCTCTCGGAATACAAACGGCTTCAAATTTGAAAGTTCCTTTATTTAAATCGGTATCGGAAAGGTTTTTATGTTTAATGCTTAAAGAACTTGTTAAGTAGGATACAAATTTAAAGGTACCTGTACCTGCAGCTAAAGGAACAGCACTATTTAACCTAAATCGAATTTCGAAGGAGGTGAATTGGGTAACCCCACTTTCATAAATACCATCATAATTAGTATCAATTACAAGTTGATCATTAGGGTTTAATACCGTTATAGTTTTGTTTACATCAGAATTGATGATGTATTCCGCATCTGCGTTAAGTAAATCGCTACTATTTGCAGTATTTACATAACTCATTTGTACGGTGATAGGTTTAGTAAAATTCATTTGGTATGCCACGAAATTCTCTTTACCCGCTGCAACATCAGTACTAAAAACTCCATCATTATTACCGGTAAAAGGTGTGGGACGTGATGTGGCGGATGTTGATACTGTTCCAGTAAAAGAGTTAGAATAGGTGTCTTGGGTTATTACTCCAGCAGCTGTATTAGAAATGTCAATGCCTTTATTACCAAACGATTCGGTGCAATTGAGGATGCCGTCATTGTCCCAATCAATATCGATGTTGTTATTTGTGCCATCATTATCATTGTCTTTTGCACAATCACTTACAGGAATTTTATCCGAAAAAACATCGCTTAAACAGCCAGAAATACTTCCTTTAACTTGATAATAACCAGGTGTTGTAGGAGTGTAGGTGTTGTTAGTAGCCAACGGAATAGCTACATCATCTTTGTACCATTGAAACGTATCATAAGCGGATAAGCTACTAATTTTTAATACGACATTGGGAATGCAAGAGGAGGTACCAACTGCAATTTTATCCGATACAATTTCTGGTTTTATATCAAAACCAGAATAGTAACCGCCATACGTTGCTGCTCCGTTAGTAGCAAAATAAGACACATATACTTGTTTGGTCGATTTAACGGATATGTTTCCGTTTAGTCCAGAAACAGTGTATTTCACAAACCCAGGATTTCCAATTATTGATTGTGGACTAGCACTAATCGCTGAATTATTAATTAAAACTGTCGCCCCGGTTTCGGTAATAATATTCAATCCACCATCATAGAAAGTGCTTCCAATTTCTTGAATATTAGGGATGTTATCTACCACATTTGGTGTTGAACAATTCAAAGGCGGAACAAAAAACATATTTTGATTTGCTGGAGAAGCAGTTCCACCAATACTTTGATAAGCAAATACTTTTTCAGAAGAGGTGACATATAAACTACCATTGGTGAAATTTGTACCGTCAATTGCAACATATTCTCCTTTGTTTAAGGTAGTTAAAGGAGAAGTATTTCCGTTTAGAAATACTTTGGTTTGGTCCGTATGCGCTACAAGTAAAACACGTTCCAATTCGTCGGTTCCTAATCCTTTGGCAAAAATATATTCAGTTCCTGTACGTTCAATAGGTACAATTTGATCAAATCCTACATCTCGTCCTGTTGGAGTTCCGGCACCACTTACAACAGAGCTATTGCTTCCACAAAACGAACCCGCGTTGACCGCCACGGCTTTGTCAGATTCTACTAGTGCACCAATCATTTTAGCACTATTTGACGGTGTTGCGCCTGGGTTAGTGTTTTCTAATGCAAGTACGTAACTTTCATTTTTGTTTAGTGTCAATGTTATTGGACCGCTAATCACAGTTCCATCGGTCAAAACAGTTCCAATGGGCAGATTAGAAATCGTAACTTTTGTGCCATTTTCAGTAGCTAAAATAGACGCAAAATTTAATAAAGTAGTGTCAAAAAGAGGGTTCAACATCGCTCCTAACCGGAATGTTTTTCCCAAAGCACTATTTCCTTTTGAAACCAATCCACCAGCATGATTATAGGCTCCACTATTGGTTCTAGCAGCATTTACACGAATATTAGCATACACCAGATCCTCCGCTTCAATCACATAGCCTTTGTTCTTTAAAATCCCAATTGTATTTTTAGGAGTAAATAATTGAGTAAAATCTCCTGTTCCTATAAAATAGCGAAATGGATTTACATTATTCACTACACCCGTAATTACATTACCGCCATTTTCAATTATTTTAAAAGGGACGTCTTTCGTATTTGGAGTAGAAATATAAATGTAATGATCTTCAACCACATTAGATTGAGCTGTAATAGGTGGTATGTAGTGCGTTTTACTAAATTGTGCAAAACAACTAATTGAAAGTAGAATCGTTAGTAGTAGTAAAGTTTTTTTCATGCGCTAAAAATAGGAAAATTTAAATTATCTTTCTAAAGTAAATTGATCTTTTGATGTTCGGCTTTCAAATAATTGGAGTTGATCTAATAAATTTTGTATTGGGAAAAATGAAACCCGAATGGTAGGTTTGCAATTAAAATATAAGTAGCAGATATCCTTAGATAGATATTGTGAATTTAATATAAATTGAGGTCATCTTTTTTTAAACAAAAAATACTAAAGCATTCATACTATTACAAGTTATAGATAAGATTACTTCATATGTTAGAAAAATACTTGTAAATTACTCAAAATAAGAATGTTTTTTTCGCAAAACCGAAAAAGTATCTATTCTTGTTAAAGCTATTTTAGAAGTATATTACCAAAATTATTTGTACTATTTGTGATGCTCTAGAGTATAAATGTCAATATTCATATCTTGAGAACATTTTTGAAAATAAGCAAAAAAAAAGTAAATCAATACTGAATTTAAACCATTCGTCTTAAACTTATATTTTCTATAAATCCCTATTTTTTAAAATTTTATAAGAAAAATATATAAATATAACGGTCCAGCACAATACAATTGCAATTGAAAAAAGGGAAACTCCATAGTCCTTACTATTCTCTAAACCAATTTGAGTACCAATATTTTTTACAACTGATAAACGTGAAAAAGGCTCAATGATAAGATTTGACATGGATTGTAGTGGTAAAAACTGTGTAATACTAGCTGCAGTAGTTCCCTCTGGAAAAACTTTGAAAGTTAAAATTCCACTTATAATTCCTTCAATAATATTCCAAACCAACAAGAAACCTAAAGCAAATGCAGATCTCTTGATCAAAATTCCAAGAAATAAACAGAAAGAGAAAAAGCCAATTAGTTTTACAAAATAAGCCAATAGATAGTCTAAATCTGCAAAAACAATATCAATTTCAGTAAAGGATGAAAAACTATATCCAAGTATTAAGGTCAAAATAAAAAGGAACACCGTTGATACCGTAGCAAAAAGAAATACTGTCAAAAATTTTGATTGAATGAATTCTTTTTTGCTCATTCCGTCAATCAAGTTTTGTTTTAAGGTACCATAACTGTACTCATTGGCCATCATTGAAACAATTACAATTGCTAAAAAGAATTTCAAAATGGATGCAATGTAGGTATTGAAGTGCCATATGTATGGGAAATTGAAAATACCCATTTCGGCTAAATGAAATTTGAATGGACCTAAATCAAACTTGATTGATGCTATTAATGCAATGAACGTAAGTAAAATGAAGTAGGCTAGTGTTAAAACCCGACTCGCTCTATTTTTCCAGATTTTTTGTAACTCTATCGTAAGAAGTCTTTTCATAAGGTGTAATATTTTCTTTGTCTAATTAGCCAAAATTTTAAAAGGTTGTGTTTAGTAAGTAAAATGAAATAGACTTATTTATTTGTCAGTTCTAAGAACTGCTCTTCAAGACTATTTCTACGTTTTACAAGATGATTCAGGATAATATTTTTACTAAATAAAAATTGATTAAGATCTTTTGCTTCGAGTTCTTTTTGTAGATAAACAATTACTTTATCATTTGTTTTTACTACGTTTTTTACTGCTGGATGCGTTGCTACAAGATCAGCAAGTTGTTGCATATTATCAGCTTGCAATTCAAAGAAACCTTCGTTAGAGGACATTCCGTCAACCAGTCCGGTGTATAATATTTTTCCTTTTTGTAATACCAAAACATGCGTACATACTTTTTCAACTTCGTCTAGTAAATGAGAAGCAAGGAGTATTGTAGTTCCTTGTGCGGCAATGATTTTTATAATATCTCTAATTTGATGTATTCCTTGTGGGTCTAATCCGTTTGTAGGTTCATCAAGTATTAAAATTTCAGGATCGTTTAATAATGCTGATGCTATAGCCAAACGCTGTTTCATACCCAGTGAAAAGGTTCTAAACTTACTGTTTTGTCTATCTGTTAAGCCTACTAATTCTAGTTTTTCACTTACTTTGGCATAATTAATACCTTTTATTTGACACACTAGCTCCAAATTCTCCTTGGCAGTCATGTATGGGTAAAAATTAGGTCTTTCAATAATAGCACCTACTTTTTTTAGTGCATCGTGAGTTTGTATCGTACCGCCAAACCAGCTGTAAGAGCCAGAAGTTTTGTTAACAACATTAAGTACAATACCTAACGTTGTTGATTTTCCGCTACCATTTGGTCCTAGAATTCCGTAAACGTTACCTTTTTGAATATCAAGTGATACATCTTTCAAGGCTTGTACTGCGCCGTAACGCTTATTAAGATTTTGTATGGTTAAAATGGTTTCCAAGTGTCAAGTTTTTTTGGTTTAACTATATGACGTTGGAGAAAAGATTTTGTTACCACTTTTTAGGTTTACTTTGAAATAGCTATAAAATGTTTGATTGCTTCAAGTTTTTCAATGCTTATAGGTTTTTCTATATAATTTTTAACATTAGCGTATTTTTTTGCTTTTTCAATATCGGAAAATTCAATAGAGGAGGTCATTATGAAAACAAAAATATCCTTTTGTATGTTTAATTGTTTTAGTGCGTCTAGAAATTCCCATCCGTTCATTAACGGCATATTGAGATCTAGTAATATACAATCAGGTAGTTCATGATGGTTTGTAGCATTTCTTTGTAATAAGTCAAGAGCAATTTTAGCATTCGAAAAGGATTGAAATGAACTACTAAAACTTATCCGGTTAGCAAGCATTGTGGTCAGCCGGAGTGTTAAAGAGTCATCATCGATAAGGTAAGTTAATTCATTGCTCATAACTGTATCAGTTTAAATTTAGACTCTAAGCATTTGGTTGATTGGAAATTAAGATAGTAAAACAGAGGCTCAGTTTTTTATTTTGGTGATACATTTCTAAAAGTATATTTAATTTAACTCTAGCACTTGCTTTACCTAAAATTTACGACCATTTTTATATGAATTTTCAACAATATCAAATATAAAGTTTAAATTCTCAATTCCTACTTTTTAAAACTTATAATTTGTAATTATTTTCTCTTTATAATGTTATTGAAATTTAGTTAATTATTTAAAAAAAATCACATAGATATTAAATTAGTGCACTACTTTTAAGAATGTTTTGGTCTTTAAATGCAAGGTATTAGATAAGAATTAAGTTCTTCAGATACATTTTTATTGTATTTTTGAATAAAAAAGACTCATGAGTGATCCTATTATGGTTTTTAAAAAACCGTCTTATCCAATAAATAATTCTTTACAAGAATATTTAGAACGATTTGATAGGGTTTCAAAAGTAACTGTGTTTTATGATGATTTATTGCGTTTTACAGGCTCTGTGACCGTATATGATAAAAATGACCAAGATACTTTGTGGATAAGAGTATATTATAATGAGTTTGAGCGTGAAGAAATTGACTTAAATTTAAAAAAGATATATTCCTTACTACACTCTGATGGAAATTTAGGAATACTCAAATTTTTGAATATTGACTCTATTGATTATTGCACTTTTGGAAATTCTAAACCATTTCGAATCAAAGTTAGAAACATATTAAATGATAATTACACTCATTTTTATGTAAAAAAAGCGGATGCCTCACGAGTTTATGGGTTGGAATTAGAACATATTCTTTCACCTGATAAAATCAATTTCTTGGTTTATAATGATACTCTTATTGAGGAACACATTATGGGAATCCCGGGAGATATTTTTATAAAAACTTTGCTAGCTGATTGTACCGAAACGGAAAAGGCTCAAATAGCCAAAGAGTTTGTAAAGTTTAATGAACGATGCATGATTCGATTGTTGGGGGATATGCGTGCCTATAATTATGTCATTGTTCCCATACATGATTTTGATCACGTAGTTTATAAAATACGTGCTATAGATTTTGATCAGCAATGTTACGAAGGGAATTTTAAAGTATATAGGCCTCAATTTTTTAAAGAAAATTACCCTATGGTTAAACTGGTTAAAGAAAAGCTACAAACCAGCTCCATTGAGCAATACAAAGATGAAGAACGCGCAGTTCTTGCCAAAAGAATTTTATCTTCAGAAAACCGCATAAATAGGTTACTTGAGATTATGAGTGCAGATACGCTTTCCACCGAAATGCATCTGGAACAATTAAAAATGGAGTTGTACCGGTATACAAAAGATCTCAATTTTAAAAAAGCAAAATCAATGGGAAGTATTATGGTTGCCGCTTTTGAGTTTATCACAAGGAATTATAAAAACAGTACGGTTTTAAAAAAGTAATTGTTAAGTAGAGCGTATTGGTTATATTTGAATTGATTTTTATGGATTATCACATTTATGTATTATGAAAAAATATATTTTTATCAGTCTTTTATTAGCTTCTTGTGAGCAACCATCACATACCATAACAGAATTATATTCTTTGCCAAAGAAACTCAAAGAAGTTTCAGGGATCATTTATACTCCAGAAGATCAGTCCGTATGGGCAATTGAAGATAGCGGCAATGCTAGCGCATTATATAAAATTAACTCTACAGGTAAAATTACAAAAACAATATCCATAACTGATGCTCAAAATACAGATTGGGAAGATGTTACAATGGATAAAAACGGAAATTTATATCTCGGTGATTTTGGTAATAATGACAATGAACGCAAGGATTTATGTATATATAAAGTAGACAAAAATTCTTTATTGAATGCAACTGCAACACCCGTTTCAAAAATATCATTTTCATATCCTGAACAAAAACAATTTCCTCCAAATAAAAAAGAGTTGTTGTATGATGTTGAAGGTTTTTTTGAGATGAATAACTATTTTTATTTGTTTACCAAAAACAGAAGCAAAGGATTTGATGGTACTTCATTAATTTATAAAATACCGAATCAAGCCGGAAATCATACAGCTATTTTATTGGGTAGTTTTAAAACCTGTGACACCTATAAATCATGTGCAATTACAAGTGCAATTCTTAGCCCTGATCAGTCGGAAGTTGCATTGCTTACGCATGATAAAATGATTCTTTTCGAAAATTTTAAAGGCGATGATTTCTTGAGCGGTACCCAAACAGTTCTAGAATTAAACCATTTTTCTCAAAAAGAAGCAGCCACATTTATAGACAATGAAAGAATACTACTTGCAGATGAAAAATATGGCAGTGATGGCGGTAAGGTTTATAAAACTACTTTAACACAACTAAAAACCAAATCCTAAACCAAAGGCAATACGGGCTTCCTCGCTTGCACTTTTAAAATAAGTGATGCGAGCTGTAAGTGCATTGAGACCGTTAAGCCAAATCCCTCCGCCAATGGATTGATTCCATTTTTCAGAGTTTTCTCCTTTTAGCCAAACGCGTCCGTAGTCATAACCACCTAAAATACCAAAAGTCATTGGGATAACGCTTCTTTTTATTTTACCAAGATTCATACGGATATCGCTACTATGATAAAAAGATTGATTCCCCAAGAAACGTTCATTTCTAAAACCTCTTAAATCATAATCACCACCTAGAGTTGCGCCTTGATAAAATTCGAAATTATTATTCAGTACTGCTTTTCCTCTAAGGATTGTGGCAAGAACTAGTTTTCCTTTAGCATCTATTTTATGGTTAAAGTTTATTTTACTTTCTAAAGTAGGGAAATTTCTTTTTAAATCTTCTAGATTTATTTTCCAACTTCCGGTAAAACTAATTCCCATTCCCATGGATGGAAATGCTGGGATGTCATAGTTTTCATAACTGTATTTCACACTTGCACCAGCAAAATGCTGATTTTCAAAAGCTTTAGGATTTACTTCGGGAGAGGTATCTACAAACCTATTAGTAGTTTCCTCTACTGTAATTCTTTCATAACTAGATTGTATCTGAAACTTGCTACCGTTAAGACCAATTTTATTAATGGATGGCATCACTTTTATCATTCGAATTCGAACACGATTGTAATCCATGTCAAATAACTCCGAATCGTTTTTAGTTTCATTACCATACCCAAAATAATTGATTGTAAAGTTAGGGCTTGTAAAACGGGCTTCAAGATCAGCATCCCATTTGCCAAAGAGTTTTGGGAATTTCCCATTGTAAATAGCCTCATACCCACTTGTTGCAAAATAATAATTGGTTTTTAAAGAATGTTTATGAGTAAAAGGATTTTGCTTATAATCATTTACAATGTAGCCTGCTACTATTCCTATTTTTATACCATCATCGGGGTTAAACCCAATGTTGGGTAAGCCAGTAAAATAATTGTATTTTGGTTTTTTATAATCGTAAAAGCTATTGTCGTAATCGTCCATCAACCTTAACTTTGTTTTTGAGTCAAGAGTGTACGTATTGGTACGGGATTTAAAATCATGAATTTTTACTTTTTTGCCGTTTTCAATAGTGTACAAGTCTTCATTTTGACCGCCTATCAATCTTATTTTAATTCCTGAATTTGATGTTCCTTTTACTATGAATTCATCATCATCATCTAAGCCATAAATCCATATTTTTTTAGTTTTATTGGCAGTAAAATTTCTAGAATACTGCAGTTCTTCCCCCGTTTTCTTTACTCGAAATACTTGAATAGTTACTTTGTTTTTTTCTTCATTTAATACCACAAATTTGTCTTTTTTATCAGTACCTACAAGCATTACAGTGTGTTGCAGTACATCATAATAAGTTGAAGCTGCAGTTGTAAGATCTTTTTTTCTTGTTTTTAATTTTTGTTGTATGTCTGTAATTGTATAATCTAAAACTTCTTTAGGTAGTACTTTAAAAGCATCATCTATAGCACTATCTGTCAAGTTATCTTGAATGAATTTTGCTTGTTGTATCCATTCCTCCTTAGTAGACTTCCTCAAAAAAGCCAAATCCAGTGGATAAGCCTCTCTATTCATTAGTTTTACATTTTTCAAATTATTTTTAAACGACTGCATGTGTCTTAGTTGTACGTTTTTCATTAACACATAAACCAATGCACCATCATATTTACTGAATGCCTGATCTCTATCTCTAGGAATAGGTTTGTAAATAACTTTATCATTTTCGTGATATTCGCCCCAGCGCCATTGATCTTCATGCCTATCCCAATCTCCTATTAGCATATCAAATAATCTAGCTTTGATGTATTCACTTTCATCTACCGCGTATTTTTCATCCTTTCGCATGTTTTTTAAAACATCCTCTGTACTGACTATTGCTAGTGGTGTTCCAAAACTAGAGGTACCAATTTGATTTGTAGTTGCGCGTTCTTCGACCATATATAGTTCATTGCCATAAGTACTATTAAAATTTTGAAGCGCTGTGTGTTTAGGTATATAGTATAAAACGGGGTTAGTATGTGCAACACCTATTTTTGAGGCCAAGTTACCAACTGCCAAAGGGGTATACGGATGTGCTGTTGTGTAAAAATCAGCCAATAAATTTTCAGCGTAGGTGTCTTCAAATTCATCTTGAATAAATTGTTTTTTGAATGCTACCGCTTGTAAAAATCGAGTAGGACTCTTTTTTAAACTGCGCATCACATATTCTTTCCCAGCAGAATCAAAAAGTTGAAGGGAGTTAGATTGATGTCCACCTCCAGCACGTTTGGGCTGTAATCCTCCTAAAAGTGTATCTATAGTTGCTACAGGAACGTTGATGAGTTTGCTGTAATAATTGCGGTAGTGATTACCGAAAAAGAACTTATAAAACCCAGATTTTTTTGTTTGGTCAGGACTGTAAATGCTTGTATTTATAGTTTTTGGAAACGATTTGGAAAATACACTGGTGTCAAAATCTTTTTTTTCTTGTAACACTATTTTTTCATGAATGAGAGACTCTTTTTCTTTGCCAAAGTACATTACTTTCGACATTCCGTTTTCATACACCACTAACTTTGCAAATCCATTTTTACCATACGAAAAATCTCCTTCTAAAATTGCTCTTGCTGCCTCAGATTTAGATCCAGCACCGCTAATAATTTGTTTGATATTATCTCTTTCTAAATATTGTAAGTTGTGATCATGACCAGAAACTACTATTAAATTTTCATGGTTTTGAAGCAATGTTTTAACGCGTTTGATAAACAGGTCATACTGCTTGTTTTGAATGTCTTGCGGACTTATACCAGATGTTTTTCGAACTAAATTGATGAGTGATCCTACTATTGGCAATGGAATTTTTTGCTCTAATGGGAAAAGTTGTTTTTCTAATGAAAATTGTCCACCATGAGAACCATTACTCATTAATGGATGATGCATTGCTATAATTACGGTTCTTTCTTGATTTTTTGACAATACATTTTCAAGTTCAACAAAAAAAGCTTCCCTTGTTTTAATGTTACAGTCCTCATTTATAGTGGGGCTTTTGTCCCAGTTTTCTAGAAACCATTGGCTGTCAATTGCAATTAAAATGAGGTTTTTATTGATTTCTAGTTCATCAATACCGCAACCATTGTTGGGCATAAATGATTTTTTTTCTTTCAAATATTCTGTAACAAATTTACCTTGACGCTCTAACCCTTTCAGGCCATTGTACCAGTCATGATTTCCTGGTATAAAAATAGTTTTTCCTTTAAAATTTTGAGATAATTTTAGTTGATTTAGTAGTTTCTCTTCAGCAATTAAGCGTTCATTTGCCGGATTGGTGTCTGGTAATCCTTTTGGGTAAATATTATCTCCTAAAAATAGTAATGTGCTGTTTGCATTTTCTTTTTTTAATTGCTCTTCAAGTAGGCTTAATGTTTCTTTCGCCTTTGGTTCATTTGAGTTTCCTGCATCTCCAATTAAATAAAAAGTATGTGCAATTTTTAAGCTATCTGTTGCGTTCTCAGTTAGGTTTTTTGCATTTTTCCCATATTGTGCATGATGCGTTGCACAAGACGTGAAAAGAATAAAAACAAACAAAGTTGAAATTCCAGTTATATAAAAAGGATTAGAAGATTTATCCGAAAATAATTTCATAATTTAGTAGTGTAAAAATATGTCCATGAATTTAATTGAACAAGCCAAAGAGTATGTTGAAAAACTCTTCAAAGATAAACTTTCTAACTCATTTACCTATCATAATATACAGCATACTGTTCAGGTTGTTGAAGCCATTTCATTACTTGCAAAAATGGAAAATGTAAGTGTAAAAGATTTTGAAACTTTACAAATTGCGGCTTGGTTTCATGATACGGGATATACAAATTGTTATGATCATCATGAAGCAGTTAGTGTATCTCTGATGCGTGATTTTCTCTCAGATAAGGTAAATTCATCTGAGTTTGTTGATCAGGTAGCCTCACTTATAATGTCAACTAAATTTGGGTATGAACCGCAAACACTCTTAGAAAAAATCATGAAGGATGGTGATTGTTATCATCTTTCGGCACCTAATTATGCTACTACTTGTAATGATTTGCGAGAAGAATGGGCGTGTTTAGATCAAAAAAAATACTCAGATAAAGATTGGATTCTCGAAAATATTGATTTCCTTTCCAATACGCATCGTTATTACACAGATTATGCTCTCAAACATTGGCAACCACTAAAAGAAAAAAATAGTAAAAAACTTCAAAAGAAAATTAAAAAAATGGGATTGTCCAAGGCCAAAGATTTAGAATTTGTTCCAAATAAAAAAGAAAAGGAAGATAAACCAGACCGTGCCGTTGACACACTTTTTAGGGTTACTCTTAACAATCATACTACTTTGAGCGGTATTGCTGATAGTAAAGCCAATATATTATTATCTGTAAATGCAATTATTATATCTATTGCGTTATCAATTTTAATTCCCAAATTGGATAGTCCTAAAAATGTACATCTCATGATACCTACCTTTATCATGCTCATGTCAAGTGTAACAACTATAATTTTTGCCATTTTATCTACTAGGCCCAAAGTAACAAAAGGTGTTTTTTCGCGTCAAGACATTGAAAATCAAAAAGTTAATTTGCTTTTTTTTGGTAATTTTTATAAAATGCCTTTGGAGGAATACCAATGGGCTATGAATGAAATGATGAAAGACAAAGAGTATTTGTACAATTCAATGATTAAAGATTTATATTACTTAGGGGTAGTGCTTGAAAAAAAATACCGCTTTCTTAGGCTAACATACAATTTTTTTATGATTGGAATAATAATTTCTGTAATTTCATTTGTAATTGCATTTAAAATGGGATAACATTAATTCCCTTTATATAAATTATTTTCATAAAAGTCATAAATAGAATTAACTTGAGTTTGGCTAGTATTACTTACTTTAACGCGTATTGCTCTTAATCCAGATACACCCTGTAGCTCTTCAACTTCAAATTGTTCGATGCCAGGTTCAAGTATTTTTTTGAATTGTAGAAATTTAATGTAGTTGAGATATTCTGTTTCTTCGTTATTGTGTGAGTATACAATAGTTATTTTCTCTTTTTCGGTAATTCGTTCTGAGGTTCCTTTTATATGGGCTTTATCAATTCGTTTTTTAACCACTTCATAGCGAGCATTGTAAGTACCATCTACATCAAATCTTTTTTCATCCATTCTAAACCGTATAGAAATTGGAGAACTAAAAACTAGAATTAGCGATGTTACATCTAGTTCATAAGGCAGTGAATATTTCAATTGATGGTGCTCTTTTTCCATTTCACATAAAGTTTGTAATTGCCATAACCTTAAATTGTGCAAATACAAGGTGTCAAAAGTTTTGTTTGGTGCAATGGTAGCGCCTATGTATAAGTTGTGTTCTACGCCATCCGTTTTAAAACGTTCGTAATAGTGAGGATAAATATTTTGTGCGTCGGCTTGTTTTTGATCTAAAATTGATGCCAGTTTTTTATTAATGATTGACAGGGCGTTATCAAACTTTTTCCTAGCATGATAAAACATTCCCGTTTTGGGATCTAGACTTTCAAAATAATTTTTTTCGAGTGTATTTTGATTCTCAGCCTGCAGAGTATTTCTTAAAATAGGATGGATTTCATTTTCTATATACAACTGCATTTGTTGTTCTGTATCGGCTTTTAACGGAGTATCTAGTTGCGTTAATAAAGTTTGCAATTCATAAGTGCGCTGCTCTGATAATACAAGATTAGTGTTTGATTGTTGGTTTTCAAATATTTGAATCAATGCGCTTAATTGATTCTTCAAATCTTCTTTTACGGTTTCATTCCTGTGATTTGAGGATCCCTTGATATCAATTTGTCCATACAAAGGATAGACTTCTTTGAAAACTATTTCTTTAAAGTTGTAATCTTTAGTTTGAGTTTTAAAATAAGTAACTGCTTCTTTTTTGAATTTCCAGTACACACTTGGGTGAATGGCAGTGTATTCCCGCTGAATTATGGCTTCAATTTGATTTTGCATGTCATCATTATACCGTTCTAAGGTATCAATAACATAGGGTAAAATCATATTTAAATTATTGACATTAATGCTGTTTAACGCTCTAGACTTGCTAGAAACAAGCTCAATAATACCTAATAGTTTACCATTTTTTGTTACTGGTGCTAGTATGCAACTCTTGATTTCTTGTGATAGCAAATAGTTTCCTAGTTTTTTATTGTTTATCTCTTGGGCAAACTGCTCCACATTAGAAATAATAAAAGGTTTGTTTTGATTTAGAATACTCTCTAATGAACATCCAAATAGGGAATTATTACAATCTACCTCTGGTAAATCTTGGAGTACGAAACTTCCTGTGACATCATAAGGTGGTTTGACAAATTTTTGTTCTTCTTCGTCAAACATTATAAATCCAACTTTTAAGTCTGAGATTTTAAAAATAGAACGAAAGATGCCTTCAAAATCTCCTGGATCTTCATTTGGTTCAGTTTTAGTTTTTAAAAGGTTACTTTTTAAGTTTGATACTGCATTTTCAATTGTAGCGTCAAATAAGGATACAATTCCAAAACCTTTCAGGATCCAACTTTCTTTAGGGAATTTTTGTTTCCATAATGCGATGTCATCAAAGTTATCCATTAATAAATCTATTTCGCTAGTAGTTAATGGGAGGACATCTGAAGTTGGAATGATTTCCATAAAATCAGCATTGTACAAAATTCGATAATGCTTCATAATCCCATTTTTATCTGGAATATCATAAAACAAAGGCTTGTTGTATTCAAAATTTTGTTTGTAAAACGAATTTAAAATTAAAATACAACTCATGACATAAAATTGATCTTCATCAAAATCCCTAATGGTCATGTCAAAGGGTGTTCCTGCGTTTTCTATTATTTTTTGAAACCGCTTGGAATAGTTAAATGTAAAATTTTGAAACGGAATAGTTACAGCTTTTATTTCATTTTGAGTTAATACCGTAGGAAATAAATCGGCTAATATGTTTTCTAATAATTCTTTATTTTTAAAAATCATTTCAAAATCTTCAATACCTGTTTTAAACTCAGGAAATGGTGCGATTTCTTGTAGCAATGCCTTGGCGTAATTAGCTCTATAATCTATAGGGCTATTTGCAATTTCCTCAAGCCCATCAATGAGTTTATGAAACGAAATAAGAGTTTTGAAAGGACTTTCTTTGAAAAAAAATTGTGACATTTAGAACTGATTTTTGAATCTGTAAATTTAGGAATAAAGTAAGTTTCAAATACTCGTTTTTTTTCTTTTATTTCACAAATCAAAAGGCCCGCTATTACGGTTGTAATGGCGGACCTTTTTATAAAATCTTATTAAGATATTAATGCGATTAGCTTTTCTCCTCTTTGTTAAAGTAAACTAAATAGTAGTACATTTGTTTCTCTTCATCCCATCCTTTTTCTACAAATTTTTCTGCACTTTCGGGATTAATAAAGTCCATTTTAATTTGAATGTGGGTATCTAAATTGATAACATTTTTTATAGATTTTCTGGCATCAGATACTGCTGCATTAGCAATAGGGAAGGAGGTAACGTCCTCAATACTGTATTTCTCGCCTTTGTCAGTTTTGTAGTTTTTGAATTCAGGGATCAAATCAGGATTGTCTAAAACTTCATTCAAAAAGTTAGTTTCTTCAAACTGATCGTTTTTGGCAAAATAATTCACAGATCGGTTCATGAACATCACTTCTTCTTTTTTGTCTTCGGCAGGGAAAACAACATCTTTCGCAAAGTTTTGACAGAATTTCAAATACTTTTTAGTGATGAAATTTTCATCTTCAAAAGCATCTACTGATAAAAAATGCTCTAACCAGTAGCGTGCGTCATAACGGTTGCTATCTACGGTCAAAATTTTATATCCTTCTTCTTTTTTGTAATTAAAAATCAAACAACCTTTGTCAAGCTTGTTCAAACTCACACCTTGCTGTAAAATCATTTCAAGTTGAGAAGCTTTCTCTTCAAATTGTAAAAAGTCAGCCTGAATTTCACTCTTAAAAATACCTATAGCATCTACTACATTGTTGTCAATGCTTAAATTGGTTAAATAGGTTACGTACACCTCACCGTTTTTGATATGTGGGTGATTGGACTGCTCAAACAAATGCGTGGTGATTTTTTTTGAAACCTCGTGTACATTGTTCGGATTGTCAAAAATCTCAGTGGCGTATTTGAACATGTCATTGTAGTCTAAGTCAATTTCATGAGCAAATTGATAATAATTTTCTTCTTTTTCTCTAAAAGGTTTAAAGAAAAATTCTTTCATCAAAGGCACAATTTCGTCTTGCAACGCATACGGTTGCTCAGATAAAAAAATAGCTTCGTTTCTACTCTTGTTACCCACTCTGTGAATGGATAAATTTTCGATATGGGTGTTAAATAAGTTGATCATATTATTTGGTAAGGTGCAAAGCAGCAAAGTGCCAAAGAAACAAAGGTTTTAATTTCGTTCCTTTATTTTTCTAATAAAAGAACACATCATTCTTTCTAGTTCTCTACTTGCTTCGTATATATTGTTAAATTGTAATTCAGTGATGTATTTTAAATTGAATGCTATTTCAATTTGCATTTGTATTTCAAACAAAGAGGGGGTTGCAATATTTAAAAATTTCAAATAATCCTTGTTGCCATCTCTTCCGTATCCTTCAGCAATATTATATTACTTGGAATTGATACTGCACACCTTCTAATTTGTGAAGTTAATCCGTAAATTTCTTCTTTGGGAAATATATTTGTTAACTGATAAATATCCGTAACAAGAATCATTAATTTTTGCCAAATTAGTAAATCTCGAAATGTACTCATTACTATTTATTTAAAATTCTTTGAATCTTTGTTACTTCGAACCTCAGAACCTTTGCCACTTAGTCCCTCAGTCCCTTTTAAAGTTTAATTCCAATTCTCTTCAAAACCGTAGTCTTCAAAACTGTCATCGCCTTCAAACATGTCCAAGTCATCGTCATCAAAACCATCTTCAAATTCATCATTGTAATCATCAGCATTATCGGCTTCAAAGTTTTTTTCCATCGCTTCATCGGGCATTTCACCGTGAGAAAATAAAGTTTCAGGATAGAAATTTCCAGGAACTTGTTCTTCAATAGCGGCAAGCTCTACAAGGAACGTCCACATGTTGATGAAGTCGTATACGTAAATGATTTTCGTATTTTCTTTATCTAAAATCTCTGATAATTTGTAGTCACTCATGGTTTTTTGTTCACCAGGAACATCGCCAGTATCAAACATCGGAATCTCATCCTCTTGATTCCACGTTTCATCACACGTATAAAAAGAAGCAACCTCCATCCCGTCAAAACCAAAGGAATTGAAAATAGCATTATGTAAATCCTCTAAAGTATCGTCTTCAAGTATTGCAATGTCTCTAAAAATATCTTCCTCGGCGTCTAGAATGACTCTAAATTTATAAACCATAATCGTTGTTTTTATTGAAAGGTCAAAGGTAAAATTTAATTTCAGTTTTCGATTTTAGTTTTTCGATTTGTTGATAAGATTTTTATTTTACTTGTTATCTTGGTAGTCAAGGTAGCTACATATTTGCTTTTTCTTTTTTGGATAAAAACTACTTTTATCAGTTATAAAATAAAACTAAATAAGATTACTTCTAATTGAGTTTATGTCAAAAAAAAAAGCCTAATCACTTGATTAGGCTTGGTGTTTTATTTTTTAGAGTCGGAGCAGATACCAACAATTTCATGAAAAATATCGTGTAGTCCCGTGATCGATTTTACAATCTCAGCATCTGTACCTTTATTGGTAACAATTTGGTTCAGTGATTTGCTATTGGCTTGCAAGCGGTTTACCAGTTCAGTAATAATTTCTGTTTTAAATTCAGCTGGAATTTCAGTTTTTTGCACTTTCGTAGCTTTTGCCAATAATTCATTAGAACGTGCTTTTATAGGTGCTAACTTTCCTTCTTCGGCAGGATGAAACGTTTCAGATAATACTTCGTGAAATTCTTTTATTGCAGGCCATTTATCAAAAGTTGATTGTGCAGAAACTGAGTTTGCAACAACAATAAGTGCTAATACTAGAAATGTTTTAAGGTGTTTCATGATGTTTGTTTTTAATTTACAAACAAATATAATAAAATTTATTTAAGGAAATTCGCTTTGATGCATTTGACTAAACGTTCAGTTCCCGAATCACCCGTGCTGGATTTCCCACCGCAAGTGAATTGTTCGGAATGTCTTTTGTCACTACAGATCCTGCGCCAATTACACAACCCGCACCTATCGTTACACCAGGGCAGATAACACTATTGCCACCTATCCAGCAATCATCACCAATGGTTATTGGCAAAGCGTTTTCTAGCGTTTTGCGCAATTCTGCATCAAGTGGGTGCGTAGCGGTATACACTTGCACATTAGGTGCAAAAAATACATTCGAACCTATTACAACAGGCGCACAATCCAGCACCACACAGTTTACGTTAAAATACACATTATTGCCACACACAATATTGTACCCGTAATCACAATGAAACGGAGGTTCAATATATAAGTTGGTCCCTGCATTGGGAATCAATTCCTGAATAATTTCGCGCGCTTTTTTAGTCATCCGATACTCCGTCACGTTCAAGCGATGCAATAATAACTTCGCACGTCGTCGGTCTTTAACCAACACCAGATCACCAGCCAAATAATATTCGCCAGCAATCATTTTTTCCTTCTCTGATTTCAAATCCATTGGGTTTCATTTTTTTGGGCGTGCCCTCCGCAAAAGCTCCGGTCGGGCTATTCGTTACAATCTTTGCCGCCCCTTTTTGCAACGGGTCAGCAAAGGATTTTCACTGCTATCCCTCACGCGACTCGCTTTTTATTTTGTAGAAGTGTTGTATTAAGGTAGCCTAATTGTTTTGTGTAATAATGCCTTGACAAATACAAAACTTTCTTTCAAGTAAGCAAATCTCACTATGCTTGTAAACCGCTATTGGTGGCAGTTATTTTTTCAGTAGGTTACTATTCATTACAATTTCTCTAATTTTAATTTCAAACTCGTATAACAAGTCTATGTTATCATTAGATTGATTTTCTAAAATAACGATGTCCACATCAGTTTCTGGAAAATAAACTTTGAATGACACAAAACCTGAGCCACCACCAGTATGACCAAAGTAGTGAATAGGTGTTTTATCACTTACTCTTATACCATAACCATAACCTATTTTTTCTTTCCCAAAAGCTGCATGCTGTGCTGTAATACTATACGTGGTCATCAATTTATAGGTTTCTGGTTTTAAGATTTTTCCTTTGTGTAAAAGGCTATCCCAAATATTTAAATCTGTTACATTTGAAATAATTCCAGCAGCAGGAACCATATCATTACTTTTAAATGGCTTTGCTACCAATTCAAAATTATTGTTTGTGTTTTTATAACCTTGAACTCGATTTTGTACTTTGTCATGTTCGTAGCAAAACGTGTTTTTCATTTTTAGTTCTCTAAACAATTCATTTGCAACATCAATATATTTTCTGCCTGTAACTTTCTCAATAATCTTTCCAAGTATTATATATGCTGTATCACCGTACTTAAAATCAGTTCCGGGTTTAAAAAGTAATGGTTTGTCTAGATCGGTTATTCCAGCAGAAAAATTTAGTAAATGGTGAACCGTAACCGTATCTGCCCAACTCTTTGGTAAATCTGGTAGATAGGTACTTACTGGACTTTGCAAATTAATTTTCCCTTTTTCAACCTGTTTTAAAATCAATACAGCTGCAATTTGCTTACTGTTTGACATGATTATAAAATTATCGTTGCTTGTCAAAGGAGTCTTTTTTTCAAAATTTGAAAATCCGTAAGCATTCTTGTATTTTATTTTTCCGTTTTGAGTAATTAAAACCACTCCATTAAAACTTCTAGGGACAGTTGTTTTAATTAGATTGTCAATTTTATCGCTGTAGTCGTCATTTTTTTGCGCGTAGCCCGTGCAATTTGTAAAAAAGCTTACTGTAAATATGCTTAAAATTATAAAGGTATTTTTCATTAAAATTATCTTGAATAATTATTATTCTTGTTGCACTCGTTTTTCATTATTAATACTAGTGTCAGTTTGTAGTAAAACCTCCATTTTTGATATTTGGACGTAAATATAGCTGATTTAAACTACAAAATGATCTTGCTGCAAAATCTATCGTGTTGCTACGTCACAAAAAAAGGACACTAATTCCTCTTGAAATCCTCTTTGAATATTTGTAGAAAACTCTATAGTTACTAACCGTAAACTATTCAAGGTTATTTGCTTTTTAGAATCTAACTGCAGTTTCATTGCATTGATGTTTTTTAAATGCGAACTTAGATATAGCAATTGCTAGTAGCGTTTTCTAATCAATCTTTATAAAATTCTTTTATTTTGTATTTTTTAATCTTAGTTTTCCATTTGTTCTTAATTAATTCTTTAGTCGTTACTTCCACAAATTCGCCACCTGTCGCATTTTCCTCTTGCGAATAGACTAATTTTAATCCTATTTTGGGTATAACAATGTATTCCGAGCTTTGATGCCAACAACAACCAGATTTAGAATTTGTAATTATTCTTTTTCTTTTACTATCAATTTCAAACATTCCTAAGTTTCCAGCGGCAAGGTCAGTTAATTCATCACTCAAGATAAACTTTGTTTTTGAAGAGTTAGAAACGTAAACATCATACGAAGGTCCTCCGTAACTACTGTTGTTTCCATTTCTTATTGCCAAATCTTCATTTTCATCAAAGTTAAAATCAAGGAAAATTAATGGACTTTCTTCATTAGAAAGTTCTTTACTGTTTAAAGAACGATTTTGATCAAGATAGAAGAATAAATCTTCTGATGTAAAAGTTTGAAATACTTTTTTACTCGTTTTATCAATTAATTTTATCGTTCCAGAACCTTGACAGTTTTCTTCGGAGCAATTTTCTACAATAATATCTGCGATGTATTTCTTTGAACCATTTTTACTTTCAAATTTATTTTGTCCAAAAGATAAATTGATAAACAAAAACATCAGCAAAAAAAAGGTAAAAGATAATTTCATTATTCAATCTGTTTTTTGGTATTGCCACTACCTTTATTAGGACTTAAAATCTTAGTTTTCTATTGATTTCAACGTAAATATAATTGATTTAAACTACAAAATGATCTTGATGCAAAGTCTATTGTGTTGCTACATCACAAAAAAAGAGGACACTAATTCCTCTTATGATTCTCTCTCAAAATTTTACGACAACACCATCGTTACTGTAAATGAAAGGTTGCAGGCTGTCCGTCGATTAGGATTCAGCAAAAGTTTTAATGTTCGTACTGCGTACGCAACGAAACTTTAGTCATTAGCTATAGTTTTTTAATTAATCTTATATCTTATTCCTATGAACCCTCTAATAAATAAATCCTCTAAATCTGTCTCATATAAAGGATTACACTCAATGTTTATTGATAAATTCTTAAGATTTTCAAATGGTTTTATTCCAACTCCGATAGGAACAACTACACCATTGATGTTATTTAGTATTATTCCTCCACCAATATATGTGTAATAATTTTCTTTTCGCAAAAAATTATAATTTAAAACTACTTCAGGTGTAAAATTGTCAATATTTGTTCCTGAGTAAATTCTTAAATCAGTCCATAATTTTTCATTAAATTCATAACCAATTGCTATTTTTGAATTTGAATCATTAGTGTAAAATGCGGTAGTTATTTGAGAATAACTAGTTGTAGCAATTGTCCCTAATATCAAAGTAATTAGCATTTTTAAATTTTTCATAATTATAAAATTAAAGTTTAAAGGTTTAATTCATTTTAGCTATATTCTAGCGTGTAGCTATCATAAATAAAGTCAGACTGTTAAAAAAAAATCAACCATAACGACAGCGAATAGGCGGAGTAATCTTTCAAACAAATATATCAAAATTTTTGTAAGAAAAATATTTTTTTTGATTGTTTAATAATTACTTGGAGCACACCATAACCAACTACAAATAGTTAGTCACAGAAACACAATCAGCTAATACAATCCAGTTCTCTTGAAGCATCGGGATTATCGATACATTTGTAAATAGTACCCACTTATAGAAAATAGGATTTATTTCAATAGTTTAAAAACCTAAGGTCACCGCAGTTTGATAACAAAATTTTCTTAAAACCTCTTTTCGCTTTTGAATTCTTTGCAAAACTCACTTCCACTTTCTGTACTTTAAATTCTTTTTTTTCCTGCACAAAATAATAAATCACAACTCAGCATTCATTTTCAACAGTTGAGTAAGGTTCTGTTTTCAAAGCTTTTTTTCTGAGATACTTTTGGTTCATCAAATTATCACAACAATATGAAAACCACACTCACATTTTTATTTTTAGTAGTTAGCTCTTTTCTTTTGGCTCAAAAAACAATCTCAGGTAAAGTAGTAGATGAAAAAGGAAAGCCTGTTGCAGGAGCTAACATTTTTATAGAAGGAACCTATGACGGCGCCACAAGTTCTGATTCTGGTAGTTTTAGTTTTACAACTACAGCTACGGGAAATCAAACCTTAGTAGTGAGTTTTTTGATCTATGAAACTTCAAGAACTGCAATTGATGTGGCTAGTTTTACGGATAAAACTATTAAACTAAGTTCAAGTGTTACAGCGCTTGATGCCGTTGTAATTACTGCAGGAACATTTGAAGCGGGCGATAAATCGAGAGTTTCGGTGTTAAAACCCTTAGATATTGTGACCACGGCAGGATCAGCAGGGAATATCATTGCGGCTTTGCAAACCTTACCTGGAACGCAAACAGTAGGCGAGGACGGAAGATTGTTTGTTCGTGGTGGCGAGGCTAATGAGACACAAACATTTGTAGATGGCATTCGTGTAGCGCAACCGTATGGAGCAACAGCTAACAATTTACCTACTCGCGGTCGATTTTCACCGTTTTTATTTAGCGGAATCGCTTTTTCTACCGGTGGCTATTCTGCCGAATATGGCGAAGCATTATCCAGTGTGTTGTTACTCAATACGCAGGATAATCCAGATCAAAACAAAACCGAAATTAGTTTGATGACCGTAGGTTTAGGAATTGGGAATACCCAAAAATGGAAAAAAAGTTCCTTGAGTGTGAATGCTAATTATTTGAATCTTGCTCCTTATCAAGCTGCGATTCCTCAAAACGTAGATTGGAACAGTCCTTTTCAATCCCTTTCTGGAGAAACGGTGTATCGCTATAATTTCAATAATGGTATTTTAAAAGTATACGCTGCATTTGACGCTTCAAAATTTGATATCAATCAAGAAAACATTAATTCTCCAGAGAAAATAAGAGTAGATTTAAATAACAACAATTTCTATTTTAATACGTCCTACAAAGGAGTTTTTGGGAACAACTGGCAAATTACCTCTGGATTGAGTTATGGCTACAGCAACAATGCCATAAACTTAGATACAGATAAAGTGACCAATGAAGAAAATGCAGCTCATTTAAAAGTGAAGTTGAAAAAAAGTTTCTCAGATCGATTAAAACTGTCTTTTGGAGCGGATTATTTTGTTACCCAATTCCATGAGAATTTCAACCAAAATTCGGGTATGGTTTTTAACAGTGGATATGATTCAAACATAGCAGCAGTGTACACTGAAGCTGATATTTTCTTCTCTAAAAAATGGGCGGCAAAAGTGGGAATACGCGCAGCAAATAATAGTGTTTTAAACGAAAACGCTATTTCGCCAAGAGTTTCTTTTGCCTACAAAATGGCTAAAAACAGTCAGTTTTCATTTGCTTATGGCGATTTTACTCAAACTCCTAACGCTGATTACCTCAAGTATACCGTAAATACTCCTTTAGAAAGCGAAAAAGCATCACATTATCTTTTAAACTTTCAGTATGCTAAAAACGGAAAAACTTTTAGAGCCGAAACCTATTACAAAAACTATCGTGACTTGGTAAAATTTGATACTGATGTAGCTGCTTTCAATTCAAATTATGATAATTCTGGTTCAGGATACGCTACAGGCTTAGACTTGTTTTGGAGAGATGAAAAATCAGTTAAAAATTTAGTATACTGGATTTCCTATTCCTACATAGACACCGAAAGAGATTATAGAAATTTCAAGGCCGCAGTCACACCAAGTTTTGTTGCTGATCACAGCTTGTCGATCGTTACAAAATACTTTATTACAAACTGGAAATCGCAAATAGGATTTACGAATTCCTACAGTTCAGGTCGCCCGTTCAACAATCCCAATGAAACAAAATTCATGAACGGTAAAACGAAAGATTTTAATAATTTAAGCTTTAATTGGGCGTATTTATTGGCTCCACAGAAAATTTTATATTTCTCTGTCTCAAATATTTTAGGAACTCAAAATGTATTTGGGTACGAATACGCTAAAAATCCAAACAGCGCTGGCATTTACAACCGTAGAGAAATCATTCCAACCGCAGATCGTTTTTTCTTCGTAGGATTCTTTTGGACCATCAGCAACGATAAAAAAGACAATCAGTTAAAGAATTTATAAAGGTCCAAAGTCGCAAAGAAACTAAGATGCTAAGCCTGCAAATCTTCAAATTTATTACTTTGAACCTTAGAACCAAAGAACCTTTGCAACTAAAAAATACAACTCATCCATTAAATTCTACAGTTCGGTAGGAATCAATTTTTAAGCTTTAAAAAGCAATCTACTTTTGAAGTGTAATTAAAACAAAGCGTTTCAAACATCATATCAAATAATCTTAAAATCAAAAAATTATGAAAACAACAATGAACCAAAATCCAATTAAAACAACTAAAGTTATGAGTAAAATTATTGTTACCATCGTATTGTTTATCAGTTCTTATATTTCGGCTCAAGGCCAATTTGAACAAGGTATGGGTAAGGCACTTCAATTGTGGGGTGAAGGAAAAAGTACCGAAGCATCGGCTTTATTTGAAAGAATTGCAGCTGCTGAAAAATCAAGCTGGTTGCCAAATTATTATGTGGCACTGGTAAATACAAATGCAGCTTTTGGCACAAAGGATAAAGAGCAAGTAAGTTTATTGCTTGATAAAGCTCAAAAAGCCCTTGATGTTGAAATAGATAAAAACCCTAATAATGCAGAGTTGCTTGTGGTTCAAGCCATGATTCATACCGCTTGGATTGCTTTTGATCCCATGACAAACGGACAAAAATTAGCTGGACCCGTAATGGAATTGTATGGAAAAGCAAAGGCTATTGCTCCTGAAAACCCAAGAGTTGTGTTTTGTAAAGCCGAATTTGAAATTGGAGGAGCGAAATTCTGGGGAACGGATACTAAACCAATGTGTGCGCAAATTGAAAAAGCTATTGGACTTTTTGCTACTTTTAAACCTGAAACAGTTTTTTCACCTTCATGGGGATTAGAAAGAGCACAAACGGCTCAAAAAAATTGTAAATAAAATTAAAACAATTGACGTTGCTGTGACTAGCAGGAAACTAAAGAATTTATAAAATGAACTTATTTCTTCAACAATTACAAAAAGCATTCAAACTAACCTTAGTAATTTTTGTCTTAATGCAATTATTTACGGTAGTTATGGGCGGTACAATAGGATTTAACCAGCGATTGCTAACTCACTTTTTGTTCACGGCTTTGTATACGCTCACATTATATGGTACCAATGCACTTTTTTTTATAAAATTGGACGCTTTATTTGTGGAACGTTTTTCTAAAAAGAGATTGTTTGTTGGTTTCGCGGGCTCGGTTGTCCTGTCTTTAATCGTAATTTTTTTATTGCACTTGTTTGAAGAAGTAGTCTATAACAACAAAAGTTTGCAAGAGTTTTTGGAAAATGAAAACCCAGAGAGCTACATTGTATCCAGTATTATAACTTTTTTTGTTACGCTAACCATACATGCCATCTATTTTTACAAAGCGTACAATGAGAATAAAGTTAAAGAACAAAAAATTATTGCTGGTACAGCCAATGCCAAATTCGAAAGTTTAAAAAATCAAATTGATCCTCATTTTTTATTCAATAGTTTGAATGTTTTGAGTTCACTCATAGAGGAAAATCCTGAAAATGCACAGCGTTTTACAACCTCTTTATCTAAAATTTATCGATATGTTTTAGAACAAAAGGACAAAGAGCTTGTAAGTGTTGCCGAGGAATTGGCTTTTGCCAAAACCTATATGAATTTATTGAAAATGCGATTTGAAAACAGCATCACCTTTCAATTACCAACTGATTTTGATAATTTAGAAGCTAGGGTAGTGCCATTATCTTTACAGTTATTACTTGAAAACACCATCAAGCATAACGTAGTAAGTGAAAATAAACCCTTGCAAATTACCATATTCATTCAGGATAATTACCTGGTTGTTCAAAATAATTTGCAAAAAAAAGAAGTATTACAAGACCGTCAAGGAGTAGGATTGCAAAACATTGTGAGCCGTTATGCCTTGCTATCAAAGAGAAAAGTTTTAGTAGAACAAACGGAAACACACTTTAAAGTGCTGATTCCTATATTAACCAAACAAATAGCCGCTATGGAAACAAATACAATTAGCAACGAAAATTTAGCCTACGCTAGAGCTAAAGAAAGAGTAGAAAGATTAAAAGGATTTTACGGAAATTTAATTTCGTACTGTATTGTAATCCCCATTTTAATCATCGTTAACCTGAGTTCGCCACATCCTTTTCAATGGTTTTGGTTCCCGCTTCTGGGTTGGGGAATGGGACTTACGTTTCATGCACTCGAGACCTTTGGGTACGGTAAAAATTGGGAAGAGCAAAAAATTCAACAAATTTTAAACAAAAACAAAACAAACAAATGGAACTAAATAAATCAAACAATAGCGAATTTGAGCAGTATCAAAGCGCTAAAAAGCAAGTGGAGGAGTTAAAAGGGTTTTATTCACATCTTGCTTCATTTATAATTGTAAATGGAATTCTGATCCTAATAAATTTTAGGTATTCTCCAAATTACATTTTTTTCCTTTGGACTTTCGGAAGTTGGGGAATTGGACTTTTATTTCACGCCATTAGAGTTTTCAATTGGCTTCCATTTTTTGGACAAAATTGGGAAGAAAGAAAAATGAAACAATACATTCAAGAAGAGAAAAACAAAACTAATACCTACGAGTAATCATGACTACAACAGATCAAATAGCGTACGATAATGCACTAAAAAGAGTTCGAAAAATTAAAGGTTTTTATACGCACCTTATTGTTTATATAGTCATTAATATAATGATTATAGTGTTGAATACACAAAACCTGAAGCCAGACGAAAGCTATTTTCAATGGAAAAATTTTGCTACTGCTTTATTTTGGGGAATTGGTTTAGCCGCACATGGATTATCGGTTTTTTTACCGCCAGTATTTTTAGGACGCGATTGGGAAGAGCGTAAAATCAAAGAACTAATGGAGAAACAAAAAAACTCGAATTGGGAATAACTAAATTCTTATTTTTACTCAGCAATAAAAGCCAAACAATCATTTATAAAGCAAGCATAACCATTCATGACAACATTAATTATAGAAGACGAGAAACCAGCTGCACGACTTTTACAACGTAAAGTGGAAAAGTTAGGCGTACAAGTTCAAACGATGCTTCACTCTGTAGAAGAAGCGGTGCAGTGGTTTTCTGCAAACGAACATCCCGATTTGATTTTTTTAGACATTCAGCTATCAGATGGATTATCGTTTGAGATTTTCGAAAAAGTTGAAATTAAAAGTGCTGTAATTTTTACAACGGCTTATGATGAGTATGCATTAAGGGCTTTTAAATTGAATAGTATTGACTACCTCTTGAAACCAATTGACGAAGATGATTTAGAAGTGGCTGTTGCCAAATTTAAATCGCTTTTGCCTAAACAAGAAGTACCTATTCAAAACCTCGCAATTGATTTTGAACAAATCAAAAAGATGCTATCCAATCCTTTTGAAAAAAATTATAAAAAACGTTTTACCGTAAAAATAGGGCAGCATCTCAAAGTAATTTCAATAGAAGAAATTGAATGTTTTTTTAGCGAAAACAAAGGCACATACATTCACACGTATGACAACAGAAATTATTTAATAGATGTTACTCTAGAAAATTTAGAACAGGGATTAGACCCCAAAGATTTTTTTAGAATTAGCAGAAAGTTTATAATTCCTATGAAAGCAATTAAGGAAATTGTCCTTTATAGCAACTCTAGATTGAAGGTTGTTTTACCCACTTACAAAGAGGATGAGGTAGTTGTAAGTCGTGAAAAAGTAACTGATTTTAAGACTTGGATAGGATAGTTTTTTTGTAGTCCAAAAAAAGTGTTTCTAGCACTGTTTTTAAAAAGAATTCAAATCAATAATATTTTAAAAACGGTACTATAAACACTTGTCCCTGTAATCAAAAACTAGTCAAGTAAAGATTTAATTTCTTTTTCTGTCTTGCCTAATTTTTGTTGTAATTTACCCCACATTACATCTTCTTTACCCTCTTCGTACAATAAATCATCTTCAGTAAGATCGGCAAATTTTTGTTTCAGTTTTCCTTTCAACTCATTCCAGGTTCCTTTAATCTCATTTGAATTTGGCATAATGTCTAATTTTTAAATTACTATTTGTTATTCACAAATTTGGTAAAATTTAGTTGTTTAAATGTTATACAATTCTTTAAATGTATTGCATAATTCCAATAGCTAATAGTATTTAATACTTGTTTACAACATGCGTTGATTTGAAATAAGGTGTTAAATTATAGCTGCAATTGTTTTGTTTTAAAGTTATGGTAATGTGGTTTTTAGTTAATAGGTATAGATATTGTCTATGATGGGTTTATGCCTTAAAAACAAGTTTTCTAATACCTATTAAGACTAAAATAAAAGTAGTGTAAAAGATAAAGAAAGGTATGATGTACTCAATGCAGTCAAGCGCAAGTAAAACTGCAATTAATAGCAATTGAAAGCCTAGTCCATATATAGAAAGCAAGGTCATAAACCAGTTAGGGAATGTTTTTACTTTGTATGCATCAGGATCAAGAGCGTGTATGATTTTATCAAAAACTCCATAAACTATTGTGTAGATGGCGAATAAAATATCTACTGATTTTTGTGTTTCTCCCGGTAAAGCTCGTGGAGATTTATGCTCAAATATTTTGCTTGTGGTATCCCCTCCTACAGATTTTGTTCTTAAAATAACATAGTAATAATTGTATAAAGTACCTTGTAGTTGAATACCAATAAAGGCTAAAATTGTAGGAAGTAAAGTGGTTTTAGAAACATAGCAAATGGTCATTAAAAACAAAAAATTCAATACAATATCAAACACGCTATCAAGATATCTACCCGTGTAAGAAGGCGTTTTTTTTAACCTTGCAAGCTCACCATCGGCAGCATCAATTCCTGACTTTAGGATTAAGAAAAATGCAGCCCAAAAGTAATGTCCTTGCAAAATACTATAAATGGCTAATAGTCCAGAAATGCCAAAAAGGACCGTAACATGAATGGGAGTGAAGCGCGTATCTTTTAATTGGTTGGCAAGAAATTTTCCAAAAAATCTCCCGTAATCTGATAAATCTAAAAATTTATCTTGAGCTGCAAGTTTAGACATTTTAATAATTAGTAAGCAAAAAAAGATGTGACAATATAGTCAAGAACGGATTTTAAAGTTGTTTTTTTCTTTGTGAATATGACTCTAAAACCAAATAAAATTGAACCCCAAAAAGGAGGGTAGCAAGAACAATATGTATGGTTTGTGTACCAAAAGGGAAATCAAAATAATACATTGCAATGCCCGAAATAATTTCAAAAGCAAGCAGGAATATGACCCATTTTAATTTGTTTGCATTTAAATTTAGTTTGCTATTCATATAGAATAAATAAGCATTTATAGCCAGTACAAGTATCGAAAAAGATCTGTGAATGTAAAATTCTACAGTTGGGTTTTGAAGCCACATGACCTCTGGCGCTCCTGTTTTAGAAACAATGTCAACATGTTCTCTTACATCTGTACCCAATACAATCTGTACGATTGTTAGTGCTAACGAAACAAGTAAAATAGTATTGAATTTTGTGTTGAATACCACGGGTTTGTTAATTGTTTTCACGCTGTAAATAACCACAAGTTGTATGGCTAGGATTAACAAAGCAGCGAGCATGTGTGTGGTAATTTTATACGGACTCAGTACAGAATCTACAACTGTTTTCCCTAGCCAAGCCTGAAATGCCATAAGAACACACACAAAAAAGGACATGTAAATAAGATTTTTTTGTTGTTTTCTATATCCAAAAGAAAGCACTAGTGTTATAATACATGCAATTCCGGCTAATGCACCAAAGAGCCTATTGATGTATTCTACCCAAGTGTGAATAGGATTAAAAATGGCATAATCGTGTTTTTGATAAGGTGTCCAATTAGTTGTTTCAAAATTTTCTTTAGCAACAAAATCCTCTTTAGCAACTAATAATGATTCTTCTTTTATAATTACTTGGCCTTTATTGTACTCTTTTTTCGGTGTAAACAAAAGCTCTTTTTGGTCTGTTGGCGGAATGTAATAACCAAAACATTTAGGCCAGTCTGGGCAGCCCATTCCAGAACCAGTTAATCGAACAAAGGCACCTGCAAAGATGACTAGATAAACTAAAACGAGAGCTATTTTTGCTGATTTTAAAAAGTATTTTTGCACAAGAATTGTATTTTTTTGTAAAATTATCTCATTTCAATGGAGTAAACGAATACACAATAGTTAAACTTTGACTAAACCTAATTTAGATGCTTTTTTTAGCATAAAATCAAAAGCTGCATCGTACTCATTTGGGATTTCACCCTCAAGGATTGCTTCTTTAATTGCTTCTTTGATGATACCAATTTCTCTTGATGGTTTGATATTGAAATGTTCCATAATCTCTTCTCCTGTAATAGGAGGTTGAAAATTACGAACCTGATCACGTTCCTCTACTTCCACAATTTTTTTTCGAACTATTTCAAAATTTTTGTGGTATTTTTTAAATTTATTTGGGTTTTTAGTAGTGATATCAGCTTCGCATAATGTCATTAAATTCTCAACATCTTCGCCCGCATCAAATACCAATCTACGCACCGCACTATCTGTTACGGTATCTTGAGAAAGTACAATGGGTCTGGAACTCATCATGACCATTTTTTGTACAAATTTCATTTTATGGTTTAGCGGCATATGCAAACGTTCAAATATTTTTTTAGCCATTTTCCCACCTAGAAATTCGTGCCCATGAAATGTCCAACCTTGTTTTTTAGTGAAACGTTTTGTGGGAGCTTTGCCTATATCGTGTAATAAGGCAGCCCAGCGCAACCATACATCATCTGTATTTGGGCATATATTGTCAACTACTTCCAGCGTGTGGTAGAAGTTATTTTTGTGGGTGTGACCTTCTATTTCTTCTACTTGATTTAAGGCTGTTAATTCAGGTAAAATTAGATCTAAAAGTCCGGTTTTGAATAGTAATAAGAACCCAATAGAAGGTTTGTCAGTAGAAAGTATTTTATTCAATTCGTCTACAATACGTTCTCCTGAGATAATTTTGATTCGATCTGCATTCTTTTTGATGGATTGAAACGAATTTTCTTCGATTTCAAACTCTAATTGGTTCGCAAAACGAATGCCTCTCAACATCCGCAACGGATCATCAGAAAAAGTAATATCTGGATCCAATGGTGTTTTAATTATTTTGTTTTTTAAATCTTCAAGACCGTTAAAAGGGTCTAATAATTCTCCGAAATTGTCTTTATTGAGTGATAATGCAAGCGCATTGATTGTAAAATCGCGTCGGTTTTGATCATCTTGAAGTGTACCGTTTTCCACAATAGGATTTCTACTATCAGATTGATAGGATTCTTTTCTGGCGCCTACAAACTCAATTTCGGTATCTTCAAAACGTAACATTGCTGTTCCGTATGTTTTGAAAACCTGAACTTTTGGTTTGTTAGGAAGCAATTGAGACACTTTTAAAGCCAACTCAATTCCGCTACCAACAGCAACAATATCAATGTCTTTTTTAAAGTTTCTGTTCAAAAGTAAATCTCTAACAAAACCACCAATTACATAACTATCCACGTTAAGTTCTTGAGAAGCTTGAGAGATGACTTCGAAAATTTTATTATTTAAGGCTGTTTTGTAATTCATTTTTACCGCAGATTCGCAGATTTATTTTAATTTTTTTGAACTTACTATCCGTTTATATTCTAAGGATATTGCGTTGAAGTTTGCTAGTAATGCCAATTCATTTCCTGATACCTTTAAATAATTAAGACATTGATTATAATGACTAGAATTGAAGCATTCAACTGTTTTTACCTCAAGTATTATGCTGCTGTAAACTACAAAATCAGCATAAAATTTATGTTTTAAAGTGGTGTTTTTATACTGAACTTGAAATTCTTTTTCACGTTCAAACGGAATAAAATTAATCTTAAATTCATATTCCAGCGCATCTTTATAAACTATTTCTGAAAACCCTTTTCCTAAATTTTTATGTACCTCAAATAGAATTCCAATTATTTTGTATGTTTCATCTTTAATTGAATATTCTTCTGACATAAAAAAATAATAAATTGATTAATAATCTGCGAATCTGCGGTGAAAAATTATACTAAAAAAACTATTTCCGAATCACTTTTACCTGAGAATCATTAGTCAATTTTATGATTGTCGAAGGTTTACCGGCTATTTTGTCGTGATGCAAATTTACAACATAGTCTACACCTTTTATAATTTCTGGACTAATATCTTTAAAAGCAATAGGGGTAGGTTGGCCCGAAATATTTGCTGATGTTGAAACCAGTGGCTTTTTCATCTTTTCCATTAACTTAAAGCAAAAAGGCTCTTTTACAATGCGGATACCTAATGAGTTGTCTCCTGAAACTAAATTTGGAGCTACATTTCTTGGTTTGTCTAAGATTATGGTCGTAGGTTTTTCGGAAAGATCAATAATTTGCCAGGCTACTTCAGGAATATCCTTAAAAACATTGTACATCATTTTTTCTCCGTTCATCAAAACAATCATGCTTTGTGTTTCGGATCTTTGTTTGAGTTTGTATATTTTGGCAACAGCTTCAGGATTTGTGGCGTCGCAACCTATTCCCCAAACGGTGTCTGTTGGGTATAAAATAATACCTCCTTCTTTTATTATTTCGAAAGCGTTATGTATTTCTTCGTTCAGATTTTCCATTAAATATATTTAAAATTCAGGGTACAAGTTTCTATTTGCAAAGAAACGAATAATAAATATGAAAATACTACACATTTCAGGAGCAAAAGGTTGTGGAGGGAAATGAACAAAAAGGATTGATATGATTCCCGAATTAATAAAATTAGATTTTGAAAATATTATTATTGGTGTTGAGAATTCTTTACTTCACAAAGATTATGAAAATAATTACATCAATTTTGTTAATGCAAAAAAAAAAACTAGCTCAATAGATATTAAATTATCGGTATTTAAAAGCTTTAGTGTTTGAGAGAAAGTCAAATCTTATTTATATACATACTAATGATATATCCATTGTTTTTGTGATTTCAGATTTGCTTATTAGACTAAAATCAAGATTATTTTCAAAATAAATAATTGTTATAGTTAATGTATTTAAAATAGAAAATCAATTAATCAATCTTTCGATGCATCATCCAAAGCTGAAAATAACGTTTAAATACTGCAAATGAATGAATATATGCTAAAATGAATCCCTCTTTTTGATCAAGAAAGCCTAATCTGTATATATACTGCCACCAAAATCGATAATTTGGACGGATGAAAAAATGATATAAATTTGGACGCTTATTTTTTAGATATAGTGTTTCGGCCTGTAGTTTACTGTATAAATTTAGTTTTTCAATGTAATTTTCAAAGCTTTTATAACTGTAATGATTAACACGATTTTTCAAAAAACCTACTTTACCATTAGTGGTAATTGACTCATGAACTAAATTACCATTATAAGAACAGTATTTTTTGTTAAATATTCTAATGCATTTGTCAGTTTGACAACCTCCATATTTAATTTGTTTTCCCAGAAAAAAAGAAATTCTCTTTACGTAAAAAGCAACAAAATCATTTTTTAGTGAAATGACAGAAACAATTTCTTCTCCAAGTTCCGGAGTTATAATTTCATCTAGGTCAAAAAACACAACCCAATCATTTTTTGCCTGCTGAAGTGCAAAACTTCTTTGTTTTGAAAAATCGTCGAAATTTCTTTGGATTACCTTTACTCCAAGATCTTTTGCTATTGAAACTGTAGCATCAGTGCTATTTGAATCAATAAAGACAATTTCATCGGCAAAAGATAAACTTTCGACATATCTTTTTACGTTGTCTTCTTCGTTCAAAGTGATTGCTAATGCTGTTATTTTTGGTTCCAAATTATCGTGATTTTTATTTTGAGGTATTTAAAAAGCAAATGTAATAATTTTAGATTTACTTGCTAAACCTAAACTACTCAAATGACTCGATTGTCTAATTTAATGGATCAGAATATTTCTATTTATTAGCACTTCTTGTTCCTGTTTTTTAAATTTATATTAATTCAATAAAGTAATTGTTTAAAAAAAAACAGGAATCACCTTTTACTTTTTTATGTAAAAGAGTAGTGTAAAATATAAATCATATAAGGAGACTTTCTATAATTTAAATATCGTATTTACCCAATTTTGTATAGAGTATTTGTGAAAAATTTCATCTTTTATAGGTTGATAGGATGTTTCAAAAAAGGATTTGTTTATTTTTATATCGTTTTCAGTAATAATTAAAATATTGTTAGGATTGTAGAAATCATAATTCTTAATAGATTGATTTGTGGTAATTGTTTTTCTCTGGAAAGCTAATGCTTCAAAAATTCTAAAACTTAATCCGTTATGGTTTTTTCTAATTAAATCAATGAAAATTTCAGATTCATTCATCAAGTTTTGAACTTCAATAGGATTTATATTTTCTCTTAGATGTTGTATACTTGGGTGAAGTGATTCGGGGTTTTTTGGACTAATAACAATGCACTTGCTATCAATACCTAAAGAGTATAGTTTTTCTACAAGTAAGTTTAGAACGGTTAGTCGTTCATCAACAGACATTATTATAAAAACTGGAAATTTAAATGATTTCCTTATTTCTTTTTTTTCAAGAAAAATATAATTGGTTAAAGTCATAAAACCAAATTTTTCAACATCATCTTTGTCAAAAGAATAAATTCTTTCAAAAACCCCCTTTGTTAAGTTTTTAATATTGAAACGAGTACAACTGTCATATAAGTAGCAAACATATTCAGAAGTTTGCTTCTTAATTTCTAAATGAGTCTCTCTGGATATTAAATCTGGACGAATTACAAGTATTATGTCTTGTTTTCCAAGTGGTAATAATTGATTAAAAATAAATTTTTTTAACTCAATTTGCTTAACGTTTTTTTTGAAAAATAACTTTGTAAAAAAATTATTTATTTTTTGAAATTTACTACTGTAAGAAAAATGAAATTTGCTAATATCAATATGGGTTACATTCAAATTTCTTTTTTGGAGTTCTATAACAATATGTTTGTCATATCCAAAATAATCATAGCTTATTATACAATATCTCATAGAATTTCATTTTGCTTCGATATTCCATTCTCGCACCAAAAAGAAGTTGCTTTCTTATTCTTATCTAAAATGGCATTGTTTTGTTCAATATTGTTTTTTTCTTGTTCATTGTGATTCAAATGATATTGGATTCCAGCTAATCTTAATTTTCGTAATGCGACTCCTTTTTTTATTAATCGAGCAGATAAATCAGAGTCTTCTCTTCCCCAAGTTTTGAAATCTTCCTCATAACCGTTAATATCTAATAAATCTTGACGCCAAAAACTCATGTTGCATCCACGAACTTTAAAAATTAATTTTTCGACAGGAGTCTTTTTAGGTCGTATTAATTGATTTATTAGTGGAGCATGGATAGCATTGAACCTATTTTTGATGTTTCTTGTAAAAGGATTAAACTTTGTTATTTTACTTGTTAAAGCAAATTGAGTTGTTTCTTTTAATAAAAGTACTCTGGGGCCAGTGATAAAAGTGTTTTTTGCTGCATAATATATGTGATCTTTTATGTAGTCTTTGTGTAGAATTACATCACCGTCGATTTGAATAATATACTCGAATTGGGATTTTACAATTGCTTTATTTCTAATTTCTGCCAAACGAAAACCTATATCTTCTTGCCAAATATGATGTAATTCTATAACTGTTGTTGTTCTGAAATTTTCAATTACTTGTCGAGTTTCGTTATTGGAACCATCATCGGCAATGATTATTTCATTTGGTAAAACGGATTGATTTTTAACGCTTTCTAAAACTAATAATAGAGCTTCAGGCCAATTATACGTTGCAATAAGTAATGAAACTTTCATGTTAATTTAGTTTGATTTATGCCGTTTGATGATATTTTAATTATATTTGTATGTTCATAAAAAATAGCTTGTATACGCTGTGTTTTTTATAATGCAAATTTACAACATAAAATCGATTCTAATGTTATACATTTTCAATATGGATTTTCTTTAAAAATTGAAATGATAAAATTAAAACGTTTACCCAATACAATATAATGGTCTGCAATATTAATTCAAATACCTCATTTAGTAAAGACGAAATCATTGACTTAGTTAATAATTTTCATGATAACGGAGTTCTTCTTGTAAAAGGGAATCGGAATGAAATAAAAGTCTTTGAGAGTAAGAATTTTAGTTTAAATATTAAATCTTTTAAAATTCCTCATTTTATTAACAAGATAGCGTATAGATATTTTAGAAAATCTAAAGCAAGACGTTCCTTTGAGTATGCTACAATCTTATTACAGAAAGGAATAGGAACACCGCAGCCTATTGCTTTTCTTGAAAAGTTTAACTGGCTTGGTTTGGTTAATAGCTTCTATGTTAGTGAACAACTTGAAACTGAATTGACTTTTAGAGATTTAGACTGGTATCCAGATTTCCCAGATCATGAAAATATATTGAGACAGTTTACCAAATTTACTTTCAGTTTACACGAAAAAAAAATATTTTTTTTAGATCATTCAGCTGGAAATACATTGATCAAAAAAATGCCAAACGGAAAATATGAATTCTTTTTGGTCGATTTGAATAGAATGGCTTTTGATGTAAATATGGATTTTAACAAAAGAATGCAAAATTTTTCTAGGCTTACACATAAGAGAGAAATGGTAGAAGTTATGAGTGAAGAATATGCTAAATATTATAATGAGTCTAGTGCAGTAATATTTGAAAAAATGTGGTTTTTTACAAACAAATTTCAAGAGCAATTTTTAAAAAGACGAAAGTTAAAGAAGCAATTAAAATTTTGGAAATCGTAAATTATTTTTTGAATTTAGGTATGATATTAAAAAAAATAATGCTAAAAAAAATTGACAAGCAATATATATTGCTTTCATAGACAAAAATCATTAAGAATTATTTTTTTATGCCTACTAATCCAGCTGTATTTAGCAATTAATTTTTGGGCTTAAATAGAGATTTTGTATGTGAAATTCTTTTTAATACGAGTAAAAAAATATGTTTTTAGTAAGTTATAGTAAAAACTATTGTCAATATTACTGCTGAGCTTTAGAAGTTATTAATGCCGTTTTTTGCCATTTTTAGGTTAGAATTTACAGCTTTTTCTAGAATATTATAATTTGAATTTGCAGAATCAGTATTTCTTTCTTTGTGATAAATGTGGTAGACTATCCCCATATTTTTCATCACCCTTTTTTTTAGATTGCAATTAATTAGTCTTGCAGCTAATTCAGAATCTTCATAGCCCCAACCCTGTAAATTATTATCGTATCCATTAACTCTATAAACATCTTTACGCCAGAATGCCATATTACATCCTAGCATTTTAAGTTTATCTTCTTTTTTGTAAATTAAAAGTTTTGTCAAAAAAGGGAATCGAATGCCATTTCCTCTGTTTTTAATTCCTTTAGAAAAAAGTGAGACGTTTATAGTCTTATTAGCTAAAATTTTTTTTGATAAATTTTCTTCCATTTTTAGTCTGCTCCCTCTTACAAAACAATTTTCTTTGGCTATTTTGAGATGATCTTTGATGAAATGCTTATGTAAAATTACATCTCCATCTATCTGAATAATATAATCTCCAGAACTTATTTTTATCGCTTTGTTTCTAATTTCGGATAATCTAAAACCTTTGTCTTCATGGAATACATGGATTAGCGGTATTTGAAACTTAGATTGATAAAATGTTATCATGTCTTTTGTTTCAATTGTTGAACCGTCATCTGCAATAACTATTTCTTTTGGAAAAACAGATTGTGTTAAGGCACTCTTCAAAACAAGCTCCAGTGCTTCTGGCCAGTTGTAAGTTGATATTATTAGCGAAGACGTAGTTTTTTCTTTCATTTATCTACAGTTGATATCTTTTTTTATTCTTAACCAAAATAATGGAATTACAAATTTAAATTTTAAATTTAATAGTTAAATCATGACTTACGAATTTTTATTAAAATTAAATTTAGATACATTTGTATACCTATTTATAATAAAAGTAAACTTATGTCTTTAGAGAATAAAGCCTTTTTTTTGATTGATTATTCTTTGACAGGAGGGGTAGAGAGAGTTAATGCAAACTTATCTTTTTTGTTTGAACAAAACAATGTAGATTTCAAACATATTATTTCTTTATATAGTTTTAATAAGTCTCCTGAAATTAATTACTCATCACATTTAAGAGTTCACGTTGTTAATCCAATTTCAAAAAGAAGATTGATTGAAAGTATTACTAAAGTTTTAAGGGATAATAACATTACTTCAATTATTTTTCAAGGCGATAACATGACTATTTCTTTGGCCGTTTTGAAAGCAGCAAAAAAAGCAAATTGTAAAGCTATTTTGCATTATCATGGTTCTCCACATGCATATTTAAGAAAATATATTTTTAGAGAAGATGTAATTAGGAATCCTATTTTAATTTTTAAATGGTTGTTTTCTAAAATTGTTTATCCTTTAAAAAAAAATAAATTAAAAAGAGTAATTCAATTCGCCCAAGATGGTTTTGTTTGTGTAAGTCAAGGTGCAGAACAAGAGATAAAAGATTTATATAATCTTAAAGAATCCTTTAGTCATAAAATTATCACGATATATAATCCTTTATTTTTCAAAAGAATAAATATCGATAATCTGTTTTCAGAAAAAGAACAAATAATATCATTTGTTTCTAGATTGACTCATAAGCACAAGAATGTGATGCTTATCGTTAAAACTTGGATTTTGCTTGCCGATAAATACCCTCAATGGAAATTACAGATTTTAGGGGATGGACATTTAAAAACAATAATGGAATCATTTTTTGAAAAAAATAAAATTCGAAATGTTCAGTTTTGCGGGAATGTGAAAAATATTGAAGAAAGACTGATTAAAAGTAGTATATCTGTAAGTACTTCTAATTGTGAAGGATTTGGACTTGCAATGGCTGAAGCTGCTTATTTTGGAAATGCACTAGTTGCCACCAAAAGTGATGGTGGTTTGAAAGATATTATTTTGGAAGCTCAAACTGGTTTCTTTGTGCCATTAAATAATGCCCCCAGTTTAGCATTAGCAATTGAAAAATTAATTCAAAATCATGAATTGCGTACTAAATTTGGGAAAAATGCACAGAAGAAGATCGAAAGCTTAGATTTTAAAAATGAAATAATAAAATGGAAGAAGCTATTAGTATAAATTATATTTAATTATCTAAGCTTTTATAAATAGCAATAATCTTGTTTGCTATAACTTCATCATTAAATTTTTGTACAAATTCAAACCCTTTTTGTATCATATTTTCACGAAATTCTTTGTCTACTAATAGTTTTTGTATGGCTTTTTCAAGATCTAACACATTTGTAGGATCAATATACACTGAATTGGGTCCGCCTGCCTCTGGGAAAACACCTCCTTGAGTTGTAATTACTGGAGTTTTTGAATATAAAGCTTCAATAATTGGTATTCCAAAGCCTTCATATAAAGATGGATAAACAAAAATCTTAGCTTGTTGATACAGTATTGCCAGCTCTTCAAGAGTTAGTCCTTTCAAGAAGATTACTTTATGTTCCAGATTGTGTTTCTTGATGTAACTTTTTACTTCAATAGCATAATCGGTCTCTTTACCTACAATTACTAAACAAGTATTTATATTATGAAGTGTTTTAACAGCTAGTAAAATATTTTTTCTAGTTTCAATAGTACCCACGTTAAGAATAAATTCTTTTGGCAAATTGTATTTGGATACAATCTTTTTTTTATCGCTCTCAGTGAATACCTTTTTGAAAATAGCGTGGCATCCTTGGTAAATTACCTTTATTTTTTCGGGATCAATTTTTAAAAACTCAACAATATCATCTTTTGTTTGTTCACTAATTGCAATAACCACATCTGCTTGATGCGCAGCTTTGTTGAATTTATAAAAGTGAATTTTGCGATCAAAAAAGGAATATAAATTTGGGAATTTCACAAAAATGAGATCATGAATGGTAACCACACTCTTTATATTGGCGTGGTTTAGTCCAGACGGGATTTCACCAGATAAACCATGAAAAATGGTAATGCCATCTTTTGTTAAATCCTTTACAACTCCTTTTTGTCTCCATAAATTATAAAATTTTTTGTAAAAAGGAGACTGTGGTTTCTTTTCAAAAACATTTGTTCTATTCGCCTCAAATAGATTGTCATTCGATCGTTTTGGATTGTATAAATAGTAATGGTTTTCAGGATAATATTGGCTTAGTAAGCGTACCAAATCACGACTATAGTTACCAAGTCCAGTTTTGTTATGAAAGATTCTTTTTGCTTCAAAGCCAATATTCATCTGATATGTGTTTAAACCGCTACGTCATATTCACGTAAAGCATTATTTAATGATGTTTTTAAATCTGTTGATGGTTTACGAGTTCCAATAATTAAAGCGCAAGGCACTTGGAATTCACCAGCAGCGAATTTTTTAGTATAACTTCCAGGAATTACTACAGACCTTGCAGGAACAAAGCCTTTCATTTCCACAGGCTCATCACCTGTAACATCTATAATCTTTGTAGAGGCAGTCAAGCAAACGTTAGCTCCAAGTACTGCTTCTTTTCCTACGTGAACACCCTCAACTACAATACAGCGTGAACCAATAAAGGCACCGTCTTCTATAATTACAGGAGCAGCTTGTAATGGCTCAAGTACACCACCAATTCCAACACCACCACTTAAGTGTACGTTTTTACCAATTTGTGCACAACTTCCAACAGTAGCCCAAGTATCTACCATAGTTCCCTCGTCTACATAAGCTCCAATGTTAACATAACTAGGCATTAAAATCACACCACTTGAGATATAGGCTCCGTAACGTGCTACGGCATTAGGAACCACACGAATTCCTTTTTCGGCATAGTTTCTTTTTAAAAGCATTTTATCGTGGTACTCAAAAATTCCAGATTCCCAAGTTTCCATTTTTTGTATTGGGAAATACATCACCACTGCTTTTTTAACCCATTCGTTTACTTGCCATCCGTCGCCAATAGGCTCTGCAACACGAAGTTTACCAGCATCAAGTAATTCGATTACTTCTCTAATCGCATCTGTTGTAGTGGTTTCTTGTAATAAAGCTCTGTTTTCCCAGGCTTGTTCTATAATAGTTTGTAATGGATTCATCTTTTAATTGATTTTTAGGCAAAGATAGGATTTTTAGCCAAAAGCAAAACAGTTAAAAACTGACTAAAATGTTACAGATCTAACTTAAATTTATAAATCACCGCTGTTATGAGATTAGAGTTTTAGACTAATATTAAAACCCAAGTCCTTTAATTATTGAGATCGGTCACTTTGGATGAATTATGAATAGTTTAGAAAGTTTTTATATTAATAAAAATGAAATAAGATCTACACTAGAGTTAAATTATAAATGTACTCCAAGACTTAGCGATAAAATTTGTGAATTAATTTTGATATTTTGGCATTGTATGTGCTATTACCTTTTTGTAAAAGTTATATTTATGAAAAGAATTATACTAATTGGGATACTATTATTTGTTTTTCAAAGTTGTGGTCTCTATTCTTCAAATGGCATCTATAGACAAACAGATTCAATTAAAAACACCATTGTAGTCTCTTGTAAACAAAGGTATTTTATTAAAAATAACAGTGAAATCTTTTATGCAAATAATGATTTTGTCTTAGAAAAAAAGAAAGAATCTGATACATTTAGTTCTTTTTTTAATTTGTTTACAAGCCAAGATTTTGGCAAAATAGACAGCGTGGTTTATGTGAAAATAAACGATAGAATTTACTCTAAAACGATCAAAAATTACAGTAAAAGTATACATATAGAAACAAAAACCGATACCGAGTCTATTAAAGATAATGAGGATAAAAAAGTCGAAATTGTTACAGGTTTTCAAAGTGATTCTCGTTTAATGCATCAATTTGAATTGAATTATAACGAAGAGGAGCTCCTTGAATTTAAAAATATTAATACACTTAGTTTCCAGTTTTATAAAAACAGAAAGCCAATCTTGATCAATGTTAACACTTCTGAAATCCTTAAAATAAGAAATATATTTAACCAAAAATAATCTAATTAAATAATAACTTTATCTTAGCATTTTAATTAGCTAATTTTAATTTTAGTACTAAGTTTTTATATTTTAATATGCCAAGAATACTCGCCATTGATTACGGACAAAAAAGAACAGGAATTGCAGTTACTGACGAAATGCAAATTATTGCTTCAGGTTTGACGACAGTGACTTCTAGTACTGCAATCGCTTTTTTAAAAGATTATTTTGCTAAAGAAAAAGTAGAAGCTGTTCTAATAGGAGAGCCCAAACAAATGAATGGACTACCCTCTGAAAGTGCTTCCATTGTCAAAGGATTTGTGACTCATTTTACCAATCATTTTCCGGATATGAAAGTCATTCGCGTAGACGAACGCTTTACCTCTAAAATGGCTTTTCAGTCCATGATAGACAACGGAATGAGTAAAAAACAGCGTCAAAATAAAGCACTTATTGATGAAATTGCAGCAACTATAATGCTGCAAGATTACCTAAATAGAAAATCTTTTTAAGGTTCAAGAGAATATGTTGACTTTTTGAGAAAAATGTTTGAAAAATGTAACTTTTTGGTTCAGTTTTATACTTTTTTTTGGAATTTAATAATTTATCTTTGCATTTTAAAATCTTATTATGCCTGATACAACGATACGTACCCACAGCGAAGTAGTTCTTATAGGAGCTGGAATCATGAGCGCCACTCTAGGTTTAATTTTAAAAGAGTTGAAACCTGATATTACAATTGAAATATACGAACGATTAGATATGGCAGCTGCCGAAAGTTCTGATGCATGGAATAATGCAGGAACTGGTCACTCCGCTTTTTGTGAGCTAAATTATACTCCAGAGGGCGAAGATGGTAGTATTAATCCAAATAAAGCGATAAGTATTGCTGAATCATTTGAAGTTTCAAGACAATTTTGGGCTTACTTAGTTCAAGAAAATAAAGTTCCCTCGCCTGAAAAATTCATCAAAAGCATTCCTCATCTCAGTTTTGTTTGGGGCGAAAAAAATATAGAATACCTTAAAAAAAGATTTGAAGCCTTGCAAGCCAATCCTCTTTTTAAGGAAATGATTTTTAGCGAAGATTTTTCTGAATTAAAGAAATGGATGCCTCTAGTAATGGAAGGCAGAGATGAGTCTGATAAAGTTGCTGCTACTACAATGGCAATTGGTACCGATGTGAATTTTGGAGAATTAACTCGAAGTATTTTTAATTACCTTACTAGTCTAGATGGTGTTACGATTCATTTTAATCATGAAGTTCTAAAGCTAAGACAGAAAGATGATAAATCTTGGAGAATTAAAATAAAGAATTTGGCTAACGGCCAAATACGTAAAGCATATACTAAGTTTGTTTTTATTGGAGCAGGAGGAGGTTCTTTACCTTTACTTGAAAAAGCTGATGTTCCAGAAGGAAAAGGATATGGTGGATTCCCAGTAAGTGGTCAATGGCTAAAATGTACTAATCCTGATGTGATTGCAAAGCATCAAGCTAAAGTATACGGTAAAGCTAGCGTGGGCGCTCCGCCTATGTCTGTACCACATATTGATTCAAGAGTTATCAATGGAGAAAAACAATTGCTTTTTGGACCATTTGCAGGTTTCTCAACTCGGTTTTTAAAAAATGGTTCTTATTCTGATTTGCCTTTGTCTATAAAGACAGATAATATTATACCTATGATTGCAGCGGGTATCAAAAATATTCCGCTTACTAAGTATCTGATAGAACAAGTACGTCAATCTCAAAAAGATAGAATCAATGCTTTACGTGAGTATGTGCCAGGTGCACGCTCTAAGGATTGGGTACTAGAACGTGCAGGTCAGCGAGTTCAAGTTATTAAAAAAGATGAAAAGGAAGGTGGTATTCTAGAATTTGGTACCGAAGTAATTACAACTGCTGATGGAACATTATCGGTATTGTTAGGAGCTTCTCCAGGAGCATCTACTGCTGTTTCTATAATGATTGACTTGATTAGTAGGTGTTTTGTAGACGAATATCAAACTCAAGAATGGCAAGATAAACTTAAAGTTATGGTACCATCATTTGGACAGAAATTAAATGAAAACCCTGAACTATTAAAAGAAGTTCGTGAAAATACGGCCAAAGTATTGAAGTTAAATTAATATTTGGGCGATTCATATTTATAAAAAAACGCTAGAGCATATTTCATGTTCTAGCGTTTTTTTTAGCTAATACTCTTTAAAGTTTGTGTGGTTTGAACTATTTTTTCAGATAAGTTAATCAGCCACATGAGTTGTTCTATAACTAGTTGCGCCTCTTGCATAACCGAGTCAAAATCAGTTTCAGTGCTGTTTTTATGAATGCTGATTTCTCTTTGTTGAATATTTTTTAGTTCTGTGAATCTTAGTTTTAATTCGTTTACAGATGAAGGTGTAATTGCTAGATTTTTACCATTTAAAGTTTCGATAGCATTTTCTAAATTTTGAATTCCTGTATTTACTACTACATTAAATGATTCTGACGCCGCAGTAGTTTTATGGGATTGAATATAAGTGCCTAATGAAGCTATCGAGGAAAGTAAAGAGTGGTTTAGAACGGCTAATTCATAAACTTGTTCTAGATGAAATTGTTTTGTTTTGGGTTCTTGAACCATTCTTTGGTAACAAGCCATTAGATTTCCTATTTCTATAAACGCATTTTTTCGAGCTAGTTTGTAGGATGTTGATAAAGTACTTTTGGTATTGTAATAAATAGAGATTTCTTTTAAATAATTTTGATTGGCAAGTACTGCCTTTTTAATCGTTGCGGGAGCGCTCAAAAATTCCCAAGTAGGCCATAAAACATAATTGGCCACAGCTGCTAGTAAAGCACCTACAAGAGTATCTACAATTCTATACTGTACAAGTTCATTCACGTTTGGAGTTAGTATTCCGTATATAAAAACCACATACATGGTTACAAATGTAGCTCCGATTTTATAATTAGTTTGTGAAAATGCAAACCCAAGCAGCATGCAAATAATACAAAACATGCTAATTATAAAATTATCTTTAATGAAATAAAGGATTCCAAAAGCAATAATTCCACCGAGGATAGTTCCAGTTATTCGTTGAAACGTGCGTTCTTTGGTTAAACCATATCCTGGTTTCATAATGACGATAATGGTTAACAAAATCCAGTAAGCGTTTTGAAAAGGGAAGTAGTTCCCTAGTGCTAAGCCTATTATTAAGGTAACTGTTATTCGTAAGGAATGTCTAAATATGGAGGATGAAAAACTGAGGTTCTCTATTAATGTTGTCCATGGGTAATGCTGAGGGGTTAAAAATTTCTCGATGTCCTTATCAAGACCTTTGTATTCAAGTGTGTTATAATCTCTTGTAAAAGCATGTTCAATGGTTTTTATTTTATCTACTTGCTTGTCAGCATACTGTAACATGGTGGTTAACATAAAAACTCCTTCGGCTGCTTGTTGTTTGCCAAGGGCTCTCTCATATTGAGTGATAACAATTTGCAAGGCATTTATGTCTTCCCAAAAGGAAAGTTTATCGAGTTGTGTTTTTCCTTTTTTAATACTTTTTGAAAAAATCTGTAGGCTTGACGCCAAATGGTACGCCAGCTTTTGATAGGTGGCTAGCACTTTTGGATGATCGTCAAATTTATCGTGTAGTTTTTTATGATCAAATGCTGTTGATAAAGCCAATTCAAGAATTTCAACAAGGCAAATAAAGACAACAAGCATTTTTCTATTTGCAGCAGAGGAGCCATTGATGCTGTGATTGGGTATTAATACTTCTCTAATATTCTGATGAATGACGTTGAGTTCTACCTGTAAATGAAGCTGCTTTTTGGTAATTGCTTTTCGATCTGCGTTTAAGGACCACAAATCACCCCTAAGTTTTAAATATTTCGCGCTAAGTTTCATGCATTCCTGTACTTGCAGTTCTAAATACCTATTTGGTTTTAGATAATGAAACACAAGAGAAACTAGTAAATAAAAAACCCCACCAGCAAAAATTAAAAGCGCGTGAAAAAACATGGGGCAACCTGAAGCTGTATTAGAAAATGCTAAAGCCAGAGCTACCAAGCAAGAAAAGGATAACATACTAGCCCTTTGCCCATAGACAGATACAATTGAAATAGAAAAAATTAATAAAGTAATTATGAGGTAGAATAAGACTTTATAAGGAAAAAAGATATTGACTATTAGCGTAATAATAGAAGTTAATATTGCCGTAAGCACTATGCCATATATTTTTTGGTTTAAGCTACTTGCTATGTCACTTGGATATACAAATATAGCTCCCAGTGCCAGTACAAAACCTATATTAAACATACCAAAATAAGTAAAAACAACTACAGGAATTACCGCCGCAATAGTTACTTTTAGTGCGTTTGTAAAAGAAGCCGTGTCTATAAATTTTTGAATCTCTGTAAGCATATCTCTAGGTTGTAACAAAGATAAGATTTGAAAAAGTTAAAAGAGGTATAAACAGCGTACTTCTGTCTAAAAGATTTAATTTATTTTAAAAATTGATAGTATAATATTCATTGTTTATTTTTTACTATTTTTGCAAACTGAATAAAAAAGCTGGATACCATATTTTTTAGCTCCTAATTTTAACACTGTACAATGATTTTACCAATTATAGCTTACGGCGATCCCGTATTAAGAAAAACAGGAGAACTTGTTACTGCAGATTTTCCTAATCTAAAGGAAATCATTTCAAATATGTATGAAACCATGTATAATGCTCATGGTGTGGGTCTTGCAGCTCCTCAGGTAGGTCTTGCTTTACGCATATTTGTAATAGACACAACTCCTTTTAGCGATGACGATGAACTAGATTCTACAGAACAAAATAAATTGAAAGGGTTTAAAAAAACTTTTATCAATGCTAGAATGGTAAAAGAAGAAGGGGAATTATGGAGTTTTAATGAAGGATGCTTAAGTATTCCAGATGTAAGAGAGGATGTTTACAGAAATCCAACGATTACATTAGAGTATTGCGAAGAAGATTTTGTAATGAAAACTGAAGTATTTGACGGACTCATAGCCCGCGTAATTCAACATGAATACGATCATATTGAAGGCGTTTTATTTACGGATAAAATTTCGTCTTTAAAAAAACGATTGATTCAAAAGAAATTAAAAAACATATTAGAAGGGAAAACTTTTCAGGAGTACCGAATGAAATTTTTCGGAAAAAAGGGAAGATAAGTCAAGCTAAGACAAGCGTGGTACAATTTTTGGGTACCCAAATAAAATTAATTAATCCAATTTTCAATAACAATTACACGAACCATGAATTTAGAAAAAATATTAGCCATTTCAGGAAAACCAGGTTTGTACATTTTGAAAGTACAAACTAGATCAGGATTTGTGGCTGAGTCATTAGCTGATGGAAAAAAAATTACAGTAAACTTAAAAAGTAATGTAAGCTTACTTTCTGAAATTTCGATTTATACTTACGAAGGTGAAAAACCATTATCTGAAATCATGCAAACTATTGCAGATAAAGAAAATAAAGGTGAAGCTTTATCTCATAAAGCTGAAAACGCAAAATTAATGGAGTATTTCAAAGTTATTTTGCCTAATTATGATGAAGATAGAGTATACCCATCTGATATTAAAAAAATATTAAACTGGTACGGAATTTTACAATCAAAAGGATTGCTTAATGATGATGCTCCAGCTACTGCCGAAGAGCCAAGTGCACCGGCTGTTGAAGAAGTTAATGAAGAAGCTACAGAAAAACCAGCTAAAAAAGCAAAAGCTAAAAAAGAATAACAAAAGCTTTAAAACATTTAATCCCATTCAGGACGTTCTTGAATGGGATTTTTTTATTTTTACCAAAACAATATTGATGAATACAAGAGCCGCACAACTACAAGCATTTGACAGACTACTTACTATAATGGATGATTTGAGGGAAAAATGTCCTTGGGATCAAAAACAAACCATGCAATCCTTGCGTCATCTTACAATTGAAGAAACCTATGAACTTGGTGATGCTATTTTAGATAATGATTTAAATGAAGTGAAGAAGGAATTGGGAGATCTCTTGTTGCACATTGTTTTTTATGCTAAAATAGGAAGTGAAACTAGTGATTTTGATATTGCTGATGTGTGTCATGAAATTTCTGAAAAATTGATACACCGTCATCCCCACATTTATAGTGATACAGTAGTGAAGGACGAAGAAGAAGTCAAGCAAAATTGGGAGAAATTAAAACTCAAAGAAGGTAAGAAATCTGTTTTGGAAGGAGTTCCTAAAAGTTTGCCGGCCTTAGTCAAAGCCAGTCGAATTCAGGATAAAGTGAAAGGAGTAGGATTTGATTGGGAAGAGACGCATCAAGTTTGGGATAAAGTGCAAGAGGAATTAGAGGAACTACAAGTTGAAGTGCAAACGGGAGATCAGGACAAGATAGAAGCGGAGTTTGGTGACGTTTTGTTTTCAATGATTAATTACGCCCGATTTTTGAATGTTAATCCCGAAGATGCCTTGGAACGAACCAATAAAAAATTCATTAAACGATTTCAGTATTTGGAAAGTAAAGCTTCAGAGTTAGGAAAACCTTTAATGGATATGACATTGGCTGAAATGGATATTTTTTGGGAAGAAGCGAAGCGTCTTCCTAACAAATAGGAATTGGAAATCTCTGATTTCTAAATAACTCAATTTTGGGAAGAAGCGAAAAGATTGTAGTTGTCAGTTTGCAGTATTCAGTATCTTGTAATCAATATTAAGAGTTTAAAGTCTAGTTTTAGAATAATTTATAATTACCAATGTCAGAAAATAAAACCGAGTTAAAACGTTCTTTAGGATTGATTGATGCAACCAGTTTAGTTGCAGGTTCCATGATAGGATCAGGAATATTTATTGTAACATCGGCAATGGCCAGAGATATAGGATCGGCGGCTTGGTTGCTCGTGATTTGGATTGTGACCGGCTTAATTACCGTTGCAGCTGCGTTAAGTTATGGCGAGCTAGCAGGAATGATGCCTAATGCAGGTGGTCAATTTGTGTATATTCAGCGTGCATACGGTAGGCTTGTTTCCTTTTTATATGGCTGGACTGTTTTTACGGTAATTCAAACAGGAGTTATTGCAGCTATAGCAGTAACTTTTGCAAATTATGCTGCTATTTTTTTTCCGGTTTTAGATGAAACGCTATTTTCTGTAGGATCGAATTTTGTTTTTTCGTACCAAAAAGTTTTAGCCATTTTCAGTATTGTTTTACTTACTTATATCAATACTAAGGGCGTTCAAAGTGGTAAAATAGTTCAACTTGTTTTTACTTCGGCAAAATTAATCGCGCTATTTGCCTTGATTATTTTAGGATTGTATGTAGGGTTAAAAACGGATGTTTTATCGGATAATTTTGCAAACATGTGGGACGCTAGCAAAACGGTAGTTAACCCAGATGGAACTGTAACTGTTACAAAACTTGTAGGGACAGCGCTTTTAGGTGCTGCGGGTGCTACTATTATAAACTCTTTGTTTTCCAGTGATGCTTGGAATAATGTTACCTTTATAGCAGGTGAAATTAAAGATCCTAAAAAAAATATACCTCGCAGTTTGTTTCTAGGAACGGTCATTGTGACTGTAGTTTATGTGTTGGCTAATGTGGCTTATTTAGCGTTACTGCCAATGCAAGGTTCGCCTAGTGCAAGTGATGCCTTGAGTAACGGAATCATGTTTGCTAATAATGATAGAGTAGGTGCGGCAGCAGCAAGTATGATATTGGGAAATGTAAGTGTCTTTGTTATGGCAGGATTAATCATGGTATCCACTTTTGGTTGTAATAGCGGATTAATCCTCTCTGGTGGAAGATTGTTTTTTGCAATGGCAAAGGATGGTTTGTTTTTTAAACAAGCCACCGAATTAAATAAAAATCAAGTCCCAGCCAAAGCCTTGTGGGTACAGTGTATTTGGGCTTGTGTGTTGTGTATTTCGGGAAAATTTGGAGATTTATTGACGTATGCTACTTTTGCATCCTTACTGTTTTATATCTTGACTATTTTAGGGGTTTTTATCCTTAGAAAAAAAGAACCTCATGCTGATAGACCTTATAAAGCATTTGGTTATCCCTTTGTTCCTGCACTTTATATTGTAGTCACGGTGGCTATTTGTCTTACCTTATTAATTTATGACACCTTCAATACCGGACTAGGATTAGCTATTGTTGCATTGGGAATCCCTGTTTATTATTTAGCAATGCCTAAAAAAAAGTAAAATTGAAGTAATTACTCGGCTAGTTTTTTGAGTTTAGAAAGGTCTAATAAAACTATTTTTTTTCCGCTAAGTTCAATGAGCCCTAGCTTTTTAAAGTCAGAAAGTAGTCTAATGCAACTTTCTGTTGCAGTGCCTATCATGCTAGCTAAATCATCTCTAGAAAGTTGCACTTTTAGGGATGCATCCTCATTTGTTCCAAAAGTATCATGCAAATAGAGCAAAGTTTCGGCAAGTCTTTCTTTGACTGTTTTTTGAGCTAGATTAACCATTTGATCATCGGCTTCTTTTAGATCGCCGCAAATAGTTTTCATTACATTCATAGAGAACTTGTTGTTTTTGTCAAAATATCCCATCACTTCTGATTTTGGAATAAAACAAACCTGCATATCATCAAGCGCTACTGCACTTAAATTAACAGGCTCCTCACTTATCATAGATCTTTGGCCTAGTAATTCCCCTTTGGTTACCAGTTTTACAATATGGTCTTTTCCATTGGCGCTAAGCTTGATGAGTTTGCAAACACCATCTTTAATACAGTAAATTCCGTTTACAGTATCTCCTTCCTTAAATATTATTTCTCCTTTTTTTACAATATGAGACGTTTTACAATCAGATAATTGCACGAGCTCTTGTTTAGTAAGGGCTTTCAAGGAACTGAATTCGCGCACGATACATTGTTCACATTTACTCATTAGTATGATATTTTTGTTATACAAAACTAGCCTTTTATTATGATAAATATCATATTTTAATTAACATTCGTTTAGGTTCTTTGCTTCAGGAAAAATGAGCAAAGTTATGGAGAAAAACAACTGTTTCCATTGTGGATTAGATGTCATAAAAGCCGAAGAAATATTTTTTGACGATAAAATTTTTTGTTGCACGGGTTGTAAAACAGTGTATGAAATTTTCAATCAAAACGATTTAAAAAGCTATTATGATTTTGAGAAATCACCTGGAGCAACACCGCAAAATACAAATGGAAAATATGATTTTTTAGACAATGAAAGTATTGTATCAAAACTATTGGAATTCAAAGAAAATGAAACAACAATTATTTCACTTAACATACCACACATACATTGTAGCTCGTGTATTTGGATTCTGGAAAATTTACAACGTCTTCAAAAAGGCATAAGCACTTCACAGGTCAACTTTCCTGAAAAGAGAGTACGCATTACCTTTAACTCCGCTACGGTATCTGTCAAAGAAATTGTTTTATTGCTGAGTTCTATAGGCTATGAACCTTATATAAGTTTAGAAAACTACGAATCTGGTAAGGCTGTTGTAGATAGAAGTTTGACCTACAAACTGGGTGTTGCTTTCTTTTGTTTTGGGAATATTATGTTACTTTCTTTTCCAGAATATTTTGAAGTTAAGGAGTATTGGCTGGACCACTATCGAGGTTTTTTTAGATGGTTAATATTTGCTTTATCATTGCCTAGTTTTTTCTACTCGGCAAGCGGTTATTATGTGTCTGCCTACAAGAGTATAAAAACCAAAATGCTCAATATTGATATTCCTATTGCCTTAGGAATTATTGTAATGTTTGTGCGCAGTACTTTTGATATTATCATGGATTATGGTTCTGGTTTTTTTGATAGTTTGACAGGACTTATCTTTTTTATGCTCCTTGGCAAAATGTTCCAAATAAAAACCTATAGTTTTTTGAGTTTTGAAAGAGATTTTAAGTCTTATTTCCCTATTGCAATAACTAAAGTTAATCCTGACGGAACGGAGTTGAGTATTCCTATTTATGAGGTTGAAAAAGGAAATAGATTGCTGATTAGAAATCAAGAACTCATTCCCGTTGATGGTATATTACTGTCTGAAAAAGCAGAAATAGACTATAGTTTTGTTACCGGAGAAGCAGTTCCCATTGTAAAGTATTCTGGAGATAAAGTTTTTGCAGGTGGAAAACAAATTGGGAAGATGATAGAAATGGAAGTCTTGCAAACCGTTTCTCAAAGCTATTTAACACAGCTGTGGAGTAATGATGTGTTCCAGAAAAATGTGGAGCAAAAACACAAAACAATTACTGACAAAATCAGTCGATATTTTACTCCGATATTATTGTTAATTGCTTTTATAGGGTTTGGATATTGGATTTTTATTAATGCCAATACTGCTTTTAATGTTTTTACCGCCGTTCTTATTGTAGCATGTCCTTGCGCGCTTGCATTGACCGCTCCATTCACTTTTGGGAATGTCTTACGAATTTTAGGAAAACAAAAATTTTACCTTAAAAATGCTTTGGTTATAGAACAATTAGCCAAAGTAGACACCATAGTTTTTGACAAAACAGGAACAATTACTACCAATAAAAAATCTAAAATTACGTATGTGCCACCCAGCGAAATAAATGGGATTGAAGTTCAAGAGGCCGCAATTAATTCAAAAACTAATGCATTAATAAAAAATGCGCTACGAGGTTCAAATCATCCGTTGAGCAGAATGTTATATGATTTTTTACCTGAAACAAAATTGATTAAAGTAGAGAATTTTGAAGAACAAGCTGGTAAAGGTATTCAAGCTCTGGTTGCTGGAAGTAGTATAAAAATTGGTTCAAGAGATTTTGTGCTCCATACAAATTTGGAGACGGATAATAAAGGTTTAGATAGTGAAGTTGAACTTGAAAATACCGTTGTATACATTACCATTGACGAAGTTTATTATGGGAAATATATCTTCATGAATCAGTATAGAGATGGTTTAGCGAAACTTTTTCAAGATTTGAGTAAGAAGTACGAAATTAAAATTTTATCAGGAGATAATGATGGAGAAAGAGCTACTCTTGAAGCTCTTTTGCCGAAAGGTACAGCATTAATTTTTAATCAAAAACCAGAACAAAAACTAGAGTTTATCAAAGCTTTGCAGGCCGAAGGTAAGAATGTGATGATGGTAGGCGATGGACTTAATGATGCGGGTGCATTGGCGCAAAGCCATATCGGAATATCTATTTCAGAGAATGTGAATGTGTTTTCGCCTGCTTGCGATGCTATTTTGGATGCCGAAGAGTTTCAAAAACTAAACTTCTTTTTACAGTATTCTAAAGATGCTATTACCACTATAAAAATGAGCTTTGTAGTTTCATTACTGTATAATGTAGTGGGATTAGGATTTGCCATAACAGGAAATTTATTACCACTTGTAGCGGCTATTATTATGCCATTGAGTACCATAACTATAGTCAGTTTTGTTACGGTAATGAGTAATTATTATGCTAAAAGAAAACACTAGTTCATTAAATATTTACAAAGTTCACATTTCATTAACAAATGTTTCAAGTATGATAAATGTCATATTTTACGTGAATGCATCCCAGTAACTTTGTTGAAATAAAAATACAATATGAGTGTCATTTATTTATTAATATCCATCAGTATTCTAGTAGCTATAGGTTTTTTTATAGCATTTATTAGAGCAGTCAAAACAGGACAATATGATGATGATTATACTCCCTCTGTTCGAATGCTTTTTGAGGATGAGTTAATTCAAAAAGAAACAAAAAATAAGGAAGAGTCTTTAAAAACAGAATATCTAGAAACTCAAAAATAATCAATAAACAACTTTCAAAATAATTATAAATATGGAAATGCAGCAGTTTTATTATGACAACAAAATTGTAAAAAAATTCATTTACGCCACCATAGTTTTTGGGGTAGTAGGAATGTTAGTGGGACTTATTCTTGCTTTTATGTTTCTATTCCCAAATATCACCGATGGAGTTTCTTGGTTGAGTTTTGGTCGATTGAGACCATTACATACTAATGCTGTTATTTTTGCCTTTGTAGGGAATGCTATGTTTGCAGGTATTTATTACTCTATGCAGCGCCTTTTAAAAGCAAGAATGTTTAATGATTTTTTAAGCAATCTGCATTTTTGGGGATGGCAATTAATTATTGTTGCGGCGGCTGTTTCTTTACCATTAGGATACAGTACATCTAAGGAATATGCGGAGCTAGAATGGCCTATAGACATTGCAATTGCTTTGATCTGGGTTATTTTTGGGATCAATATGATTGGTACTATTTTAAAACGTAGAGAACGCCATTTATATGTTGCTATTTGGTTTTATTTGGCCACTTTTGTTACTGTTGCAGTTTTACATATTTTTAATAGTTTGGCATTGCCAGTTTCTGGTTTAAAAAGTTATTCTGTATATGCGGGTGTTCAAGATGCACTAGTTCAATGGTGGTATGGTCATAATGCGGTTGCTTTTTTCTTAACCACACCTTTTTTAGGTTTGATGTATTACTTTATTCCAAAGGCGGCTAACCGTCCGGTGTATTCGTACCGCCTTTCAATTATTCACTTTTGGTCGTTGATTTTTATTTATATCTGGGCAGGTCCACACCATTTATTATATTCGGCATTGCCCAACTGGGCTCAAAATTTAGGTGTTGCTTTCTCAATCATGTTAATTGCTCCATCTTGGGGAGGAATGATCAACGGACTTTTAACGCTAAGAGGAGTTTGGGATAAGGTAAGAGTAGAACCTGTTTTAAAGTTTTTTGTAGTAGCAATTACCGGGTATGGTATGGCCACTTTTGAAGGTCCGATGTTGTCTCTTAAAAATGTTAATGCTATTGCACATTACACAGACTGGATTATTGCACACGTTCACGTAGGTGCGCTAGCTTGGAATGGTTTTATGGCATTTGGTATGATTTATTGGTTAGTACCTAGAATGACCAAGAGTAATTTGTACTCTACAAAATTAGCTAATTTTCATTTTTGGATAGGAACTCTCGGAATCATCTTGTATACTGTTCCTATGTATGTTGCGGGATTTTTACAAGCTTCAATGTGGAAACAATTTAATCCTGACGGAACGTTAACGTATGGTAATTTTCTAGAAACGGTTACTCAAATCATGCCTATGTATTGGATGAGAGCCATTGGAGGAACGATGTACTTGGTAGGAATGTTTGTATTAGTGTATAACATTTGGCAAACGGTTCGATTTGGATCAAAAGTAGAAGACGAACACGCCGAAGCTCCTGCGTTACTAAAAATAAGTTCAAGTAGAGTTAAGGGTGAAAAATTCCACCCTTGGTTAGAGCGCAAGCCTATTCAACTGACTATTTTGGCAACAGTAGCAATCTTAATAGGTGGTGTGATTCAAATTGTGCCTACTATAATGGTAAAGTCTAACATCCCTACGATAACCAGCGTAAAACCATATTCTCCTCTTGAACTGGAGGGACGCGATTTATACATTCGTGAGGGCTGTGTAGGTTGTCACTCTCAATCGGTACGACCATTTAGAAGCGAAGTAGAACGTTACGGACCTCAATCAAAAGCAGGAGAATTTGTATACGATCATCCATTTTTATGGGGATCAAAACGTACTGGACCCGATTTATTAAGAGTAGGTGGAAAGTACAATGACAACTGGCATTTCAATCACTTTTGGAACCCACAAAGTATATCTGCTGGTTCTATTATGCCGGGTTACAAATGGCTTTTTGATAATAAACCTATGGATATTTCCATGACCCAAAAGAAAATGGAAGTGATGTCTACACTAGGAGTTCCTTACACTCCTGCGCAAATTGCTGGTGGACTTGATGATTTGCGTAAACAAGCGGTTGCCATTGAAGAGAGTTTAAAAAACGACCCTGATTTTGTAAAAAGCTACGAAGAAAGTAAGAAGAAAGCCGAAGCAAGAGGTGAAAAATTTGTGCCAATGAACGAAAGAGAAATTGTGGCTTTAATAGCTTATATGCAACGTTTGGGTACTGATATTAAAGTAAAAAAATAGTAGTTATGTTTGAACAAATTAAACACAATATGGAGACCATTGATGGTGTAGCCATATATCCTATTCTGTCTTTATTAATTTTCTTTTTCTTTTTTGTAGGTCTAGGTCTTTGGGTTTTCTCTTATAATAAAGAAAAAATTAAGGAGTTGAGCCAGATGCCATTGAGCGATAATTAATTGTAGTATTTAAACTAGTTAGAATGAAAAATAATTTTCCTGTATACGTTAGAGTTCCTGTAATTTTCTTTACTGTTTTTATGGTAATGGAGTATTTCATTGACTCAGGAGATCGACCTGCATTTATAAAATTCCCAATGGTCACCGTGTTTTTATTAGTATTTCTTTTTTTATTGATTGCAGTAGAAATTACTTGGAAAGCTGTTGATACCATTACATATCAATTAATGACGCAAGATCAAAAAGAAGCTTTGCATAAAAAACAAAACATTCGTTTTCAAGATCAGGCGTGGTATAAAAATCTAATGGCAAAACTGACTAAAACGCAGCCTCTTGATAATGAAGGACAGTTGTTATTAGATCATGATTATGATGGTATTAAGGAACTTGATAATAATTTGCCGCCATGGTGGGTGTATTTGTTTTATGCGTGTATACTTTTTGGAGTAGTGTACATGGTACGATATGAAGTATTGGGAGCAGATAATCAAGAAATGGAGCTTCAAAAAGAAGTGGCTCAAGCCAAAATTGAGATTGCTGAATATATGAAAACTGCTCCAGACTTGATGGATGAAAAAACGGTAACCTTATTGACAGAACCAGCTGATTTAGCTGCTGGAAAAGAAATTTTTAATACGAATTGTGCTGCTTGTCATAGAGCTGATGCTGGTGGTCAAATAGGTCCAAATTTAACCGATGATCAATGGATTTTGGGCGGTGGTATAAAGAATGTTTTTCATACTCTGGTTAATGGAGGCCGTGACGGAAAAGGAATGATATCCTGGAAAGGGACCTTAAAGCCAAAAGAAATGCAAAAAGTTGCTAGTTATATTTTATCCTTGAAAGGCAGCAACCCACCTGATGCAAAAGCATCTGAAGGGGAAGTATGGGTTGAAGAAAGTGCAGTAGTCGCTGCTAAATAATTTTCATCCTGGGACTGGTGTTTGAACATCAGTTCCAAGTTTTGTAAACTCGTTTTTATAAATTAAAATAATGTCAAATTCATCAGACGAAGCGTTTAGAGATACCATAGGAACTATTGACGAAGCGGGTAATAGAAAATTTATCTATCCTAAAAAACCTTCCGGGAAGTTGTATGAGTACCGTAAATGGGTAAGCTATTTTTTATTGATTGTCTTAGTAGCAAATCCATTTGTTAAAGTGAATGGCAACCAGTTCATGATGTTCAACATTCTAGAACGCAGGTTTACTATTTTTGGATTTCCTTTTTGGCCACAAGATTTTTATCTGTTTGTGCTTTTTATGATTATCGGAATTGTTTTCGTTATTCTTTTTACGGTTATTTTTGGACGTATTTTTTGCGGATGGATTTGTCCCCAAACTATTTTTCTCGAAATGGTTTTCCGAAGAATTGAATATTGGATAGAGGGAGATAGAGGCGCTCAAATTCGTTTGCATAAACAGGAATGGAACGCTGAGAAGATTAGAAAGAAAGGGCTAAAATGGTTCATTTTTTTAATAATATCATTTTTTATTGCCAATGTTTTTTTGGCCTATCTCATCAGCAGTGATGCCCTTTACAAAATGATTGAGGAGGGACCACGTAACCACATCAGCACCTTAGTTTCATTATGTATTTTTACTGGTGTGTTCTATTTTGTATTTGTTTGGTTTAGAGAACAAGTTTGTATTATAGCATGTCCTTACGGTAGGTTACAAGGTGTTTTATTAGATGATAAATCCATAAATGTAGCCTATGATTTTGTTCGAGGTGAAAAAACTGCTGGAAGATCAAAATTCAATAAGCAAGAGGATAGGAGTGCCACTGGGAAAGGAGACTGTATTGATTGTAAACAATGCGTAAACGTTTGCCCCACAGGAATTGATATTCGTAACGGAACACAGCTAGAATGCATCAATTGTACGGCTTGTATTGATGAATGCAATACTATTATGAATAGTGTAGGACTGCCCGAGGGTCTTATTAGATACGCATCTGAAGAGGAGATTGAAAAGGAGAAAAAATTCAAATTCACCACTAGAATGAAAGGGTATTCAGCCGTTTTGTTCATTTTAACGGGTGTTTTGATAGGTTTGTTGTTCCTTCGTTCAGATGTTGAGGCGGTGATTCTAAGGTTGCCAGGGCAATTGTTTCAACACAAAGGGGACAATATAAGTAATGTGTACACATTTAAGGTGATCAATAAAACTAGTAAAGGTCTTGACAGGGTTCATTTTAAATTAGTGGGAACCAAAGGGAGTCTGAAAATTGTAGGAACCCAATACTTAAAAGTGGATAAACAAAGCATGAACAGCGGAACACTTTTTATTGAAATCAATCAAAATATTTTAGATACCGATAAAACAAATCTAAAAATTGAAGTTTACAACGGCAATGATAAAATAGAAACTACAACCACCAGTTTTTTAAGTCCGCGTAGTTTTAATTAAAGTATAACAAGCAAATAGTAAGAACATGAAAATAGGTTGGGGAACAGGAATAGTAATTGCTTTTGGATTGTTTATGACATTCATTTTGTTTTTTGTATTTACGGTACAGTCTGATTCTAAATATGATAATGAATTGGTTGTAGAGGAGTATTACAAATATGATGCTCATTTTGCTGAGGAGATGACACGCATACAAAATGCTGTAGATTTGGCTCAAAAGCCAATTATAAACAACAATGTAAACGGAATAGAAGTGGAATTTCCTAAGACTTTTGAAACCAATAAAATAAAAGGGAAAGTGTCTCTATACAGGCCGTCTAATAAAAAATTAGATTTTGAAATTCCTATTTCATTATCTAATGCTACAACTTTGCTCATTCCTAAAAAAAGTTTAGCAGGCGGCCGTTGGGACATTAATATGGAATGGCAATACAACGGAACATCATATTTGTCAAAGGAAACGGTTTACGTGAGGTAAGTACCAGAAATCATTTCAACAAAATGTTCTTCATTATTTCTTAGATCAATAAGAATACAACATGTTTTACACAGCAATTATATTTGGTTTATTAAGCAGTTTTCATTGCATCGGGATGTGTGGTCCTATTGCTATGATGTTGCCTGTAGACAGGAATAACTCCTCTAAAAGAGTTTTACAAATAATCACGTATCATTTGGGTAGAATTTCAGCTTACGGTACCATAGGATTTGTATTTGGTTTAGTGGGCAAAGGTTTTTTTATGGCGGGCATACAGCAGCAACTTTCTATAGGGATAGGAATTGCAATGATTGCAGTGGTACTTATTCCTGAAAAGTTATTTGCTAGATATAATTTTTCTAAGCCTATATTTAAATTCGTGGCTGGTATTAAATCAACTTTAGGAGCACAGTTCAAAAATAAAAGTTACAAGTCATTGTTTACAATAGGTTTACTAAACGGATTTTTACCTTGTGGTATGGTTTACGTTGCCTTATTTGGAGCTATTGCTATGCAAAATGCAGGTTGGGGTGTTGTATACATGATACTTTTTGGGTTAGGTACTATTCCGCTTATGAGTAGTATTGTTTTAATACAGGGATATATTACATTGCCTATGCGAAACCGAATTCAGAGATTAATTCCCTATGTGGCCATAACAATGGGATGTTTGTTTATTTTGCGAGGTTTAGGTTTGGGTATTCCATATGTATCACCGTCAACAATGAGTTTGTTTATTCAATCTAATGCCACTTGTCATTAAACAAATAATGGTAGTCTAAATTACAAAGCACGCCTTGAGCGTGCTTTATCATTTTGTATGATTAGGTATTAAATTGTCATCGAAAAAAGAGCCGTTTCTGGCGCTTTTCTTTTCAATCTTAAGTCAAATGCCATTCCTATATTTCGAATATAAGGTTTGCCTTTTTCTGTAATTACAAGGCTATTTTCATGTATCACGATAAGAGCGTCTTTTTCCATTTCTTCTAGCTGCTCCAATACTTCGGGCAGTTCTTCAAAATATAATGAAGCATCATGCCAAGAAGTTTCAAATTGACACATTAAATTTAAAATGTGTTTTCTAATGATGAGGTCTTCACGAGTTAAGATATGACCTCTAAAAACGGGCAGTCTATCCCATTCAAGCATTTGGTAGTAATCGTCTAAGTTTTTAGCATTTTGAGCAAAACCATACCAGCTGTCACTTATTGAGGATACGCCAAGACCTATCATTAACGGAGTTTTTGAAGCACTATATCCCATAAAATTACGGTGTAAAGTTTTTTCTTGAAAAGCAATGTAAAGTGCATCGGTTTCTAAAGCAAAATGATCCATCCCTATTTCATGATATCCATTCTCATATAATAACTCTTTACCAGTTTCATATAATTGTCTCTTTTTATCATCTTGAGGTAAATCTTCGTCATTAAAACCGCGCTGCCCATTTCCTTTTATCCAAGGCACGTGCGCGTAACTATAAAATGCCAATCGGTCTGGTTTAAGGGATTTTGTCTTTTCAATAGTGTCTATTACATCGTCAATTTCTTGAAACGGTAACCCATAAATAATATCATGACCTATTGATGTATACCCAATAGCTCTTGCCCAAAAGGTTACTTTTGCTACATTATGAAACGGTTGTACTCTGTGAATAGCTTTCTGAACTTTTTCAGCATAATCTTGCACCCCAAAACTTACTCTTCTAAAGCCAAGCTCATATAGTTTTTGTAAGTGAGCATAGGTTGTATTGTTAGGATGCCCTTCGAAACTAAATTCGTTATCCACAGATTTATTGGCATGCATAAAAATGCCGTTTATTAAGTCCTCTAAATTTTGAGTCGAAAAAAAAGTAGGTGTGCCACCGCCTAGATGTATTTCTTTGATTGTAGGTTTTTCGCCCAATAGTTTGCAATATAAAGTCCATTCTTTTAAAACGGCCATAATGTATGGATGTTCTACGGCGTGATTTTTTGTAATTCGCTTATTACACCCACAAAAAGTACATAAGCTTTCGCAAAATGGCAAGTGAATATACAAACTAAGACCTTCTTGAGGACCACTTTTACGAAAAGATTGTTGTAACGTTTGAATCCATAAATCACTTGTAAAATCACTTTCATCCCAGTAAGGAACGGTAGGGTAGCTAGTGTATCTAGGGCCGGGTACATTATATTTTTGAATCAAAGAATTTTTCATAATAAAACATTTTGTCACACCAAAAGTAGAACGAGTCTGCCAAGATAAAAATGATAATTATCATGTAGAAACCTCATAAAAACAAGAAACCCCAATCCTGCTGGATTGGGGTTTACTATCTTGTGGGTAAAAATCTATTCTTCTATTTTAATATTTTTTAATTGTTTTAGTTTTTCTTTCCATACATCAAGACTTTCTTTGTGAATGGCAATGTTTTTACGAACTTCCAATACAATTGAATTCTCTTTCTTAGCATTACGAGTATTGGCAAAAAACTGAATGTTGTTTTCCAATTGGAAAATTTCATTCTGTACTTCCTCAATTTTACGCATAATGAAAATTTTCTCACTATCTAGTTTTCTAGAATCATTACTTTCAGATAATTGATCCATTCTGTTAGCAAAACGCATCATGTCAGTATCCTTTTTACTCAAGCTTAATTTTTCAAAAAGAGCATCTAGAATTTTGTTAAATTTCCCTTCAATATGCCTTCTAGCAAAAGGTACTTTACCAAAACCTTTCCAGTTTTCAATATGAAGTTTTATAGCATCAAGATCGGTTTTATGATCACCTGTAAGTTGAAATTCTCTCAGCGATTCTAGATATGTTTTTTTACCTTCAAATGCAGCAACTTCTTCACTGTTTTCCTCTTTTTTATGCTCTTTAAGGTGTTCAAAATAGTGGTTGCAAGCTTCCCTAAACTCTTTCCATATTTTGTCCGAATATTTTCTAGGAACATGACCTATTTCTTTCCACTCCTCTTGAATTTGCTTCATTATAGGTGTAGTGGCAGCAAAATCAGTGCTTTCTTGTAGTGCTTTTGCTTTTGCTACAAGTGCAGTTTTTTTAGCAAGATTGTCGTTTTGATCTTTTTTAATGTCTTTGTAGAAAGAATTTTTAAAAGAATTAAAATTACGTACCGCGTTTTTAAATTGGCTCCACGTTTCCTCATTAACTTCTGAAGGAACTTTTCCAGCCGAGAAAAAAGCAGTGCGCAATGCCTCAACCTTTTCTATTTGACCAAGCCACTGCGAGTGAGCATTCACTTTTTCAGTAGCCAGAACTTCAATTTGAGCAATAATGGCTTTTTTATTTTCTAGATTAGCTAACTCAACTGCACGCTGATTTTCAAATAAAACTTCACGTTTATCGTGCATTTTTTTAGTCAAATCGCTAAACTGATTCCAGATAGCATCACGGTGTTCTCTTGAAACAGGACCAATATCTTCTTTCCAGATTTTATGTAAATCTTGTAATTCTCTAAAAGCTTTATTAACATCTTTTTCAAGAACCAGTTCTTCAACACGGGCAACAATTTTTTGTTTTAATTCCAGGTTGTGTTTAAAATCAAGGTCTCTCGCTTCACGATCAAGGTGTAAATAATCATAAAAATTTTCAACATGAAAATGATAATTATTCCACACATGGTTGTACTTATCCTTAGGAATAGCCCCTGCATTATTCCATCGCTCTCTTAAATCATTAAAATGTTTTAGCGTGTCCTTGATGTTAGCTTGCGGATTTATAAGTTCTTTTAATTCCTCAACAATAGCAAGCCTATTTTCCAGGTTATTTTTTAAGTTAGTTTGTAAGCTTTTAAAATGAGCATTCTTTACCTCACGAAATTGCGAATATAATTTATCAAACTGACTCTTTAATGGAGAGTGGTATTCAAACTCTTCAGTAGGATCTTGATTTTCTGCAAGGAATTCCTCTTTCTTTTCTTCAACTAAATGATTATATTTAGCTAAAAAAGCTTTCTTTATTTCTTCAATATGATCCTTGTAGGCAAGAGCTTTATCGCTAGAAACAAAACCTTTAAGTTCCTCAATAAGCTCCTCAAGTGCAAGTGCATCATAATCCTTCATAGGAATTTCATGGCGCTCTTTCAGTGTTTCATCTTCGCTTTCCTCTGCATTACTAGCAGCAATAGCATCTGTTGCAGTAGTAGCATCAGCTTCAATTAGTACAGCTTCAGGTTGCGTTAGTTCACTTAAATCATCAGGAGTTGCAGTAGTAGCATTCAAGATTGTTTCGGTACCATTTCCATCTGCATCGACTTGATGTTGATCCAGGTTGTCATTCTTTTCTTCTAACATTTTTTTAAATGTATAAGGTTTCTAAATAATATTGAGTCCGAAAGGTAGTAAAGCCTTACCAAAATACAAAATATACAAGCCATTTTATTAATCATAGATCAAATGATATTTTTAATTAGGAGCTTTCTCCAGCTGTACGCTATATCTTTAGGATCCTGAAAAAAATCAGGACCCTAAAGGATGCCGCTTCCATCTGGGCTAGGAATCTAGAATATAACAGAAAACTTTTTAAACAGAAGTGTCAAAAAATGGATGTAAAACTATCAACAGCTTAACTTTAAAAAAAAAAGTTTTTAGCGGGATTATTTTTTACTTATTCCAAATTTTCCAAGCTTTTTCAGCTTGAAAAATAAGCATGTCTAAGCCATTTTTTGTTTGAGCGCCTTGAGCAGCAGCTTTTTTCAAAAATTGTGTTTCTGCGGGATTGTAAATCAAATCGTAGGCAATGTGCTTCTCGGTAAAAAACGAATAGGGCAGTAGTGGGAAAGCATCAGTATTTGGGCTTGTACCTACTGGCGTAGCATTAATTATGATTTGGTAATTATCAAATGTTGTAGCATTAATTCGGTCATAACTTATGCTTGTTTCAGTAGCTTCTCTTGATACAAATACATACGGAATGTCAAGCTCATCAAGAGCAAAAGCAACGCCTTTAGAAGCTCCACCTGTGCCTAAAATCAAGGCTTTCTTGTGATGAGGTTGCAGTAAGGGTATCAGGGATTTTTTAAAGCCAAAATAATCAGTATTGTATCCTTTTAGTTTGCCTTTTTTTGTAACGCGTATGGTATTTACGGCACCTATAAGCGCAGCTTTTTTGGATAAGGAATCTAGATAAGGAATAACCGTTTCTTTGTACGGAATGGTTACATTAAGTCCTTGTATATCTTTGTTTTCAAACCGAATTGTTGGAAAATCTTGAATGTCTTGGATGTCAAAATTTTCATAAGTACAACCCTCAAAACCTGCCGCAGCAAATTTCTCAGTAAAATATTTTTTAGAAAAAGAATAACTGATGTTACGTCCTACTAACCCAAAACGTCTTGTATTACTCTCCGTCATTTGTACCCGTATATTTTTTGATGTGGTTTTGCACTGATTTTTTCTCCCAAACAGATGGGAAAGAATTTTTTAATAACTTTGAATTGGCTGCATTGAGACGTAAAGCATTACTCAAATGAAATTTTGCCTTCGTTGTATCGTTTAGTAAATAATATAAACCAGCTAATCGGTATTCAATTTCGTTTTCTTCAGGATAATATTCGGTAGCCTGCAAAAGTGTTTGTACTGCCGGCATAAATTCACCTTGAAATTGTAAAATATCTACCCAAAAAAGCCAAACATCAAGGCTTGTTTCTCCATATTCAACTGCTTTTTTGTATCCAAAGGTTGCTTCTTCAAAAAAGCCCATTTTTTTGTTGATGCTTGCAAATCGTTTCCAATACAGTTTGTTTTGGTTGTCAATTGCAAGGGCTTTGTTTACAAAATAGAGTGCTTTTTGATAGTTTTTTTGACGTACATAAAAATCGGTTATTGCAATCCAGCCTTTATCTAGTAAAGGATCTTCATGCACGGTTTGATTATAATATTTGAGAGCTAGAGCGGTATTGCCAAGTTTTTCATGACATTTTCCCATTCGCAACAGCGCATAAGAAGTTGCATCATCTAGCTCAATAGTTCTGCTGTAACTTTCAACGGCTTTTTCATAATTTTTTAGACGTTCGTATGCCTTTGCTTTTTCCATAAAAGCACCCACAAATTCATCATCTATCAGCGTTGCGTATTCATAAGCACGTATAGCTTCTTCATATTCTTTTACGCTGTAATGCAAACGTCCTAGTTGGTGCCAAGCAATTTCACTATACGGATTTTTATCAATGTATTCTTTTAGAAATTGGATCGCATCTTGATTTTGATCTAAAAATTCAAAACAATATACCACGTTATACAACGCTGATTGATCTTCAAGATCTTCCTCAAGACAATTGATGAAATTGGTTTTTGCCAATTCAAAATTGTCCATAAACAAATACTCCATGCCTATTAAATTATACACATCTGCCAGATCATCTGTATATTTAAGGGCAATTTTTAAGAGTTCAACAGCTTTTTCATGTTGATCTCTTTTAGAGCATATATTTGCTTTTTGAATGTATATTTCTTCATTATTGGGTTCAATAGCATACAACTCATTCAATATTTTTTCAGCGAGTTCTAATTTATCATCATACACAAGCATCTCGACTTGCACGAGTTTAAGTCCTGTTGCTTTAGGATGTTGTTCCAAGGCTAATTTGAGGGCTTTTTTTGCCAAAGTGGCTTTGCCCATATCCAGATAATGAAGGATAATTTCTTCAAATTCTTCGGAGTCGAAAAAGAATACCTTGTTGGTTTTCAACATGGACTCAAATTTTGATAAGGATAAGTTATAATCTTCTTCTTCGTTGCTTAATTGCATACTTTGTGTTTTAAATTTAGCCTAACTAAAATTAGGTAATCGTGGGTGTACTGTGAGGATAATTTAGAATTTTTGTGAACAATTTAATTAACAAAAAAATGCTTTAGTTAAAACAAAGAGTATCTCCTTGTCGAATATTTTTAAGATTAATTCTTATTCATCATTTCATCCATCACTTCTAGAATAATACTACAACCTTCTCGTATTTCTTCCTCCGAAATGGTTAACGGGGGCGTAATCCTGATGGCGCATCCTTCAAAAAGGAGCCAGAATAAAATAAGTCCTCTATCTTGACATTTTAAAATAACCTCGTTTGTGATATCAGGGCTTTTAGTCATGGCGGCTAGCATCAATCCTTTACCTCTTATTTCTTGTATCAAAGGATGTACCAAAAGCGATCTAAATAATTTTTCTTTCTCAAGAGATTCCTGCATGATATTAGTTTCTGTAATTTCTTGCAAAGTAGCTAAGCAGGCTGCCGCTATGACAGGATGTCCTCCAAAGGTAGTTATGTGCCCTAATTTTGGATTGTCACTCAACAAATCCATTTGTGCTGATGAAGCTGTAAAAGCACCAACAGGCATTCCGCCACCCATGCCTTTTCCCATGACAACAATATCAGGAACAACATCGTAATTTTGGAAACCAAAAAGTTTTCCGGTTCTACCAAAACCCGGTTGAATTTCATCCAGAATCATCATGGCACCTACTTCATCACAGCGTTCTCTCACTTTTTTGAGATAGTCATTGTGGGGTTGAATGAATCCCGCTCCACCTTGAATGGTTTCTAATAATACTCCTGCTGTTTTGTGCGTTATTTTAAGTAAATCAGCTTCGTCATTAAACGTGATAAACTCCACATCAGGGATCAACGGTCGAAAGACTTGTTTGCGCTCTTCAAATCCCATGACACTCATTGAACCCATGGTGTTGCCGTGATACGCGTTGTGACACGAAATCAATTGACTTCTTCCTGTGGTTCTTCGGGCTAGTTTTAAGGCTCCTTCTATGGCCTCTGTGCCTGAATTAACCAGATAGGTTTTGTCTAAAGGTGCTGGCAATAATGAGGCTAACAATTTGCAATAAGCTACAGCTGGACTTTGAGAATATTCGCCGTATACCATTACGTGTGAATATTTATCTAATTGATCTTTTATGGCTTGGTTGACTCTAGGATGCTGGTGGCCTAAGGCACAGGCTGATACGCCTGCTACAAAATCTAGGTATTTTCTAGAATCTGTTGCGTAGATGTAAGACCCTATAGCGTGTGACACCTCCATGCCTAGCGGATAGGGTGAAGTTTGTGCTTGGTATTTTAAAAAATCTGTGTTCACAAATTATTGTTTAATCGTTTATTTGATACTTTTTTGTAATAGGTAACTTTTAATGTAACTGTTTACTAAAAAATGATACTGTTCGCTGTTCACTGTGACTGTAAACTGTGACTGTGTACTGTGATTGCAAACTAAGACTACTTCTTAACTTTCTTTTTATCGTAATTCAGCGTTTCTTTCCTAATTTTCATCGGAATATTCCCTTTACCTTGAGCTGATTTAGTGGCTTTGGCAATTTTTTCATTGTCTTCATTTTCTTCGGGAGGAAAAATATCGTCCTTTGATTTTATACGTTCATCGCCTCGCCATACTAATCCTCTTAGTTTTCTTGCATTTTCGGGCAGTTCGTTTTCGGGGAAAATATCGCCATCTACATCTTGAAAAAAAGTAATGGTTTCGATCTCATTATCAGCTAATACTAAATTTATTTTACTGCTTTTATTTTTGTTAATACCTATTAATTCTTGTGCTTCATTACGCATGTAGTAAATGACTTCTGCGTTTTTAATAATATCAACATCGTGTAATTTTCCTTCTAGAAATTTTCCATATAGATTTTGTCCCTTGACTTGATTGTATCCTGTTCCCAAAGTGTCTTTTGAGAGAATAAAAGTGTTTTCGAGTACTTTAAGGGAGTCTAATTTTTGAGTGGTTTTATCTCCTATCAAATGCATAATGTCACCCGTAATTTGGTTTTCAGCGTTCCAAAGTATTGGATTTCCTATCATTTTTGTCAGTCCCATTTTAGTACTAGAATGTATCGAATCACATTTTCCGCTCATATCCTTTTTGAAAAATCGGACGTTATTAAAGGCTCTAATGATTCTGTTTCCTTCTTTTCCAGTAACCATTAGTTTTTTTCCGTGAATATAAACCGAGTCATTTTCGACAAAATTTACTGCTACGGCTCTTTTTGTAACATACATAGAATCTTGTTTTTTAAACACTTCGGCATAATGCCCTTTTACAATACCGCGGTTAATAGAATCTGTTATTTTTACATTTCGAGTCGCCGATGCAAATTCTCTGTTTCGATCATAATACAAACTGTCACCCTTAATCACTCTATCGTCATATTTGATATAAGATTTGTTTAGGAAGTGTGCTAGATTTTTTTTGGTATCATAAAATCCTTTTTCGGTGTAAATGTAATTGGCTTTACTAGTGATTGTTGAGGGTCCTAAAAGATACGAATGTCCTGAATTACTAAAATAATCCAAATGATTTGATTTGATCACATACGTAGGATTGGTAATCGTGACCGATGTCAAAAATCGAAACTTTTTTTCTTTTACATAATACCTACCTGAATTACTCTTAAGTGTATTGTCTTTATTGGTAATAGTTCCCGGTGTATCGTAATAAGCTTCTTGAATATTTCGGTCAAAATTGATAATATCTGTTACCAACGTTGCGTCTGGCGAACTCATAACTGCGTCACCAGAAGCATATGCTTTTTTTACAGTAGCATTATACTCCGCATATTTACTATTCAAAAACAAAGTATCTCCTTGTACCATTTGTACATTTCCAAAAGCTTTGATATACTTTTCTTTTGAAAAATAATACGCTTTGTTACAAGTAAGTACAATACCGTCGTGACTTATACGAACGTTTCCCATTAATAAAAGCCCATCTGGGACTTCAAGTTCATTAACTTCTTGAAAATCGGCATTTTCAATAACTAATATTTTTGGGGCTTGCGCCAAAACAAACTGCGAAATCAATAAAATGGCTAGTTGAGTAAGGAAAAAAAGTGTTTTTTTCAATGGATCTAATTTTTGTCAAATTTATGAAAAAGGAAACAATCCTAATCCATATTAGGATTTATTTATAATTAGTCAAAACGGGCTTTAAAGGATAGGTTTAACTGCTAAAAGTTATCAACAAATAAAACTACTCTTTCGTTGTAGTTTGTTCACTAGCACTTATAACGGTATAATTTTAATTGTTTTTCACGCCATCTTATTTTAAAAATATTAAATTTAAAATCTGATGTCCAATTGGTACAAGACCTATTGACATTAGCATTAATGATAACTATGATGAAAAAAAGAACTATTGTTGCGGGTGTAGGCATGGGATTATTGGCAATAGCCTGCAAAACAACTGATTTAAAAATGAATACAACTCAAAAAGAACCTGTTGCACGTAAAAAAGAAGTCGTGTATCAAGTTTTTACGCGATTATTTGGAAATAAAAATACTACCAACAAACCTTGGGGAACTATTGAAGAAAATGGAGTAGGGAAGTTCAACGATTTTACAGCAACAGCCTTGCAAGAAATAAAGGATTTAGGCGTAAGTCATATTTGGTACACGGGAGTGCCGCATCATGCTTTAATTCGGGATTATACTGCTATCGGAATTTCTAATGATGACCCAGAAGTCGTGAAAGGTAGAGCAGGATCGCCTTATGCTGTAAAAGATTATTACAATGTGAACCCAGATTTAGCAGTAAATCCTGAAAACCGATTGCAAGAATTTGAAGCCCTTATTGATAGAACGCATCAAGCGGGATTAAAAGTGATTATTGATATTGTACCAAATCACTTAGCGCGCAAGTACGAGGGTAAAAACAATCCGGCAGGAGTTTGGGATTTTGGTGCTGATGATGATACTACTTTTGAGTATAAAAGAGATAACAACTTTTATTATATTCCAAATGCTAAATTTGAAGTTCCTGATACGAATGCACCTTTAAACGGAGAAGTTCATCCGTTGGTTGATGGAAAATTTGAAGAAAATCCAGCAAAATGGACTGGAAATGGCTCCCGAAAGGCAAAACCAGATAAGAATGATTGGTACGAGACCGTAAAAGTAAATTATGGTATTCGTCCGGATGGGTCCAAAGATTTTCCAGAACTTCCAGCACGATATGACAAAAAAACAGTTCAGGAGCATTTTGAATTTTGGAAAAATAAAAATGTACCCAATTCGTGGGTTAAATTCAAAGACATAGCTTTGTATTGGACAGCAAAAGGGGTAGATGGTTTCCGATTTGACATGGCCGAAATGGTACCGTATGAATTTTGGAGTTATATGAATTCAGCCATTAAAATGAAAAATCCGGAAGCTTTTCTATTAGCCGAAGTTTACAACCCAAAAGAGTATAGAAATTACATTCATCTAGGTAAAATGGATTATTTGTATGACAAAGTGGAGACTTATGACGCCTTGAAAGCCATCATAAAAGGTCAAGCTACACCAGATCGGTTGGTAGAAATTCAGAATGGTTTAAAAGACATTGAAAACCACATGCTTCATTTTCTAGACAATCATGATGAGCAACGCTTAGCAAGTCCAGAATTTGCTGGATCAGCTGAAAAAGGAAAACCATTGATGGTAGTTTCAACAACCATAAGTTCAGCACCTACTATGGTTTATTTTGGTCAAGAAGTTGGAGAAGCAGGCAATGAGAATGCTGGATTTGGAACACATTCAAGAACATCCATTTTTGATTATGTTGGTGTGCCAAATCACCAGCGCTGGATGAATAATGGCAAATTTGATGGAGCGTTATTAACAGCAAACGAAAAAGAGTTGCGAGATTTTTACAAAAGACTTCTTAACTTTTCTTTGAATAGTTCCGCATTGATGGGCGATTATCAGGAGTTGCATACTCAAAACCGTCAATTTACAAAAGGTTATGACGAAAGTATTTTTTCTTTTGTCCGTTGGTCTACAGAGCAAAAATTAATTGTTGTTACTAATTTTTCATCAGTGACCACAAGTACTTTTGAACTTAAAATTTCAAAAGACCTCATTAAAAAGTGGCAATTAATAGATGGTCTATATACTGTAAAAGATCAATTGTATCAAGTGTATTCTTCTCAATTAAGAGTTTCTCAAGGAGAAGGAACCTTGCAAATAAAGATTAATCCATTAGAATCTTTCATATTACAACTGTAAGGATGAAAAAAAGCTGCTAAAATTTTTAGCAGCTTTTTTTTTCTTTTTAAGAGAACTATTTTATGGCTACCGCCGTATAGTTTTCTTCAATTTTATTCCAGTTGATAATATTAAAAAAATTATCAACGTAGTTTTTTCTTCGGTATTGATAATCCATATAATAGGCATGTTCCCATAAGTCAAGTGCAAGAATTGGTGTTCCCGGAACAATAGCATTTCGCATCAAAGGATTGTCTTGATTTGTAGTTGTTGTAACTTGTAATTTACCCGTTTTATCTACTATAAGCCAAACCCAACCTGATCCAAAATGTTTTGTAGCTTCATCTTTAAAAAGAGACATAAAATTACCGTAAGATCCAAAATCAGTTATCATGGCACTAGCCAAAGTGTTTTTTGGTTCACCGCCAGCTTTTGGTCCCATACATTTCCAAAACAAACTGTGGTTGTAATATCCTCCCGCATTATTACGCAGCCCTGCATCATTAGGATCTAGTTTTGCTAGCACTTCTTCTATGGTTAAGTTTTCTAGTGGAGTTCCTTTTATGGAGCTGTTTAGATTGTTTGTGTAATTTAAATAATGTTTAGAGTAATGCAACTCCATTGTAGTAGCTGATATGCTCGGAGCTAGCGCATCATATGCATACGGCAGTTTTTCTAATTGAAAAGAACCTTCATCAGCTTTTACATTATCAGGCGAGCCCATAACTGTTTTTTGCTCTGTGGTAGAAGGCAAAGGGACTTCAACAACTTCAATTAATTTTTTCTCATTACAGGATACTATAAAAACTGTTGCACAAACTAATGGCAACACATAAAATGCTTTTTTCATGGGTAAATTATGATTTTATTAGTGAGTCAATGATTTCAATATAATATTGTTTGGCTTCATCTGGTGATAAATGACTTATCTGCATCCAAGCGTTAGTTTTGAATGCATCTCTCAAATGATAGGATGAATTTTGTCTTAAATCAACAGTGCCATAAGTTGCTTGTTTGTAAAAAGCATATAAGCGCAATTGTACATCTTGTGGTAGGGATGCTTGCGTCATATCAGCTGCTTTCGCTACAGCTTCTAGGAATAAAGTATCTAAATCCTTTTTGGTCATTATGCCTTGGTTGCAATAATAGTTTTTCCTCCAATAGCCTTTTGGTTCAATTCCACATTAATAGGTGTTCCCAAAGGTAAAAAAATATCAACTCTTGAACCAAATTTTATAAATCCAGCATCGGTACCTTGAGTAACTTGAGTTCCTTCTACAGCATAATTTACAATTCTACGTGCCAGTGCTCCAGCAATTTGACGGTACAAAACGCCACCAAAAGTACTGTTTTCTACAACAATTGTTGTTCTTTCATTTTCTTCACTTGCCTTAGGGTGCCAAGCAACAAGAAATTTACCAGGATGGTATTTACTAAACTTAACAATTCCACTCAAGGCATATCGAGTAACGTGAACATTTATTGGCGACATGAAAATAGATACTTGAAGTCTTTTATCTTTAAAATATTCTCCTTCATATACCTCTTCAATTACTACTACTTTACCATCAACAGGCGCAATTATTTGGTTGTCATTAATAATTACAGTTCTTTTAGGGTTTCTAAAAAATTGTAAGATGATGATCAATACTAAAAGAGCTAGTATTTGAACAGCCATTTTGAGCCAGTTGGTCTCAATTAAATTGTCAGACAATAAAAGGACAACCGCAGTAAAAATGGTGCCTAGTAAAATAGATTGGGTTCCTTCTTTATGAAACATAATTTAAAATTTGATAGAATAAAAATATTAATGGTGCTACAAATATAACACTATCTAGTCGATCTAGTATACCTCCATGACCCGGCATGATGTTTCCGCTGTCTTTTACGTTTGCAATTCGCTTGAATTTAGATTCAATTAAATCTCCAATTGTTCCTGCAACTCCCACAATAACTGCTATAGATGTCCAAATTAGTATAGATCTATCGCTAAACTCTGGTTTTGCTTTAATATAATATTTTGAAATTAAATATCCTGCAAGTACGGCAAATACAAGTCCGCCCATGAAACCTTCAACTGTTTTTTTAGGAGATATTTTTTCTAGTAATTTTGTTTTTCCAATGGATTTACCAACAATGTACGCAAAGGTATCGTTAGTCCAAATGAGTATAAATAGTCCAATGATAATTTTAGGATTGTAATCAATAACTCCAAAAGATATTTTGGTAATAAATACAAAAGGAAGGATGATGTAACCTAAAAGATATAGATATTTTGATGAAGTATTAATTTTTTGGATAGAATCGTAAAATAAAAATAGAATGCATTTTAAAGTTACAACAAGAGCAATGACCAGTAGAACAATATTTAATTGCTGAATATTGATGTTTAAGTCTACATCTAAGTCAAAATTAGTCTTTAAAAAAGAAACAGTTTCTTTGTTGTAATGACTAATAAGCGCTACCGAAGTGTACAAGGAAAAACCAAAAATAATTGGAAACACTTTGTGAATTTGAACTAGATTACAAAATTCGTATATGGTAATTAGTAAAAATATACCAAAAAGTAAAAAAAAAGTTTCAGTTGAATATAAGATAGAAGTGAGTAGTAATGCAATATAAACTACTCCTGATATTCCTCGTTTTAGAGTTTCATTCATCTTAAAGATCTTCTAAAAGCAGTAAATATAGATTCTTTGCGGAACTTCCATATTGGGTGAAGTCCTCTTCTTTAGCTTTTTCGAAATACTTTATAGTTGAAATATTAGTTGGATAATCTCTTTCGTATTTTTTCTTAATGGCACTTAAACCGTCACTTTTGGTTCCCATTATTTGGCTGGCTTTAGCCAAAATAATCATGTTTGTAGGGAGATCGTTTGGTTTGTGTTGTTTGATTTGTTTGGATGAAAACAATATAGAACCCTCTTCGGCAATCAAACTTTCACAACTAGACAACAAAAATTTAGGATTTTCAGGTTTGTCATAAGTAAGTTTATTGTCTTCAAGTAACTGGAAAAGTTCAGGATCGTAACAAAGGACTTCACTTTCAAACCAGTCGTTTTCTTCAAGTATGTTTTCAAACTGCTCGGTAACTTCTAAATTGTTTTCACAGTATAAAAATTTACCACCGTTTTTTTTGAAATTAAAAATAAATTGCTCGTCTATAGACACAGTTGGTTCCTTATAGTAAGTACTAAATTCACTTTCTTTTTGCTCTTCAGCAGCAGGATGACTTGAACCAAAAATTTTTCTAAAAAGACTCATATTTATTTTTGAAAACAATAATTAAAGGTATAAAAACCGTTCAAAGATAAAAAAATCTTAATTCAAAAATAATTTTTGAATTAAGATTTTAAAAATAATTGCTATTATGAGTTATTTATGACACCACTTCTTCAAGGTTTTTGTCAAATGTTCTTTTTCCAAAAATGGCTTCAAGATCATCTTTAAATATTACTTCTTTCTCTATTAAGATGTTGGCAAGTTGATTTAGCTTGTCTTTGTTATCTTCTAGAATTTGAATCGCTCTTTGGTATTGGCTTTCAATCAACAATGAAATCTCTTCATCAATAACTTTTGCGGTCTCCTCTGAGTACGGTTTTGAGAAATTATACTCACTTTGTCCTGTTGAATCATAATAGGTAACGTTACCTATTTTGTCATTCAAACCATAAACGGTAACCATAGCGCGAGCTTGTTTGGTTACTTTCTCTAAGTCACTTAATGCTCCAGTAGAGATTCTATCAAATGTTACTTTTTCAGCAGCTCTACCACCCATTGTAGCACACATTTCATCAAGCATTTGGTCTGGACGTACAATTAGTCTTTCCTCTGGTAGATACCAAGCTGCACCTAAACTTTGACCTCTAGGGACAATAGTTACCTTAATAAGAGGAGCAGCGTGCTCTAGCATCCAGCTCACTGTTGCGTGACCCGCTTCGTGTATTGCAATTGCTTTTTTCTCTTCTGGAGTTACAATTTTATTTTTCTTTTCTAAACCGCCAACTATTCTATCAACAGCATCTAAGAAATCTTGTTTATCCACTGCAGATTTGTTGTTTCTAGCAGCTATTAAAGCAGCTTCGTTACATACATTTGCAATATCAGCACCTGAAAAACCTGGAGTTTGTTTGGCTAAAAAGTCAGTATCAAGATCTTCAATTTTTTTCAAAGGAGCTAAATGTACTTTAAATATTTCGGCTCTTTCACGAATGTCTGGTAAGTCTACAAAAATTTGTCTATCAAAACGACCAGCACGCATTAAAGCTTTATCCAGTACGTCAGCTCTGTTTGTAGCAGCAAGTACAATAACATTTGAGTTGGTACCAAAACCATCCATTTCTGTCAATAATTGGTTCAATGTATTTTCACGCTCGTCGTTACCGCCTGACATATTGCTTTTACCTCTAGCTCTACCTACAGCATCAATCTCATCAATGAAAATGATGGCAGGTGATTTTTCTTTAGCTTGTTTAAATAAGTCTCTTACACGTGATGCACCTACACCAACAAACATTTCAACAAAATCAGATCCTGATAAAGAGAAAAATGGTACTTGAGCTTCCCCGGCAACAGCTTTGGCTAATAATGTTTTTCCTGTTCCTGGAGGCCCAACTAGTAAGGCGCCTTTTGGTATTTTACCACCCAGATTAGTATATTTTTCAGGATTTTTAAGAAATTCTACAATTTCTTGTATTTCTTCTTTTGCACCTTCAAGACCCGCTACATCTTTAAATGTAGTTTTGATGTCCGTTTTTTCATCAAAAAGTTTCGCTTTGGATTTACCGATATTGAATATTTGTCCACCACCGCCAGTACCGCCACCAGACATTTTACGCATGATAAAAATCCAAACTGCTATGATAATTATAATAGGTAAAAAAGTGATTAAAATATCAGACCAATTACTCGCTTCTTTAAAATCATAGTTTACTAATTTTTTTTCAGTTTTAGCTTTATCTAATTTTTCTTGAAAAGATTTTAAATCACCAAATTTTGTGGTGTAGTGAGGACCTTTGCTTGGTCTGTCAAAAACATCTTTAGCTACTTTTTTATTGATAGGATCTTTCAAAGCAGCATCTGAAAGGTAAATTTCAGCATCTTTATTATTAAAAATAATGACATTTTTAATTTGCCCTTTGTTTAGCATATTATCAATGTCAGAAGACTTCAGTTGTCCTGGCTCATTTAGCCCATTTCCTTGGAAAGTGATGCTTATGAATAAAAGAATTAAAATTACTGAAGTGTAAACAAGCCATGGGCTTACCTTAAACTTATTCGGGTTTGGATTATTTTCTTTAGCCATTACTACGGATATGTGTCTTTAGTATTTGTTTTCTATGGTTGTTATTTTAGCATCGCCCCATAAACTTTCGATGTTGTAATATTCTCTAATGTGTTTTTGAAATACATGAACTGCTATATTTACATAGTCCATTAACACCCATTCGGCATTGTCTGTTCCTTCAACATGCCATGGTTTGTCTTTTAATTCTTTAGAAACTGTTTTTTGAATTGAATTTACAATTGCATTAACTTGGGTATTCGAATTTCCATTTGAGATTACAAAATAGTCACATACTGCAGTATCAATTTCTCTTAAATCTAGGATGGTAATATCATTTCCTTTTACTTCTTCTATTCCTTTAATGATATTTGCCAGAAGGATATCATTGTTTATAGTCTTTTTCGCCATGAATTATTTTTATATAAGTTTGTAAAGTTACCATTTTTTGTGATTATTTTTGAACCTTAACACAATATTAAATTCTGTTTCACAAAAAACTACATATGAAACTAATCAAACTCGATGCCATAGATTCAACAAACGACTTCCTGAAAGGACTTGCGAGTAAACAAGACTTAGAAAATTTTACTGTAGTTACTGCTGAAAGTCAATCAAAAGGGAAAGGTCAAATGGGAGCTGTGTGGACTTCTGAAAAAAGTAAGAATCTAATAATGAGTGTTTTGATTAAAAATATTCTTTATAATATAGATTCTATTTTTAATTTGAATACCGCTGTTTCGTTGGCTGTAATATCTGTTTTAGAAAAGCATCAAATCCCTAAACTAAGTATTAAATGGCCTAACGACATAATGTCAGATAATAAAAAAATAGGTGGCATCTTAATTGAAAATAGTATAAAAAGTGATGGTTCTATTTTTTCAATTGTAGGTTTAGGCTTGAATGTGAACCAAACTAACTTTGAAAATTTACCCAAAGCTTCCTCTCTTGAATGTGTGAGTGCAACATCATTTAACATTTCAATACTAATTCAGGAAATTGTTAGTGAGATGAAAGAAAAAACAAATCATTGGCCAGATTCAAATTCCTTACATACTAAATTATACACTCAATATTTGTTTAAAAAAGAGGTTCCTACTGCTTTTAGTTTACCAAATGGAGCGGCTTTTATGGGAATTATTCAAGGGGTGTCAAGTACAGGAAAACTTCAAGTTTTATTGGAAGATGACACTATACAAGAATTTGACATCAAAGAAATTCAAATGCTGTATTAAAAAAAAAAGTCTTTAAGCTATTGCTCAAAGACTTTTTAATGATTGGAGAATAAAAAATTATAGTTTATTCATATTTGTAGCCAAAGTTTCAATGAACTTTCCTATTGGGCCTTTAATCATCATTGCCATCATCGGGTTAAAATCGCCTTCAAAATCAAGCTTTACACTACTACTAGCTGCTGAGATAGACTCAATATTTGCAACAAGTGTAAATGGAAGTTTGTCACTAGCAGCACCCAAAACAACTTTGTTCGGTGCTATTTTTTCTTTCATTTTTAATTTAATTTCTGGCATTCCTTTTAGTCCAAAAATGAAAGCATCTTCGCCAATTACTTCAAATTTAGCAATATTGTCTGGCATTAATTTTTCAAAATTCTTTACATCACTTAATGAGTTAAATAATTCAAGTGCTGATTTCTCTACTGTTACTTTTGGGCTTTCTAGGTTCATATTTTGGGGAGTTAATTTTTAATTAAACATTTGTATTCCAGGTTGATGGAGATACGTTCCATTCTCTTAAAGTTTGTTCTTCTTCTTCAGTAATATATCTTTTGGCTACAGCCAAATTTAAAAGATTTTGATAGTTACTTAAGGTGAACAAATCAACATTTGCGTTTTTAAAATTCTCTTCAGCTACGTTAAAACCATAGGTAAATATAGCTGCCATGCCTTTTACATTGGCTCCAGCTTCTTTCAAGGCTTCAACAGCTAGTAAACTGCTGTTTCCTGTACTAATTAAGTCTTCTACAACAACAACATTTTGCCCTTTTTGTAAAAATCCCTCTACTTGATTTTGTCTGCCATGTTTTTTTGGTTCAGGTCTTACGTATACAAATGGTAAACCCATACTCTCTGCTACAAGCATTCCTATGCCTATTGCTCCTGTGGCAACTCCTGCAATTACATCAGGTTTTCCAAATTGTTTCTCAATGTTTTTGGAAAATTCATCGCGAACGTAATTTCTAACGGCTGGAAATGAAAGGATTAAACGGTTATCACAATAAATTGGGGATTGCCATCCAGAAGCCCATGTAAAAGGATTTCTTGGATTCAATTTAATTGCATTTATTTGCAATAGAAATTCGGCTGTTTTTTCGGCTGTATCTTTATTAAAAATCATACCACAAATGTATAAAGTTTTTGTTAACGACAAACCACTTTTTTTGACAAATCACATCTCAAAGGAAACAGATTTTCAATTGTTTCTTCTAGAGAGTATTGATATTGAGCATCTTATAGTGAAAATTTTTCAAAATAAAATTAATAAAGCCTATTTATATCATCCGGATGAGACCTTGATTATGAAGACTTTGAAAGCCAAAATTCCTGTTTGTAAAGCTGGTGGCGGACTGGTCTATAATAAAAAAGGAGAGGTTTTATTCATTTTTAGAAACGGAAAATGGGATTTACCTAAAGGCGGAATTGAAAAAGGGGAGGATATTGAGGATACCGCAATGCGCGAAGTAGAAGAGGAAACAGGTGTAAATGGGTTGTCAATTTCTCACAAATTACAAAAAACGTATCATGTTTTTAAAAGAAATGGCAAGTATAAGCTGAAAGTTACACACTGGTTTGAAATGCAGTCCACTTTTGAAGGAACGCCTCAAGGACAATTAGAAGAAGGAATTGAAAAAGTTGCTTGGATGAATCCAGAACAAATAAAAGAGGCATTGAAAAACTCCTATGAAAATATCAAATTATTGTTTGAAGAAGAAGAGAAGCTAGTGAAATAGTGCTGCATTTCGGAAACATATAAAGGTTATTGAGCAGTTTTATACTGACGTATTAAAGTTAAACACGAATTTCACGAATTTCCATTAAATAATTAGTGGAAATTCGTGAAATTCGTGTTTTATAAATAATTCAATTGTAGCTTTTTTTATTTTAAAACTCGATACACAGGATATTGCAAATGTGCCTTTTCATAGTAAACCGAATGTTTGTATATCCAATCTAGTTGCGCTTCTGGATTTTTTAAAAAGGCTTCGTCATTTTGTTTTTTTGTTTCAAATTCTGCTTTCAAAGATGGGTTTTCTTTAAAAATTTGAGTTGCAGTATCTTCAAAAACATAGTCAGAATAGCCCTCTTTTTGTTGGAGTACTGTATCAAAAAAATTCCAATTGAAAAAAGAATCCACTGCCTCGGGCTCTAAAGTTTCAAGAATGTATTTAATCCCTTTTTGTTGCGTAGGAATCAGATAATCACCTTTGGCGAATGCCTTTTTCTCAATTGTATTGTTTACGGTTGTATTTCGATGTAGATAATGTCCTTCATAGGCTGAACTACTAGTTTTAAAATCAGCTATTTTATAACTTTCTACTTCAATAATGGTATCGTTTTTAAGTTGAGAATAAGTTATGGTGTTGCTTTTTAATAAATCAATTACAGGCCAAAAACCTTTTGGAATAATGTAAGCTTCTGGGATTGTAATTTCTTTTACAGATTTGTATTCTCTATTGTAGGGAATGTTTTTTTGAAATGGTTTTTTTTGATCGTAATAAAGTCGATTTCCTGTTGTAACGTCACTTTTTTTATAGCTCGCTTCAAAACCTTTAAAAAAGAATGATTCGGTTTTAGTGGTGTCAATTTCCCATTTTAAGGAGTATTTTTTCCTTGGAGCATATTGGTTTTCGTTTTTTAACCTTAGTTCCTTGATGATTTTGTAATTTTCATCGGTGTAATCAATCGTTGATTTCATGTATTCATAAGTAACTTTTACACGATCAGCATATTTTTTCAGCATGTGTGTCTCCACCACAAAGCCTATTGTATTGAATAGTGAAGTGTATCCAGTAGCATACCTTGGACTTTCAAAAAATTGTGCAAATCCCTTGTCAGGAGTGTCTTGAAACGCATTTACGTAAGGAGTGGTTTCTATTTTCTTTTTTTGTAAATCAGCTACAATTGACGGCATCATTTTAGTATTTAAAAAATCACCTAAAACAGTTCCTAATTTATTGTGTTGAGTCATGATATAAGTGAGTTTGTACTGGTAATCAGATCCATTACTAACATGGTTGTCAATAAAAACATCGGCATTTATTTTATGGAAAATGTCCACAAAACTTTTCGTGTTTCGGGTATCTGATTTGATGAAATCCCGATTTAAGTCAAAATTTCTTGCGTTTCCACGAAAACCGTACACTTCGGGTCCGTCTTGATTGGCTCTTGAGGTCGAATTTCTATTTAAAGCACCTCCAATATTATAAACAGGTATACAAACGATTACCGAATTTTTGGGTGCTTTTATTTTGCCTAAAGCTAAATCTCTAAATAGTTGCATACTAGCATCAATTCCGTCTGGTTCACCGGCATGAATACCGTTATTAATCAAGATTACGGCTTTGTTTTTTTGGATTTCTCCAAAATCAAATTGCTTTTCAGGATTAAAAACAACCATGTGAAGTGGTTCTCCGCTGTCTGTTAACCCCATTTCTTGCATGTTAATGGTTAGGAAATCTTTTGCCAATAATTTGTAATAAGCAATAGTTTCTGGGTAGGATGCCGATTGATTGCCATTGCCTTTCTCAAAAAAAGTATCGTATTTATTTTGATTTTGTGCCAAAGAACAAATACTAAATAAAAGCAAAAAGTAGTGTAAGTATTTCATGGTTACGTAAGTATAAGAGCTTCAAATTTAGCTTTTTTTATAGAATCTTTAAAAGGAATATTGAATAATAGGGCAGATGTATGAAATTATCGAAATTTTAAACGACAAAATTCATTAGTCGCAATTTAAAATTACCTTTGCACAAACGAATAAAATGAATACGAAGCACCACTCCAACAATATACTTTTGAATTTAGGTATAGAAAGCCTAAATGAAATGCAAGAAGTAGCACAAGATGCTATCCTGAATGACAATAATATTTTATTACTTTCTCCTACAGGTTCAGGGAAAACACTCGCTTTTTTACTACCAATATTTGAAATGCTACAGCCGGAAATACTTTCGGTGCAATGCTTAATTTTAGTTCCCTCACGTGAATTGGGACTCCAAATAGAACAAGTTTGGAAAAAAATGGGAACCGATTATAAAGTAAATGTATGCTACGGAGGGCACTCCATAGATACTGAAATCAAAAACTTAAGCAATCCGCCAGCTGTTTTGATAGGAACTCCAGGTAGAATTGCAGATCATATTGATAGAGGAACTTTTAGGGTTGATAAAATTCAAACCTTAATTTTAGATGAATTTGATAAATCATTACAGCTTGGTTTTCATGAACAAATGTCTTATATTATAGGGAAGTTAACTAAATTGAATAAACGAGTATTGGTTTCAGCTACTTCAGATATTGAAATACCTAAATATACACGTGTACTTAATCCTACTATTTTGGATTTTATTCCTGAGCATGTTGTTGAAACCAATCTTTCTATGCGAATGGTTGTTTCTAAAGACAAGGATAAAATGGGTAGTTTGTTTAACTTAATTTGTTCTTTGAAGTCACAAGCTGCAATCGTATTTTGTAATCATAGAGACGCTGCTGAAAGAATAAGTGATACTTTGAATGCAAAAGGTATTTATGCTACGTATTACCACGGCGGCATGGATCAAGAGGAGCGTGAGCGAGCGCTTATACAATTTAGAAATGGAAGTATGACGTATTTAATAACCACTGATTTGGCTGCTCGTGGACTTGATATTCCAGAAATGAAGCACGTTATTCACTATCATTTACCATCAAAAGAAGATGAGTTTACGCATAGAAACGGACGTACTGCTAGGATGCAAAACTCAGGTACCGCTTATATTATTTTCAACGAAAGTGAGAAAAAGCTAGATTATATTGATTATTCCATGACGGAATTGAAAGTGGAGAATACTGTCAGTTTACCAAAACCGCCTGAATTTCAAACTATTTACATCAGTGGTGGGAAGAAAAATAAATTGAATAAAATTGATATTGTAGGCTTCTTTTCTCAAAAAGGAAAATTAGAAAAAGGAGATTTAGGCCTTATTGAAGTCAAAGATTTTATTTCATTTGCAGCAGTAAAATTCAATAAAGTAAAAGATTTATTGCACGCCATCAAGGATGAAAAAATGAAGGGTAAAAAATATAAAATTGAAGTTGCGCGAAAAGTAATCAAGAAAGAGGAGGAGTAGTCCTGAAGTTTCGGGATCAGTCTCAGTCCCAGTCTCAGTCGCAGTTTTTAGTAAAAAAATCGTTAATAGTAAATTTTGTTTTACTGTTAACGATTTTTAGTTTGATGTATATATTTACCTGTTCACTTTTTACCGCAAACGGATTACTATAAACTAAGTTTTCTTTACATACTGAGTGATAATTACGATAGTTTGACCATCTACTTTTCCCTCAATATATTCAGCGTTTTCATGATCAAGTCTAATGTTACGTACAGCAGTTCCTTGCTTTGCAACCATGCTAGATCCTTTTACTTTTAAATCTTTGATTAATACAACCGAGTCGCCTGTTTCTAGTATGACTCCATTACTATCGCGGTGTATGATTTTGTTTTCGTCTTCCTCGCCTTCGCCTGTAGCTTGGGCCCAAGCTAAAACTTCTTCATCAAGATACATTTGGTCTAATAATTCCTGAGGCCATCCCGCATTTCGCATACGACTTAACATTCTCCATGCAACAACTTGTACCGCAGTATGTTCACTCCACATGCTGTCATTTAAACATCTCCAGTGATTTAAATCTACTTTATCTGGATTTTCAATTTGGTCAATGCATGTAGTACAAGCCATAATACTTTCGTCAAGTCCGCCTTTTTTGGTAGGTAAAACTTGATATACTTTTAGGTTCTCAGTTGACCCGCATAGTTCACATTTTGACCCGCTGCGTTTGCTTAATTCTCTTTCTATACTCATGTTTGATGGCTTTTATTTTATGGCGAAAGTACATCTTAACATTACTTTCGACAAACTTTTATTGTTGTATAATTTTTGCTTACTGCGTAACTTGAGTAAGCGATGTGCGGACTAAATATCCTAATCCTTGAGGTATTCAATTTGTTAATTTACAAAATTAATTTTGTCAAGCTAAATTCTAGATTATTATTTACTGTAGTTCATTCTCGCAATAATTATTCCGACAAACATTGAAAATAATATATATATGAAAATACAACGGCAAAGCTTCTAATGATCAATGAATTTTTGAATAACCATAACTGCCGTGAATTAAATCGTGCTCAATAAAATGTTTAATAGAATATCTATGAACTTTTACTTTTTGACCGCATTGATTACAAAAAATTACCTGTCGTTGGATTTACACAGTTTAAACAGTTTTTACTCATTTTATATTTCGAGATTTAACTTCATTTATTGCTTCTTGGTAATTTTTCCAATTTATTATAAAAGTAGGAAAAAACATTATTGGCATTACGGTAAAAAATGAAAATCCATTTTTTATATATCCATAAATTGAAACTCCAATCATAATTCCGATTATAATAGAATATGAAATGCTAGTACTTTTTCTCTTTTTTTGTTCAGTAATTAATTCCTGGTCTGTCAGATCTGTTAATTTATTTGTTTTCATTTGATTATTCTATCTCTTAAAATTATGATGTCTTTTACATGACGTCTTATGAAATTTATGTTAACTACAAGATTAAAACTTAAACTGACCACTTTTTACTGATCACTATTTTATCCTAACAGCATCAGGAACTAACATTTCATATTGTCCACCGTTACGAATTACATCTCGTACTATACTGGAACTGATGTACGATGTTTTTGCTGCGGTCAATAAAAACACAGTTTCTATTTTTGATAATCTACGATTGGTGTGCGCAATGGCTTTTTCGAATTCAAAATCGGCTGGATTGCGTAAACCACGCAGGATAAAATCAGCTTTTAATTTTTTGCAAAGATCAGTTGTTAATCCTTCATAGGTAATTACTGAAACTTTAGTTACATCCTTAAAAGTCTCCTCAATAAATCTTTTTCTTTCTTCAAGAGAGAACATGTATTTTTTTTCGGCATTGACACCTATGGCAATAACTATTTCATCAAATAAGGGTAAGCTTCTTTTTATGATGTCTTCATGACCTAGTGTGATAGGATCAAATGATCCAGGAAAAATTGCTTTTCTCATTGTGTTGTTATATGGCTAGTTCAATAGCATTTGTAAATAAATCTTCAAGTGTTATTCCTGCTGCTTTGGCTTGTTGCGGAATCAAACTTTCCGTTGTAAGTCCAGGAATAGTATTCATTTCAAGCATGTGTGGTTCTTCATTTACAATAATAAATTCGCTTCTGGAGAAACCTTTCATTTTGAGTACTTCGTATGCACGTTTAGCAATCTCGCTGACTTTTTGTGTCATTTCATCTGAGATTCTTGCCGGTGTAATTTCTTGAGACTTTCCTAAATATTTGGCTTCATAATCAAAAAAATCATTTTCTGAAACGATTTCGGTTATCGGTAAAACGGTCACTGTTCCTTTATAATTAATAACACCTACAGAAACCTCAGTTCCGTCAAGAAAACTTTCTATTATTATTTCGTTATCTTCTTTGTATGCAACTTCAATTGCGATAGGTAATTCGGCGGCTGTTTTTACTTTAGAAATTCCGAAGCTAGAACCTGCTTTATTGGGTTTTACAAAGCAAGGCAAACCAACTTTAGCAACAATTTCAGCGGTATTGATGACATCGCCTTTGTTTAAATAGTAAGAAGTAGCAGTTTTTATACCATACGGTTTTAAAACTGAAAGTAAATCGCGTTTATTGAACGTTAATGCGGCCTGGTAATAATCGCAAGAAGTTTGCGGAATGTGTAATAGTTCAAAGTAGGCCTGCATTAATCCATCTTCGCCGGGTGTACCGTGAATGGCATTGAAAACACAATCGAAAGTAATCTTGTTGCCTGCAACAGTTACGGAGAAATCATTTTTATCTATTGGAAATTCAGCATCATTTGCGTCAACGTAAACCCATTTTTCTTTTAGGATATGGATGCGAAAGCCATTGTATTTTGTCTTGTCAAGGTATTGATAGACAACGTTTCCGCTGATAAGTGATATTTTATATTCACTAGAATATCCGCCCATGATGATGGCAATATTTTTCATTTTATTCAGTTTTAAGTGATGTTTTTTTTGTTTAAAAAAGGTAAGGCAGCTTATGATTTGTTTTAGCCCCGATAGCAGCGGTATCCTTTGTTTTTTTTCTTTAAAAAAGCAAAGATACAAGCGGATAGCGGGAATAAGCTCCAAAAAATTAACGCGTATAATTCCTAAAAACGATTAAACAAAATTATCATTTTTTTTGAAACGAAATAGCTTTATCTTTGCCACAATTAAAAATTATTTTATGAGTTTACGTAAGTATCTTACCAGTCGTGTTTTTGTAGTTCAAGTAATTTTAGCACTTGGGATTATTGTTGCTTTAGTGTATTTATTCATGCATTGGCTTACATTTACCACAGATCACGGTAATGAAATTTCGGTTCCAGATTTAAGAAAATTAACAGAGGAGCAAGTAGAAGAAAAACTCGATGAGCTTGATCTAGACTATGAACTATTAGACAGTGTTGATTATAGAAGTGATTTTCCTCAGTTTAGTGTTGTAGAACAAGATCCTACACCAGGTACTAAGGTGAAAGTAGGTAGAAAAATTTATATAAAAATAAATACCTCAGGATATTCATCTGTACGAATTCCTGATTTAGTTAATAAAACGTACCGCGAAGCTGTTCCTACTTTAAAAGCACTTGGACTTGATGAAGGAACTGTTACTTATGTGCCAAACTTAGGGAAAGATATGGTGCTAGAGATGCGTTATAAAGGAAGGAATTTAAAAGCAGGTGATAGAGTGCTTAAATCGTCCAAAATTGACTTGGTCTTGGGAGATGGAAAAATGAGTTTTGAAGAAGAAGAAAGCGCTGCAGATACCCTTGCGGCACCAATAGAAGAAATACCAGTTGATGAACAATAATATAGATACAATAGATTTAGAAGACGAATTATTTGAACATTTTAGGTTTGAAGTTCCTAAAGGGCAAGCCTCTTTAAGAATTGACAAATACTTGATGGGTTTAATACAAAATGCAACCCGAAATAAAATTCAAACTGCAGCCAGTGAAGGGAATATTTTTGTAAATGATGCCACGGTTAAGTCAAATTACAAAGTTAAGGCACATGATATAGTGCGAGTTATGCTTTCACATCCTCCGTATGAAAATCATATTATTCCAGAGGATATTCCGCTTGATATTGTTTATGAAGATGATACTTTATTGTTGATCAATAAATTACCTGGAATGGTAGTGCATCCTGGTCATGGGAATTATACTGGAACCTTAGTTCATGCGTTAGCCCATCATTTTGATAATTTGCCTATGAATAGTAGTGAACGTCCTGGACTTGTTCACCGAATTGATAAAGACACATCAGGCTTGTTAGTCATTGCAAAGACCGAGGCTGCCATGACGCATCTTGCCAAACAATTTGAAGCAAAAACATCAGAAAGAGAGTATGTTGCTCTTGTTTGGGGCAATGTGGCAGAGGATAGCGGTACTATAGAAGGAAATTTAGCTAGACATTTGAAAGATCGAATGCAAATGGCTGTTTTTGCTGATCCTGAAATAGGGAAACCTGCTGTAACACATTATAAAGTTTTAGAACGTTTTGGGTATGTTACTTTAATATCGTGTCAGCTAGAGACTGGACGAACACATCAAATTCGGGCCCATATGAAACACATTGGGCATCCTTTATTTAATGATGAGCGTTATGGAGGTCACTTGATCTTGAAAGGAACTACATTTACAAAATACAAACAGTTTATTGACAACTGTTTTAAAGCGTTACCAAGGCAAGCACTTCACGCAAAAACACTCGGATTCATACATCCTACTACTGGTGAAATGATGCGTTTTGATACTGAGTTGCCTCAAGATTTTCAAGATTGTATTGAAAAATGGCGTGGTTACTCTAAATCACACATGACTGACGAAGAGAATCAATAAAAAAAAAACTCCAATTTCTAATTTAGAAATTGGAGTTTTTTTTTGTAGTTACCTTTTAATCTTATTCTTTACGTTCTAAAAGTGCCATGTAAAAGCCATCAAAGCCTGACTCTGACGCTAGGATTTTATGATCTTTAACGAAAGTAAATTGTTTTCCAATTTCGGTAGTTAAAAAACGTTTCACTTGATCTTGGTTTTCAGATGGTAAAATAGAGCAAGTTGCATACACTAATTTTCCTCCTGGTTTTACAATTTTTGAATAACTTTCAAGTACTTCAGATTGTACTTTACGAATGTTATCAATAAACTCTGGTTTTAATTTCCATTTAGCATCAGGATTTCTTTTTAAAACTCCTAAACCACTACATGGAGCATCAATTAAAACTCTGTCAGCTCTCTCGTGTAATTTTTTTATAACTTTAGTAGAGTCGATAATACGGTACTCAATATTGAAAGCACCATCTCTTTTGGCTCTAATTTTTAATTGCTTTAATTTACTTTCATATAAATCCATTGCAATTAATTGTCCTTTATTTTCCATCAAAGAGGCAATGTGCAATGTTTTTCCGCCTGCACCTGCACACGTATCAACTACTCTCATTCCTGGTTTTACGTCTAAAAATGCTGCAACTAGTTGAGAATTTGCATCTTGAACCTCAAAAAAGCCTTGTTTAAAAGCATCTGTCAAGAAAACATTAGCTCTTTCTCTTAAAACAAGTGCATCTGGTTGGTCTTTTAAAACGTCTGTTTCAATGTTTAAATCCATTAAAATAGCACGCAAAGCTTCTCGAGTTGTTTTTAAGGTATTTACTCTAAGGATTACTTTTGCAGGTTGGTTTTGGGCTGTGATTTCTTTAGACCAAACTTTTTCACCAAGTTCGCTTACGCCAAGTTCATCCATCCAATCAGGTATAGATTCTTTCAGAGCTCTTACTTTTGATAATTCATCAAAACGACCTTTTATTTTTCGTTCAGGAGTACCTTCAAGCTGGCGCCAATCAGGGATTGGGTAGCCTCTTAAAACAGCCCATACAGAGAACATTCTCCATAAATTATCTCTATCATATGGCTCTTTAACCTCTGCAATTTCAGAGTATAATCGTTTCCAGCGCACAATTTCATAAATGGTTTCGGCTACAAACTTCCTGTCTGAACTTCCCCAGCGTTTGTCTTTTTTTAAGGATCTTGCTACTACTTTATCGGCATATTCACCTTCATTAAAAATAGCATTTAAAGCATCTATTGTTGTGTAAACTAAATTTCTGTGTAATCTCATTTTAAATAATTGAGGTGCAAAGGTACTATTAATTGATTTGAATGTTAAATTTTAGTACTGAATGTTGTTTAAAAATTTTTCATAAAAAAAAGCACTGTATTGCTACAATGCTTTTTTTAAAGGATTCTTAATTTATTTTACTCGCGTGAGCCCTATGTTTTCTGGTGCATGAAGTACCATTGGGAATTTTTCAATTTTAACAGAACTACTGTCTAAACCAAAAGCGCGTTCTTCGGAAAGACTTAGTTTTTTGATAAAGAAGTATGAATTCATGATTAATTTTTCATGCCATCTTAAATCACTATCGTTTGAAAGGAATTTTTCGGATAATACAAATTTAAAATCTCCAATGATATTGTTTTTGTTTAGAGATTCATATCTACTAGTAATATCTACTTCACCTTTTTTCACCATGTCACGAATTACTTCACGGAACATGAGATTGATTTTAGTAGGTTCTCTAAAACCTAGGTTAAAGTCAACACGGTATAAATCGTCTTTTACAATTTCGGTAACTTTGTATTCAGTTTTGTATGGTTCTGTAAGTATGTTTACATGAACAAACCAGTATATATCAGCTCTTTTAGGTCTTTTTTGTAAGATAGAGTACATTACCTTTTCCTCAATTTCATCAACTCGTCCAGCATTAGTCATGTATACTAAGTGAGTGGCGTATTTTGGTATAGATAAATCGGCACTTAATTCAACAAGTACTTTTTTATAGTCTTCAATTTTAACCAATTTGGTGTAACTTTTATTAATTTTCTTAGCCAAATACCAAATAGTCATTACTGATATTAACGATATTGCAATTAAAAGTGTTACGTATCCTCCTTCGGCAAATTTTGTAATATTAGCAGCTAAAAAACTGAATTCAATTCCTAGATAAATGGTTATTAAAGGAATTATAAAGTACAATTTAACCCTTTTCATAATCAAGTAATAATTCAATAAAATGGTAGTCATGATCATACAAAGTATAATAGCTAGTCCGTAAGCATGCTCCATGTTGCTGGACTCTTCAAAATGCAATACAATACCAACACACCCTATAAACAACAACCAGTTGATTGACGGAATGTACAATTGTCCCTTTAATTCTGTAGGATATTTGATTTTAACTTTTGGCCAAAAGTTAAGCCTCATAGCTTCATTTATTAAGGTAAAAGAACCACTAATCAAAGCTTGAGAGGCAATAACAGCAGCAAGTGTAGCTATTACAATTCCTATTGGTTGAAACCAATCAGGCATGATTAAGTAAAACGGATTTCCATTTTTTCCACCAATACTTTGTAATGTTTCACCTTCATGTTTTAAAAGGTATGCGGCTTGTCCAAAATAGTTTAGTACCAATGCTAGTTTTACAAATACCCAACTAATTCGGATATTTTTACGCCCGCAATGTCCCATGTCAGAGTACAATGCCTCAGCACCAGTTGTACACAAGAAAACAAAACCTAATACAAAAAATCCTTCAGGATGTATAGATAATAAGTGGTAAGCATAGTAAGGGTTTACAGCTTTTAAAACTTCGGTATTTTGAGTAATTTGTGATATACCTAGGATAGCAAGCATTGCAAACCAAATAAGCATCATGGGAGCAAAGAATTTACCCACAAGTTTTGTCCCAAATTGTTGGATCATAAACAATATGAAAAGTATTGTTATTACAATTGGAATGGTATTAATTTCAGGGTAGTATGTCCTTATTCCCTCAACAGCTGAAGAAACCGATATAGGAGGCGTAATGATACCATCAGCTAATAAAGCGCTTCCTCCAATAATTGCGGGTACAATTAGCCATTGAATTTTAGTTTTCTTGACTAGTGCGTACAATGCAAATATTCCGCCTTCACCGTGATTGTCTGCACTAAGTGTGATAATCACATATTTAATGGTTGTTTGTAGTGTAAGCGTCCAAAATACACAAGAGATGCCACCTAAAACGATATCAGCTTCTATAAAATGAGTGCCTAAAATGGCTTTCATCACATACAAAGGTGAGGTACCTATATCTCCGTAAATGATTCCTAATGAAATTAATAACCCGCCTAATGTCCATTTAGTATGGAGGTCTTTGTGTGAAGCGTTCATGAAATTTTTTTTAAAAACGTTTCAAATTTACACTTTTAAAATATATTAGAAGCTTTTTGTCTAAAAAAAAACACGACTATTAATGTCGTGTTTTTCTGTTATTTTTAAATTTTAATTAAGATCTTCTATTTTCTGATCTTTCAGAACTTCCTCTTTGATTGCTATTGCTTCTTGTTTCAGAACCTCTTCCAGAATTACCTCTAGAACTTGATTCTTGTCTTTGTGGCGCAGCTTGTGGTGCTGAACTTGATCTGTTTTGCGAATAATCTCTAGGTGTACTTTCTCTTCTTGAAGGTAAACTGTTTTCAGAATTTGATCTGCTTGAGCTATTAGCACGAGGGGATTCACTTCTTTGCGATTCTCTTTCGGTAGTTGTTGTACCTCTATTTTGCGAGTAGCTTCTATCAGATCGTCCGTTAGCAGTGGTTGTCTCTCCACTAGTTCTTGTACTGTATCTGTTATTTTCAGTTCTTGTAGCTGTTCTATTTGAGTTAGTAGCATTTTCTGAACGAGTTCTGCCTTGCGATTCATATCTGCCAGAATTAGAGGTTTGCGCTGTACGACTTCCTCTTGTGTTATCTGTAGCAGATCGGTTATTGCCATCTGAAGTACGTCTTCCAGCACTGGTTTCAACTCTAGAGCTTGTTCTTCTTTGTTCTAGTTCATATCGGTTTGATACTGCAACATTACGTCTTGAAAAAGCATAATCAGGATATAATCTTTCATAACCGTTGCTGCGTCTTGAATTGTAAAGGACAACTGCTCTATTACTTCGTCTTAAGTTTACATAGTTGTAACTGTTGTAACTATTTAAACAGATAGAGATATTATTTCTATATCTAAACACAGGGAAAGGATTCCAGGTATAGTAGTATGATGGGTAGTATCCCCAGTTCCATCTAGAGGTATACGCACGGTATGAAGGTCTCCAAAAAGAGGCATAAATCACAGGAGTAGTATAGTAAACAGGCTCATAAATATAATTATCGCCATACATAAACACATCACCAATAACTTGTACTTGAACATTATTATTTCGGTCTCTTTCTACATCAATTGTAGCTACGTCTTGATATACGTCTCTGTCCAGTACAGCTTGAACAACAATTAGGTGTGTGTTGCTCTCTACCGATTCTACAACTCTTAAATAATCAACCTGATTGTCGTTGTTTAAATCTAGATTAGATATTTGCGCTTTTGGGTCGTTTAATCTTCTTTCAAAATCTTCAAGATCTCTGGAATCACCAAAAATAGATGCAATTGCTCTTAAATCTAGATTATCACTTATTTCTGAATTCATAGCGCTCACAGAGGTTCTATCTTGTGCCTGCGTTGTGGTGACTAATAGGGTAGTCATTACGCTGAATAGTAGTAGTTTAGTTTTCATATTATTTCGATTTAGTTTCACACGAAAGTTATATCCAATTACTGTGCCAGTATTTTTTTAGTGAATAACTGTTGATTTATAATTGTATATTAGCATAAATTATTTGTGTATGAATTGTCGTTTTTCCTTTATTTTATGGGTGCTTTTTATCGTTTCTTGTAAAAGTCAAGTTAATGCTAATAAAACGGGGATAGAAAGCTCTGTTTTTAAGAATGTAAGTATTGATACCTTATTTGAAGATAAAATAAGCATTAGATCTTTAGTGATTGATGGAACTAAAATTTGGTATGTAGCTGATAAAAATCGATATGGCTACTTTGATTTGGTAACCAATAAAAAAACCGAACGCAAGATTATCAAGGATACGTTGCAACTAGAGTTTAGAAGTAATGCACAAACTAGAGAATATGTTTATGCTTTAAGTGTATCGAATCCTGCTTTGTTATATCAAATTTCAAAAAAAGATTTAACTGCTAAATTGGTCTATCAAGAAAATCATGAAAAGGTTTTTTTTGATAGTATGCAATTTTGGAATAATAAAGAAGGTATAGCCATGGGAGACCCTGTTTCTACTGGTTTAAATGTTATCATTACTCGTGATGGCGGAGCTTCATGGAAAAAAGTTCCTGACATGCTCATGCCTACAACAAGTGCTGGAGAGGCTGCTTTTGCAGCAAGCAACACTAATATTATAGTAAAAGGTTCTTCTACTTGGATTGTTTCTGGGGGAGTTAAGTCAAGAGTTTTTTATTCGCCAAATAAAGGAAAGTCTTGGACAGTTTATGAAACGCCTATTGTACAGGGTAAAAGTATGACAGGAATATTTACTGCCGATTTTTATGATGAAAAAATAGGGTTTGTATCTGGTGGAGATTATGAAAATAGAAATCAAAATCATTCTAATAAAGCCATAACTGTAGATGGAGGAAAAACTTGGAACCTAGTAGCTGAGAATACGGCTTTTGGTTATGCATCTTGTGCGCAATACGTGCCTAATAGTAAAGGGAAAGGTATCGTTACGGTGGGTTACTCTGGAATATTTTATTCTGGGGATGGTTGCGTTTCTTGGAAGCAATTAGCAACAGATTCAAAACTGAATACCATTCGCTTTATTAATGAAACTACGGCTATTGCTGCTGGTCAAAACAAAATGATTCGGTTGCAATTTAATTAAAAGAAAAAATACCCTCAGTATGCTAGACTCTGAGGGTAGTTCTTGAATTAATAAAAAAGGAAATTAATTTTTTTGTCCGTTATTACGGTATTGTTGGAGTAATTTTTTATTGAAATCTTCTTCAGCCTTTTTTAATTTTACAATCTTTACAGCAGGTAAAAACGTTCTCAAATTTTGTAAAAAGCGTTTGCGAACTAAGAATAATTCTTCTTCTGTGCCCTCAATTTGAGCTAAAAAAAGTTTAGCTTCTTTCTCGTTAATTTTATCAAGAGAGCCATCGCTCATTCGTTTTACATAGGATTTCATTTTTTGATGTCTTAACTCAAATTGTTTATCATCATAAGTATTGTAAACAGGCCAAAACTTTTCGGCTTCGGTGGTTGTAAATCCTATTTCTGTGGTGAAAAAAGCAGCTTTCAAAACTTTTATTTGCTCTCTTTTTTCTTTCATGCTTTCGCCTTGAGCGTAAAAATTAAAAGAAACAAATAATAAAGCAAGGAGGAGTATTATTTTTGAATTATTCATTGTATTTTTTTTTAATCTATTATTCTAAAATTAAATTTTCTAGGTTGGTATTTGTTGAAAAATGTTCTTCAATTGCCTCATCTTCTAGAGCAATTGGAGTTTTCATATTTTCAATTTCTTCATAATTCAAACCATTAATTAAATCGTATTGATTTACATTTGTTTGATAAGTAATATAATTTTCTAATGCAGCTGTTTCTAGCTCATTTTCTTTATTGTTTTGTTGTTGTACCACTAAAGGAACCATCAGTGCTAAAACTAATAGGGCAGCTACAGCAGAGAATATTAAAGTTTTCTTTCGTTGAAAAATAGAAATAACGGGCGGCTCATTTTGCTCTAATTGCTGCATCATCTTTGCAGAAAAAGTGTCAAAATAATGGTCTGGAACTTTAAATCCAGATTCTATTTTTGGTTCGTTATCTAATTTAAATGTCTTCATAATAGTGTTTAGACAATGTTATTACTAAAAGGTTTAAGTGGAAGAAACAAAAGCTTCAATTTTTTTTACGGCTAGGTGATAGGAGGCTTTTAACCCGCCTACTGTGGTGCCTAAAATTTCTGATATTTCTTCATATTTAAGTTCTTGAAAGTATTTCATTTTAAAAACTAGTTGCTGTTTTTCTGGTAAAGCGGCTATTGCGCGTTGCAGTTTTAATTGCATTTCATTTCCGTCAAAAAAAACATCGGCTTCTAGATTGTCAAGTGTTTTATTTTGTAAAGCTTCAGATGAGATATTATTAGCACGGGCTTTTTGTTTTAAGAAAGTCAAGGCCTCATTTGTGGCAATACGGTACATCCAAGAAAAAAGTTTGCTGTCTCCTTTAAAACCTTTAAGATGTTGAAAAATTTTAATGAAACAATTTTGCAAAACATCATCTGTATCATCATGATTTAAAACAATGGTACGAATGTGGTTGTATAAAGGTTTTTGATATTCCAATAGCAACCTCTGAAACGCTTGATTCTGCGTTTTGGGGTTTAATAATTGGTTTATAAATTCCTGTTCTTCCTGCACAATGTTTTTTTAGTCTAAGATGATTTTTGAATAATAAGGTTTAATACCAGAAGGTATTTTTTTTAAAATTCAGAATCTTCTTCTTTGATTTCTGTTGGAGCGGGTGGGTTGCTAGTCGTTACAGGCGCAATTGTAGCAGGTTTTACAGGAGCAGTTACGGGAATCACTTTTGGCGGAAGCGGCACATAAACCTCAGTTTCCCATTTTGATGGATTTTTAATGTCGATTTTATTAATTTTAAAAACTTCTAAATGGCTAAAATTAGGACTTACAACTACTTTATTTTTAGCTATGTAGGCGTTGGACTGTTGTATAGCCTTGCTTATGTGAGTATAATCGCCTGTTAAAGTTGTTTTTATGGCTTCAAATGGCTCTAATGTACCTGATAAAATATCACTACCTGAACTGGTCAAAATTCGGTTTTTAGTAGGAATACAAAAAGAAATTTGTGCTAATCCTGTTGTTGCATTGTAATTGTGAAACAATAAAAATGGTTTTCCATTTGTTTCTACGCCATTATTGGTACAAAAAGCAGTTAATTTATTAAATACGATATTAGCATTTTTAGAAACGCTAGTAAGCTTGCTTGTAAAGGTTTGTTTTAAGTAATTTGTTCCTGATTTTGTGCTTAGACCAATGACTTTTATATTGAAAGTATTGGTTTCAAAAACCAATGTTTTTTCGAGTTTCTCTAAACTTTTTTCGTAAACGCGACCCATTATTTTATCTATTCCGCCTTGCATTGCAGCCATTACTTTCATGGTAAAGCTCATTTTTCCTTGAGATTTCCAAGTCACTTTAGTTCCATTTAAAGTGTCTTTAAAACGCAATACTACTGATGATTCACTGCCATCAAAATCCATTTTTTGTGAAATACTATCGTTTTCTTGTGTTGAAAGTGTTGCAATTGATCCTGAACTTGTTTGGTTATCCCAAGTCATTGTAGCTCCGTTGCCTATTGATTTTTCTGAAAAAGCAAGGTTTGAAGCTGCATCTTTAGATATCCAAGTTGCAAAATCTTCCCAGTTTCTTAAATCATTAACAAATTGGTATACAGTATTCTTAGGCGCTTTGATAATATGGCTTCTTTCTACAGTGAAATCTCCTTTTTGAGTGGCAATAAATATAGTCAAAGCCACAAGGCTTAGTAGAAGTAGAAGGAAAATATATTTTAAAATTCGCATAACGGGTTAGTTTCTTGATTTTGTAAAGTTATAGATTTTATTTAAAAGTTTTTCAATGCTCAAATTTTTATAAATTGTTCTTGAAATCCTGTATTGTAAAATTGTAAATAACTGATTAGTATTGATGTTGTTTTTTGTGATTGTTTTATTTACCGCGTGTACGGATATAAAAGCAAATAAAAAAGCCCACAAGAAGTGGACTAATAATCAGTTAAAAACTACCTTTTGAAAAAAACTTTTATCAAAAAAAGAATAGCAATAAAACCAATAAATCCCAGTAGGATTTTATAATTGCCCTTATAAAATGTTTTATGAATTTGAATGTCTTTTCTATAGGAGTATACTGCGGCTATAACAAAAGCGATAAAAAATAAGATACCAAAAATGATTTGACCTTGACTAAACATGTTTTACAATTTTTTGTAAATTTAATCAATTGTTTAGAAATAGTTGCTATTTTGGTGTCTCAATTAAAAAAAAGAATATGAAGAAACAAATTGACGCTGTAAAGCAATTTCATTCTGCTTTTAACTTAGGATTTCATGATGCGCCTGTTGTTAATCTGGGCGAAAAGAAGCACCTGCTTCGTTATAATTTGATGAAAGAGGAAAATGAAGAATATCTTGAAGCAGTGCAAAATAATGATTTGGTTGAAATAGCAGATGCACTTGGCGATATGATGTATATCTTGTGTGGAACCATAATAGCGCATGGTTTACAAGATAAGATGGAAGCTGTATTTGATGCTATACAGCTTAGTAACATGAGTAAATTAAATACTGATGGGACACCTATTTATAGAGAAGATGGTAAAGTTATGAAGGGACCTAATTATTTTAAACCCGATTTTTCAAACATATTTAACGAAAAATAAAAAAAGTGATTTTCTCAGTAGAAAATCACTTTTTAAAATTCAGGTTTTGAAAAAATTATACTTTAACTGTCCAGCCAAAAGTATCTTCATCAAGTTTATTTTGAATGTTTGTTAATTTTTCTTTTAATTGAATGGCAATTGAATGATCAACCTTTGGAAGATCATAATATACATCTTGGAAAGAAAATCCTGAAATAGGACTAATTACAGCAGCTGTTCCGGCACCAAATATTTCTTTTAGAGTACCATTTTTTGCTGCTTCAACTAATTCTGAAACCAATACAGGACGAACTTCAACTGCAATACCTTCGCTTTTTGCCAAGTCAATAAGTGTTTTTCTAGTTACACCATCAAGAATACGTTCACTCACAGGAGCTGTGAATAAGGTATCGTTGATTCTAAAAAACACATTCATAGTTCCCGCTTCTTCAAGTTTAGTGTGGGTAGCATCGTCTGTCCAAATAACTTGTTGAAAACCTTCTTTATTTGCTAAAGTTGTAGGGTAAAATTGTGCAGCATAGTTACCTGCAGCTTTTGCAGCACCTATACCTCCATTTGCAGCTCTACTGTAGTGTTCAGCAATAAGAACCTTAACATCTCCAGCATAATAAGAGGTAACTGGAGATAAGATAATCATGAATTTATATTCGTTAGAAGGGTTTGCAATCACACCCGTTCCAGTAGCAATCATAAAGGGTCTTATGTACATCGAGTTTCCATTCCCTTTTTTAATCCAAGCTTCGTCTAGTTGTAATAATTGGTGTAATCCAGACATAAAAATAGCTTCTGGAACCTCTGGCATTGCCATACGAACCGCTGATTTATTAAATCGGTTGTAATTTTCATCAGGTCTAAAGAGCCAAATATCATCATTTGTATCTTTGTAAGCCTTCATTCCTTCAAATATTGCTTGGCCGTAATGGAATACTCTTGTTGATGGATCAATTAAAAAAGGCGCGTATGGTTTGATGGTTGGAGTTTGCCATTCACCGTCTTTAAAATCACATTCAAATAAATGATCTGTAAAAACAGAACCAAAGCTTAAGTTTTCAAAATCTACATCTTGTATTTTTGATGTAGTGGCTTTTATGGTTTCAATCTTGGTAGTTAGAGTATTACTCATAATAGTGTACTGTTTGTTGATTTTTTGGTTCAAACAAAATGTAATTCCTGAAAATCAAGACTTATTTTTTGTTTAATGCGTGCAAAATTAAATAAAAAACAATGAATACTTTTATTCATTTCGTTTAATTGTGTTTTTAATGTGTTATTTGTTGGTAATTTAAAAAAATACCCTTCAGATGTTTGATTTTGATACTAAAAATCAAAAAAATACTTGTTGATGCTCTGTGAAAATTGTGTTTTTCACTATTTTTGGTTCAAATCTAAAAATTAAAATTAATTTATAACGACTTATACCAATTGTGAAAAGAGAAATAATTCAAACTCTAGATGGTTCTACAACGATTCATTTACCAGAATGGGATGAGTGTTACCATTCTAAACACGGTGCCATACAAGAGGCTGAACATGTTTTTATAAAAAATGGTCTAGCACTTTTTCCAAATACTAATGTTTCTATTTTAGAAATTGGTTTTGGAACAGGGCTTAATGCATTCATTACTTTTTTAGAGTCTATCAAAAGAAGTCAAACTATTAATTATGTAGGAGTAGAGGCATACCCAGTATCTGCGCTGGAAGTGTTGGCTATGAATTATGTAGCTGAACTTGATGCAGAACAACACAAAGCTATTTTTGAGACGATGCACACCAGCAATTGGGAAGAAAAAATAATTCTTGCTCCCCATTTTGAAATCACAAAAAGGAAACAGTTTTTTGAACAAATTGAGGATGTTGACGCCTTTGATTTGATTTATTTTGACGCTTTTGGATATAGGGTGCAACCTGATTTGTGGAGTACAGAAATTTTCGAAAGAATGTATAAAGCTCTTAAAAAAGATGGTGTTTTAGTAACTTATGCCGCAAGAGGCGTTGTTAAACGTAGTATGATTGAAGTTGGTTTTACAGTAGAAAAATTAGCCGGGCCACCAGGAAAACGAGAAATGTTTAGAGCCTTTAAAAAATAATTTTTTTAATAGTCTTTCAACCCTTTGTTTTGGTTTGAAAACAAAAAACTAAGTTAAATAATAGTGAAACATTTTTATTTTTATTTTAAATTTACAGTGTTCCAAACAAAAAATAAATTGCACTATGTCGAAAATAATGTATGACTATACCAAATCAATTTTAGAGAGGGTAAGTTTTGATCCGGCTTTGTTCTGTAAAGAGTTAGAAAAAGCTTTAAAAACATTGTTGCCATACGAAATGGAGCTTTTAAGAGAATGGCTTTTGAATTATACCGTAAGCAAGCCAGAGCTAAAACAATGTTTAATATTAGTAAATTCATAAAAAAAATAAGGAACCTAAGTGTTCCTTATTTTTTTGATATAGAACTAATAATTTGAACGTTTTGAAATACTATTGCTCCTTTAATTACTCCTGCAATTGTAGTTCTTAGTGCATCTATAATTTGAATTTTTAATTCACTTTTAGGGAAAATTAAGCTTACCTCTCTGGCAGGTTTTGGTTCCTTAAAGTGTCTAAGTTTTAGAGCATCACTTTCTTTAAGGTCTAAGGTGTGTAGGTAAGGCAACAAGGTTGTCCCGAGACCTTCATCTGCTAGTTTTATTAGGGTTTCAAAACTCCCACTTTCTATTTGAAAATGGCTCGCTTCATTTCTATCGCCACTTTTACAAAGGTTCAAGATCCCATCTCTAAAGCAGTGTCCATCTTGAAGTAATAAAATTTCATCTAAATTTAAATCAGATACTTCAATTTCATTTTTTTGAAAATGATGATGACTCTCCGGGATATAAGCTACAAAAGGTTCGTAATACAATACAATCTCTTTTATTTTTTCTTCTAATAAAGGTGTAGCAGCAATTCCTGCATCAAGATGACCATTATTAAGTTTTGTGATGATTTCATTCGTGTTCAGTTCTTCTATGATGAGCTTAACTTTTGGATATTTTTTTATAAAATTGTTAAGGAACATTGGCAATAGCGTAGGCATGATAGTTGGAATGATTCCTAGTCTAAATTCACCACCAATAAATCCTTTTTGTTGCTCTACAATATCTTGAATACGGTCTGCTTCAACTACAATATTTTTTGCTTGGTTTACAATCTTCTGACCAATATCAGTGAGTTGAATGGGTTTTTTTGTTCGATCAAAAATTTGGATACTCAACTCCTCTTCAATTTTTTGAATTTGCATACTCAAGGTAGGTTGAGTTACAAAACATTTCTCGGCAGCAAGTGTAAAGTTTTTATGTTCAGCTACAGCTAAAACATATTTTAATTGAGTGATTGTCATCTATAGTATTTTATGATACAAAGATAAAAACAATCAATTTGTTTTATGATCAATTTGTAAATTTTATGAAAAACATTAATACTTATTTTTTTTGCATAAATAAATTATATGGAAGCAATATAAAATATTTATTACCTTTATGCCATTATTGCATATAGATCATTTTGTGTTTTTATCATTTGAACAATTAAAAATTCTATTTGCTGAATTTATTATATTATCAATGAAAGTGTTAGCGCGTTTTTTTTTATTTTTATTTCTAGCTTTTTTAGCTGCGCCCACTATTGTTATCCTCATTAAAAAAAGTTCTGACATTACGGTTTTTTTTGATTTTGCCGAAGAGGAAGAAGACTCTCAAAAAGAAATAAAGAATTTTGTTCATCAAGAATTGGTAAATATTGAGCTGATTAATGTTTATTTTAAAGAAATTAATTTTCTTTTTTCAAACAAGACAGCTAAACATGACAATGTAATTACTTTTATTTTTGCACCCCCTCCAAACTTAGGATAGTATTATTTTCAAAAAAAATAGTCTATATCTTTTTGATATGGATTAAGGTTTATGTACATATAATTATTATCTTATGAAAAATAGAGTCAATCTTTTTGCTCACCTCAAGTCTGATTTTGCCGCTGGTCTTGTAGTTTTTTTAGTGGCTTTGCCACTTTGTTTAGGTATTGCTCTGGCTAGTGGAGCACCTTTGTTTTCAGGTATTATTTCAGGTGTTGTAGGAGGAATAGTAGTAGGTTATTTGAGTCAATCACATTTAAGTGTTTCTGGTCCAGCAGCAGGATTGACTGCAATTGTCTTAACAGCAATTACTGATTTGGGTTCGTTTAATTCGTTTCTATTAGCAGTTTTAATTGCAGGTATTATTCAATTAATATTAGGTTTTGTTAAAGCTGGAACAATTTCAAATTATTTTCCAAATAATGTTATTGAGGGAATGCTGGCAGGAATAGGTGTAATTATAATCTTAAAGCAAATTCCCCATGCATTTGGTTATGATCCAGATTTTGAAGGAGACGAATCTTTTTTTCAAATAGATGGGCAAAATTCTTTCTCAGAAATTTTTCAAGTGATTAATCATGTTCAACTAGGATCCATCATTATAGCGTTACTTTCACTTTCAATTTTAATACTTTGGAATAAAGTCGATTTTTTAAAGAAAATTAAGTTAGTACCGCCCGCATTAGTTGTAGTAATAGTGAGTATTTTGGTTAATGAGTTTTTCTTACAATCAGGGAGCGATTTAGCCATTGTTAAGGAACATTTAGTAAGCTTACCGGTTCCTACAACTTTAGCTGAATTTAAAAATATCATTGTCACTCCAGATTTTTCTGCCATTTCAAATTCAAAAGTTTGGATTGTAGCGATTACAATTGCTGTAGTTGCTTCAATTGAGACTTTATTATGCATTGAAGCATCTGATAGAATGGACGATTTAAAAAGATATACCAATACTAACGTAGAATTGAAAGCTCAAGGAATAGGTAATATTTTGAGTGCACTTTTAGGCGGATTACCAATGACATCTGTGGTAGTGCGAACCACTGCAAATAATAGTGCGGGTGCCAAATCAAAAATGTCTGCAATTATTCACGGTGTGCTTTTGTTAGTAAGTGTTTTAGCAATTCCATCATTATTAAATAAAATCCCATTAGCAACACTGGCAGCGGTTTTATTATTAGTAGGTTATAAATTAGCATTTACTAATATCAAGCATTTTATAAAGTATATGCCAAAAGTTGTTAACGTATTAATTATTTCACTCGTTTGTATTAAAATAGCCTATGATGCTGTGCATGATTTTAATATTGTAGTAATTGTTTTTACAATTGTATCTGTTATCATTTTAATCTATTGTTTATTAGAATTTAAAAAAAATAATGAATTTAGAAAAACAATTACACGGAATCAGTATTTGTATTTTCCTTTCTTTGCAACAACTATCGCAGTTATATTTACTGACTTGCTCAAAGGGGTTGCATTAGGGATTTTAATAAGTATCATTTTTGTACTAAAAGGCAATTTAAAACGTGCATATAATTTTAGAAAAGAGAATTATGAATCAGGTGATATAATTCACATAGATTTGGCTCAAGAGGTTTCGTTTTTAAATAAATCAGCTATTAAACAGACGTTGAATGACATTCCAGAAAATTCAAAAGTAATTATTGATGCAAAAGATACGGTGTATATTGCTCATGATATTTTAGATTTAATACATGAATTTAAAACGATTAAGGCTGCAGATAAAAAAATTAAAGTAAAACTAAAAGGATTTAAAGAGGCTTACGAATTAGAAAACTCAAATGATTCTAACAATCATGTAACTTTTGAACACTATTATGACGCAGCTAAACGGGTAATGGTTAAAAAGCCAATAGGAGACACAACAGATTTTTAAGGTTGAATGTGTTATAAAGAGATTGAAATAATTAACAAACATTAAATTAAATAAAATGAGTGATTTTTATAAAAAAATATTAGATAATAATAAAAAATGGGTTGAAACATCACTTGCGAGTGATCCTAATTTTTTTGCAGATTTAGCTAAAGGTCAAACACCGCCTTTATTGTGGATCGGTTGTTCTGACAGCCGTGTTCCTGCAAATGAAATTGTAGGAGCAAAGCCAGGTGAGGTTTTTGTACACCGTAATATTGCAAATATGGTGGTGCACACTGATATGAATATGCTTAGTGTTTTAGATTATGCTGTAAATGTTCTTAAAGTAAAGCATGTAATCGTGTGCGGACATTATGGTTGTGGTGGTGTTAAAGCGGCTATGGGCAATCAGTCTATTGGGGTTATTGACAACTGGATTCGTCATATTAAAAATGTTTACCGCTTGCACAATACCTATTTAGATAGTATTCAAGACGAAACAGAGCGTTTCAATACATTTGTAGAGCTCAATGTAAAGGAACAGGTTTTTGATTTAGCAAAAACATCTATTGTTCAGGGCGCATGGAGAAACAATCAGGATCTAACCTTACACGGATGGGTTTACGGTTTAAACTCTGGTTTTGTAACCGATTTAAACGTAAACATTAGCTCAGAAGATGACCTTGATGAAGTATATCAATTAAAATTCTAAATTATTAAAGGCCCAAAGAGCATATTGCTTTTTGGGTTTTTTTATTCTTCGTCCAGGTTTTCGTTGAATGCTGTTGGAAGTAGGGTAGGAATGAATTTGATCAAAATAGGCAGTAATAAACTACCTCCTGGGAGTAAAAAAATTGTAAGAGAAGGTATGGTTTTACAAATTTCTAACAATTGTTTTTTGACTTTTTTCTTTTCTTTTTCATCAAGATCTCTTCGGGTGGAATAAGCAAGCAAAACCATTAATTCCTTACTTTGATAGAGTTCTTTTAATAGCCGATTTTTATTTCGACTTATCAAGGTAACAACACTCTGTGTAGTTTGATCGTAAAAATGTTTTACTGGATTTGAATAATTAAAATATGGAATATCTTTTTTGTGTTGTGCAATAAATGTATTTGTACAGCTTAAGCTTTGAATTACAAATTCATCATTAATGTTTAGAATAGTGGCAAGTGAGTGTAAAAAATAATTTTCTTCATTTTCTATTTCTCCATCGCTCCATAACGCCATACAGGCTAGATCAATTAAGTAGTATTTTTCAAGATCATTTGTAAAATAATCTAGTTGCAGTGTATCTAAGTTTTGTGTTGTTCCTTTTGAAAACTTACTATATCGTATTGATGCTTCAAAAAGTTTAATTAAAAGATCATCATATTGTGATTTTTTAGTCTTTATTTTTAAAGCTAATGTGACTACGTTTACAATAGTTTCCTCAATTTTTTTTAAATACTTTTCTGGAATTTCTCCTCTAACAAGATATTGTTGAAATGCAATAATATCTATGAATAATAAAGCATTGGTAACCAAGTGTGAAAAATTTTTATTGATGATACTCTCGTTTGTTTGTACTCGATCATCAATAATTTTTTCAAGTGTAAGCGCTAGTGAATCTTTGGGTAATATTTTTTTAAACAAATTAAATCCTTGAGGATTCATTTGGTTATAAAAAGTTACCGTTTCTTTTATGAAAAGATCACTTTGATTTTCTCCTTTTGTCAAACAAAAAACATCATAGAGGAGTGTAAGTAATGCTACCTTTGATATTTCATCCTTAAACCAGCCTTTGGTTTGAATTTGAGTAGGAGTGTTAAAGGCAATGATATGACCATAAATAAAACCAGTTGCTCTTACTTTTTCATAAAAAGCATTAGTTGTAATGGCATTAGATTTTGTAGAAAAATCTTGCTCATTAAAAAATTTATCTATCCAACCTATAGCTGACGGGTTAATCATTGTTTTAATTTCAGAGTACAAAGCTATTCTTTTTTAGGTAAGTTTTTGAATCATAAAATTAGTTTAACAAAAGAATTACAAACACTTTAATTTTTGTTAAGAAAACGATGCGAGAAACATTCAACTAAGCTTTAGGCAGCACTACTATGAATTACGGGATTCGTGTTTTTTGTATTTAGTACAGATTAATTTTAGAAGTATATTCTATTTTTTTTAAACATGTTGATTTAGATTGCAGCATATGTTTTGGTGAAACAGGAGTTTTGTAAAAGCGTATAATTAAAACAGGCTTCGATTTTTGATTATCGAAGCCTGTTTTAATAAAAAATGATAAACTCATTTTAAGAATTAAAAAGTTGTTCAGCTTTTTCCCAGTTAACAACATTCCAAAAAGAGTTAATGTAATCAGCTCTTCGGTTTTGATTTTTGAGGTAATAAGCATGTTCCCAAACATCTAAGGCTATGATTGGTTTACCTTTAAGACCTTTTCCTTTCAAACGCATTAATGGATTGTCTTGATTGGCTGTGGAACCAATTACGAGTTGACCATCTTTAACTACTAACCATGCCCAACCTGAACCAAAACGTTTCATAGATGCGTCTGCAAATTGTTTTTTGAATTCATCAAATGAACCAAAACTACTAGTAATTGCTTCGGCTAGTTTCCCCTTGGGCAAACCACCTCCAGCAGGAGATAGTAACTCCCAAAATAAGGTGTGATTGTAATGGCCTCCAGCATTATTTCGGATTGAATCAGGAAACTGTGACATTTTTTCAAATATAGTTTCGAGTGAGCTAGAAGATTCAACAAATTTTTTATCAAGAGTTTCAATTGCCTTATTCAAGTTGGTTACGTAGGCTTGATGGTGCTTTCCATAATGAATTTCCATTGTGACTTTATCTATATGAGGCTCAAGAGCATCAGTAGAATAAGGTAATTTTGGCAATACAAATGGTCCTCCTTCAAGGCTATTAGTTAACATATCGCTCCCAGTTTCTTCGAGTAGGGGCTGAGTAGTATTTGCAAAAGCGTCCTGTAATAAAGTACTCCCTATCAAGGTTCCTGTTGAAAGTATTGCTGTTTGCTTTAAAAAACTTCTTCTGCTAGTATTATTTTTCATTAGTTTTTTTGTTTTGACATGCCTTAACATTTAATTTATAAAATTATGTAAATACATTTCAAATGGGGTTAAGAAAGACTTAAATTTTAGAATGTTTTATTTTTATTGGTCTTTTGAATATATTTTAGATTAAATTATATAAAATTCTTTTCAATTTGGTGTATATCTTCTTTGTAATTTTGAAAATTCATTTTTAGTTGAAACCAAATATTTGATTTGGATTCAAATGGAGTACCTATAACTATATTTTATTTTAATGAAAAAGAGAAAGTTAGCTAAAGATGGCTGGAGCCTTTTGAAACGAACCTATGAAGAGTTTGAAAATGATAACGCAATCAAATTGAGTGCCTCATTGTCGTATTTTACTATTTTTTCATTACCTCCATTATTAATAATTATACTGTCTATTTTTAGCTTTTTCTTTGGAAGAGAGGCTGTTACTGGGCGGTTTTTTGGTCAAATAAACGGTATGGTAGGCAATCAAGCTGCTTTGCAAATTCAAGAGACTATTAAGAATATTGAACTTTCAGATAGTAATACTTTTGCAGCCATCTTTGGTGGAATCATGCTTCTTATTGGAGCCTCGGGAGTTTTTGCTGAAATTCAAAGTTCTATCAATTTTATTTGGGGTTTAAGGGCAAAACCTAATAAAGGTATCATGAAGTTTGTTAAGAACAGATTAATGTCTTTTTCAATGATTGCATCTGTGGGATTCTTACTAATGGTAAGTTTAATGCTCAATACAGTTATGGATGTTATAAATGCACGTTTGATAGTTTATTTTCCTGATACAACGGTATACATTTTTTATGTACTCAATATTATATTGCTTTTTATTACAACAACTGTTTTGTTTTCAGTGATTTTTAAAACATTACCAGATGGAGAAATAGTGTGGAAAGATGCCTTAATTGGATCTAGTTTTACCTCTTTCTTTTTTATGATAGGGAAATTTGCAATAGGTTTTTACCTAGGAAGTTCAACGGTTGCCACTGTTTATGGTGCAGCAGGCTCTATTGTAATTATTTTAGTTTGGGTTTATTATTCGGCAATCATATTATATTTTGGAGCTGAGTTTACCAAAGTATACGCCAATGCTCATGGCAATAAAATTGTCCCAAACGACTATGCAGTAGCTATTAAAGTAGAAGTATTAGAGGTAAAAGAAGTGAAATAATTTTTTTGAAATATTTATTGGATCTTATTTTATTTAAATATCATTTTTAAGTAGTGGAAGATTTTTTAAAAATAGTTTACATAAAAAAACCGCCTTGTTTTTTTCAGGTACAAGGCGGTTAAAAAAAAAACTAAAAACTAACTTTTATTAGAAACAATATTCATTTTCTGCTACTAGTTTAGCAGTAATTATTTCTCTTAATGCCACTACATTTGGCATGTTTGTGTATTTTGTAAAACGACGTAATCCCATTAACATCATACGTTGCTCATCACCTTCAGCAAAAGAAATAATGCTTTCTTTTCCTTTTTGGTTTACAATATCAACGGCTTTGTACAAGTAAAGTTTAGCCATTGCAATTTGCTCTTGAACTTTATCTTCTCCTTCTTTTTTAGCTAATTTCTCAGTTCTTAAGATAGTACTTTCTGCCATGTAAACTTCAATCAGCATATCCGAAGCAGCCATTAATAATTGTTGGTGTGCATCTAAGTCAGCTCCAAATTTTTGAACAGCACTACCAGCAACCATCAAGAAAGATTTCTTTAAGTTTTTGATGATTTCTTTTTCTTCGGCAAATAATTCAGAATAATCTGGTGTGTCAAATGATGGAATTCCCATCAACTCTTCAGATACTTTCATAGCAGGTCCTAATAAATCAACATGCCCTTTCATTGCTTTTTTAATTAACATACCTACTGAAAGCATTCTGTTAATCTCATTTGTACCTTCATAAATACGAGCAATTCTTGCATCTCTCCAAGCACTTTCCATTGGTGTATCTTCAGAGAATCCCATACCTCCAAAAATTTGAATTCCTTCATCAGAACAGTTTTGAACATCTTCTGATACAGCAACTTTCAAGATTGAACATTCTATTGCATATTCTTCAACCCCTTTTAATTCAGCTTCTTGATGAGAAGTTCCTTCTGCTTCACGAGCAATGATTCTGTCTTCAATATCTTTTGCTGCACGGTAAGAAGCACTTTCTCCTGCGTAGCAAGAAGTTGCCATCTCAGCTAATTTTGAACGAATTGCACCAAATTGAGAAATAGCTGTATTAAATTGGATTCTTTCATTAGCATATTTTACAGATCCTGTAATTACTCTACGTTGTGCATCAAGACAAGCAGCTGCTAATTTGATACGACCTACGTTAAGTGCGTTCATCGCTATTTTAAAACCATTACCTCTTTCAGATAACATGTTTTCAACAGGAACTTTAGTTTCGTTAAAGAAAACTTGACGAGTAGATGAAGCACGAATTCCTAGTTTATGCTCTTCTTCACCCATTGAAATTCCGTTGTTATCCGTATTTTCAACTATGAAACCTGTAATGTTTTTATCATCACCAATTCTAGCAAAAACAATAAACAAGCTACAGAAACCTGCATTTGAAATCCACATTTTTTGACCAGTGATAGAATAATGTGTTCCATCTTCAGATAAAACTGCTTTAGTTTTTCCTGAATTTGCATCAGATCCAGCTCCTGGCTCCGTTAGGCAATAAGCACCAAACCACTCTCCAGAAGCAAGTTTAGGAACGTATTTTAATTTTTGCTCCTCAGATCCATACAATGTGATTGGCATAGTACCAATTCCTGTATGAGCTCCAAAAGCAGTTGAGAATGAACCAGTTGCTCCAGAAATGTAATCACATACTAACATAGTTGATACAAACCCCATTCCTAATCCACCATAAGCTTCAGGTACTGCAACTCCTAAAAGTCCTAGCTCACCAGCTTTTCTCATGGATTCTTCCGTATAAGCATAATCCTTTTTTTCAAAACGATCTTTGTGTGCCCATAACTCTTTGTCTACAAATTCTTTTACAGAGTCACGCATCATTAATTGCTCTTCTGTAAAATCTTCAGGTGTGAAAATATCTTCACATTTTGTTTCTTTAACTAAAAACTGACCACCACGGGTTACGTTTTTTTCAATTGTATCTGCCATTTTTTTATTTTTTTAATATGTTTTTATGTTAAATCTAAGCTTACAAAAGTTCGTAAATACCTGCAGAACCTTGACCAGTCCCTACACACATACTTACAATTCCGTACTTGCTTCCTCTGCGTTTCATTTCATCAAACAGTTGTACTGATAATTTTGCTCCAGTACATCCTAGTGGATGACCTAATGCAATGGCACCTCCATTTACATTAATGATTTCTGGATTTAAGTCTAATTCACGGGTTACAGCTAATGCTTGAGAGGCAAAAGCTTCGTTTAACTCTATTAAATCAATGTCATTAATTGTTAGACCTGCTTGTTTTAATACCTTTGGGATTGCTTTTACAGGTCCTATTCCCATGATTCTTGGTTCAACTCCTGCCGAAGCGAAATTTACCAAACGAGCAATTGGCTCTAAGTTGTACTCTTTTACCATTTCTTCGCTCATGATCAATACAAAAGCGGCACCATCACTCATTTGTGATGAGTTTCCTGCAGTTACACTACCATTTGCTTCAAAAACAGGACGTAATCCAGCCAAAGCTTCTTTTGATGTACCAGCTCTTGGACCTTCGTCTTTATTTACAACGTATGATTTGGTTTCTTTTTTTCCGTTTTCATTAAGGAATGTTTGTTCCACCGTAATAGGAACAATTTGCTTGTCAAATTTACCTTCGGCTTGTGCTTGCAAAGCTTTCATGTGAGAGTGGTATGCAAATTCATCTTGATCCTCACGAGATACTTTAAATTGTTGTGCTACTGCCTCAGCAGTAAGACCCATTCCCCAGTAGTAATCCTCGTTTCCAGCTTTTGCAACAGCATAATCCGGAGTTGGTTTGTAACCTCCCATTGGGATAAAACTCATGCTTTCAGCTCCACCTGCAATAATACAATGTGCCATACCTGATTGAATTTTAGCAGTAGCCATACCAATAGTTTCCAAACCAGAAGCACAATATCTGTTTACAGTAACACCAGGAACATCTTCTACTTTTAAACCCATTAACGAAATAAGTCTCGCAACGTTTAGTCCTTGTTCTGCCTCTGGCATTGCATTTCCTACCATTACGTCATCAATGCGTGTTTTATCAAAACTTGGCAACTCATTCATCATAAATTCGATGGTTTCTGCTGCTAATTCATCAGGACGTTTAAATCTGAACACTCCTTTTGGGGCTTTCCCCACGGCTGTTCTGTATGCTTTTACTATATAGGCTGTTTTCATAACTAGTATTTTGAATTTTGACTCGTAAATTTTTAAACGATAATAAGTTTTAATTTATAAGTCTTAATTTATTGTTTAAAATTAATTTCTCAACGGTTTCCCTTTGGTCAACATAAATTGGATTCTTTCTAATGTTTTTCTCTCTGTACATAATGATAAGAAAGCTTCTCTTTCGATATCCAATAAATATTGTTCGCTTACTAGTGTTGGCTCAGATAAATCACCACCTGCCATTACGTAAGCTAGTTTATTAGCTATTTTTTTATCATGTTCAGAGATGTATTTTCCAGCTTCCATTTGATCTGTACCTACTAAGAACATCCCGAGAGCTTGTTTTCCTAGTACTTTTACATCCTTTCTACGTATTGGTTGTGTGTAACCAGCTTCGGCCATCAAGAGTGCATGTTTTTTTGCTTCTGCAATCTGTCTGTCCTTATTTATTACAATGATATCTTTACCATGTTGAAGTAATCCAGTGTCAAATGCTTCATATCCTGATGTAGATACTTTTGCCATTGCAATAGTCAAGAAATATTCTTGCAGTACATTTAACTCCACATCATTTTTATGGAATAAATCAGAGGCACGCATAGCCAATTCTTTAGATCCACCACCGCCAGGTATAACCCCAACACCAAATTCAACTAATCCCATATAGGTTTCTGCTGCAGCAACAACTTTGTCAGCATGCAAACTCATTTCGCAACCACCACCAAAAGTCATTCCGTGTGGTGCTACTACAACTGGAATTCCAGAGTAACGTACGCGCATCATCGTGTCTTGGAACATTTTGATAGCCATATTCAACTCATCATACTCTTGCTCCACAGCCATCATGAAAATCATTCCAATATTGGCACCTACAGAGAAGTTTGCTGCCTGATTACCAATAACCAATCCTTGATATTCTTTCTCAGATAAATCAATTGCTTTATTGATAGCTTGTAAAACATCACCACCAATAGTATTCATTTTAGATTGGAATTCTAAATTTAATATTCCGTCTCCTAAATCTTGGATGATTGCACCGCTATTACTCCATACTTTTTTGCTTTCGCGAATGTTATTTAGGATAATAAAGGCGTCTTGTCCCGGAACTTTTGTTTGTGTTTTACTTGGAATATTGTAGAAAAACGTTGCACCTTCTTTTACTGAATAAAAACTAGTATTTCCAGAAGCTAACATATCATTTACCCATGCAGCAGGAGCTAAACCTTCTGCCTTCATGATTTCAATTCCTTTTTCAACACCTATGGCATCCCAAATTTCAAATGGTCCATTTTCCCATCCAAAACCGGCTTTCATGGCATCGTCTATCTTGTAAAATTCATCTGAAATTTCAGGAACTCTATTTGACACATAAGCAAATAACCCAGCAAAACTTTTTCTGTAAAATTCACCAGCTTTATCTTTCCCTTTTACAAGTACTTTAAAACGGTTGATCGGTTTATCAATAGTTTTGGTAAGTTCAAGTGTTGCAAAAGATGCTTTTTTTGCAGCTCTATATTCTAATGTATCTAGATCTAAGGTTAAGATGTCTTTACCTTCTTTTTTATAAAATCCTTGTCCTGTTTTGCTACCCAACCATTTGTTTTCCATCATGGTGTTTACAAACCCAGGAAGTTTAAACAAGTCGTGTTGCTCATCATATGGACAGTTTTCATAAATACCATTGGCAACATGAACTAAAGTATCCAAACCTACAACATCAACAGTTCTAAAAGTAGCCGATTTTGGACGACCAATAACAGGCCCAGTCAATTTATCTACTTCTTCAATAGTAAGTCCCATTTCTTTTACCAAGTGAAACAAACTTTGAATTCCATAAATTCCAATTCGGTTTCCAATAAACGCTGGAGTATCTTTGGCCAAAACCGAAGTTTTTCCTAAAAACTTCTCTCCATAAACCGTAAGAAAATCTAAAACCTCTGTGCTTGTTTGTGGCCCAGGAATGATTTCAAATAATTTCAAGTAACGCGCTGGGTTAAAAAAGTGGGTTCCACAAAAATGTTTTTGAAAATCTTCACTTCTTCCTTCACTCATAAAATAAATAGGAATACCAGAAGTGTTAGAAGTTACTAGTGTACCTGGTTTTCTAAATTTCTCAATTTGTTCAAAAACTAATTTTTTAATATCAAGTCTTTCTACAACAACCTCAATAATCCAATCTACACCAGCAATTTTTGCCATGTCATCTGTTGTATTACCAGTTGAGATGCGATTTGCAAATTTTTGACTGTAAATAGGAGATGGCTTTGATTTTAAAGCTGTAGCTAAACTATCATTTACCAATCGATTTCTAACAATTTTACTCTCTAGTGTGAGTCCTTTTTTTGCTTCGGCATCCGTCAATTCTCTTGGGATAATATCCAAAAGCAATACTTCAACTCCAATGTTAGCAAAATGACAAGCAATTCCAGATCCCATAATTCCGGATCCTATTACTGCAACTTTTTTGATGGTGCGTTTCATACTTCGTTTATGTTTGTTTTTTTAATTTGTAATGTTTTATCTGTCTGCTTATATATTTGATTCTAATTGAACTGTTTCCTTAATTTCTAATTTTTCAACAGTTGTGTCAAGTGTGTGGGTGTTGTTAAAAATGTTTTTTTCTACAATTAATTCGTTAATTACATCCGCAACTTCAACAAAATGTTGTAGTTTTTCTTCAGAAATTGATTTGCGTACAGCATCATTAAATTTCAGAACTGTATTTTTTGAAAGTTCTCTTTTTTCTTTTCCAAATTCTGTTAAGTAAATCAATACTCCACGTCCATCCTCGGGATTTTTCTTGCGTATAATTAATCCCTTTTCCTCCATTGATTTAAGAGTTCTTGTTAAGCTTGTGGCTTCCATTCCCATTTTAGGTCCTAAAGAAGTTGATGGAGTTCCACCTTCTTTATCAATACTCAACAATGCAAAACCTGTTGCCATACTTGCATCATATTTTGATGCTTCTTCGTTATACATTCTGGCTACTGCTTGCCATGTTGCTCTTAATATGTAATCTATTGTTTTATCTTTCATGGGAAACTATATCGATTTCAAATATAATAAAAAAAATACTATGCACGCATAATAAAAGTGTTTTTTTTATTAAAAATTTATTAAATATAAAAAAACATTCTTGAATATGAGAACTTTATAAGGTAAAGTGTCTTGTGATGGGTTGTAGTCTATATGTTGTTATAACCAGACAAAGCCTCATTTTTAGACCCAAAAAAAGCCACAAGTAAAACTTATGGCTGATAATGGGTAACATTATATTTTAATTTAAAATCCTTGAGAAGGTTTTAAGACATTATATTAATTGTAAATTTTATTAAATAAGTCAGCATATTTTTGTAAAACTATTTTTCGTTTTAATTTTAGAGTAGGTGTGAGTTCTCCTCCTTCTATAGACCAAATATTTGGAGTAAGTTCAAAACGTTTTATTTTTTCCCAATTTCCAAACTTTTCATTCAAAGTATCAACTTCTTGTTGAATACGTTCTATTACTTTTTCATTGGCTACAATAGCTTCATTGCTGTTACCTAATTCAATTTTATGAATTAAAGCCCATTCTTTAATAAAATCAAAACTAGGTTGAATAAAGGCACCTGGCATTTTTTGTCCGTCACCTATTACCATGATTTGCTCGATAAAACGGGATTGTTTCATGGTGTTTTCAATAAGTTGTGGGGCAATGTATTTTCCGCCTGAGGTTTTAAACATTTCTTTTTTACGATCTGTTATTTTCAAGAATCCGTCTTTGTCAAATTCCCCTATATCACCCGTATGAAAGTAGTTATCAGTAATAACTTCGCTTGTTAGTTGTGGGTCTTTGTAATAGCCCATCATCACATTAGGGCCTTTACATAAAATTTCACCATCTTCAGCAATCACTACTGATACGTTGTCAATAACTTTTCCTACTGTACCAACTCTAAAACCTTTATTTCTTAAATCATTTACAGAAATTACAGGAGAAGTTTCAGTTAAGCCATATCCTTCCATAACAGGGATTTCTGCTGCTGCAAAAATTCTGGCTAATCTTGGTTGTAATGCTGCACTACCAGATACCATTAAGTCAAGTTTTCCACCTAAACCTTCTTTCCATTTGCTAAAAATTAGTTTACGTGCAATTTTAAGTTGAAACTCATACCAAAATCCATTTTTGCCGTAAGGCTCATAAACAAGACCTAAATCAATAGCCCAGAAAAAAAGTTTTTTCTTAATTCCTGTGAGTTCTGTTCCTTTGGCATAAATTTTATCATATACTTTTTCAAGAAGTCTAGGAACGGCAGTAATTACAGTAGGTTGCACCTCTTTGATGTTATCACTGATGCGCTCAATAGATTCTCCAAAATAGATGGATACACCATAATATTGGTATAAATAAAGGATCATTCTTTCAAAAATATGACAAATAGGAAGGAAGCTCAATGCTCTACTTTTTCCTGCTTCAAAAGGAATTCTTTTTGCACTGTCTAACACATTTGAAACTATGTTTTGGTGTGATAGCATTACGCCTTTAGGCCTTCCTGTTGTTCCAGATGTGTAGATAATTGTGGCTAAATCCTCTGTTTTAACATCGTTTTTGCGTTGCTCTACTGTATCTTGAAGACTCATGTTCTGACCTAGAACTAGCAATTCTTTCCAGTTTGCACATCCTTCTATTTCATTAAAAGAGTAAACACCTTTTAAAGTTGGAACGTTTTTTTGAATCAAACGTAATTTTCTTAAAACTTCTGTATCAGATACAAAACAGTAAATAGATTCAGAGTGGTTTAAGATATATTCGTAATCATCTTCGGCAATAGTAGGATAAATGGGCACAGTTTGAGCACCTGTTTGCAACACTCCTATATCCATAGTGTTCCATTCAGTTCTATTATTGGTAGAAATGATAGCAATTTTATCATTTTTTTGTACCCCTAACTGAATTAATGCACGTGATATGGCATTTGCATTAGCAATGTATTGTTGAGTAGAGGTTTTAATCCATTCTCCATTTTGTTTGGTAACCAACGCATCTGGAATAGATGTATATTTTTCTTGTTGGTAGTAAGGGAAATCAAAGAGGCGGGTGATATTTATCATTATGGAAATATTGTTTTGAATTGCAAATTAAAAAAAAATTAGTGATAAATTTTTAAAATTAGAAATTTTATAGTGAAAATTAATAATTATCGATGTTTTCAACTTAGATATTCAAGTTTTCTACTACTTTGTTTATTTGTTTTGAATGCAGAAAAGTAATGGTTATATCTTTTTGATATTAAATATAAGTATTAAAAAAAAGTAGTTTGAATTGTATAACCTTTATAAAGGAATTATTTCGCTTAATTATCATGTACATAATAATTAAGCGAAAATAATTTAAACAAGAAATAATGACGTTACCGTATTTGAGTACTAATTCAAAATATCAGAAATCGAACGACAACATTTTATTTAACTTCGTTAAAGAATTAATTCCCCAAAAAAAGAGCTTCTTAAATATTTTTTTTTGCTAAAGTAATATTTAATATACATTAATTTTTATTTATATTTGTAATGATAATCATAATTTAAGTAAATGAATTATACGCTCCATCAACTTCAAATTTTTCTAAAAGTTGTTCAAACAAAAAGTGTAACCAAAGCTGCCGAGGAACTGCACCTCACACAACCTGCTGTATCTATACAATTAAAAAATTTTCAAGATCAATTTGATATTCCACTTTCAGAAGTGGTGGGTAGGCGTTTGTATATCACTGATTTTGGTCAGGAAATTGCAGATGTAGCTCAAAATATTATCAACCAAGTGGAGACTATAAACTACAAAACAATGGCCTTCAAGGGACAGTTGAGTGGTAGATTAAAAGTGTCAGTAGTATCTACCGGTAAATATGTTATGCCTTATTTTTTGTCTAACTTCATGAAACTTAATTCTAGTATTGAACTGCAAATGGATGTAACCAATAAAAGTAAAGTTTTGAGTAGTTTAGAGAAAAATGAAATTGATTTTGCATTGGTCTCAGTGTTGCCTACAAATTTAAATGTGGAACAATTGGACTTGTTACAAAATAAATTATATCTGGTGGCCAACTCCAATTTGGATCCCCAAAAACTTCAAAATTCAGAGGTTATTTTTGACAAAGTCCCTCTTATTTTTAGAGAAAAAGGATCAGGCACACGCCAATTGATGGAAAATTTTATAAATAAAAATGCTGTAACGATTCCTAAAAAAATGGAATTAACATCAAATGAAGCGGTAAAACAAGCTGTAATTGCAGGACTAGGTTGTTCAATAATGCCGTTAATTGGTATCAAAAATGAATTGGCTAATAAAGAACTTCAGATTATCCCTTTCAAAGGATTGCCTATTACCACAACTTGGAGTATTATTTGGTTAAAAGGTAAAAAACACGCGCCTGTTGCGGCTGCATTTTTAGCGCATTTGGATCAAGAAAAAGCAACCATTATTAAAGAAAAATTCAATTGGTCTGAAGGATATTAATGTAGATTTTCTTGACTACAGCCAAAAAAAAATAGTCTTACCATTAAGTAAGACTATTTTTTTTATAAATTAATTCTGAATTTTTATGGTAGTAAAACTCTATCAATGATATGTACCACACCATTACTACATTGGATATCAGGAATAACCATGTTAGCAGGAATAGTATTACCATTACTTTTTACTGTAAATACTCCATTTAAGAACGGGCTGTATGTTAATGTACCACCACCAGCTGTTGTAGCCGTTGTTGCAGTTTGCTCAGAAGTAAATTTACCACCACTAATAGCATGGTTTAATAGAACTTGTTGTAAAACTGCTTGAGGAGCGTTAGCTACATCTTGAATCGTTGCAAAACCAGCGGCTTTAAATGCAGCATCTGTTGGCGCATAAATTGTGAAATTGTTTGCAGGATTTGATAAAGTAGGTGCTAGTCCAGATGAAATAACGGCTTGTACTAAAAATGTAAGTTCTGGTGATTTAAAAACTTTAGAATCTTTAAGTAATATTGCTGAGTCTACAATGTTTACTCCGGTAGCAATCATTACTTTATCTATAGCGTGAACTGTTCCGTTACTTGCTGCTACATCAGTAAGAATTATTTTAGATCCGTTAATATACAAATCACTTCCTCTACTAATAAAACGTCTGTTTATGCTTAATGCAGATGCAGATGTTCCTCCAGCCATTATTTGGTTTGCCATAAGACTTCCGTTAGAAACGTGATACAATAAAGTATTCGTTAAAAAACTGTTTTGCAAAACGCCAAGGCTTCCACTATTTACAAGTCCTAATTTTGCGAAAGCATCATTAGTAGGAGCAAATACTGTATATTTTCCTGATGGATCGTTTGGATTACTATTACTCAGTACTCCTGCAACTCCTCCTTGAATAGCGGCTCCTTCAAGAGTGCTAAAATTTGCGTTTGCAACAGCAATTGCTGCAATACTTGGTTTCTCATCTTGGTAATCATTCTCACATGATGACAATGTAGCTAGTAATGATAGCGCTACTACTACGCTTTTTATGTTTACGTTTTTCATTTTGTTGTCTGTTTTTTATTAAAATTTGTATACTAAACCACCGTATAAACCAGTTGCTTTACCAACGTTTCTTCCTTCAATTACGGTGCTTGCACCTGCTGAAATACCTACTTCTTTTGTAATAGGTGTGTATAAATTCAAACCTATTTTAGTATAATTTACTTGTGTACTTGGGAAAAAACCTGTGAAACCTTCTCCAAGAATATCAACTCCGCTTGTAGATGTTTGGTTGGCAATAAAAGCATCTGCATAAAATAAAGAGGCTGCATATCCTAATTTTACTTCACTAGTGTATGAATTAGGTACTTCATCTGAGGCAAAGTTTCCTGCAAATTGCGCCGAAGCAAATATTCCTGAATTCATTTTATACATGGCCATACCGGTTGTGCTTACTGTTGTAGCGCGGTTACCTATAGCAATGATAGATTGTAAACCTTCATTTACCTTGTAGTCGCCAACTGGAGTTTTAAGTCCTAAAGCTCCTATAAGACGAAGTGATGAGTTGCCGAAATCAAAATAAAACGGACTGTACTTTACAAAAACTGAAACATCTTGAAGACCTTTTCTTTCGTTTTCAAAGTTATTGTTTGTCAATACTTCTTGTGATGCATTACCAGTTGCTGTGATGTATGGTAAAACCATCACAACATCAACTTGGTCCGAAATTCCGTAAACCCCATAAATAGATGCGCTAGTGATTTTTACGTCATTAAAAACAGGAACGCTCTCAACTTCTTGTGGAACAAGAAAAACATTTTCATATTTCTCAAAACTATAAGAAAGTGCAACATTTCCCTTTCCCTTTCCTTGCATAAAACCGCTAATTGGGCTTTGTGAAAATGCAGTGGTTACACATCCTAGTGTAGTTACTGCAAGCAATAATACTATTTGTTTTTTAATCATAATGGTTATTGTTTATTGTTTAACTTTGTTTTTGTCATTTACGGAGATACTTCTCTTTTGGTTTTGTTTTTTTGAAAAAAAAATGAAATTATTCTTAAATTTCAATTTTTCAACAAGTTATAGTGCTAAATTAAGGGTTATGCACTTTCTCATAAAGTCTCTTTCTTAATTTTTATTTATTTTAAATAAATCCATTAGGGTTTGTTTTGAGTAATTAAATTCAATCAAATCCTCTACTAAGCCTTGTTTGGTTCATATTTATTACTATTTGAGTTTAAAATAAAATATTAACGAACAACAAAGTATTAAATAAAAAAAAAGGCGCTTTTGTAAAAAAGCGCCTTTTAAAAAGTTAGTTTAACTAAAATAATATAACTTATTTTTTATTTTCTACCCATTTTCTGGCGTTTACAAAGGCTTCTAACCAAGGAGAAACTTCGTCTTTTTGATCTCTGTCTGGATAATTAGCCCAATTCCATGGGAAAGTAGAACGTTCTATGTGTGGCATCATTACTAAATGTCTTCCAGTAGTGTCACACATCATAGCCGTGTTGTAGTCCGATCCATTTGGATTAGCTGGATAGCCTTCATACCCATATTTGGCTACGATATTATAATTTTCTTCAGCCATCGGTAGGTTGAATTTTCCCTCACCATGAGAAATCCAAACCCCTAAAGTTGTACCTTCTAAAGTAGAAAGCATTACCGAATTGTTTTTCTGAATTTTCACAGAAGTAAAGCCACTTTCATGTTTGTGCGAATCGTTATGTTTCATTTTTCCATGAACTTCATGTTCTGGCGTAATCAATTCTAATTCCATCATTAACTGACAACCATTGCAAATTCCAACAGAAAGTGTGTCTTCTCTTTTGAAGAAGTTTTTTAAGGCCGTATTCGCTTTTTCATTATATAAAAAAGCTCCAGCCCAACCTTTTGCCGAACCTAAAACATCTGAATTTGAAAAACCACCTACAGCTCCAATAAATTGAATGTCTTCTAACGTTTCTCTTCCCGAAATTAAATCGGTCATGTGAACATCTTTTACATCAAAACCAGCCAGATACATCGCATTCGCCATTTCACGCTCTGAATTACTCCCTTTTTCGCGAATAATTGCTGCTTTTGGTCGGTTAGTGTTGGAAACTACAGGTAATTTTCCATCAAAATGAGATGGGAAAGTAAACGATAAAGGTTGATTCGCGAAATTTTCAAAACGCTCTAATGATTTACCGTTTTTAGTTTGTTTCTGGTCTAATAAGAAAGACGTTTCAAACCAAATTTCTCTATATTTTTTTGAAGAAAATTCAAATGTATCTTCATGATTTACAATAGAAATAGTATCCGAATTCGTAACCGTTCCAATATTAAAAATTTCAACCCCATTTGCTTTAAATGTGGCTTCAACTTCTGCATCAGCTTGGAAAACTACTGCAATATTTTCTGAAAATAATAATTTAGTAGAATCGATTTCATTGATAGAAGTTAAATCGAAATTCGCACCTAAATTCACATCAGCAAAACACATTTCTAATAAAGTTGTGATTAAACCACCGCTTCCAATATCATGTCCGGCTTTGATTTTTCTATCTTTAATTAAATCTTGTAACGTATTAAATGCTTTTTTGAAGAAAGCTGCATTTTTAATTGTAGGCGTTTCATTTCCTACTTTATTTTGTGTTTGATTAAATGAAGAACCTCCTAATTTAAAACTATCTTGTGATAAATTTAGGTAGTAAATATTTCCACCATTGCGTTGTAAAACAGGTTCAACTACTTTTGTAATATTCGAACAATTTCCAGCTGCTGAAATAATCACCGTTCCTGGTGCAATGACTTCATCATTCGGATATTTTTGTTTCATCGAAAGCGAATCTTTTCCAGTTGGAATATTAATTCCTAATTCGATAGCAAAATCAGAACAACCTTTTACGGCTTCGTACAAACGTGCATCTTCTCCTTCATTTTTACAAGCCCACATCCAGTTGGCTGATAAAGAAACTGAATCTAAACCATCTTTTAACGGCGCCCAAACTAAGTTAGAAAGCGATTCTGCAATAGCATTTCTGCTTCCAGCAACAGGATCAATTAACGCCGAAATAGGAGCGTGGCCAATGGATGTGGCAATTCCTTCTTTTCCTTTAAAGTCCAAAGCCATTACGCCGACATTGTTTAAAGGTAATTGTAACGGTCCAGTACATTGTTGTTTGGCTACTTTCCCACCAACACAACGGTCAACTTTATTCGTTAACCAATCTTTACAAGCTACAGCTTCTAATTGTAAAACTTGCTCTAAATAGCTTGGAATTTCGGTTGAGTTATATTCAGAATTACTATAATTTCTAGCAATTGTTGTATCTGTCATGATGGTTTTTGGCGAACTTCCGAAAAAGTCTTCCAAAGCGTAATCCATAGGTTTTAAGCCTGTAGTTTTCGATTCGAATGTAAATCTGTGATCGTTGGTAACATCACCTACTTGATACATAGGTGAACGTTCTCTATCGGCAATTCGCTGTAAAATATCGATATCTTTCTCGCCAATTACTAATCCCATTCTTTCCTGAGATTCGTTTCCGATGATTTCTTTAGCAGAAAGCGTTGGATCACCAACCGGTAATTTATCTAAATCGATTAATCCACCGGTTTCTTCAACTAATTCGGATAAACAATTTAAATGTCCACCTGCACCATGATCATGAATGGATACAATCGGATTGTGATCACTTTCCACTAAACCACGAATAGCATTAGCGGCACGTTTTTGCATTTCTGGATTAGAACGTTGTATCGCATTTAATTCAATTCCCGAACCAAAAGCACCTGTGTCTGCTGATGAAACCGCAGCTCCACCCATTCCAATTCTATAATTTTCTCCACCAAGAATGACAATTTTATCGCCTTCTTGTGGTTTCTTTTTAATGGCTTGATCTAATTTTCCGTACCCAATTCCACCCGCTTGCATGATTACTTTATCGTAACCAATTTTACGATTTTCTTCTTCATGTTCGAATGTTAAAACCGAACCTGTAATTAACGGTTGCCCAAATTTATTTCCAAAATCTGAAGCTCCATTTGAAGCCTTAATCAAAATATCCATTGGTGTTTGATACAACCAAGGACGTTCTTCCATGGCGCCTTCATACTTGCGATTGTTTGTTAATCTTGAATAAGAAGTCATGTAGACAGCGGTTCCTGCCAAAGGTAATGAACCTTGTCCACCAGCTAAACGGTCGCGAATTTCTCCTCCAGAACCTGTTGCCGCTCCGTTGAAAGGTTCAACTGTTGTTGGGAAATTGTGTGTTTCTGCTTTTAAAGACAATACAGAATCAAATTCCTTTTCTTCATAAAAATCAGGTTTGTCTGCACTTTTTGGTGCGAATTGAGTCACTTTCGGACCTTTAACAAAAGCCACGTTATCTTTATATGCTGAAACGATATCGTTAGGGTTTTCTTGAGATGTTTTTTTGATTAACTTAAATAGGGAAGTTGGTTTTTCTTCGCCATCCACCACAAAAGTTCCATTGAAAATTTTATGACGACAGTGTTCTGAATTGGCTTGTGAGAAAGCAAAAATTTCAGAATCCGTTAATTTTCTTCCTAGTTTAGTAACTAAATTATTTAAGTATTCTACTTCTTCTGCACTTAAAGCTAAACCTTCTTGTTTGTTATAAGCATCAATGTCATCAATCTCTAAAATAGCTTCTGGTTGAATAGCAATTATAAAAATATCTTGATTTAATTCGGTGTATTTTTGAAGTAACATCGGATCAAAATCAGTGAATTCAGCAGCTACTTTTTCGAATTCTTCAATTCTAATAATTCCAGAAATTCCCATGTTTTGGGTGATTTCCACAGCGTTGGTACTCCATGGCGTAACCATAGCGGCACGTGGTCCAACAAAAAAATCCGTAAGTACGGATTTTTCTAGGATATGTGCGTCGGCAAAAAGCCAATTGAGTTTTGAAATGTCTTGAGCTGAGATTTCGTTTTGCGTTTGTACGGCAAAAACGGTTTTACTTTGGTTTTCAAAGAAATGAATCATTGTTGTGTAGTTTGTTGTATTGCGATGCAAATTTAGGTAATTAAGATTAAATTCTAAGCATAAAAAAAGCGGCAATTTTGCCGCTTTTAGTATTATTGAATAATGAGTTTTTTTACAATTTCGTTTGAGTCAATTTGTAATCGTACGAGATAAGTTCCTGGTGTGCTATTTGGAATCGTTATTTCAGATTGTGTGGTGTTTTCTAAGCTGTAGATTTTTTGACCAAGAATAGAATACACTTCAATGGAATAAATAGTATTAGCATTGGTAACACTAAATGTGCCTCGTGATGGATTCGGATAAATCTCTACCGTATTTGTTGCTATATTGATGCTATTTTTTGGAGTTTTACTTGTAGTTCTACTGCCTAAGTTAGAGCAGGTGTCTAATGCAAAGACATCCCATTGAGTAGCTTTGTTAAAAGTTGTTGAAGGCGCTGTTACAGTTGCTTTTCTGCGGATGGTTTCATCTATAGAGAAATTGGCAGTTCCACCATTAAAAGTTCCAATGATATCAATAAGAACACCGTTTTTAAACAAACCTACAGCGTCATTTCCGTTAAAAGTCATTTCGGTTGCGGACGTAGACATGTTAGCTGAACTCGTAGGGTAACAACTAGAAGCCATTAAACTATTTACGATAGTGTATTTTCCACCACTGCTGATGGTTCCTGATAATGCTAAACCAGCACTCCATGCTCCAGCACCGTTAGTTTGTCTTTTAATGCTGTATGCCGAAAGGTTAATGGAAGCACTTGTTTTATTAGCAATTTCTAAAGCTTTGTTATTGGATGATCCTTCAATATATTCAGAGAACATTAACTCTGTTGAAGTACTGTTTGAATTGGTAACAACAGTTAAAGCATTACTAGTTGCCGATAAGTTTCCGACTGCATCTCTAGCTCTTACAGTAAAAGTGTAACTAGTAGCTGCTGTTAAGCTACTAACCACCGTGCTTAATGTTGTTACTGTGGTTCTTAAAACACCATTAACATATACATTATAACCTGTTACTCCCACGTTATCAGTTGAGGCATTCCAAGCCAAAGTAACTGAAGTTGTAGTTTTAGCTGTTGATGTTAGCGATGTTGGTGTGCTAGGAGCAGTTGTGTCTGTAGTTCCGCCACCAGTAGTTCCGCCCCAAATAGCGTTAACATAAGATGGATTATCTATAAAAGGATTTCTATTGCCTTGGCGAGCATAAATAGCATTGTTTCTCTCGATTTCTCTTGAGCTTACAGGATCATTAGCGTGCCAAGAAAGTAACAAGTTCAAGAAAGCTGTTGTAAATACTTGGTTACTGGTTCCATTGAACATAGCGTAAGGATAACCAGCTACCGTGTTTTCATAACGAGTAGCAAAGTAAAAATACATTCTAGCAATATCTCCTTTGAAAGCCGCTGCAGGTTCAAAAACAGTTCCTGTAAATCCTGAAACAGCACTTGTACCAAGTTTACTTCCGTTAAGTGTAGTTGTCGATGCTGTTGCAACGTTACCATGCGGAAAACTTGAACGTAAGCCATTTACTTTTCCATCAGTTGGTGGGATAAAATGCGCATCAGAAACCATAGGTGCTGCAGAGTTAAATGTAGATTGTGGAATTATGTGCTCTCTATTGTAGCAATCACCTTCTACAGCATACGTTCCGCACTGGTTTGTTGTTAGCGTATAATTGTAAGGATCTGGTCCGTTTTGAATTTCAGAATACAAATCGAAAATAGTGTTGTCATTTTCATTTTGACGATCTCTGTCAGATGTAGCGTAGGTTGTCCATAATCCAGAGTAACCTTGATCAGTATGACCTTTAATAATGTTGTAAAGCTGAGTTTTCAGGGTGTAGCCAGAACCTGTTGCCGTGCTATAGTAACCGCTAGGAGCTTGCGCAGACATAACCGTTATAAAGAAGAATAATAATACAGAGTAGATGTGCTTCATAAAAGTGTTTTAAAGTAGTTTGATTTGTATTTGTTATAAATACCTTACAAGTTGTTTATGAGGTGTTTAAGACGGTGCAAAATTATAATTTAAAACTGTTGTAATGTTAAGTAATTGTAAATAAATTTAATATGTTGATAGAAAAATAAATAAATAATTGTCAAAAGTAAATTCAATCTTACTTTAATGTGCGAATTTTGTATTTTTAATTCACTAGAATATTTAATTGACTTTATTTAGATTTTTTACTAATAATGTATTTCTTACATGCTATATTTTTTTAAATGTTATATGATATTATATTAATATTTTAAATCTTGTTAAATTAAAAATATGGATATAAAAAAAGCGGCACTCAGTGCCGCTTGGTATCTTCTTGATTGCTCTTAATTTACAATCAATTTTTTTGTAAATGTTTTACTTGAAGTACTAATTTTAACAATGTAAATTCCTCTTTCGAGGCCATTTAAAAGAGCTGTATTGTTGTTGTCATAGTGCTCTTCAAATACTTTTTGACCTATTACTGAAAATACTTGTACCGTGTATTTATCATCAGCATTAGGGAAATTGATTTTTACAATTCCGTTCGATGGATTTGGGTATAAAATAATTCCGTTACTTTCAAAATCTTCGCTTGATAATGTTGTTACTGTGTGAGTACCGATTCCGTCACACGTATTACTTGCGAAAGAATCCCACTCTGCGGTTTTATCAAAAGTGGTATTAGGAGCAGTGATGCTTGGTTTTCTGCGTAGGGTAACATTTTCACCAAATTTTGCGGTACCACCATTAAAAGTTCCAATAATATCAATTAATACTCCGTTTTTGAATAATCCCATAGGATCATCACCGTTAAAGGGTTCTTGTGCTGATGATAAATTAGCGTTAGCAACTGGATAACATGTTGTTCCCATTTGTGGATCAACTAAAACAAATACTGCACCCGAGTTTAAGGTCCCTGTTAAATTTAATCCTGTTGTCCATGCTCCAGCTCCGTTTGATTGTTTACGAATAGAATATCCAGTTAAATCAACTGCAGCTCCTGTAAAGTTGGCAATTTCTAATGCTTTGTTAAAACTACTTCCTTCAACGTACTCAGAAAAGAAAAGTTCTGTTGCTCCTGCACCGCCTGTTGGTGCAGCAGTAGTTGTACCTGTTACTGATCCACTTGCCGCAGATGAGTTTCTAGCATCATCTCTTGCTATGATATAAAAAACATAACCAGTTGATGGTAATAAGCCTGTTACTGTAGTTGTTAATCCTGTAGTATTAGTTTTTAATGAACCATTCAAATAAATATCATATCCTGTTACAGCAACATTGTCTGTGGCTGCAGACCAAGTTAAGGTTATTGTATTTGAAGTGGTAGTGGTTACAGTTAAATTGGTTGCAGCTGTTGGCGCCTGTGTATCTGCAGGCTCTGTTGTCCAAACTGCAGCCACATAACTCGGATTATCTATAAAAGGATTACGGTTGTTTTGACGTGCGTAAATAGCATTGTTTCTTTCTATTTCACGAGGACTTACTGGATCTAGATTGTGCCAAGAAATAAGTTGTGCTAAGAAAGCATCTGTAAATACTTTTCCAGTTGAGTTATTAAACATTGGAAAGTTATAACCAGCAACTGTATTTTCATAACGTGTAGCAAAATAGAAATACATACGTGCAATATCTCCTTTGAATTCATCAATAGGTTCAAATACTAGTCCGCTGTATCCTGAAATTAAACCTGTGCCTAGTTTACTTCCGTTCAAAGTTGTTTCTGAAGCAACCGTAACATTAGCATGAGGGTAATTGGAACGTATACCATTTACTTTTCCATCTGTTGGAGTAATAAAATGTGCATCAGATACCATAGGCGACTGTTCGTTGAATACCGATTGTGGTATAATATGTTCTCTGTTATAGCAATCTCCTTCTTTGGCGTAATTTCCACATCTTTGTGTTGATGCAATGCTATATGTATAAGGGTCATTTCCTGCAGGGTTTTCTGAGTACATGTCTAATACTGTTCCGTCTTTTTCAAAAAAATTATCTATATCAGATGTAGAATAAGTTACATATAATTCTCCATATGATAATGTAGTATGCCCTTTAATGATGTTATGTAACTGTGTTTTGAGGGTGTACCCTGATCCGGTAGCAGTGCTGTAGTATCCTGCAGGTGCTTGTGCAAATCCTAATGCGCATAGCATTATAAATAATAAAGTGTAATTTTGTTTCATAGTGTTAAAAAGTGTGGTATGTGTTTTTGATTTTGAAAATTTTGCCAAAACTACTATTTATTTTCTAAATATCGGGTTATGAAATGTTTATTAAAGTAATAGTTTATTGGGTATATAGGAAATATTTTTTTTAGGTGTTTATTTCGGGAAAACTTTGTTTTGAAATGCTCCTAAATCTGGCGGAAGTGTTCGCGTATTACCAATAATATCTTGATTTATAAGATAAGAAGTATTTCCTTTGGCGAAAGCCGCCGAAGTATCATCAATATTCAATTTGTTTTTTGATACGCTCAAAAATTTAGGGTCTTTATTGAGTAGTATGGCTTTGTAATGTAAAAGATCAGTCTCAAATTGATACAAAGGATTCGTGCTTACATTAGCAGAGCGGTTATCAAACTTAATCAAGCAGTTGTTAAATTGGTATTCAAATGCAGCTGTTGTTTTTTTACTCAATGTCATTTCAGTTGCATACGATCCGTAAATAATACAATTATTAAATTGAGCTTTAACAAGGTCTTTTGCCTCTGGAACAGCGCCTGTAATAAAATTGCTTACAATCAAAGCTTGTTGCTGTGAACTATTCCAATTGTTGTTAAAAGTACAATGTGTAAAAATGTAACTACCTCCATAAGTACAAGCAAGGGTTGTTTGTCCTGCTGCATTTATTACAATGTTTTGACCTTCAATTTTTGCGGTCTGCGCCAATATTCCGTAGTTGCTGCTGTTGTAAATTTGGGTATTCTTAATATGAACTGTGGATCCGTCATTATTTTGAATCAACAAGCCTATGCTGGCATTTTTTATGGTTAAGTTTTCAAAGCTGTTGTTGGTACTGCCACTGCTAAGCCACACAGTTCCCCATTGTCCAGGTACATCTTCGAAAGCGGGTTCTAATCGGTCGCCTTCAAAAACAACCTCGTTTTCCATTTTTGGAGTTAAGGATTGTTTTCCTTTAACTTGAATAGATCCTTTATTGGCCACCACAATTCCCGAATTTGCATGAAAATAAACACGAGCGCCAGCTTCAAAAATGGCTGTCTTTTCTGGAGGCACTGCCGCGTAACCATAAATCACGTAGGGTTTTGTTTTGGTGAAAACCAATTCGTTGCCATGTACAGGATCATTTTCGTTGAGGTAAAAACCATTTATTTTTTGGTCACCCACAGGAAGTGTTTCGGTTGTTCCATCAGCAAAGCGTTCGGGATATAAAAAAATAGCATCTTGAACAAGTGTAACTAGTTCTACGTTTTGTTGATTGCTTCCACTGTCAAATTCAATTTGATCAGTATATAAAAACGTATCCGAACTCACATCAGTACTCGCTGCGGTAGTTTCTATAAAAATAAATAAGCTGTCGCGCGCAAGTATGGGAACATTACTAAAAATTTTCCCATTGTTTCCTTGCAAACCGTCAACTGTCATTCGGTATTTAGAATTCAAACCTTTACCAAGTTTTATAGTAGGGATTGAAATATCATTTTTACTTCGGTTGTATACCTTTAGCATATAGGTGCTTGAGCTGATATTTGAAAAAACAGTATCCAGATAAACGGTATCTTTTGAAAATTTTAAATCACCAGTACTCGCTACTGTTTCAAAATCAGATCGGCAAGAACTGAAAGCAATTGTTAGTACACCAAGTAGGATAAGTATTTTAAAACGCATGGTAATTTTTTTGTAAAAATAACAAAAATCTATTTTGTAAAACATATTAACAATTGTATTTGCGCATTGCTATTGTTACTTTATTTATTTTTACATTTTTAAACCAACAATTATGACATTCGATAAAGATAAAATTTTAAACTACTGCAATCATGTTTCTAAAAACACTTTAATGCAAACATTGCAGATTGAGTATGTGGATGCTGGTGAAGATTTCTTAGTAGCTACCATGCCAGTTAATGCTACTGTTCATCAGCCTATGGGATTGTTGCATGGAGGTGCATCTGTTGCATTAGCAGAAAGCGTTGGGAGTGCTGCATCTATGATCTATGTTAATTCGGATGTTAGCGAAGTACGCGGAATTGAAATATCAGCCAATCATCTTAAAGCTAAAAAAGAGGGAATTGTTACCGCAACAGCCCGAATCATTCACCGCGGAAAGAGCATTCACTTGTGGGAAATTAAAATTACGGATGAAAATAACGCTCTTATTTCACTTTGTAAATTAACTAATATGGTGCTCCCTAAACGTAAAACTACCGATAAGTAATGAAGGAAATGATTCAGAAAGTACAAGATCATTTGCTTGACAAGCTGCCCTTTGTTTTGTACCGAAAACCCAATCAAAAAGAAATTACGGGTTATTTACAACTAGAGGATACTTTATTTTCTATTAATGATTTTAAAGAAAAAGGATTCGTTATTTCTCCGTTTGATGGAGTACATACGTACTATATCCCTGAAGAAAAAGCTGAAAAATTCCAATGGAAGTACCAAGAATCATTTATTCAAAAGGAAGAAAAAAGCCTTCCTTTTTTTGAAAGTAAAGATAAGGAAGTATTTGTAAGCTTGGTTAGTAAAGGGGTTCAAGCTATTAATAATAAGGAGTTTGAAAAAGTAGTATTGTCTCGAAATGAAATTGTAGCTCTAGAAAATAAAAGTGTATTTGAGATTTATGAATCCTTGGTGTATAGCTATCCTACCGCTTTTGTCTATTGTTTTTATCACCCAAAAATAGGCACTTGGCTGGGTGCTACACCAGAATTACTGCTAAATGTAAAAGCGGATGTTTTTAAAACCATTTCGCTGGCAGGAACTCAAAAAGATGTTGGTACTCCAGCTGTTTATTGGCAAAACAAAGAAATTGAGGAGCAGCAATTTGTCACTGATTTTATTGTTTCAAAATTGCAGAACGAGTTGGAATCAGTTTCAGTGTCTAAACCCTACAGTTATCAAGCGGGTTCTTTATGGCATATTAGGACAGATATCTCAGGTAGAATTACACCTGAAACATCATTTAAAAAGATAATTCAAGTCTTGCATCCTACACCAGCTGTATGTGGCTTACCAAAGGAAAGTGCCAAAAAATTTATTATTGAAAACGAAAATTACGATAGGGAATTTTATACGGGTTTTTTAGGTGAGTTGAATTGTGATGTGGATAGCGGTCAACAAAACGCTGATTTATATGTAAATCTGAGATGCATGCAAATTAAAGCTAATGAACAGGATATGGTAATTAAACAGAGTTTAAAACAAGTACATTTGTATATGGGTTGCGGTGTAACAAAAGACAGTATTCCTGAAAAAGAGTGGGAGGAAAGTGTTAATAAATCCATGACCATGAAAAAAGTGTTGTAAATATTATCATATCAATTAATAATAATAAAAAAGTATGAAGCTAGACATATTAGCCTTTGGTGCACATCCAGATGATGTAGAGTTAGGATGTGCAGGAACTATTTTAAAAGAGATTTCACTGGGTAAAAAAGTAGGTATTGTTGACTTAACTCGTGGAGAGTTAGGTACGCGTGGCTCTGCAAGTATTAGAGATCAAGAAGCTGCTGCTGCTGCAAAAATACTAGGCGTAACTGTACGAGAAAACTTGGGGATGCGTGATGGTTTTTTTGTAAATGACGAAACACACCAACTAGAGGTAATTAAGATGATTCGGAAATACAAACCTGAAATAGTGTTATGTAATGCTGTAGACGACCGTCATATTGATCATGCTAAAGGAAGTAAGCTGGTGTCTGATGCTTGTTTTTTATCTGGGTTAGTTAAAATTGAAACTGCTCTAGATGGAGAAGTACAAACGGCTTGGCGCCCAAAACTTGTATATCATTACATTCAATGGAAAAATAGCGTTCCAGATTTTGTGGTGGATATTACAGGTTTTACAGATTTAAAAGTTGCATCTATTTTGGCATATAGTTCTCAATTTTACGATCCTAATTCAACAGAACCGGAGTCGCCAATATCAAGTAAAAACTTCCTAGAAAGCTTAAATTACCGTTCTAGAGATTTGGGAAGGCTCACGGGTGTAGATCATGCTGAAGGTTTTACGGTAGAAAGATATTTGGCTGTCAATAGTTTAGGTGATTTGATCTAAAAAGGATGTAAATTTTTTTAAAAAAGTTTTAAAAAACGTTTGCAAAAGTAAACTTTAGTTGTATCTTTGCCACCGCTAAGCAAATGGTGGTTGTAGCTCAGCTGGTTAGAGCATCGGTTTGTGGTACCGAGGGTCGCCGGTTCGAACCCGGTCATCCACCCAAAAAAGCAAAAGCCTCGAAGAAATTCGAGGCTTTTTTTGTATCTATAATTCAACAAGCTTTGGTGCGTTTTGGAAAGATTATAAAGCCTATTTTTTTGATGTCTTGATGTGTTGCGTCGTTTGTTTTTTTAATGGCTTAAAACAGGAATTAAACCGCATTTAGTAGTTCTGAATAGTTAAGCTTGCTTTGGAAGAAAAGCAAGCTGTTTTATAAATGCTTAGGAAGTACGGTTTGTACTGCTAGATTGTTTTTTGGGTTTTAAACAAAAAAAATACGCCTCAAAGTACTTTGAGGCGTATTTTTTTTGCACAAGGGATAGTAGTGAAAATCCTCCCGATTTTTTTTCGGGAGATTGTAACGTATAGCCCGACCTTGCTGTAACGCTAGTGAAAGCAAGGTTGTGCCCTAGAGATTATTATTTTTTATCTACTACGGGTCTGTTTTCTCTATTTGCAAGTTCCCATGCTATTGCAAATGCATATTGAGCTCTTTTAGTAAGTGCATCATATTCAATTTTGTCAGGACTATCTGTAGGTTGGTGGTAATCTGCGTGTACTCCATTAAATAAGAAAACGGAAGGAATTCCAAATTTTGCAAAATTATAATGATCAGAACGCTCGTAAAAATGATTAGGATCTTTAGGGTCGTTGTATTTATAATCTAAATTTAGGTTTGTGTATTTAGTATTTGCGGCAGCGCAAATGTTGTCTAAATCTGTCGAAAGTCGGTTTGCTCCTATAACATACACATAATTATTGCTGTCTGCGTGGTCCTTATCTCTGCGGCCAATCATGTCGATATTGATGTTGGCAATAGTATTTGCAATAGGGAAAAGTGGATTTTCGGAGTAGTATCTGGATCCATGTAATCCGTGTTCTTCGCCAGTAACATGTAAGAACATAATAGAGCGTTTAGGACCGTGGCCGTCTTTTTTTGCTTTTTGAAAGGCTTGAGCAATTTCAAGTAATGCTACAGTTCCAGAACCATCATCATCGGCACCATTGTAAATTTCTCCGTTTTTTGTACCTACGTGGTCGTAATGTGCAGATATGACCAATACTTCATTTGGTTTCTCTGAACCTTCAATGTAGGCCCAAATGTTTTCAGAGTCTGGTAGGTTTTCATTGTATTGCGCGTTCAAGAAAGCAGCTGGAACTTTTTGATAAAAATCTGTTGCTCCTTTTGGATAACCAATTTTATCTTTTTTGTACTGATCAATAAGGTAATTACCTGCTTTTTTTTGACCTACCGATCCAGTTTCTCTACCTTCCATTTCATCTGAAGCTACAATGTACAAATGAGTTTTTAGCTCTTTTTCGGTTATGGTTTTTAAATAAGTGGTGGGCTCCACGGGCGTGGTGATGTTTTGCTGACTGGAGCAACTAAGTGTAAAAGTGGTAATGATACCAAGAATAGCAATTTTTTTCATTTTAATGTTAATTATAAAGTATACATAGCAATAAAGTCATTATAAAAATGACGTGCACGAAGTTACTGTAAAATAACAAATACTTTTTTGATAAATTAGTGAAGCAATTAAATTATTATTTAAGTCTAGAGAGTTTATGGATTTTATTTTTTTTTCTAACAAGCCATACTAGTGGTAGATTCTTTTTGAAAGAATATTTAAGGCATAAAAAAACAGTATAAATTCAACTTTTATATTTTACATCTGATATAAATGTAAAAAAAACGGAATTTATACTGTTTTTTAAACAGATTATTCTTTAGATTATTTCAAAACGTCTTTTAAGAAAACGTTCATCCGCTCCCAAGAGCGCTTATCTGCTTTTTCATTGTATGCAGCTCCTTTTGAATTGTCATTGCCAGCTTCAGGATCTGAAAAGGCGTGCACCGAATCAGCGTAGTAGATCATTTCCCAATCTGCTTTTGCGGTTCTCATTTCTTGTTGAAAAGCAGCTACTTCAGAGACTGGTACATAAGGGTCATCAGCACCGTGTAGTACTAGGACTCTTGTTTTGATAGGAGTACTGGTCCTAGCAGCATCGCGACCTAAGCCACCGTGAAACGAAACAGCACCTTGAAATTTCATTCCAGCTCTGGCAGCTTCAAGAACGCCTGTACCTCCAAAACAGTACCCTATAACAACAATATTATCAGGATTTGCGCCTGCTTTTACTAATTGGTCTAGTGCTAACTGAATGCGTCTTTGATAATCGCCTACATTGTTTTTGTAAAAACCAGCTTGTTTTCCTGCTTCTTCGGTATTTTTAGGATAATTGCCTTCGCCGTAAATATCAGCAACAAAGGAATAATAGCCCATTTTTGATAATTTTTCAGCAGATTGTTTGGCATGGGTATCAATACCTTTCCAAGCAGGTAGGATTAAAACTCCTGGTTTTGTTTTTGTTGCTTTTTGAGGTGCAACCGCAAGGCCATTTAGTTTTTGAGCACCATCAGCATACGCTATGGGCTTTAATTGAGCCTGAGCGCCAGTGGAAGATATTAGTACGCCAATAAGGGCTAAAAAGATGTTTTTCATAGTAGTATTTATTAAGGTTAGCAAATTTCTGATTTAATTATGCTAGTCTGCTTTATCTAATATCCTATTATCTTATATCTGTATTTTAAAATCTTATAGTAGTTAATCTAGGGCTTATTCCCCAGGATGATACGTTTTTTCAGCATGTTTCAATACGTCTTCTTTGTAAAACAAAACCTCTTTGAATTGTCCCTCTTGATATCTTTTGGCTTGATCAAAGAAATGTTTTGAGTTAGGATTGCCGCTATTTCCTCCTGCAAGTAATGATTTTGCTTTGATTTTTGTGCCAAATTCGACCGCACATACAAAACTATTGCCGTTACTACCATAACGTTTTTGGGTATCTTTTTGATAACTACTTTTGAATGCTGGTAAGCTCCCCCAAACTGCAGGTCCAAAACCAATAGGCAAACTTTCTTGCGCATCGTCATAGTCTAATGCTATAGCGCCAGAGGTTCTTTGAAAACGGTTGATCTGTCCCCAATGGATTTCCCAAGAACCAAATTTAGTTTTTAATTCACTAAGAACTTTTTGTAATGGCGGTAGCAAATCATTTAGTTGTGCGTTTTTCAAAAATTGAATAGTGTTTTGCACCTGATCTAATTCGCCTTCGTTAGTATATACTTTTTGAATTATTGGTTCTAATTGATAAGCCCATTCTACGGCAAGTGTTGTTGCTACTGAATTTTCATGAGCATAATAATCCCAATTTTTCAAAACAGTTATGGGTGCAATGAGTTCATCATAAAGTGGTGTATTGGTTTTGATGTTCTTTTCAAAACTGGAAATCAATGCTGGAATCAAAAATTCGAATACGGTTAATTTAGTGTCATAACCATCTGCAATTACACGGTCTAAAGTATACTTATTCCCTTTGTCTAACAATCGTACGGCATTGAGTCCTCTAAAATTTTCACCATCAGGAGCCATGTAAGGTGGGTAATTTTCGGGATTAGGACTGTTTGTTCCAGCAACGGTAAAAGGTGTAGAGTTGCAGTTTTGCAACCATCCGTTTTCAGGATTGTAAGAGTGTACAATTTCTGAAACTTCGTGCAGTCCTTTCCATTGCGTTGCGGCTGTTGTTCCATCTACTACTTTTGACCAATTCAATTTAGGATCTCTTATTGGGACAAAATTACCATGCCAGTAGGCTATATTTCCTTCTTTGTCGGCATAAACCGTATTGTTCGAAGTGTTGGCTTTTATATCCATTGCCTTTTTATAGTCAACAAAACTTTTGGATTTAGTTCGAATCCAACTTTGTTCTAAACTTTTTACAGAGCGATTGAATGATTTCAAGCTGATCCATTTTCCGTCTCTTTTAGCCATGATTGGGCCGTGATTTGTGAAATAGGAGGTAAATGTTTTAGGAATTAATTTGCCGTTTTCAAGGTACTTGATGGTTATTTTTTTTTCGACAACTGGTAGGAGTTGGGTGTTATATTCATAAAATAGTTTTTTATTTTTAGTTACGATGTTTTCAGCATACAAATCGGCTACATCCACATTTGACGATGTGTGCATCCAGCCGCAATTTTCATTAAACCCTTGGTAAATAAAAAATTGTCCCCACGTAACCGCACCATAGGCCTGCAAACCTTCGTCACTACTGATTTGTATTTCGGGTCTAAAGTAAAAGGTAGTATGCGGATTAATGTATAAAATGGCATTTCCAGCTACTGTTTTTGATGGTGCAATAGCAAAACCGTTTGATCCAGTTTGCACATTAATTTCACGTTCTACATACGCGATTTTGTCACCTGCAGAGCCGTAAAAAGATTTAAGTTCACTTGTAGTAAGCCCTGCCGTGCTAATTGCTCCAATACTTCCATCAGTCCAAAGTAAAGGAAACCATGGCTCAAAATGATTTAATAAAGCCGGTTGTACTTCAGGATGTTTGTATAGGTAGTAGTTGATCCCGTCTGCATAACTGTTCAGTAATTTTTGTAGCCAAGGCGCCGCTTTTTTATAGTCAGCTTTTGCTTCATCAATGTCTATGAGTAATTTGATTTCTAGATCATTGTAGAGAAATTCTTGTCCTTTTACTTCGGAAAGTTGTCCTAATTTTTCGATGTAATTCATCTCTACACGTTTAAAATCATCTTCGCATTGGGCATACAACATTCCAAAAACGGCATCGGCATCAGTCTTGCCATATACGTGCGCAATTCCCCAATTGTCTCTAATGATAGTTACTTGTTGCGATTGCTTTTGGAGTCGTGCTAGTTCGGACGTAGTCATTTTTTGAGCAAAAAGCATACTAGAACTTAAAAAGCATAGCGTAACTGTACTGTAAATATTGAAATACTTCATTTTTTTTATTTTTAAAGACTTACATTACGTTTGAATGCGCAACCCAATTCAATTATAGAATCTGTCTTGGCAATTCCAGGTATTGTATCGATTTTTTCATAGAGTACGCGTCGCATGTGCTCATGATCTTTTGCAATAATTTTAATGTATAATGTAAAAGAGCCAGTAATAAAGTAGCACTCTGTAATTTCAGGAATTTTTTTGAGTTCTTCAATTATGCGATCTGAATCTTGGTCCTTATTTAAGGTAATACCAGTAAAGGAACCCCAATCATACCCAATTTTCTTTTCATTAATGATAGGTTTTATCCCCGTTATGATTCCGTGATCAATCAGCCTATTAATGCGCTGATGTACCATTGTATTTGATATTTTCAAAGTAGTAGCAATGGCAGAATAAGCCATACGTCCGTCTTTTTCTAGTTCTTTAATAATATTGATATCAAACTCGTCTAATATATCCATGTTGTTAAAAATTATAATTGATGCAGTTGTATTGGTATAAAAGTACTTCTTTTTATTGACTTCAAAAAAAGCTTAAAATTGATTTCTAGTACTTCAAAATGACTTATTTTTGGTCTAAATTAAATAAATATTTACAATTAGCAGCTTTTTTAAAGTCAAAAAATTTAATTTCGTTGGTAAATTAAAAAATAATGCTAGTTTTGTACTCTTAAAATGTAAATCCTTAACATCATGGCACATACAGAACAAAACCTTTCATCAAAATCGGAAGCTTTAATTGCTAAAGAAAATCAATATGGAGCACACAATTACCATCCTTTACCAGTAGTTTTAGAAAGAGGCGAAGGCGTTCATGTTTGGGATGTTGATGGTAAACAATATTATGATTTTTTATCTGCTTATTCAGCGGTGAATCAAGGTCATTGTCATCCAAAAATTGTAGGAGCAATGGTCAAACAAGCACAAACGCTAACGTTGACTTCACGTGCTTTTCATAACGATCAATTAGGTCCTTTTGAAGAATATGTAACAAAGTATTTTGGTTTTGATAAAGTATTACCAATGAATACTGGTGCCGAGGCGGTTGAAACAGCTGTAAAACTGTGCAGAAAATGGGCTTATGAAGTAAAAGGAATTCCAGAAAATCAAGCACAAATTATTGTTTGCGAAAATAATTTTCATGGTCGTACCACTACAATTGTATCGTTTTCTAATGATGAAAATGCACGCAAAAGCTTCGGACCTTTTACCGCTGGATTCATCAAAATTCCTTACGATGATGTTGATGCGTTAGAAGCTGTCTTGAAATCAACAACAACAATTGCTGGATTTCTTGTGGAGCCTATTCAAGGTGAGGCTGGTGTTTATGTTCCTAGTGAAGGGTATTTGGCAAAAGCCAAAGCTTTATGTGCAGCACACAATGTATTGTTTATTGCTGATGAAGTACAAACAGGAATTGCACGTACAGGAAGATTGCTAGCTACTTGTGGTAATTGCGATTGTAAAAAAGGTTGTGAAAATACACCAGAAGTAAAACCAGATATATTGATTTTAGGAAAAGCAATTTCAGGTGGGGTTTATCCAGTTTCGGCAGTTTTGGCAAATGATGCTATCATGAACGTGATTCAACCAGGACAGCACGGGTCTACTTTTGGAGGAAATCCTATTGCTGCAGCGGTTGCCATTGCTGCACTTGAAGTGGTAAAAGATGAAAATTTAGCGCAAAATGCGGCTTATCTTGGTGAAGTTTTAAGAAATGGATTAAATGAAATTGCTGCACGAAATCCTATCATTACCTTAGTGAGAGGAAAAGGACTATTGAATGCTATTGTTGTAAATTGTGACGAGGAGTCTGATCTTGCTTGGAATATTTGCATGAAGTTTAGTGAATACGGTTTATTGGCTAAGCCAACACATGGAAATAAAATTCGTTTTGCACCACCATTAGTGATTACAGAAACACAAATTCACGAATGCTTAGCGATTATCGAACGAGCATTAAATGATTTTAGATAACACACAGAACCATGGGGAAAACAATAAAATTAATAAAGAACAGATCTGATATAGGTGCCGGAACGCGCGGGTCTGATTTGGGTATTGATGCCATAGAAATTGCTGCTATAAATCAAAACAGTGATTATTTCAACCGCTTTATGTTTGAAGATGTTAAAACGCACAATGAAACTATATATGATAAAGACCGTAGCTCTAGTGCCAAGCGTATTGAACATGTTTTAGAACAGTGTATTAGAGTAAACAATGTAGTAAAACAAAGTATTGTTGAGAATTACTTTCCAATTGTTTTGTCAGGAGATCACTCGTCAGCTTTGGGAACATTAAGCGGAATAAAAGCGGCTTATCCAGAGCAAAATATAGGGGTTTTTTGGATTGATGCGCATGCTGATTTGCATTCTCCTTATACATCACCTTCTGGAAATATTCACGGAATGCCTTTGTCAGCGGCACTCGGAGATGATAATTTGAGTTGTCAAAATAACGAAGTAACTCCCGAAACACATCAGGACTGGGAGGAAATGAAAAACATTGGTCATCAAGGGCCAAAAGTTTTACCTGAAAATCTAATCTATTTTGGGGTTCGTGATACTGAGGAAGAGGAGGACAAGCAAATCGAGAAATTAAAAATCAAGAATTATAAAGTTGACGAAGTCAGGTATCGAGGTTTGCAAACTTGCGTTACTGAAGCTTTAGCAAAAGTAGCTCATTGCGAGGTTTTGTATATTTCCTTTGACGTTGATTCTATGGATTGTGATATGATTTCTTATGGTACTGGTACACCAGTTGCTAAAGGTTTTGATCAGTACGAAATAATCGCAATCATAAATCAAATCATCCAAACGAAGAAAGTGGTTTGCGTTGAATTTGTTGAGGTCAACCCTTTATTGGATACAAAAGGAAATAAAATGGCCGAAACTGCTTTTGAAGTTTTAGAAGCAATTACTCCAAATTTAATGAGCGTAAATCTATAGTTCAACAAACATAAATTTTAAAGTATCTTTTTTAAATGGGATGCTTATCGTTTTTCTACATGATATAAAAAGGCTTGATTTCAAATTATATTGAAGTCAAGCCTTTGTTTTTGATTGTTATTTTAGATAATTTGACAAATTTAATTATTTCGAAAATAAAACTTCTAAGTTTTCTGTGAGTACTCAATAGTAGATTACATTAATCTTTTCCTAGAGGTTACACTACGATTTTATTCTTGAAAAAACATAAAATAATTCAGTTGCAATTTGTAAACTACGTTCCTCATATTTTTCTTCTTGTTGTGGTGTTTGATCAAATGCTTTAGGATCTTCATACGTAATCGGAATTCGTTTTTCAGCACCAGCAATAAAAGGGCAGTCGCCATCTGCTTGGGAACAAGTCATAATGGCTGCAAATTCGCTTATTGGATTAAAGTCGGCATCATAAGTTTTAGAAAAACCAATAATCGGATGTTCATTTTCCCCATATTTTATAGCATAAATAGGGTTGTTTCCATCTGCAATTTTTTTAACTTCAAAACCAGATTTCTCTAATGTCTTGGTCACCATCGGAAATAAAGCCGTTGCTTCAGTGCCACCAGAATAGCAATCTACATTTTGTATCTTAAAATGTGCTGCAGCAGTTTGCGCCCAAACCTGTGACAAATGGCTTCTTCTGGAATTATGAGTACAAATAAAGTTCAGCCTAATTTCTTGGTGATTACTAACTCTTGTTTGAATATAATCAATAAGTGGCTGCAAAACACTTTTTCGATCAGTCAAAATGTTTTCGAAATCAAAAGTATGTATTATTTTTTCTAGTTCTGGAAATAGGATGGTTTTAATGGGTTCCATTTTACACTTTTAAATTTAGCAACAACCTCCTCCTGGAGAGCAGCTAGTGGTTTGACTTTGAATCTCAGATAATTTTACTTTTTGTTTGTACTCAGGAATTCCACATTGATCTTCAGCCAAACAAGCCGTTAATTTGTTTACTAATGTAAAAGCAGTTCCGTTAAAACCCATATCGTATTTCCCTATAGTTTCAGCTTGATATTCTACTTCCACTTCAAAATCCTGGATTCCGAGAACCTTTTCTGAAAGGGTGATGATATCCAAAAGTTTTTTGGGTTTTAAACGGTGTTCAAAGTCATTAGCGTCCCATAATTGAAAATTAACAACGGTTTCATTTCGAAGCTTCCCGCCGCAGTCAATAAATTTCTTAGTAATCAAACCTACTTCGGTTACATGAAAATGTTCTGGAACATAAGTACCGTTTGGTAATACAAAAGCAACATTTTCTAACGTGCTTAACTCATTTTTTACTTCTGATAATTTCATTTTTCTAATAATTAAATTAACAACATTGATTTTTCTTATTTTCTAAATAGGTATTGATCTGATCAAAAAAACTTTTTATTGGATTAAACCCTTCTTCATTGAGACAATAGCAAATCGCATTCCCTTCAATATTACCTTTAATAAGACCAGCATTTTTGAGTTCTTTTAAATGTTGCGAAACGGTAGGTTGGGCCAGAGGGAGTTCATTTACAATGTCACCGCATATACAGCTATTCACTTTTAGGAGATGTTGCACAATAGCAATTCTCGCAGGATGCCCTAAGGCTTTCGCCAATGTTGCTAATTCGTTTTGTTCGTCTGTAAAATGTTCTGACTTGGTAATACCCATGGCTATATATTTATATTGCAATATTACGATATTAATTAATACAAACCCTTTAAACGGGTAGTTTTTTTGCTAAGTAGTTATTTCATTAGGGCGTTACCCTTTTTGCAATCCCTTTCGCAGTAGCTTCAGGAATTGCAAAAGGGTCGGGCTTTACGCAGCAAGTCCTCGTTCCTTCCTTGCAGGTCGTCACTGTGGGCTTTTCGCTGCTATCCCTAACGCGGTTAATCAAGTAAGAAGGCGTTTTTTTTGTTAGAGAAGCATAAGAACTACTTATATCTAATGGTGTATGATGTTATAATCGTGACCATAGTAAAGGTAGTAGCTACATATATTAGTGTATGATGTTAATGTTGTTACCGTAGTAATAGTATCTATATATAATGGTATATAATTTTATAATTGTTACAGCAGTAAACGATAGTACCTATATATAATAGTACCTTTTTTTTATAGTAGTAAACGATACTACCTATATATAATAGAGTAGGATTTACTAATATCAACACTAGATAAACCAGGAGTAATTGTAGAAAGAATGGTATGAACTGCTCAATAATGTTATGATTTCACTGTACATTTATCAAAATTCAAAATAACTTAAAAAAAGTTTAGGTTTTAAGAGTCGTTTAATCAGGGTTTTAGTTTAAAAGTTAAGAAAAGAATAAAAAAAGGTTCAAAAAAAGCTTGTAAAAGCGAATAAAGGTTGTAGTTTTGCACCCGCAATAGCGCAGACGTTCTTTAGATGATTGACAAGAAAAACAAAGTAAATAGAGATTTACTCTTTAAAAAAAACTTTAAAAAAAGCTTGTGAGATTTAAAAACGAAAGTTATCTTTGCACCCCGCAAAACAATGGAAGTTCCTTGAGAGATTGATAAGAGAAGTAGAAGGAAATGAGATAAAAATTATCTCAAAAAAACTTCACATTTTTCTTGCCAGTTAAAAAAAGAATAACTACTTTTGCACCCGCTTTGAGAAACAAACGAAAGGCGAAAAAATAGTAAGAATACGTTCCTAGACATATTGAATTGACAGCCGTTTTGTTCGCAAGAACAGAACATAAAGAATAAGAGTAATAGAATCGGAAGATTTGAAAAAACCACTAGAACAGAGTCGAATAACAATAGTTCGCCACGGCGAACAAACAATATACGATGAAGAGTTTGATCCTGGCTCAGGATGAACGCTAGCGGCAGGCTTAACACATGCAAGTCGAGGGGTATAGGTTTTCGGACCTAGAGACCGGCGCACGGGTGCGTAACGCGTATGCAATCTACCTTTCACAGAGGGATAGCCCAGAGAAATTTGGATTAATACCTCATAGTATAGCAGTTTCGCATGAAACCACTATTAAAGTCACAACGGTGAAAGATGAGCATGCGTCCCATTAGCTAGATGGTAAGGTAACGGCTTACCATGGCAACGATGGGTAGGGGTCCTGAGAGGGAGATCCCCCACACTGGTACTGAGACACGGACCAGACTCCTACGGGAGGCAGCAGTGAGGAATATTGGACAATGGGCGCAAGCCTGATCCAGCCATGCCGCGTGCAGGATGACGGTCCTATGGATTGTAAACTGCTTTTGTACAGGAAGAAACACTCCCTCGTGAGGGAGCTTGACGGTACTGTAAGAATAAGGATCGGCTAACTCCGTGCCAGCAGCCGCGGTAATACGGAGGATCCAAGCGTTATCCGGAATCATTGGGTTTAAAGGGTCCGTAGGCGGTTTAGTAAGTCAGTGGTGAAAGCCCATCGCTCAACGGTGGAACGGCCATTGATACTGCTAAACTTGAATTATTAGGAAGTAACTAGAATATGTAGTGTAGCGGTGAAATGCTTAGAGATTACATGGAATACCAATTGCGAAGGCAGGTTACTACTAATGGATTGACGCTGATGGACGAAAGCGTGGGTAGCGAACAGGATTAGATACCCTGGTAGTCCACGCCGTAAACGATGGATACTAGCTGTTGGGAGCAATTTCAGTGGCTAAGCGAAAGTGATAAGTATCCCACCTGGGGAGTACGTTCGCAAGAATGAAACTCAAAGGAATTGACGGGGGCCCGCACAAGCGGTGGAGCATGTGGTTTAATTCGATGATACGCGAGGAACCTTACCAAGGCTTAAATGTAGATTGACCGGTTTGGAAACAGACTTTTCGCAAGACAATTTACAAGGTGCTGCATGGTTGTCGTCAGCTCGTGCCGTGAGGTGTCAGGTTAAGTCCTATAACGAGCGCAACCCCTGTTGTTAGTTGCCAGCGAGTCAAGTCGGGAACTCTAACAAGACTGCCAGTGCAAACTGTGAGGAAGGTGGGGATGACGTCAAATCATCACGGCCCTTACGCCTTGGGCTACACACGTGCTACAATGGCCGGTACAGAGAGCAGCCACTGGGCGACCAGGAGCGAATCTATAAAACCGGTCACAGTTCGGATCGGAGTCTGCAACTCGACTCCGTGAAGCTGGAATCGCTAGTAATCGGATATCAGCCATGATCCGGTGAATACGTTCCCGGGCCTTGTACACACCGCCCGTCAAGCCATGGAAGCTGGGGGTGCCTGAAGTCGGTGACCGCAAGGAGCTGCCTAGGGTAAAACTGGTAACTAGGGCTAAGTCGTAACAAGGTAGCCGTACCGGAAGGTGCGGCTGGAACACCTCCTTTCTAGAGCCTTAGTGTTAGTAGTAATACACGCTAGGGAAAGAAG